>CAYPUA010000001.1:0-213340 GCA_964413875.1 uncultured Bdellovibrionales bacterium
GAAATCGGGGTAAAAGGATTTGAACCTTCGACCTCACGGTCCCGAACCGTGCGCTCTAGCCGGACTGAGCTATACCCCGCTAAGTTATCGAAAACATAGTGCCAACTGCCCTAGGTTGCAAGAGTTTCACCCTCTTTTTCCTGTAGCACTATCAAGTAGATGACCGATTAGGGGTTTTTGTCGCGATCGTTATGCAACGGTTCGAATCCGACCGGGAATAACAGAAAAGGACCGGTTGAATCAGCCGAGGCGGGGCTAACTGCCGCGGTGTAGCAAGTTTTTTCATGCCCTTAGGGTTATGGCAGAGACGAAGATAGAGCAGCGATCGCAGGAGCACGCGGCGAAGCAGGATGACCTCCTGTGGACCTCGAAGCTTGCGGCTGGCCAGACGCAGGCGCTGGCTGGGCGGCTCATGCCGACCCTTAAGTCGCGCATCGCTGGAATTCTCGACGAGCGATTCGAACGCTTTTTTAAATCCGTTGAAGAGCAGGCAGCTGGCGCAAAGGATGGAAGCACCTTCAAGGGGACCGGAACCGAGACGTCCACTAAGGAGACTCGCGCGCAGCAGTCGCAAGCCTCCAAGACTCAAGACGCCGTAACACTCGTGCGTGGTGCCTTCGATGCCGCGCTGAGCGAGGCGCCGCGCTTCTCGCCGCAGGCCGCCGGAGCTGAGTCCCGAGACAATCGAGAGCGTCCGCCCACGCAGCAGCAGGTCTCAAGGAAACAGGCGCACGCGCAGCAGCTAGCCAGGATCGCACAGTCGGCGCAGCAGTCATGGGTTATTTTCGCTGCACAGTTGATCGGCGCAAATCTAAAGCGCTTAGGTCTCGAACCCTCCGAGCTAGACGACATTCGGCTTTTCCTTATCCGTCAGGGTGCGGCGTCGTACAACGAGCTAAAGAAGCTTACGCGACTCCCGGATTCACTCGACCCGGCGGCGGAGCTCAAGGCTCTTGAAGACATTAAGACCTTGATGCTTGCGTACGTAGTGCAGGCAACGCAGGAGCAGATCCTGAGCGATTTGGAGCTAAACGAGGAGAAGGAGCCGATCGGCTTTCCAAAGCCGATTGTGAACCGGTTCTCAGATATTCCGGAGAAAGAGGTCGATCCGAGCAAGCTGCTTGAGCTTGGATTGGCGCTGTAACAGGAGAGAGCAATGTTTGCGGTGATCGGAAGGTACGACGAAGTTTTTAAGATAGAGATGGATGGCTGGAGCTTTGGCATCTCGAACTATCCCGGTGAGGTTTCGCCGTCGATAGTGCACCGTATCGTGCGCGAGCTTGCGTCGTCATTTCAGGCGGCGATTGAGCACAATGTCGTGATCGATATCCTGGGCCTCGCCCAGAAGTTCTCGGAGTCAGCTAAGTCGCTGGTGCACCCAGAGGAGATCGCCCTCGCTATGGTGGCTCAGCTCCCGAATCCGGCGATCCTCACAGAAGAGCAGCGCTGCGTTCTTGGCCAGGTCCTCGACCGAGTTGACCAAGCCCACAGCGGTGCGCTTAACAACTTCTATCGCCGCTGGAATCTCGGTGTTCGTGACGCAGCGTAGCGGCAGCAATCGCGCGCAGAATCTCCCAGAAAGTAGGCGGGAGAGAGTCGTACAGCTTCAACCGTAAGAACGAGCATCGAAGCCTCGTCTCCCTCTGCCTCGGACTAGCCCCTTTCTTTTCGAGGCCGTCCGCGTTTGCGCTTGCGCCTGCAGTCGCCGAGTTCGATGAAGAGCATCTTGTCTCGTCGAGAAGATGCCCCAATCGCTTTTCTGGAAAGGATTCCGCGGATCGAGCTCTGCTCGCGAGCGGTTGCGTCCGTGAGCAGTCGCCGCACGCGGAGACCGCGATTCGAAACCAAGACTCGCAAGTTGAGAATCTGCTTTCGCAGCTCGTCTTTCTCGCGGACCCGGTTGCGGATCTGACGGAGCAAGAGCCGAAGCTCTTCCACTAAAGTCTCTGCTTCCAGAACTGCCGTGCTGACTCTTTTGGCCATGTTTGCCCTCAGAGTGCGCGTGAAAAAATTCAAGAACCTGGCGCACATCAGGCTCTCTCGCCGTCACGCCGCTGCGTGGCGGAAAGAGAGCCTGAAAAAACCTGGCCGTACGACTCTTCCCATATGAAGGCGGCCGAGGGACCCCGGCTACGCCGATACGGCGCAAGCCTCCCACACCCGAATCCGTTAAGAAAAAAAAGTTCCAGCGGCTGTCGGAATTAGCCAGAAAAAGTCGTTTATGCTCTGAAATAGCGGGATAATGGGGGGAGATGCTCGGCCAAGAAAACACAGTCAAACACTGTGCGGCGATCTCCCTCGGAGCAACGACAGACGCTCTTTACGAGTCAGTCGTTGGCGCAGTTAGCAGATCCTTCCACAGGTGCTTCTCCTGAGGGAGCTTAAACCTTCTCCGTTGACGGTTGAGGGCGGCATCAATAGTGCGCCGTTCAACGTCCGAAGCCGAGCCGAGAAGCGAACGAAGCTCAACTTCGAGGCTTGCGCGCTCAAGTCTTGCCACAATCGCTTTTCGCCGGTGTTCAGCCTGGCGCCGCTGCTTGTCAGCGATGCGACGTATCAGATCGTTCGCCCGTTCTATCCTGTCAGAGCTTTCCAAGAGCGGACCTCCTACAAAGCACGAGCGCCGCGAAGTGCGGGAGCTCTCACCGTAGCAGGCTCGCCTGCAGCGGTGGGAGCTCCCGAGAAAACCTGTCAGCCGAGCATCTTCCCAAAGAGGTGAAAAAGATGCTCCTCTCCCGGGGGCTTGTCAAAAGCCAGAGAAAATCAAGCGGGGCTGCGTGCTTAGTGACATTGCCGAGCGCCAGGAGTCACTGCATGGCTACTGAGAAACCGCCCGCTCTACCGGCAGAGAGAATGGCGAGTACCGAGGTCCGAAGCGACGCTCCAGCTCGATGAGCTTCGAGTGAATCAGCGCAAGCCCACGGTTGTGCGCAAAGTGCAGCACTCCACCCCTGAAGGGCGGGAATCCGATCCCCATCACGGTTCCGAGATCGATCTGTTTAGCGGCCAGTTCGCGGTCACCACCCGCTACCCCTTCGTCCAGGCACTTCATCGCCTCGTTGACGAGGTGGTACACGAGCCGCTCTGCGATCTCCTCGCGTGAGGCGGCCGTTTCAGGCTTGCCCGGAAGGCCGAGCGCGGATGCGAGCCCCTCCCACGGCTTGCTCTCCTTGCCGACGTAGTCGAAGAAGCCGGCGTTAGACTTTCGCCCTTTGCGCCCGAGCTCCATCAGCTTCTCGGCGAAGTTCGGCACAGCCATGCGTTCGCCGTAGCCATTAACCATAATCTTTGACACGTGTGCTGCAACATCGAGCCCGACCTCATCGAGCAAGCGGATCGGTCCCATCGGCATGCCGAAGGCAAGCGCTGCGCCGTCGATCTCCTGAACCGAGTGCCCTTCCTGAAGCAGGTACACTGCCTCGTTGAGGTACGGGATAAGGATGCGGTTTACAAGAAAGCCCGGCACGTCACTCACAACGATCGGAAACTTCCCCATCTCGGTGGCGAGCGCAGCAACCTTCGCTATCGTCTCTTCGCTGGTCTTCTCGCCACGAATGATCTCGACGAGGGGCATCTTCTCGACGGGATTGAAAAAGTGCATCCCAACGAAGCGCTCCGGGTGCGGGAGCTCCTTCGCCATCTCAGTGACTGAAAGGGAAGAGGTGTTGGAGGCCAGGATACAGGTGGGTGAGACCTCTTTGGCGAGCCCGGAGAAGATCTTCTTCTTGAGCCCCATGTCCTCGAACACAGCCTCGATGACGATTCCAGAACGCGACACCGTGTCGCTTGAAAACTGCAGCCAGTCGATGCGGTTGGCGACCGCCGCGCGCTCGAATGAGGAGAGGTAGCGCAGCTTCGAGAGCTCTTTCGTTACGTGGTCTTTGCCGCGCTTGAGCGAGCTCTCTGAAGTGTCTTTCACGATCACCTGGTGCGAGGAGCGAGCTAGGGCTCCAGCTATGCCAGCGCCCATCGTGCCGGCGCCGACTATCAGGGCGTGCATCTTCTCTACGTCTTTGCGAGCTGACTTGCCGAGAGCCTTGGATGCCTCAGTCAGGAAGAATATGTGGACGAGGGACTTGCTCTCAGGGGTAACGATCAGGTTCCCAAGCTCTCGAGCCTCGATTCCGAGCGCGTCAACGCGACTCCGTCCGAGTCCTGAGACGGTTAAGTCAAGCGCTTTCGGTGGGGCAGGGTAGAAGCCTTTGGTTTGGGCCATCATGGCAGAGCGAGCACGGCTTCGAACAAAAGAGCGCCCGAGCGGATTTGACGAGAGCAGCCAATCAGCGAAGCGCAGCTTGCGGGGCTTAGGCAGACGCTGCCCTCGCGCGATCTCCTCGGCGCGCGCAAAGATCTTCTCTGCCGACACAACTTCGTCTACTAGCGAGGCTTTGAGCGCCTGCGAGGCCTTGAGAGTCTTGCCGGCGAGAATTATGTCGAGAGCCTTCGGAAGCCCCACCACGCGCGGCAGGCGGTACGTCCCCCCGAAGCCTGGAAGGATTCCGAGCTTCGTTTCAGGCAAGCCAATTGAGCTAGCGGGCAGGTCGGCGATGATGCGGTACTTGCACGCGAGCACCATCTCGCAGCCGCCACCGACGCACGGGCCGCCGATCGCCGCGACAGTCGTAATGCCAAGATCCTCAAGCTGGTCGTAGGCGCGCTGTCCTTGGGCAGCCAGCTCTGCGCCCTTTGCAGGTTCCGTCACCCCTTGGATGAGAGAGATATCGGCGCCAACGCAGAAGGAGTCGATTGAAGGGGCTCGGATAACGAGGCCACGGGCGTTTGACTGGGCGACCTTTGAGAGGGCAGCAACAAAGGAGGCAATCCGGGCCGGGGTGAGGGTGATAGCACGCTCCTCTGGGGTGCCTAAGGTAAGTGTTGCAACGAGTCCGTCGCTAGAGAACGAGAGGTCAACTGTGCCGGTCATGGTCTTTTCCGAAAATCGTGGGGTTGAGCCGCTAAGCGCCCAGCCTTCTTGGAAGATATCAGCGCCGATTCCGCCGTGTCGACATACAATTCACGGGCGGGTACTATTGTCGGATGCCGTTACGACCCCCCGCGAACCAAGATATTCCCGGCGCCTCTGAGTGGGCTGCCAAAGTAGAGTCCTTCGGTGGGCTCGACTTCGTGGTCGCCGTTGCCCGCCGTGCCTCAGCGGTCATCATGGAGGTCTATTCGCGACCGACCGTTGAGCAGCAGGAGAAGGAAAACGGCTCTCCAGTGTCCGAAGCCGACCTCGCCGCAGCATCTCTCATCGAGCGTGAGCTCAGCATCACTGGCATTCCGGTTGTGTGCGAGGAGAGCGTGTCAGCCGAATCGACGGCGGCACCGCTCTTCTGGCTGGTTGACCCGCTCGATGGCACCAAGGAGTTTCTCGCCAAGAACGGAGAGTTCACCGTCAACATAGCGCTCGTGTCGGGTGGTGTGCCGGTACTCGGAGTGATCGCGATACCGTTCTCAGGGGAGGTGTACGCCGCCATCAAAGGCTGTGGAGCGCTCCGCATCGTTGGAGATTCGGCTGCCCCTATTAGGAATACCCGCACCACGCAGAGCCTGATCGCGGCGGTTAGCCGTTCGCACGGCTCTGATGCAGGCGACCAGTGGCTCACGGCACAGGGCGTCTCAAAGCGTGTTCGTTGTGGCTCAGCGATCAAATTTTGCCGCGTTGCGGAGGGAGTCGCGGACCTCTACGTTCGGTTTGGCCGAACGATGGAGTGGGACACTGCGGCAGGGCACTGTATCCTTGAGGAGTCTGGCTGCAAGCTAGTCGTGGCTGACTCGGGGGAGCCGCTGACGTACGGAAAAGCGGGCTTCGATAACCCTAGCTTCGTTGCGTGCCGCAACGACCTCGCCTTCGGCTCAGAGGATCCCTCAAGTAAGGTAGTCGGAAACCTTTAGCGCGCCGTGGAGTCTCTCGGGGCCTACTGCTGGTCGCAGATCTCAAAGAAGAATCCCTCGGTGGGCGCGAGCCGCACCGAGCGCTCAAAAAGGTCGCCTGGGGAGAAGCTTATCTGCACCGGACCACGCACGCGTTCGACTCCGCGGTAGAACCGTCTCGCTGCTAGCTCAGCGTTCACTTGAGCCAGGAGTTCAGCCAGCGTCCGGCTGGAGGTGACTGTCCCGTCTGCATCGGTTTTCTGTCCAAGGCTAACAGTGATGAGGGTGGATTCGCCCTTGCGGTTGCGGCCCTGGAACGAGAACGAGGTGGTGATGTCCGCGCCCTCGATCGCTCGACGCGAGCGGTTCCTGCGGTATGTTGAAGAAACCGTTATGGTATCCGTGCGGGCGAGGCAGCCTGCGTTACGTATGGCTGTGCGCGTTTCCTCTCCGAGGAAGCTGCGGAGAACGGTATCGAATGGCGGGGTGCCCATCGCCCAACCGAATCTTGCAGCTCCCGTTAGTACGAGGGCTGCGGCTATAGTGGCGAGGATCTTTTTTTGCATCTCCGAAGTTTAGCAATTGCCAGCCCCGCAGCATACCGCCCGGCGGAAAGGATGCTCCCCTTTTTCGTCCCGGTAGTTTTTTCTGAACAAGATTTCAGCCCTGGAGATAGCCCGAGGCTCCCTGGGCAGGGTTAAGGTCCCTTGATTACTGCGGTTCGAAGCCTTATTACTCTTGAAGGGGTAATCCTGGCGCCGCGCCTAAATTGTTCCCCTCACCGGTGTTTCAAGGTCGAGCCTTCGGGTATACTTCCCGAGGTCTTTTTCAAGCCCCTAACCTCACGGAAGTAGGTAAGAAGTATGAACAAACGTCGAGCTCTCCTGATCGCTTCGCTGGCTGTGGTAACCGCGCTCGTTATCGGCAGGTTTCAGTCCGCCAACGTCGCCAAGCGCAGCGTGCTAGTGCTGATGCTAGACACCCTGCGCGCCGATCACTTGGGAGCCTACGGCTACGAGCGCGACACAAGCCCAGTGCTCGACCAGTTCGCGCGTGACAACGTGAAGTTTTCGTATGC
Organism: uncultured Bdellovibrionales bacterium; assembly: GCA_964413875.1. Lineage (GTDB taxonomy): Bacteria > Bdellovibrionota_C > UBA2361 > UBA2361 > OMII01 > OMII01. Next base: position 6,953 of record CAYPUA010000001.1, read on the forward strand.
GGTCACAGCCGCCCCATGGACCCCGCCCTCGGTCGCGTCGATGTTCACGGGTGTCTACCCGGCGACACACGGCTGGATGCCGCCGAATCGGCGCGACGAAGTTAAGCAGATGGCGGTGAAGCTCGATCAGAACCTCACCACGCTCGCAGAGACATTCAAGGCTAACGGATTCTCCACAGCGGCTGTCTCGCCGAACCCTTGGATAACGGAAGAGTTTGGCTACCAGCAGGGCTTCGACACGTTTACGTTTGCGTCGCGTGCGCCGGCGGAAGAGATCGTGAAGATCGGCACCGCCAAGATCGACGAGCTGGCAGAGCAGGGGAAACCCTTCTTCGTGTATCTGCACTTCTTGGATCCGCACGACCCGTACAATCCTCCAGGGAAGTACAAGACGTCTTTCACGGGCGATGTGCCGGACCGCACCTACTCCCCGAAGGAGCTCGGCCGGATGAACCTGTACGACGGCGAGATTCAGTACATGGACGCCCAGATCGGAGCGCTCTTTAGCCACCTCAAAGAGCAGGGGCTGTACGATGACCTGACGATCATCGTGGTTGCAGACCACGGCGAGCAGTTTATGGAGCACGGCCAGCACGGTCACGGGCACCAGCTCTTCAACGAAGAGGTCCACGTTCCGCTGTTTGTGAAGTCGCCCAAGACCCAGGCTGCGCGAGTCGTCGATGTCACCGCGAGCACAGTAGATATCTTCCCCACAGCGCTCGATGCCGCTGGTATTGAAGTTCCCGCAGGGCTCCCTGGCGTCTCGCTTTTCAACGACGCAGCGCTTGAGGCTCGCGACGGTGTCTTTACCGAGATCCAGAAGGATTTTACCCAGAAGGCCTTCACCACCCCGGACGGGCTTAAGCTCATCCGCCAGACGAACCCGAACGATTCCGACGAAGTTCTCGGAGTTTTTGACTTCAGGAAGGATCCGCTAGAGCAGCGCTCAATAACGGACCAGGAGGTAGTTGCTACCCTCAGCAACGAGCTGACTGAGACAAACCGCTACGCGCTTGAGGGCAGAATCCAGGGCAGCGAGACAGCTCGCGCCCAGATGAAAGACTCTACGATTGAGCAGCTCAAGACCCTCGGGTACCTGCAGTAGTCAGCACAGCGCAAAGAAGGTGAGGCAATGAAAGGTTGGTTCCGGTTTTTCGCAGCGCTCCTGGTAGCAACCGTTGCTCCGCTTAGCGAATGCTTCGCCTACATCGGCCCCGGGGCGGGCTTTGCGTTCCTTGGCTCAGGTGCTGTGTTCCTGCTTACGATCGTTCTCGGCGTGTTCACCATCTTGCTCTGGCCGCTGCAGAACCTATGGCTGCTCCTGCGCGGAAACGGCCGGCCGAAGAATGCCCGGGCGAAGCGCGTTGTCATCCTCGGTCTCGATGGCCTCGACCCGAAGCTCCTCGAGAGCTACATGGCTGAGGGGCGCCTGCCGAACTTCAAGCAGCTCAAGGAGCAGGGCGCCTACGCCCGCCTCGCCACGACTCTGCCCGCGCTCTCCCCAGTTGCGTGGTCCACCTTCCAGACCGGCGTGAACCCGGGCGCGCACAACATCTTTGACTTCCTGACGCGCGACAAGCGCTTCTGCCTCCCTGAGCTCTCGGCGGTAAAGACAGAGACCACCACGAAAGAGATCAAGATTGGGCCCTTCAGGATCCCGCGCACTCGCTCTCAGGTTCGCCTGATGCGGCGCTCTCAGCCCTTCTGGAAGCTGCTCGGCGCACGAAATATCATGGCGAACATCATCCGTGTTCCGATCTCGTACCCGCCGGAGAAGTTCAAGGGGAATATCCTCTCAGCAATGTGCACTCCCGACCTGCGGGGCACGCAAGGCACCTTCACGCTCTTCACAACGCGTGACGGCGTGAAGGGCTCGGCTGGCGGTGACTCGACCGGGGGCGAGGTGCGCCCGATTACGCGGAGTGGAAGCGTAATCTCTGGAGAGCTAGACGGACCTCCGCACCCAGACGGCAAGAGCGGCAACCTTAAGGTTCCGTTCTCTATTAAGCTTGGGGAGCAGAATTGCGCGCAGCTACAGATGCAGGACGAGACGGTAGAGCTTGAGCTGAACTCGTTCTCGCGCTGGGTGCCGGTGCTCTTTAGCGCCGGACGGAACAAGGTTCAGGGGATCGTGCGCTTCTGCATCCGCGAGCTTGGCGAACACGTGACGGTGTACGCCTCTCCGGTCAACGTTGACCCGGCGAAGCCAGCGCTCCCGATCTCGTACCCGCTCCTCTTCTCAAGCTGGCTCGCGAAGCGGCAGGGCCGCTACGGCACACTCGGCCTGCTTGAGGACACCTGGGGCAGAAACGAGCTTGCGCTCGACGACAGGAGATTCCTCGACCAGGCGTGGCTCTCGCACGAAGAGCGAAAGACCATGTTCTTTGAGACCCTCAAGCGCACCCGCGAAGGGGTGTGCATCTGTGTCTTCGATGCGAGCGACCGGATCCAGCACATGTTCTGGCGCTACATCGACCCGAAGCATCCCTCGCCGATTGAGAACCGCGCCGAGTTTGAGCATGTGATCCCGGAGATGTACCAGCGCATGGACACGCTCGTTGGAGAAACTCTCGCCGCGCTTGGGCCCAACGATGTCCTGATGGTGCTAAGCGACCACGGCTTCTCCTCGTTTAGGCGCTGCATAAACATAAACACCTGGCTGTACCAAAACGGCTTCCTGGCTCTCAAGACTGACTCGCCCCAGGGGAAGGATTACTTGCAAGAGGTGGACTGGAGCAAGACGAAGGCCTTCGCGTTGGGGCTCTCGGGGATCTACACCAATAAGCGCGGCAGGGAGCGCTTCGGAATCCTGAGCGATGAGGAGTCCGAGGGCGTCAAGGCAGAGATCATCTCAAAGCTTACCGGCCTAAAGGATCCGCAAGATGGCTCCGAAGCGGTCAAGACAGTGTACGACACCCGCAAGGCGTACCGCGGCCTCTACACCACCGAGGCCCCGGACCTAATCGTTGGCTACAACCCTGGCTACCGCGTCTCGTGGGACTCCATCACCGGAACCGTCGAGCCGCAGCTCTTCTCAGACAACCTGAAAGCCTGGAGCGGCGACCACCACATCGACCCGAAGGAGGTCCCCGGAATCTTCTTCGTCAATGCACCGCTAAAGACCGACGCACCCAACATCATCGACATCGCCCCGACCACCCTAGACCTCTTCGGCATCAAGCCACCGGGGTATATGGAGGGGCGGGTGGTTCTCTAGTCACCGAGCTGTTTGTGGCGGCCCGTATCAAGGATATTGAGACGGTCCACGAAAGAATCCGGCGGATGGTCAACGTACATGTCCGGTAGTGCGAGGCAGGCTACCGGGCTGACGTGTCTCCAATTTTGTTCAGCTTTTATGCAGCTTGCCGCTCTTGATCGAAATGCGGCGGGCTCTCCTGTTGCAACAGGCGTCCCACTACTTGCCTGCGAAGTAGCCGATCGACCGCAGGCGATTGAGCTCCACGTCACCCCAGGGAGGGTCGAGTTGTTGAGGCTCTGTATTAAAGGGCGCAAGATCAGTAACGGATCTCTCGAGACGTTCACGCAGGCTTGTGGCTACATCAGGCTGAGTGGAGATCAGGTTATCTCGCTCAAGCGGGTCGTTCTCGATATTGAATAGTTGTGCACGGTTCGCCTTGAAATCACGGATAAACTTGTAGGGGCGGCGCACGATCGCCTCTATACGTTGAGGGGCGACTTTAGGCTTGTACTGCACGGATAGAAAGAGGTCTCGCTCTGCGCCCTCGTTCTCGGTGAGCGGTAGCGCGCGACCTGTGTACTCAGGCGCGGCTGCCAGTGGCTCCATGCCCGACAGAGTGGGTGTGATGTCGTACGTTGATACCCACGTGGAGATTCGGCCCGGAGCGATCCTCTTGGGAGCCCAGAGCAGGAGGGGCACATGCACGAGCTCCTCATAGAGACTGTTTCCATGCCCCATGTGACCGTGGTTTTTGAACTCTTCACCGTGATCGGCGGTGATGATCAGCAGCGTGTTCTCCGCGAATGGCGAGCTCTTCAAAGTCTCAACGAGCTTTTGGATGAATAGGTCTGTGAAGTCGACCTCTTCGTCGTACAGATCCTTGAGGTACCGGAGGTCGTCGTCGCTGAAACTCGGAGCTTTGGCCTGTATGCTCTTCCAATCCATGTTGGAACGCATTTGCCCCGAGTACCAGGAGGAGCGGTCAAATTCTGGATGGTGAATGTAGTGATAGTGGGGGTCGAAATAGTGCAGATAGAGGAAAAATTGTGATTCAGGATTCTTGGCCTGCTCAGATAGAAACTTTGTGGCCTTGTCTGTAAGCTGTGGTGAGGAGGTGACAGTAAAGAAGTCGCCTTCTAGCCCTACGAGCTCGTACGTGTCGTACCCACGTCGGAATGTCGTCCGAGGCGCGACGTGCAGATTGCTGACGAATCCTGCTGTCACGTAACCACCAATTTTGAATCTCTCGGCGAGCGTCGGTATATCTTCGCGTATGCCCCTCTCGAACGTGGTAGCTCCATGAACGGTTGGATGGTAGCCGGTCAGGATCGAAGCTGTAGATGGTCGGGTCCACGAAGAGGGCGAGAATGCTCGTTCGAATACGAGAGACTCCCGGGAGAAAGCTGACAAGAACCTCCGATCTGCGGTGGTAGTTCCGAGACCTAAGTCCTTTGCGTTGAGCGTGTCGACCACAACAAGAATTACGTTGTATTGCTCTGTGAGCGGGGTAGGGCGAAACGACAGTGACGTACGAGCGAGGAACCGGCCGCTAAGAATTACGCTGAGAGCAATCGCAGCAGCGACGACTAGGGCGAGAATAAAACGATTGCTATGCATGGCTGAGCATGATGTGCAGCGGACATTAAGTCTGGCCTAGGGCGCCGTTGCAGGGTAAGGGGTAGCGCGATGGTTGGCAAGAACGAACGGCGGGTTTCAAGGCGCCGTTACTGCAGGCACCGTACTCGTCTTGAGTGGACAAAAAAGGGCGCCACTAAGGGCGCCCTTGCTGCCGAAATGGCCGCGACGAGCTAGTCATCATCACCATCGCCGCCGTTGCACTCGCTGGCCTTCTCGCGCTTGATCTTCTGCGCGATGTTGTCCGCACCGGAGGCATACCCTTCGATCTCTACGCACATTCCGGCAACCAAGTCATCTTCCGAGAAGCCACGGCCGCGGAAGACGGTGCTGTCGTTGATGATGAACGCAGTCGTCCCGACCGTGACGACGCGGCTGGCAATAGAGGCGATAGTGCCTTCTGCGTACACGCCGTCATCATCATCCTCGTAGTCATCATCACCATCGTTCTGGCCGTCATCGTCCGAATCCGAATCGCAGGAGTTTGAACCGAGCGCCTCCTCCGTTTCGCTGTCCAATCCGTCATCGTCTGGATCTGCTCCGGGCGCGTTGGAAGAGTTGCTGTTTTCGATGAATGTTTTCACCTCGATCTTCTCGCCGGTAGAGAGAGCCCCCATGCGGCGCTTAAACAGCGCCTGCTCACGCTGGAGCTTTTTGTACGCCGCGATAGCCGCGGTAGTTCGTGGGGTGGCTTGGGCAATCGCAGCCGACCAGAAGGCGAGAGCTACTAGGGCTATTAACAGTCTTTTCATGACAGACACTCCTATAATCCTATGGGGCCTCAGAAGAGGGTAAGCACGCCACGAGCCCAGGGCAAGGATTTTTGAGGGACGGGGTGCGTTGAGTCACGAAAATCAGGCGCAACTCCCCGAATATAGGAGAGGAGCGGGCGTACCCCGCGGCGAAATTGAGCTATTTGGAGATTGTAAAGTTCGCTGCTGAGCTTGGCTTCGTCACGCCCAGGACGTAGCTGGGCTTGCGGGTTGAGATCTGCACCTTGTAGGTCGCAATGCCGGCACCCGCTGGTAGGCGATTAAAGGTAATCGAGTTGCGCTTCGATCGGCGTGTGATAGACGAAGCGAACGGCTCAAAATCACCGGTTGAGGCCTGGGCAGAAGTCTTGAGCCCGACCTTGATTGTATAGACGTACTCTACAACGAGCTGTCCGTTTGCAAGCCGCTCTTCGGCTTTCTTCTTTGAGAGCCCAAATTTCTTCTGCAAAATCTTCACGTACTTTTTTCGCTGAGCCTCAGAGAGGCTCGGGGTTACTGTCGGTGCCGTGACCGTGACGGTTTTCGCACTGACGGTGACCGTTGGCGCGGTGAGGTTGCCGCTGCCGGGGGAGACAGGAATGCTGCCGCCACCACCGCCACCGCCGCCACCACCACCGCCGCCTCCCCCTCCCGAGCAGGTGATGGGAGATGCGCTGTCGCTGCCTTCTGCAACGATATCGATTCGACCGGTGTTGGTGCTGTAGCCAGGAGAGCCGACGAGCAGTGCAGACTTAACGGAGCCGCCTAGGTGTCCCGTGCAGCTTCCGCCGCCAGCCAGCACCGAGCCCTGCTCCTGGTTCGTGTCATTGATGCAGTTGTTGTACTGGAACTCCGACGAGCAGGTGACTCCGTCGGTCTTAAAGATCCCCACAGACCCGCCGGTGCTCGCCTCAGAGCGGTATGCAGCCCAAACAGCAGTTCGGAATGTAGGGAAGACATTCACAAACGTAGGCTGGTGAAGATGCCGTAAAGCTTTACCGAAGTCAGCAGCAGTGCCCGGGCCGCTGCGAGAAACAGAGCACTCAAACAGCGGCCCATTGAGGTTCAGGTCGCGCACAACCACATTTCCGCCGCCCGACGCCTTTGGCCGGGAGAATGCGAAGTAGTTCGAGTTGGGGTGACCTGCTACGGCAGTGCCAGCCTCTTCGCTTGAGCTGCCTGTGTAGATGCCCACGGTGTTGGAGCCCGTGAGGTAAACTGCGCCGCTGTTTCCGTCGTAGAGAGGGCCGCCGATGATCGTGTCGACTTCTCCGTCGGCGTCGTCGTCTCCTGCGACCTCGGTTATAGAGGCGCCGAAGCCTGGTTGCCCGAAGCGAGTTGCGCTCTGATTGAGCGTGCAGTCAAACAGTGCCCCGTTGTCTGTTATTTCAAAGGGAATCGCGGCAGCATCACCAGGAGCGCCTGCAATGAAGCGATTGAGGGTATTGCCGAAAAGTCTTGCGCCGTGAAGAACTGTTCCAAAACCAGCGGCTCCATTCGACGTAGAGGTGCACTGCTCGTAGTCTGTGCTCCCCGTCGAGCGAAACACATGAACTCGACCGCTCGATTCCCCAATTATTAAGTCGTCCCGTCCGTCACTGTTCATGTCCGGAATAAATGCGACTGCAGCTCCGAAATGGAAGCCGCCACCAAGAATTGGGTGTTGCAACGTCTCAAGGAGCTGAGGGGTGTCGGCCAAGGAGTAGATGTAAACCCGCCCTTCGTCGCCTTCTGCATCTGGAGCCCCGATGGCGATGTGTGATGTGTCGGCAGTGACCGCGCCGTCACTGCAGGCGATCGCTGCGCCGAATCGCCCGCCAGACACCGGGCTGATGATCGAGGCGTGGGTATCGAAGTAGGTTTCAGCGTCGCCAAAAGAGAGCAGGGGCGTGCACGCGACTGCCGCTGACAGCGCGAGGCACAGAGACCTGATGTAGGCGCACAATCCCATACAAACATAGGATCGGCAGGAAAGTGCTCCGACTTGAGGCGAAAAATAGGGCGGAAAATGAGAGCTGGTAGTGTCCGGCGGAAAGCATGGTATCCATCGGGAGGGGGGCTTGGCGGACGGTTCTTATCATCCTCTGTCTCCCTCGCTTCCCGCTTTTCATGCTCTTGCACGTGTGGGGATTCCTCGTTCGCATCCGAGGATCCTGATGCTGCTATCGTGGGAAGGGGGTGAGGGGGAAAGGAAACGGGGGGGGAAGATTATGATTAGGAGTTTAGTGCAGGTGCAGGAGGAAGAGGGGGATTAGGAGGAGGATTACGGGGAGGGGCGCGCTCGTGGCGGCTGAGGTTCCGCAAACTCTTGCCGGGCTACTCGAACGAGATAAGCAGTGCTCCAGACTTTACCTCTGCGCCTTGCGAGACGGCGACAGCTTTGACGATGCCAGCCCGCGGGGACTTAATTGGGTTCTCCATCTTCATCGCCTCAATGACGACGAGCGTCTGTCCTGCTTCGACAGAGTCTCCTGGCTTTGCTTTCACGCTTGAGACGATTCCAGGAATTGGGGCGGTGACCTCGCTGGCCATAGGGCCTGCCGCAGCGCTGGCTCCGGCAGAGCGAGAGGAGCCGCCGCTCGGAAGCGCCGCGAGCGAAACGGTGTGCTCCGCGCCGCCCACCGCGAATCGCAGCTCAGAGCCGCGCCGCTCGAGCACCCGCACATCGAAGGTTTTTCCCGAAACTGACACTCGATAGGTGCTCATAGAGAAGGGCTCCGATCGAGTGACTCTTCCCGGGCACGCAACGACCAGGGGGAGTGTGGTTGAGCGAAGAGCAGCGAGCCGTCTGGCTGGGCGACGAAGTCTCCGCACGGCAGAGACTCGGATAATGCTGCGGCGATCGCAGCCAGAAGCTCCGGCGAAGGGAGCCCCCCGCGAGGCAGCACGAAGGGCGCATCCTTGTGAGGAAGGTTGGGAGGCAGCGGGGGGCGCAGTTCGACAGATGCCATTACAGTGCCTAGAGGGGAATGTTGCCGTGCTTCTTCTTGGGGTTTGTCTGGCGCTTGGTGGAGAGCACAGAGAAGGCGTCGATCACTTTGCGGCGAGTCTCGCGTGGACGGATGACGGCGTCGATGAATCCCAGCTCTGCCGCTTCCCAGGGATTTGCAAACTTCTCGCGATACTCGCGCACGAGCTGCTCGCGTCGCGCAGCTTCCGAGCCGGACTTGGCGGCCTCGTCGAGCTCGCGGCGGAAGATGATGCTGACTGCCCCCTCGGGTCCCATCACTGCGATCTCTGCTGATGGGTAGGCGAAGTTCACGTCCGCGCGGATGTGCTTCGACGCCATAACGTCGTAGGCACCGCCGTACGCCTTGCGTGTAATAACCGTGACTTTCGGCACAGTAGCTTCAGCGAAAGCGTACAGCAGCTTCGCTCCGTGGCGGATGATGCCGCCGTGCTCCTGCTGGACGCCTGGCAGGAAGCCCGGAACGTCGACGAACGTCAGGAGCGGAATGTTGAAGGCGTCGCAGAAGCGCACGAAGCGCGCCGCTTTGGTGCTGGCGTTGATGTCGAGGCAGCCCGCGAGCACTGAGGGCTGGTTTGCAACGACACCTACGGAGCGCCCGTTGAGGCGCACGAAGCCGACCACGATGTTCATCGCGAAGGCTGGCTGGATCTCAAACAGCTCGCCGTTGTCTGCCACCGATCGGATAAGGGTCTTAATGTCGTAGGGCTGGCTCGGCTGCTCGGGGATGAGCGTGTCCAGCGACGGATCCTCGCGCGAGGCGAGATCGCCGGAGAGAACTATCGGCGCTGGATCAAGGTTGTTCTGCGGCAGGTACGAGAGCAGCTCTTTGCACTGCTCAAGGCAGCCCCGGTCATCGGCCGCCTCAAGGTGAGCTACGCCGCTCACCGCCGTGTGAGTTCCAGCGCCCCCTAGCACCTCCTTGGAGATATCTTCCTTAGTGACGGTCTTGATGACGTCTGGTCCTGTTATGAACATGTGACTAGAGCCCCTGACCATCAGGACAAAGTCGGTGATCGCCGGGGAGTAAACCGCGCCTCCCGCGCAGGGTCCCATTATGAGCGAGAGTTGCGGCACCACACCGGAGAGGAGCGTATTGCGCAAGAAGATATCCGCGTAGCCACCCAAGCTCTCGACTCCTTCCTGGATGCGGGCACCCCCAGAGTCATTTAGTCCGATGATCGGGCAGCCGATCCGTTCCGCCAGATCCATCACCTTGACGATCTTTTTTGCGTGCATGGCAGCGAGTGAGCCGCCAAACACAGTGAAGTCTTGGGCGAAGACGCAAACCGTTCGGCCGCCGATCCGGCCTGTCCCCGTCACTACGCCGTCGCCGGGGTAGCGCTGGTCTGCGAGGCCAAAATTAGTAGAGCGGTGAGTGACGAACTTGTCGGTTTCAGAGAACGAGCCTGGGTCGAGCAGCAGCTCTACCCGCTCTCGGGCTGTGAGCTTTCCGCTCTTGTGTTGGCGCTCTACCCGCTCCTGGCCACCGCCAGCCTCGGCCCGGGACTCCCTCTCTAGTAGCTGATCGTGTGCTGTCATATCTGGCGCTGGATGTTAGCACGCGAACCTAGGGGCGAAAGGGGGATAAGAGGGGGGCTGACTCGGGGCCTGATTTAGTTATCCCCCCGGCAATTCCCTGCTTTACGAAGGGGAATGGCGGGGGGTATCTTTCACCCCGATGAAGAAACACGCCCCAAGTTTTCCCCAGATTTTTAGGGTCGCCACCCTGCTTGTGCTGTTTATCGCCGGTTGCGCGCCGTCCTCCTCCCCGGTTCGTCCTCCCGAGGAGTTCGAGAAGGAGACCTTCACGGCCATCTCGTCGTTCTACTGTGAGTACAAACGGTGGCCGAAGGACTGGAAGGAGTTCGACGAGTTTCTGGTGGCGATCGGAAAAGGCGACTCGCTGGGGGAGGACTACCGGAACCCTGTGCTAGAGTCTCCGCGTGCGGTCTTAGCCACTCTCTCCTACGAGAACATCCTTGGGTCCGCCCGGCGAGTCTCGTTCATCGCGCCGCCGCAGTGCGAGGATGGGGGTGACGAGAGCGACGTGCAGATGTGCGGTGGTCGGGTCAGCTTCCGGCTGCCGAAAGATTTCGTTGTGATGGGCGGGGTGGCGATCAAGGAGCGTTGGCGCGCGCCTCCGTACCCGGATGCGGCGTGGAAGTCAAAGAGCGGCGGATACGTGATTGCGTTTCGCTTCGGCGAGGTGGAGCTCGAGCCGTCGGCAGTTGCCGGGTTCAAGCAGACCCTCGAGGCTGCGTACGAGACCTCTATACCGAACCTCAAGTGGCTCGTGCGCGAAGTCGTCGAGCAGAACGGCAAGGTCTTCCTCGCACACGAATTCGAGAGCAACTCGAGTCGCGGAAGGATAGCGACTGTGGTTATCTCCACTTCTTTTGGTGGCAGGCTCCTGACGATCAATGTTGTTGGCCCGGCTGAGGGTCGCAGCAAAGTCGAGGAGTTCGCCCGCAAGATCACCAGCTCTCTCCGCACGAAGTGAGGGGCTGATGGCGAAGAACCCGCGAACGACGAGCGGAATAGAGGTGAAGCCGGTATACTCCCGCGAGGATGTGGCGGCGCCGGACGCGTCGTTGCCAGGGGAGTTTCCTTTCACGCGAGGCATTCACGCCTCGATGTACCGCGGCCGGCTCTGGACGATGCGGCAGTACGCAGGCTTCGGCTCAGCGCGTGACACGAACACCCGGTACCACTTCCTCCTCAAGCAGGGCATCACGGGCTTGAGTGTTGCCTTCGACCTGCCGACCCAGATGGGGCGAGATCCCGACCACGCGCTCTCGCGCGGTGAAGTCGGCCGGGTAGGCGTTTCAATCGCTTCAGCGGATGACATGGATCTCCTGCTTGAGGGTATCCCGCTCCAGGACGTGTCCATTTCGATGACGATAAATGCTACGGCTGCAACTTTGCTAGCTTTCCTGCTCGTAGTGGCAGAGAGGCGAGGGGTGCCGTGGACGGCGCTGCGTGGCACAACGCAGAATGACATCCTGAAAGAGTACATCGCGCGCGGCACGTATATTTATCCCCCGCGCCCAGCGATGAGGCTCGTCACCGACCTGATTGCCTTCTGCTCTCAGAGCGTGCCGCAGTGGAACACGATTAGCGTCTCTGGCTACCACATTAGGGAGGCTGGCAGCACTGCTGTCGAGGAGGTCGCCTTTACGCTTGCGGATGGCATCGCGTACATCGAGGCGGCTCTAGCGCGTGGGCTCGCGGTGGATGATGTGGCGCCGCGGGTAGCGTTCTTCTTTAATTGCCACAACAACTTCCTCGAGGAGGTTGCGAAGTTTAGGGCGGCGCGCCGCCTGTGGGCGTCTATCATGAGCGAGCGCTTCAAGGCGAAGGACCCGAAGTCGATGATGCTGCGCTTCCACACGCAGACTGCCGGCAGCTCTCTCACGGCGCAGCAGCCGCACAACAACGTAGTCAGAACTACGATTCAGGCGCTGGCGGCGGTGCTCGGGGGCACACAGTCGCTCCACACTAATGGCTTCGATGAGGCGCTCGGTCTCCCGACGGAAGAGAGTGCCCGTATCGCGCTCCGGACGCAGCAGATCATCGCAGACGAGTCGGGTGTGGCTGCGTCAGCCGACCCGCTCGGTGGCAGCTACCTAATCGAGTCCTGGACAGATTCCATTGAGCAGGGGGCGCGCACGAGAATTGAGAAGATAGACGCCATGGGCGGCATGCTATCTGCGATTGAGCAGCGCTACCCGCAGGGAGAGATCGAGAACTCAAGCTACTTGGCGCAGAAGTCGGTGGAGTCGGGTGAGGCTCGAGTAGTTGGCGTTAACGTTAACCGCGAGGGGGATGAGCAGTCCCCAGCGATTCAGGCGATCGATGCTGCGGTTGAGAGTGGACAGATCGAAAGAGTGGGAAAGCTGCGCACCGAGCGCGATGCGGCACGCACTTCAGCCGCGCTAGCGGCACTGGGACAGGCTGCTACGGGGGATGGAAACCTAACCGCAGCGATCGTCGACTGTGCCCGAGCGTCGTGCACCGTAGGCGAGATCTCGGATATCCTGCGCGGCACGTTCGGCGAATTCCACGGCGAGTAGGAGCTTTCCCCTTGGCTCTCTTCGCTCTCTTTTGACGCGGTTCGCGGGAACGGCAACGGGAACGGTTCCGGCTCCGAAATAGCTATGCCTTCGCAAATGTGAACGCTCGCCAAATAAGTTTGTTTCCCCGGGCCTTTTCTCGACGACCAGCCGACGTCAAGCTGCGTGGTAGAGGTTTCTACAGAGAGGTCGGCGACAGCAATGAGGGGTGAGGAACATGAATCTCCCCCTCTCTGTCCTCGCCGCTCTCTTTGTGTCCATCTGCCTCTTCCAGCCCTTAAAAGCCCTAACGCTCGAACGTACCCGAGCGCCGAAGTCGGATGGCCTCCACAAAGAGGCCCCTCGGCCGCGAAAAGACCTCCTGGCACTTCCTGAGAGACACCGCGACGATCCGCCACAGCCGCTACCCCCCAGCCTAGCCACCTTCAGAGATACCGTTTAACCCCTTCAAAAAACATGGCATCACGCTAATAATGCTTGTACCAGGGGGTTCGCTCGTTTAACCTAAAGGGCTGCTCAGATGAGAGAAAGTCCGAAGCTGGCCAGGCTCGCTTGCGAGTGATCATGGCGGCGAAGGCGTTTCTGCGGTAGAGAAGGCTCCCGGATGCGGTCCGTAAGAGGAATGAGCGTATGAAAAAGAAAGAATCAGAGACCCTGAAGGCAATGCTTGAAGAGGAGAAGCGCCGCATCCAGCGACACCTCGATGATATCAGCGATACCTCGGTGGCAGATCTTGAGACAGCCTCCGGAGACTCCGTCGACATTGCAGCGCTTGAAATCAACCAGAACTCGCTCCTAAAGATCGGGAAGCGCGAGCTGAATCATCTGAAAAAGATCGACGCTGCGCTCGCTAAGTTTGAGGATGGCACCTACGGCGAGTGCGAGAGCTGCGGTGAGCAGATAGCAGTCGCGCGCCTGATGGCCCGCCCTGTCGCGCAGCTCTGTATTGACTGTAAAACCGCCCAGGAGAACGAAGAGCGCCGTTACACCGATCGCTCTGCGGAGGAAGAGGGCGACGGATTCCCAGACGAGGGCGACGACCTGTAGTCGTCGCGCTCCAGTCAACAGCGAATTACCCAGCCAGGATAGCTTGCAGCTCTGGGAAGCATCCCGGAGAAGCTACTACTATATTGTCGGCGAAGAGATCGCCTGAGTACCCTGTAGTGTTTCTTTGGCTCTCGTGGTCGAACGGGAAATGCCCAACGAGGGCTCCAGCCTCGCGTGCAATCAACCCAGCAGCAGCAACATCCCACGGGCTTAAACCCTCTTCGTAGAACGCATCAAGCCGACCGCAGCCAACCCAAGAGATGTCGAGTGAAGCCGCGCCTATGCGGCGCAGGTCACGGCATCGGGCGAGCACCCGCTCGACACGACCGCAGATGTTTTTAAGGTTCACTCGCCGGTACGGGAAGCCCGTTGCTACGAGCGCCTCTTCAGCGCTTGAGATTGAGCGCACCTTGATCTGCTTGCCGTTGAGGAAAGCCCCCCGGCCCTTGATCGCCGTGAAGCATTCGCCCAAGAAGGGCGCCTCGACTGCTGCGACGAGGACTGTGCTGTCGACCGCGAATGCCACGGACACTCCGACCTGGTAGTGCTCGTGGGCGTAGTTTGTGGTGCCGTCGATCGGGTCGATCACCCAAACCGGACCGCTTGCAAATTGCGCAGGAGAGACGTTGGCCGCAGACTCCTCCGCCAGAATCGCATGTCCCGGAAAAGCAGCGTGGATGGTCTCGATAATAGCTTTTTCGCAGGCGATATCGGCGTTTGTGACGAGGTTGCGGGCCTCCTTGAAAGAAACCTGAACCGAGAGCGCTGCGCGCTGCTCGCGGGCGATCTGGGCGCCGCGTTGAGCGGCTTCTTGAGCGGTTTTGAGGATTGCGTCGAGGTTGAGAGCGGTGTTCATGCGTTGCTTGACTATAGGCGAGGGGAGGATAGGAGAAAACGGGGGTCTTGGGGGTAGGAGCTAGAGCATGGGGGAAGAGTTACGGAGAGGGGGGAAGGGGCTGCATTCCCTTACCCCTCGGTGTTATCGCTGCTCTCGTTGTCCAAATCACCGGTCGGGTACGTTCACGCGTGGGACCGTTAAAAGGATAGAAAGACCGATGCCGCGCTGTCCGGTTCAGGGTCGAAGCTGACAATACTGACAAAGAGGTCAGCGAGAACAGCGAGGGGGATTATGCTTGAGTGCACCTTCCCCTCTCTGCTCTCGCCGCTCTCTTTGTAGGTAATTTTCCTCGCTCATTTTTATCGGGTTCGTTCACGGTCGCGTTTGGGAAAGTTAGAAGTATAGAACAACCGATACCGCGCTGTCCGGTTCAGGGTCGAAGCTGACAATACTGACAAAGAGGTCAGCGAGAACAGCGAGGGGGATTATGCTTGAGTGCACCTTCCCCTCTCTGCTCTCGCCGCTCTCTTTGTAGATAATTTTCCTCGCTCACTTTTATCGCGTTCCTTCACGGTCGCGTTTGGGAAAGTTAGAAGATAGAACAACCGATGCCGCGCTCTCCGGTTCAGAGTCGAAGCGAAGAATATTTACAAAGAGGTCAGCGAGAACAGTGAGTGGGGTTATGCTTGTGCGCACCTTTCCCTCTCTGCCCTCGCTACTCTCTTTGTTTATTCTTATCGAGCACTAATCTGATCGGTTTCGGGCACGCACACCCGGCAGAGAGCCACAGAGCGCGCTGCCAGATTAAGCCCCTCGCCTGTTCCCCCAAAGGCTAGAGAGCACTTTCAGTGCCTCGCTGATAGCGGTAGGATGCAACGGGATTGGGGGAGAGATGTCAGTCAACGGAATCCGTACGAGGGTACTAGCGGAGCAGCTCAGGGAGCTGGCAGCGCCGTACTACGGGAAGGCGCTGCGCGAGAAAGCGCTGGCGAAGGTCAACCTGCGCCTGAAAGTTGTTGGACGCCGGCCCGACGGTTTTCACCTCCTCAGCATGCTCAACTGCTCGGCTAGCTTAAGTGATGAGGTAGAGCTAGTGCTCTCTCCCGAGCCAGGCATTGAGCTAGAGCTGCGGCCTGCCGGCGCTCTCAGCGAGGACGTCGATGGGAACCTCGCCGTGCGCGCCTACCGCGCTTTTTGGCGCGCCTTTGATTTCGAGCAGCCGCCGTTTGGAGCCAGGATCACGCTTGAGAAGAGGATCCCAGTGGGAGCGGGCTTAGGGGGCGGTAGCAGCGACGCGGCAGCGGTGCTTCGTATCCTGAGTGGCTTGTTCCAGTTCTTTATCCAAGCAGATTTCGGGCTCTCCGATGGAAGCTTTCAGCATGCGGTGTCGGCAGCGGCTCTCGAGTGCGGGGCGGATGTGCCCTACGCACTGACGGGTGGGGTGTGCCGAGTCTCCGGCATTGGCGAGGTTGTGGAGCAGCTTCCGTCTAAGGGGCTTGTTGGTCGGGAGATCCTTATCGCTGTGCCGCCAGTTCCGGTGCCTACGAAGGCTTTCTACGACCGCTTCCGCACGACTCATCCCGTTGTGGTCCCGTCTCACGACTCTGCCTTGGACCGTTTCACGGCAGACCCGTCGATTGGGTTGGAGCAGTTAATCGAGAACGACTTTGAGGCTGATGTGGTCGGTATGGCCCCTGAGGTTGGGGCGGCACTCTCCGTGCTACGTGGAGCCTTCCAGGGCAGGGCTGGGGTCACTGGTTCAGGATGCGCGGTCTTCGCCCTCCCCGAGCCAGGAGAGGAGGCGCTCTTCGGTGCGGTTGAGAGCGATCTGCGCGGGCTTAAAACGGCTCTCTTCAGGGCCACCATCTGTGAGCCTGACACGCTGGCAAAATCCGCTGAGTGAGCCCAACCTAGGCTTGCCAAACCCCTGTAACTGTTCTACTCAACAGCATCAAGAGAGCCACGCGCGGTGAATTCCCCTCAATGGATCTTCTCCAGCGTGCATCTTGCGTATTGCCCGGTAGCCAAGTGGTAAGGCAGCGGATTTTGATTCCGCCATACGCAGGTTCGACCCCTGCCCGGGCAAGCAACTTTGAAATGCCTTCGTGAGATAATCGCACCGGCTTGAAGGAGCTGCGGCGAGATCAACGAGCCAAAGTTTGATCAAGGAGCTACAGTGTCACGACCTCTGCTGATTTTCTCAGGACGCTCTAACCCAACTTTCTCGGAATCGGTTGCCTCTACGCTCGGCGCCTCGCTCGGGGCGCTTGAGGTTGTGCAGTTCTCAGATGGTGAGCTCTCAGTAGAGATCGGAGACAACGTGCGCGGGGGTGATGTGTTCGTCATCCAGAGCACCAGCACTCCAGGCAACGATCATCTGATGGAGCTGCTAATCATCATCGATGCGCTCAAGCGGTCCTCTGCGGGGCGCATTACTGCTGCGATCCCGTACTTCGGATACGCACGACAGGACAGAAAAGTGAAGCCGCGAGTGCCGATCACGGCGAAGCTTATCGCTGACATGATCACGACGGCCGGCGCAGACCGCGTTCTCACGATGGACTTGCACGCGGGCCAGATGATGGGCTTCTTCGACATTCCGGTAGATAATCTGTACGCGCTGCCGATTATGGTGCCGTACCTCAAGTCGAAGTACGGCAGCAATGGCGTCACGATCGTTTCGCCCGATGTCGGCGGCCTGGAGCGAGCGCGCTTCCTGGCGACCCGTCTCGACAATGCTCCGCTCGCTGTAATCGACAAGCGACGAGGCGGACCGAATAAGGTCGACTCGATGACGGTGGTGGGTGAAGTCGAGGGAGACATCTGTGTAATCGTCGACGATATCGCTGACACAGGTGGAACGTTGCTTAAGGCGGCGGATACCCTGGTCAAGGCTGGAGCCAAGAAGGTGGTCGCATGCTGCGTTCACGGCGTCTTCTCAGGAGACGCCCGGCGCCGGCTCAACGAGTCCGTGATTGAAGAGGTGATCGTCAGCGACACGATTCGGCACGACAAGGGCACAACTGGTGACAAGGTCACGGTGCTCTCGGTAGCGCCGCTCTTTGCTGAGGCGATCCGGCGCATCCATTCGGATGACTCTATCAGCAGTCTGTTCCGCTAACTTGCTGATATTGCGATGTTTTGTCGCTGTTCTTGGCGTGAGGTCGAGCCCCGGAATTTGCCGAAACGTAAGGATGGCAGCTCTTTACCTTGCCCGGTGCTTCTGGTAGCTTCCCGCTCTCGCTTTTTAGGAAGGAAGTACAGCCGTGGAAAATTTCACAATCGAAGTCTCAGAGAGAGCAAACATCGGTAAGGCCTCAGCTAACCGTAGCCGCAAGCAGGGTTGCATCCCGGGCGTAGCCTACCACCGTCATGACCAGCCGGTTCCGGTCGAGGTTCCGTACAAGGATTTCACGATTCTTGCGCAGAAGGCGCGTCGCTCGCAGGTCTTCACCTTCAAGAGCGGCTCTGCTGCGTTGAACGGCAAGGCAGCGATCGTGAAGGAGATCCAGCAGGACTACCTGAGTGGTCGCGTTATGCACGTTGACTTCCAGACCCTTAAGGACGACGAGCAGATCACGGTAGAGGTTCCAGTGAAGGTCGTCGGAGAGGCTCCTGGCGTTAAGGTAGAGAAGGGTATTCTCACGGTCGTTACCCACGAGGTTTCGGTCCGCTGTCTTCCGAAGAACATCCCTTCGATCATCGAAGTCGATGTCTCCTCGCTCAACTTGGGTGAGTCGATTCACGCAGAGCAGCTCAAGCTCGGCGCGGGCGTTACGCTTGCGGATAATCCGCACGAGACGATCGTCAGCGTCGTTATCCCTCGCGCTGCTGAGGAAGAGACAAAGCCAGCAGAGGGTGCTGCTCCAGCAGAGGGCGCAGCTGCGGCTGCTCCGGCTGCCGGCGCTGCTCCAGCAGCGGGCGCTGCTGCTGCTGCCAAGGCACCGGCTGCGAAGCCAGCTAAGTAAGCTCATAACAAAAAAAGGTGAACGTGTCGGCGGAGTATCGCACGGTGGTTGGGCTCGGAAATCCGGGGCCGCGCTACCTTACGACTCGGCACAACGTAGGATTCCTCGTGGCAGACCTGCTGCGGGCCTCATCGGGCGCATCCGACGAGGATCAGCTCGCAAGCAGCCTCGCTGCCAATGCGAAGGCCGCCCTCGAAGGATCGCTTGACCGAGCTGGTTGGCAGGAGCGAGCGGACCGTCTCGAGGCACCGCTCTCTGTTTGTGGCTGGAGCGCATCGCTCGTTAAGCCGCAGACCTTTATGAACTGCAGTGGCGAGCCGCTGCAGGACTTCCTTTCATTCAAGAAGACGCCGATCTCAGAGGTAATCGTCGTGCACGATGAGATCGACCTGCCGCTTGGTGCCGTGCGAGTAAAGGTCGACGGGGGCGAGGGGGGCCACAACGGCCTAAGGTCAATCTCGTCAACGTGCGGGGGCCGAGGATACGCGCGCGTTCGGGTGGGCATCGGAAAGCCGCCGCCGGGGAGCCCCTTAGCGCAATCTGAGGATGGAGTTGCGACCTGGGTGCTGAGCAAGTTTACGGCTGAGGAGCGCCTGATAGTAGAGGAGCTTCTGATTCGTGCTGCAAAGGCTGTCGTGGTCTTGGCGAAAGAAGGATTGCGAACAGCCCAGAACCGCTTCAACCGGTAGCGGTGCCTGACGCAAGTCACATAACTGCCTGATATCTCGTTCGGGATCTGAACGCAATTTCGTCCGGCCGCTTGAGCAAAGGGCCCGGATCGGTTGTCTTTTCAACCCCATCTGGTAGACTCCCCCGGCTTTGCGGGGCGCCCCTTTTGGGCGCTCGTGCCGTTTCCGTCTCTCCGTGCGGACGCGCTAGGTAAGCTTTTAAAAACCGAAGGTAGTTAAGCAAGAAGAAGGACGAAGGTCATGGAAGTTCGCCGATACGAGTCAATCGTAATTTTCAATCCGCGCTTGAACGACGCGCAGGTCAAGGACGAGATCAAGAAGGTTGAGGGGATCCTCACGACGAACAACGCCAAGGTAACGGGCGTTGACCAGTGGGGAAAGAAGGAGCTTGCGTACGCCTTCCAGAAGCAGAAGTTCGGCTTCTGCGTTGCGTTCAACTATGAGTCGTCGAACCACGATGCTCCGAACGCTCTGCAGTCGATCTTGCGCATCACTGACTCGGTGCACAAGTTTCAGACACACCTGATCAAGGAGAGGACCCGCAAGTTCAGGGGCAATCCGAAGCGCCTCACGCAGCCGCGTGGAGAGGGCGAGGATTTTGATTTCGGCGCTGAGTCGTTTGAGTAGAGTAATCGGGCGTTCGGTCGTCCAGAGAGAATTGCGATAGGAGTTGGTCATGGAAGTTATTTTGCGTGAAGATTTTCTTTCACTCGGCTACGTAGGCGACACGGTTCGTGTCAAGCGTGGCTTCGCCCGCAACTACCTCATCCCGCGCGGCATCGCGGTTGAGTCGTCGACGACGAACGAGAAGGTGCTCAAGCACAAGCTCGCCGCGATCGTTTCAAAGCGCATCAAGAAGAAGGCCGAGGCTGAGCAGTTTGCCAAGATCCTTGAGCAGGTCATCGTGGAGTTCACCCTCAAGGTGGGCGCTAAGGGAAAGAGCTTCGGTTCAGTAACGGCTAAGGACGTTGAGGCTTCTCTCAAGGCGCTTGGCTACGAGGTTGACCGTCGCCAGATCCGCGTAATTGATGCCATCCGTGGCCCGGGCGCTCACAAGGTCGAAGTGAAGCTTCACTCCGAGGTTGTTGTCCCAGTTCAGGTCAAGGTAATCGCCGCTCAGGTGGCAGCTCCGGCTGCAGCCGAGGGCGAGGAGAGTGGCAAGAAGCGCAAGAGCCGCAAGAAGGCCGAGTCGGCTGAGGGCGGTGAAGAGGCAGCTGCTGAGGGCACTGATCAGGAAGCAGCTTCGGCTGACTCAGAGGCAGCAGAGTAGTTCGTACCCCCCCTCGTTGCATACTGAGCCGCTTCGTTTTGCGGTCCCCTCAGCGGATTGTTGTATCGTCGGTTCTTTCGGCAAGTTAGTTGCGTAGTCCTTTAACGGTTGCGTCTAGTATGTCTGCCCTCGGCACAGCCAGGGTTCCGAACGACACGGGCAGATCCGCCGGTGATGCTGGGCGACCGCGCTCGAAGTTCCTCGTCGGAATTGCATTCATCGGCGCCTTCATCCTGGCGCTGTACGTCTTCACGTTCGTCGGATCGTTTTTCGCCGGCGCTGGTGGTCGGTCGTTCAAGCCCCTCAGCGGTCAGGAAGGCGACGATGTCTTCAGCGATGCGCTCATTGTAAAGGGGCCATCCAACGCCGTGCGAGTTGAGGATTCTCCGAAGCTCACCCCCCTTGCTGATCGTGATTTCCTCTTTTTTATCTGGTTCAAGCTACGGCAGCCTCTTGAAAAAGAGGAGCGGGTAAACATCATGGGGAAGTACGACCCCGACACAAAAGAGCGAATTGGATATGGGCTCTCGCTCGTCGGCGGTCTCGACGGAGTTCGTCCTCAGGTGTACTGGCAGGGAGAAGCGGGTGCAGGGAGCTGGCACACGTTTGCCGCAGCACCGCTTAAGCCGCAGCAGTGGTACCTGCTGACTGTCTCGTTTCGAGAGCGGAAGTTTCTTGGCGTTCACATCGCATCGTTGGGCAACGAGAGCAAGCCGCTCGTGCTCGGCGGATTTTCAGTTGAGGGAACAGGCATTCCAAAGAACAACGCCGATCTGGTTGTCGGAGCGTTCGGTACCTCATACTTTCAGGGACGCATCGGCCCCTTCGGCATCATCCAGTCGAATGCATTCTCTGATAACGTGAGTGCGTTTGCGCGTCAGCTTGCCGACGAGCCGCTCGCGCTGCCCGACACAGTTGGCGCAGATGAAGTAGCTCTCTGGGCATCGCCGCGCAAAGACCGTGGCCCGGCCGCGCTGCCTATCTTGAACGCTCGCACGAGCCGTGAGGTGCAGGGGAAGAAGGGCGCACGTTGAGCGACTCCTCCGTTGTTGTCTGTTAATTACCCAGCAGGGCGACTCTCTACCGCCCGGCTGCCACCACATCAATAACCTGGCCAGTAAACGTCGACTCCACTGCGTACACGTACGACTGAGCCACCAGGTCCGCCGGGGTTCCAGCGGAAGGATCCATGTTGAGGCTAAGCAGCGTCTCTCGCACCCAGCCGGGGGCGACGAGGTTAAGCCGGATGCTGCGCGGCAGCTCTAACGCTGCTGCTCTGACGAAGCCCTCAAGTCCGGCGTTCACCATGCTCACGGCTGCCGCTCCCGGCATCGGGGCGCGGCTCAGTATGCCGCCACTGAGGGTGATCGAGCCGCCTTTATTGATGAACTCAAGCCCGAGCCGAACGAGGTTTACCTGGCCAAGGAGCTTGCTGCGGATGCTGAGCTGGATGTCGTCGTCTGTTAGAGATGCGAGCGGCCTGAAGGTAGCGTGTCCGGCAGCACACACGACTGCGTCTACTTTGCCGACCTTGGCGAAGAGCTGCTTAATCGATGCTGGGTCCGCGATATCCACTTTGTGTGGGGCGCGTGAGTGGCTCGCGCGCACCACTTCGTACTTCTCCTCGAGGGCGTGCGTAATAGGCATGCCGAGGGTTCCAGTCGATCCGATTACCAGCACTTTCATGGCGAGATACCTTTGCAAAAAGCGTTTCGCGGCAGCGTTTGCCGCTGCCGCTGAGATTTTTGCACAGGCAGGGTCGAGTGGCTATCCGGGAGTTGAGGACGGCTGCAGGTTAAGGTGCTACAGGGGGATGCCGCTGTGCCGTGTTGATCCCGTATCGCCCATGACGGGCAAATAAGCTGGTCGACATCCGCCTGCACCCAGAACCGTTGATTGCGAGAGGAACGGTGTAACGCAGGTCTCCCTGGGCCGGTCGGGGGAAACTTACTTACCGCAACGCCGAACAAAAAGCAGAGTCGACTCGGTGAGTGATGCAGCTCGGCTCTTCGCACATGGACGCAAAGGATGTCTTTAACGGTGATCTTGTAAAAGCTAGACTCATTTCCCGCGCTCGCGGTGTGAAATTGAGAGCATTTTTCTCTTCCTTTGCGCGGTCTATTGCCTGCTGTCGCACCCAAGCCCCGGCACTCCTTGTTGCTTTGTGGACAGGTGCTGGGCAGATCCTCGCTTGGTTTCTCGGGATGCATGAGTGCTTAGCGGTGGTGGCGCTGTGCGCCTTCCTCCTCGTTGCTACTCCGAGGGGCTGGAGGGGTTCTCTTGCGGGGTTGCTGCTGGGCGTGCTCTCGGCGCTTGGGGCAATCGTGAATCACCCGGAGGGCGAGGAAGGGAGTGACGTCTCGGTTCTGGCGCGAATTGAGGACGCAGGGCGAAGGTCGACGCCGGGTCGAGTGACGTTCCTGGCATCAAATCAGCTCCGTGAAGGAGCACCGCTGCTGCACTTGAGCGCAATCGAGCTTCCTTGGCGCAATGCGGCATCGCTCAATAAGGGTGACGTGGTGTGGGTGCGGGGAGCAGCGGAGACGGTGGAGCGTGAGGGGGCCCCATGGTCGTGGGAGGGCTATCTGTGGAGGCGCGGAGTGTCGACCACGTTTCGCGCCCGCTACGTCTCGAGGCCAGTTGTTGAGGGAGGTTCAGGTGTCCTGCAGAACGCCAGAGATTGGGTGCAGCGTAGAACCACAGAGCTGCTCGGTGAGCGGCGGGGCGGAGCGCTCTTCCTCTCGATGGCGCTCGGGTACCGGGATGTGCTCAGCTCGTACCTGGAGGGAGCGATCACGAAGGTGGGGCTCACGCACCTGATCGTTGTTTCCGGATACCAAGTCTCTATGGTATTCGCAGTGGTGTTCGTGCCCCTGGCCGCAGTGGCGAGGCTGCTTGCACCTCTGGCAAGCCTTAGGGGCAAAGTTGCCTTAGTGGCGCTCGGAATAACGGCACTCTACGTCATGTTTATTGGTGCGGAGGTCTCGGCGACCCGAGCCCTGATTGCCGCCGCTTGCCTCTGTGCTGAGGCTATAGCAGAGAGCGGTCGTAGATTTTCCCAGCGCCTAGGAGTTGCACTACTCTTCGTCCAGCTTCTCTGGCCCTGGGCGCTGCTTGAGATAGGAGTCCAGCTCACCTTCGCCGCACTGATCGGCATCGGAATCGGGCGCGTGCTCGGAGCCGGTAGTTGGCTCAAAACCTTTCTCTGGGTGCAGATTTCGGTTTGGCTAGCCACAGGCACAATTGTTGTTGCGTGGTCAGGCAACGTCTCTTGGGCTTCGCTGCCGCTTAACCTGTTGGTTGCGCCGCTCTGGTCGGCATGGAACTGCGTCGTTGGGGTTGCGGCGTTCCTGCTAGCTGCTACGGAGCTTCCGCTCGGCCGTGAGATCTTCACGGTTGTAGCCTGGGTCAACGAACTGCTCGCTGCGGGGCTGCTCCGGGTGAGCGAAACGGGGGCAGGTGGCTTCGAGGCGCAAGGCAGCACACGTATCGCTCTGGCTGCTGTTTTTGCGCTAGGGGCAGTGCTGGTTGCGGCAAGAGCTGCTCGCAAGGGGCGAGCGTTCGGGATGATTTCGGCGGCTCGCTGATCGCGCGCGGTTGACCAGAGGGAAGTGAGTCGGTTTGCCAGTCCAGAAGGCGCTGTGCCAGTTCAGACGGGAGGGGAGACGCGCTTGCCGCTATTACGCAGCGATGCAAACACGCTTCAGTGTGTCGAGATTCTCAACGACCCGGCCGACGCCCCGCACAACGCAGGTCAGCGGGTCCGAGTCTCTTACGAACTGAATGCCGGTCTTCTCGGTGAGCTTCTCAGCGAGGCCGCGCAGCAGTGCTCCGCCTCCGGCGAGGTGAACTCCGTTAGCAAGGATATCCTGGGCGACCTCTGGATTCACGTTCTCTAGTGCGGTGTAGATCGCCCCGACGATGGCACACAGTGGCTCCTGAAGAGCGGCGCGCACAACCTCGTTAGTGAGCTCCATAGAGCGCGGCATCCCCGTCGACACATCGCGACCGAAGACCGTCATAACAAGGGGGGGTGAGTGGTAGAGCAGGGACCCGATCGTCACCTTGACTCTCTCTGCTTCGAAGATGCTGATCTCAAGGCCGCAGCGTTGGCGGATGTAGCGCTGAATCGCCTCATCCATCTCGTCGCCCGCGACCCGGATAGCGTACGAGTATACCGTGCCGCCGAGGCTCAAGA
Organism: uncultured Bdellovibrionales bacterium; assembly: GCA_964413875.1. Lineage (GTDB taxonomy): Bacteria > Bdellovibrionota_C > UBA2361 > UBA2361 > OMII01 > OMII01. Next base: position 31,593 of record CAYPUA010000001.1, read on the forward strand.
TCGCCACCTCGGTCGTGCCGCCGCCGATATCGACAACCATGCTTCCGATTGGCTGTTCGATCGGCAGCCCGCTTCCAACAGCGGCAGCCATCGATTCTTCGACCAGGAATACCTGTCGAACGCCCGAGGAGAGCGCGGCGTCGAGCACGGCGCGCTTCTCAACCTGGGTGATATCGGATGGCACCCCGATCACCGCGCGCGGACGGACGAGCGACCAGCGATTGCGCACGACCTTGAGCATGTGCCGAATCATTGCGGTTGTGACGGCGAAGTCGGCGATCACGCCGTCCTTGATCGGCCGAACACACTTGATGCGTCGGGAGGTCTTTCCAAACATCTGCTTCGCTGCAAGCCCGACGGCGAGCAGCTCGTTGGTGTCGGCATCGAGCGCCACGACAGAAGGCTCGTTAAGCACCAGGCCCTCTCCCTTGACGTACACAAGCGTGTTTGCGGTGCCGAGGTCCACGGCGATATCAGCGCTCAGGAATGCCGAGAGCCGCTTCCAAAGGGGAGAGCCAGTTAGCGAAACCTTCTCTGGGAGCTTAAGCACGTGTGCCTCCTACTGCCTTGGTGTTTGTGTTCTTTGCCGACGACCTAACCGGGTTGGGCCGCTGCTGAAGGATAAAGTCTAAGTCGACCCCCTGCGCGCGCGGGGCACGAGCAGAGAAGCTCAGCGCTGCGATCGAGAAGGGCCGCGAAGCAGTCGCAACGTGGGTCGCCAGGGTTCGGAGCTTGTGTTGGAAGAAGGCCCCCATCATGTTGTCCAGTGCGATCAGGATCTCGCCATTTGGCAGTCGCAGGAGAGGGAAGTGCGGAGGAAGGGCCTGCTGTGCCAAGCGCACGAACTGTTCGCTCTGCTGAACGGCAGCCGAAAGGCCGTGCTCCTTTTCAATCAGAGCGAAGCTCTCTACGGTCACTCGGATTATCTCAACCGAGTCGGCGCCGATTGCGTCACCGAGCTGGTCGAGCTTGAAGCGGAAGCTCTCCCAGGACGACTCGCCACCGGTTGTCTCTGGCTTGCAGAGTGACCAGAAGAGGAGTCTCGATACCTGCAGGGCGATATCCTCAAGCAGCTTGACCTGAATCTTGGTGAAGGAGAAAGCCTTGCGGCTGTCGCACATCAGCACCCCCGCACAGTTCGCCGCCGCATCGCGCGGGTCTTGGCTCTCAACTGGCATCGGGATCGGAACCGCAACAAGGCTCTTGAGCGGCTCGCGCTCGGTGTAGAGCCCGAGTGTTGAGCTGTCGAGATCAAACGGAGCGACATGAATGGGCCTAGCATGCTGGGCTACCCAGCCTAAGAGACCGCTGCCCACCTGCATGCGACAGTCCCGCGCGGTAGCTGTCGAGAGCGACTGGAGCGCCACGAGCTCGATACTCTGCGGTGTCTCCGATTGGCCCGTTTCGGTCGAAGTGAGTCCCTGGGAGCCCGAAGCGAGAAGACCGGTCCTGAGAAAGATCGCGCTGGTATGAGCCTCCGAGAGGTTGGCGGCGAGCTTGGCGAGCTTCTTTAGGTCTTCGCGTACTTGGTTGATCAACGTCATGAAAACAGCTCAGTTTTTCGGAGATGGGCCAAGGAAAAGCGCTTAACTTTAAGCTGCCTAAAGTTAGCAGAACACTGCTGCTTCGGCAATCGGAGTTCCGCCGTTAGGCACTGATTTGGAAAGATTTATTTCGTCAGCCGAGTGTTGACCCGGAAGACTACTTGGCGGGTGCCGCCTGGTGCTCTTCCTGCTCTTCGTTGCGCTTTGCGCGCGACGCTTTTTCCGTAGCCGGAACAGGCGGGGCAACGGCCGCAGCCTGCCTAACGCCCTCCATCTCGAACGCATACTCGTCTGGACGCAGTCGTCCGTCAGGCAGGATTAAGATCTGAACACCGTGCTCGGCCTCAAGCCGCGAGAGCTCTGAGCGCTTCGTGTTGAGCAGGAAGAAGGCGGGCATCGAGCTAAGCCGAGCTTTAACCTTCGCAACCTGTCCAACTACCACAGCGGCCTGGATCTTTCGCAGGGCCTCAAGGGCCACGAGCTCCGGATTTCGCACGCTGCCGGTGCCGTGGCAGTGGTCGCACTTGATGTGGCTGTGGCTCGTCAGGGAGGAACGAAGACGCTGCCGCGACATCTCTAGCAGCCCAAACTGCGAAAGCCGCCCAAGCTCGATCCTGGCCTTGTCCTGCGAGAGCGAGTCCTGCAGGCGGCGCTCAACCGCACTGCGGTGGCGCTTGTCATTCATGTCGATAAAGTCGATCACGACCAAGCCTCCAAGGTCGCGCAGGCGGAGCTGGCGCGCTATCTCCTCGGCCGCCTCAAGGTTGGTCTTGTAGGCGGTCTCCTCGATGTTGTGGCTGTCGGTGGCCTTGCCTGAGTTCACGTCGACGGCAACGAGGGCCTCAAGCTGCTCGATAACAATAGCTCCGCCCGACCTGAGCTTAACTTCGCGGGCCAGGGCATCCTGGACCTGCTGGTCCATGTTGAAATGGGTGAAGATCGGCTGTTTCTCTTCGTACAGCCTGATGCGCGAGCGGTAGCGCGGCATGACCTGGCTCACAAACTCCTTCACGTTGTGGAAGGTCTTCGGGTCATCGATGATGATCTCTCTGACATCCGGCGTGAAGTAGTCGCGGATAACGCGGGTTGTAAGGTCGTTGTCCTTAAAGAGCAGGGCAGGCGCATGTGCGGTTTGGTTAGCCGCGAGGATGCTCTCCCAGAGCTTAAGCTGCAGGGTGAGGTCGCGCGACAGCTCGCTCTGGGACCGGTCGAGACCCGCCGTGCGGATAATCATCCCGATGCCAGCCGGCATCTCAAGTTCGCGCGAGAGACGGCGCAAACGAATGCGCTGCTCGCCGTCATTGATCTTTCGTGAGATTCCGCCGCGGTCGCTGCCCGGCATAATGACCAGGTAGCGGCCGGGGAGGGAGATGTACGTGGTGAGGGTAGCGCCCTTAAGGTCTCGCTCCTCTTTTACCACCTGAACAACCAGCTCCTGACCAGGCTCGAGAACGTCCTGGATACGAACCTTTCCAGAGCGTCCAGGTTGCCCGCGGAAGCACGAGGGGTGAACGTCGTTGATCTGCAGGAATCCGTTTCTGTCAGTTCCGATGTCGACGAAAGCAGCCTGCAGGCTGGGCTCAATGCGCGAGATGCGACCGCGGTAGATGTTCCCTTTGGCTTTCTTCCCTACGTTTGACTCAAGCTCAAGCTCTGCGAGCTGAGTGCCCTCGATGATGGCGATGCGGCACTCCTCTGGGTGTACCGCGTTGATTATCATTCTGCGATCCATGAACTATCTCCCTTAGGGGAGGTGTCTGGAGCGACGCAGCCACGGCTGGGCATGAGAGCAGGGACGCACCCGCGTCCCGCAACAGGAGCCGAGAAGCACAATGGCCTCCTCCTGCTAATGCTTTGCCGTATGGGTAATGTAAATCACTCATTTGAACGCTGCTGTTCCGGAAGCCTGCTCGGCCTCCGCGTGTCACTCTCGAAGCAGCCAAGCAACGCTACGGTCGCACAGGCTTGCTCGATTTAGGCACCTTCCGAATATTTCCTTAAAATCTGTAGTTGGCATTCCAACCAGCTTCGACTCTTACCACAGTTCGGCTGGAAGGGGTACATTTACTTGCCGGGCTCGGTATCGCTTCCCAACGGCAGAAGCACTTCAATCTCCTTGATTAAATCCTTGGATTTACATGGCTTTACGAGCACCTTGGTGCATCCCGCTTGGCATGCCTCCTGGTGAACTCTGGGGTCGTCTAGGGCTGTGAAGGCCACGATCGGGACCGAGACGCCGCGCTCGCGCATCAGCCGCACGCACTCTTGGCCTTGCATGTTCGGCATCATCAGGTCGACGAGGATTACGTCCGGATTCGCCTCTTCGAGGTGTTCGAGAGCCGAGACGCCGCTCGGCTGACGAACAACCTCGAAGCCTCTCCCCTCAAAGAGGATGTCCACTATATCCAGGGCGGTAATGTCGTCGTCGATGATCAGGATGCGATTGGTCACGTCGAGGTCCTTCATCAGATAGCTGGCAGGAAGGATGAGGGATACGCCCCCCAAAGTTTCTGCTGCCTTCGGGTTCAAGACCCGTAAGGAGTAAAGATGCGTAGCTGTGCCGAAGGGTTACTGAAATCCCTCAAAAGTTGCTTTTTGAAAAACTGTTTGACGCTATCCACTTGAAAACTCTCGGCCATTAGCCGATATGCACTTTTAGAGGGAAGCACGTGGGAGTCCCCCACAGGGTAAGTGCCTGAAACGGCAATCTCGTTCCGATCGTCGTTCTGACGAGGAAGGGGCTGGCGGCTGGGCGCAGAGTTCGATCATGTTTTCGTTAGAGATCACATTCAAGGGCGAATCGCCAAGCACGGAGCGGATTTTCATCCGTCGTCCGCTTGCAACGATCGGCTCGGAGGAATCCTCGCACGTGATTGTGGATGAGATGAAGTCCCTGGGCTACGGCCTGATGATCAGCCGCGACCTCGGGAGGAAGTTTACCCTCACTCCGATGGGGGGCGGCGACTCATCGGTTGCACCTTCGTTCCTCGATGGTGTGTACGAAGGCGAAGCCTCAGTTGACCTCGGGCCGATAGCTTTTCGTTTTGTTGCGCTCGACAGCGATCTGATGATCCGTGACACCGAGGCACCCGACCGCGCAGGAGCGCGCATCCTCCGTCAGGCGGCCACTGGGCAGTCACCGATCTTCCCCGCACTGGTAGTAACAACAACTCCAAAGACGGTGGTCTCGTTCTCTCCGGACCAACCGGTGCTCGTCGGGCGCTCGCGCCAGTGCTCTCTGCGGCTCGATAATGGCAGCGTCTCAGGACGCCACGCCCGTGTCGGATACGAAGGTGGCCAATTCTGGGTAGAGGACCTCGGCTCGAGCAACGGCACGTTTGTGAACCAGCAGCAGATCGCCGGTCGAGTGAATGTCGACCCGGGTGCCCAGATCTCTTTCGGCAAAGAGGTCGTCGCTCAGGGCGTGGTGTCTGCTGAGCAGGCAGCGGACGTAATTGCCGGAGTGAAGCTCAGCAGTCCACGAGCGCTCAGCAAGGAGCGGAAGTACCCGCTGCTGCTCTCGCTGTCAGAGAGTGCGCGGCCGGCTCGCATGGTTCTCAAGAGCGGCTCAGAGATCTCGATCGGCCGCGACCCTTCAAGCGACATGTGGCTCGGTGCGCCTCACGTCTCCCGAAAGCACTGCAAGGTTCACGTGTCAAAGACTGGGCTCGTCCGGGTCACCGACTGTAGCACCAACGGGACGGGCTACGATGCCGGGATGCTGCGCCGGGACCAGTATGCCGAGAGCAGCGACAAGCCGCTCGTGCTCGATTTCGGAGGGGGGCTCACAGTGGCTCTCTGCTTCTCCGAGAAAGACGAACAGGTGTTTGGTGCTGCGCAGGGTGCTGCCACAGCGTTCAAGGTTGCGGCGCTCGATGGCGGAGGGCGCGGCGTGGGCAAGGGTCGGCCACGAGCACGCCGCACGACAGCGTGGCTCCAGGTGCCGCCGGAGATTTTAGGTCAGGCGGCTGGAGCGCCGCAGGGCCGGGGCGGAGTGCGCCAACTCTTTGCGCGGCTCTCGTGGCAGGGGCGGATTGTGCTGGCGGTCGCAGCGCTCGGGATCACAGGATGCTTGGCATTAGTTGTGAGTGTTTTGGTGATGGGTTTTTCGTGGTGATGTTTTAACGGCCTTTTCGCGAGGAAAGGCCTCTGGTTTGTGTCATAACTAAGGGAGAGGAGCGACTGTATGGCAAGTGAAACGAGCGATCTGACCTTCGTGAGGTGCCCCTCGTGCCGGAGCCTGGTGCCAGCGAGCGCCTCGCGCTGCCGCATCTGTAACAACCCGCTCGATGGTCTCGGCAAAGAGGAGCCCGATCAGTCGAAGTCGGGCGGCCGGGTGCGCCAGAAGACGATTACCGCTTCGCCGCAAGAAGTGGAGGCAGTGCTGCAAGCGGCCCAGGCTGCTGCTTCAACGCCCCCGCCACCGCAGCCCGTAGCTGCGCCACCGCAAGTGCCGGCAGCCGAACCAGACGACTTCGACCCGCTTGGTGCGTACCTGCAGGAGATTGAGTCTGGCGGGGCGGCGGAGCAACCAGTTGAAGCGAAACCCGCATCGTCAGTTCCATCGCCACTCGACGACGATGACGATCTTTTCGACCTGGATATCTTTGATGAGCCGATCGCAGAGCCTGCGCCGGCCGCGAAACGTGCACCCGAACCGGTGGCTGCCCCGCCGGTGCGAGAGGAGTCTCCTGCGGTTCGAGCTGCTCCCGAAGCATCTGTTGAGGTGCGCCAAAAATTCGAAGCTCCCCCGGCTCGACCTGCGCCCCCGGTCACTGACAAACCGCGCGAGTCTCGTCCTCCACAGCCGCAACAGAACGGCGGACAGCCGGTCAACCGCCCTGCCGGTGGCGGAGACCCGCGTCGGCAAGAGCCGCGTCCGCAGCAGCAGGAGCAGCGTCCACCGAAGCAAAACCAAAACCAGAATCAGGGCTTCCAGGCGAAGCAGAACCAGCAGCAGCAGCCTCAGCAGCGTCGTGAAGAGCGCAAGCCAGATCGGCCGCCGCGGCAGGATCCGCCTCGCCGTGAGCAGGAAGTGCGTCGTGATAGCGGCCAGGAGCGGGTTCCGGTCGCTGGACCGAAGACTGGGAAGATGCGCCCAGGTCGGCTCTTCGGTTGGCTGGTGAGCTACGAGAATCCGGATGGCAGGGCGATTGAGCTGCGCGAGGGGAAGTTCTTCGTAACCTCTTCGAGCATAAAGGGCTCTGACCTCATCCTTGAGGACCCGAGCATCTCGACGCCACACGCGCTGATGTCGATTAGCGATTCGGGGCTCCTGGTGCAGGACCTGATGAGCGACCACGGCGTGTTTGTGCGTGCTGGTGACGATGGTTCCTACCGCCGCGAGGACGGTGTCATTCGTGTCAGCCACGGAGACTGGCTGAAGTTCGGAGACGTCGAGTTCCTCGTGATTATTGTTCCGTCTTCTTCGCGGCAAGGCTAGTTGATGCGTCGTTCGTTGCTGGCTCTCTTGTTCGTAGCTGGAATCTCCCTGTCGGGATGCGGCGACTCGTCCGTCGCAGACGGGCTCGCCCAGCGTGATGCGAACGAGATCGTTGCCGCGCTGCGAGCGAGGGGCATCGAGGCCAGCACCGAGAAGGAGCGTGGTGCGAAGGGGCGGTACACAGTGTCGGTGTCCTCCGACCAGTTCGGTGAGGCGGCTGCGGCTCTTACGGAGCTTGGGCTGCCCGCAGAGCAGAAGCTCTCCTTCGGCGAGCTCGTCGCTCCATCGGGGATCCTTCCAAGCTCGCGCGAGGTAGAGGCCCTGCGCCTCGACCGAGCCTCTGCAGCGGAGATCGAGGCTCTGCTGTCGCAGCATCCGGGAGTCGCGTCGGCTGGTGTAATCGTGCGGATGCGCGCTGCTCAGTCGGGGGAGTCACCGGCCGTATCAGTGGTCGTTCAGAAGCGTGCCGGAGATACCCTCAATGAGGCGGCGGTGCGAGAGATCGTGGTGAGGGCCGTTCCAGGGATTCGTCCTGAGGGGATCGTTCTTATGATCGCCGAGCAGCGTCCCCCGCCTGTGGTCGCCGATAGCTCTGGGGCTTCGCTGGTTCCGTTTCTGGTATTCTGGAGAGTTCCGCAAGCCGACTACGGCGGGCTCTCCCTGCTGCTCTTGGGTCTTCTTGTCGGCATTACAGCATTGGCTGGCTTGGCAGGTTACATCTACGGGCAGTACAACCTGAGTCGCCATTCCGACGTGCTGCGGGCGGATGGGCTCGACGGTGGCCGGGTGGTGCCCACGATAGCAGCCCCGCTCAAGAGGGACATCGGTGAGGACGGTGGCGAAAGGGGGGACGAAGAGGCATGAGCGCAGACGGAAAACAGCGGCTCTCGCTGCATGAACAGGCTTTAGTTGCGGTAGCCGTGCTGGTTGACGGAGCTGAAGCTGCGAGCGTGCTGTCGCTCGACGCGCGCCGCGGCGAGGTGTTGAAGGCTGAAGCGGCGAGCTGGAGCGAGATCGAGCTCGATGCCAGGCTGCCGTTCGTGGGAACGCAGCTCCGCCGAGCGCTTGAGAAAGAGGGGGCGTAAGGATGTGGGCGGCGACCGAGAGCAGCTCGAGGAGTACCGCGCCCAGGTGCTGGCGGAGCTTGAGCGTCGAGCAGACCGGGTTAAGCGGCTCGATTCCGAGATCGCCGCGACTGATTTTCGTCTCGAGAACTTCGCAACGCAGCGTGCCGCGGCCAGTGGCGATACAGGCAGGTTGCTGGCGCAGGTTGCGTATCGGGCTAAGGTTAAGCGCGACCGAGCGAGGCTCCAGGGGCAGCGCGCTGAGGCGGCTGACGATCTTCGCAGTGCTATGGAGCGGCTTGAGCAGGTTGACTCTCAGATCTCCCAGCTCGACGACGGCACAGAGGGCGAGGGAATTTCAGGCAAGGAGCAGGGTGAGTAAGTGAGCACTCAGGGGATTCCACAGGGTGGGGAGGCGAGCGACGTGCAGGTTTGGGACCCGCAACGCGCCTGCCGTCGAATAGCGCGCACGGAAGCGCTGCTCTCGCGAGGCTTCCTGCGCTGCCGCCCGGAGCGGTGGTTTCCGGGGCTGGCGGGGCAGTGGACCCCTGTGATGCATGCCTTCGGGTGCGAGGTCTCCGTTACGGATATCCGCCCCTCATTGAACCGTGCGCCTGTCGGGGGACATTCGTTTCTGACGTCAGTTGCAGGCGAGCCGCTGGTGATCACGGTCGACCCTGATGGCGCTGAGGAGCTTGCGGGAGAGCTTGTGCCAGGGGCTGAGCGGGCAGCCGCGGGAGTCGTGCTTGAGTACATGATGCGCCGGCTCTTCTTTACGCTTGTAACGTCGTGGACGGGACCGGAAACCGCAGGGGCCTCCTTCGAGGGCGCTGCTGGCAGCTCGGCACCGCAGACTTTAGCGAGTGTTCGGCTCGGAGTTTCAATCAACACTACGCCCTTTACCGTTTGGTTCGGTCTCGGCTCGAAGATGGTTGAGAGCCTAGACGGATTGTGGCGCAGGCAGGTGCAGTCGACAGCGGCGAGAGCTGCTACTGGCCCGGTGCAGGCTCACATCGAGGTTGCGCAGCTCGGTGTACCACCGCAGATGCTCTCGGAGTATCTCAAGGCTGGAACAGTGATCGATCTGGAGGTGCGAGCCTCCGACACCCTTACGGTCCGCGTTGGCGGCAAAGCCTGGATGCCGGGCAGGATGGTTAATGTGGACGGATTCTTCGGTTGTGAGGTGGCTCCAGGGGCGATCTCGGCTCCGGCGGTTCCCGAGGGCACGACCCGCCTCTCAGTTGAGCTCGGTAGTGTCGGCTTGGATGGCCTCCAGTTGGCGGAGTTCGGGCAGGCGGGGGCGGTTTTGCTCACTCAAACACCGGTCAGCGAAAATGTTTCGCTCGTCATCAACCACGAGGTAGTTGGCAGGGCAAGGCTATGCGTCTTCGAGGGGCGCTTCGCCATCGAGGTGCTTTAGGCACTCTGGCGTAACTTGCAGGCGTCGCGACGGTTTTGGGAAGGTCTGCTTTATTCGTGAGATGCTGTCCAGCCCACTTTTATCCCTTGATCGGCAGCAAGCCACCCCGTGCATGGAGCGCCTCGACCCCTGCGTTGCTGTGTGGTAGCTAAACGTCAGTCAACGGGTGTCCTCAGGGTCCCCCGCTCATCGTGTAGGTCAATTCAGGAGGTCGAATGTTCCCTTTTTCAACCACCCCTCGCGGAAGCTGTTCACGCAAACTCATCGCGTTTTCTCTATTGCTTCTCTCTCTCTCCGCCGTCGGCTGCAAGGCTGGTCCGGCTCCGGACGCAGGCTTTATTGAGAACCCTGAGATCCTGCGCCAAGATGACAAGCTTCCTTTCGATGCAGTGTGGTTCAAAGAGGGGGTAGACTTCTCGAAGTTCCAGACCGTGTACATCGCTCCGGTTGACACAACGCACCTGCTCAACCTCGATTGGTGGGATAAGGCGAATATCGCTCCGGGTGACCAGCAATCCCAGGCTCAGGAGCTGGGCGAGTACTTCAGGAACGAGGTTAAGAGCCAGTTCGCGGACGACGACAAAAACAAGCACACGGTGGTCGATACCCCGGGCGATGACACGCTTATTGTAGAGCTTGCGATTGTCGAGGTCGTCCCGACCAAGGTCTGGCTCAATGCCATCGGCTACATCCTTGCTGGACAGCTCGATAACGGCTTAACCGCGTTCGAGGGCCGCTTCCGTGACGGGAAGACGAAAGAGGTGGTCGCAGAGTTCAAGGACCGTGAGTACGGGCAGCTAGACATCGTCAGCATCGCGGACTTCCAGTGGAACAGGCACTCGCGCCACACCGTAGAAGTTTGGGGAGATCAGCTTGAAGAGGTTGTTTATGTTCAGCCAGGGGAGACGGTTTCTCACATGTCATCTGTTACCCTGCGCCCCTGGTAACTAAGAATTTTGCCGCTAGCAGCCACGGCTTTCCTGGGGCTATGCTCCGGGGATGGACAGCTCGTTTTTCGGGGCGCTTGTAGCGCTGCTGCTCTTTAGCCAATTCGTCAAGTTCGCGACGGTGCTCTCGGTGTTCCGCTACGGAGCCGGGCTTGTTGGCTTTGAGCTTGGCGTAGTGACGCTTGTCGTTGCGCTTGGGCTCTCATTCGCTACCCTCCCCAAAGATGTGAGGGACTCTGGCGCAGCTCTTTCAATTGTCTCTGGTGCGCCGGCGGATACCTCGGCCTTACGAGCCTCGCTTGTGCCGAAGATGGCAGCAAGCCTGGACCCGCAAATTGTGAGGGGGCTGTACGGTACAGAGCAATCTGCCTCGCCCGAAGCACTCAAGAGCGATCTGGGTCGCTTACTCCCGGCGTATACGCTCTCGCAACTTAAGTCGGCGCTCGTCCTCGGCGTCATGCTGCTTATTCCGTTTGTTCTGCTGGACCTCGTTGTTGTGCATGTTCTTTCGCTTCTGGGTATTCAGCAGATCGGAGCGCAGGTTGTCTCGCTTCCGCTCAAGCTCCTTCTGTTCCTCGCTATCGATGGTTGGGGGCTGCTGGGTGCCAAGCTTCTCGCTGGAGGCGCGTAGTGGAGCACGAGATTGCGAGCCTCTGGCAGCAGGGTACGAGGGTGCTGATCGTGGTGCTAGTACCCACGCTTTTCATTCCCGCGGTTGGTCTTCTGTCAGGGTTGCTTCAGGGGATGATGGGAGTGCGTGAAGATGGCTTCCAGTATGCGCTGCGCGCACTTGCACTGGCCGGAGTTATTCTCGTTTTTGGCGCATCTTTCGCGAGTGCGTTTGTTGAGCTGATGCAGATGGCGCTGAGGTAGCATGCTTGCCGCGCTCCTCCCCGTCTTCGGGCCCGTTCTCCTGATGAGCATCGCTCTGAGCCTTTCGTTGGTCGCGGCTGGCTCCCCGCAGGGGGCGGTCTCTGGCGCATTTACCATCCTGCTCCCGGCCGTCTCAGCAGCAGCGTCACTCAGCCTCCTATACCGGTGGTGCTTTCCTACTGCTGACACCCGACCGGCTGGACTGGCGGCCGCGCTGGTTGCGCTCCTCATGCTCCTCTCGTCTGAGGATTACCTGTCGCTCTTTTCGTCTCCGGCTTGGCTCGGAGCCGATTCCGTTCATCTGCTGATTGCAGCGCGTGAGCTTGCGCTCGTTGTGGGGCTCTCCGTGTTTTCGGTTATGGCTGCCGTGTTGCTGTTAGAGCTGCCCCTGCGGATCACCCTTGCTGGCTGGAGCGGGCCTGCTCAGGAGGCGACTCTTCGAAGTGCGCGGTGTGTGGCTTCATTCGCAATAGTCAGCGCCGCTTGGCTTCTGCTTGAGGAGAGCGCTGTGGAGCGACTGTTGCACCTTAAGCAGCTCTTAGTTCGGTAGTCGGTATGGCTGAGGGCGCATTCGCCGGAAAAGAGGAGCTGCAGGAGCTTAAGGCGAAAGGGGTGGTCTTTAGCTCGCCGTTAGCGACGAGGTCCGTCGTCCTGTCAGCGCTGGTGGGCTCAAGCCTAGCCGGTTGGGAGTGGGTTGCATCGGTGCCCGCGCCGGATACGCTGCCGGCGATGATCGAATTGGCGCGGAGAGTGGGACTCGCGGCGGTTGTGCTGTGCGCAGTTACCGTCACGGCAACACTTGTCGTTACTTTGACCTTCAACGGGTTTACGCTATCCGCCGGGTTTCTCTCGCTCAAGCTTCGCCCAGTGCGGCGAGAAAGCGTGTGGATAACCCTTGCAAGTGTGGGGCTTGGTGCCTCGCTGGGCTGTTGTGTCGCCTACACATTCGCGGGAGAGCTGTTCCTATTGCTCAGGGCCAATGAGGCAGCCTCGCTGGGAGCGGGCTTCGGCCGGCTGGCCTTGAGGTTTGCCAAGGTTGTTGGTCTTGGAGCCCTCGGGATAGCGGTGTTGGTGGCACTCGCCTCAAGGGTGCGGTTTCTCTGGCTCCACCGGCCACGCAAGGGTGTGCGCTAGTAGTAGTGCAACCGGCAGCAAGGTGATAGAGATAAGGGGTGAGGGCGGTCTGTCGACCGAAAGACGCGCTCTCTCGGTTCAAGTTTTTTTGCCTCGCAGCTATGTCCACCACCATCGGGAGCCCCCCGGATTCATTCTCCCTCTCGCCCCTTCTCTCGCTCCTTCCGACGTGCGGCTCCGTTGCGCGCCTGGAAGGGATGGTATCCTCCCTCTTTGCCCGACAGGAGAAGGTGGTCCAGCTCCGAGAGCAGGGTGGCAGCAAGGAGCTAGAACGGCGACTTGCCTGTGAAGAGGCGATGCTGCGCCAAGTTCTTGATTGGCTCTCGGCCAAGAGCGGAGGGGGTGAGTAATGGACCTTCCATCGCGCAAGCCAACTGATCTCCCGCGCCGTAGCTACTCGCGAGAAGAGGTGGTCGATATATACGAGCTTGGAAAGCTCTGGCTTGAGACCGGCCAACATAAACGTGCCGAAGACATCATGTCTGGCCTGAACGAGGTTGCGCCGGATTTTGCTCCAGCCTGGCTCGGGACTGCCTTTCTGCGGGGAACACAGCTCGACTACGAGGGAGTTGTCTCTGCGGCCACGTCAGCCCTGCGCCTGGAGCCCGACTGCGTCGAGGCGATGCTTTTTGTGGTTATCGCTGCTCTGGCACTCAAAGACTCAAGTATGGCGGGCACCTACCTCGGCGAAGTGGGGGACCGAATCGAGCAAGGGCAGGTCTCTAACCCGAACGTAAATCGGCTGTACAAGATGCAGCTCGCTCGTTACCAAAACCGCGAGTAGCTGCAGGGGCGGCTGCTGTGCTGTTACCCTCGCGCAAAAAGAATCGCGGGGTCATAAGGATTTTTTTTTACAAAGAGAGCGGCGAGGACAGCGAGGGGGAGAGAGAGGCTCTCTCGCTGTCCTCGCTGCTCTCTTTGTGAATTTCTTCCTGCTGGGGATCTCCAAGGATGAACCGGCCCCGCTAGGTTACAAGGAGCCTCTCGCCCGTTACCAAAATCGCGAGCAGCTGCAGGAGCTGGTGCTGTGTTGTTCCCCTTGCGTAAAAAGAATCGCGGGGTCATCAAGGATTTTTGTACAAAGAGAGCAGCGAGGGCAGCGAGGGGGGAGAGACAGACCCCCTCGCTGCTCACTTTGTGAATTTCCCCCTACCGGGGATGCCTGCTGTGCCTCTTGTGCACACGTGATTTTAAAGCGTAACCAGGGGGTTGGCATCTGCCCGCCCGTTGCCACTCGATTGAGCCTGACAGAGGCTCTCTAAGTTTTTCCCCAAATACTACCGGAATCGAGAGTAAGGACGTTTCACTAAAGCGCAGGCCGCCTGGTTCGAAAATAATTGCGATCCCTCCCAGCCGGCACTATTCTCCGCCGGAGCTTTTCTGTTCGGAGGACTTAGTCATGAAACGTTTAATTTGCCTTATTCTCTCAAGCGCTTTCATTCTCGCTGTTCCAGCGAGCGCCGAGGATATCCACGAGGTATTCAAAAAAGTTGAGGAGTACGCTCAGCAGAAAAACTTCCCTAAGGCACTGGAGGAGCTGCAGTGGGCGCAGAAGGAGCTTGAGAAGATGCACCAGCAGCGGCTTGCTGAGCTCCTTCCAGGCAACATCGAGGGCTTCACAGGCGAGGAGCCGCAGTTTCAGTCAGCGATGGGATTCTCAAGCATCGAGCGTCAGTACGTGAAGGGCGATGACAGTATCCGCCTCAGTATAGCTGGTTCTGCGGGAGCAGACGGCATGGGTGGGCTCGCTGGTCTTGCAAAGATGGGGATGATGATGGGCGGCACCCAGCCAGGCAAGGAGCAGTTCCGGATCGATGGCCGCACGGCAACACTCGATACCTCTGGAGGGTCGCCAGAGCTAACCGTGTTGCTTGAGAGCGGCGGAATTCTGCAGCTTCAGGCGAATGGCGAGTCGGTGAATGCGGCTTCGCTCAAGAAGTTTGGCCAAGCGCTCAAGCTTGGCGATCTTGATTCGTACCTAAAGGGCGGCAAGAGCTAGCACATACAGGGCAGTTTGCATGGATCAGCAGCCGTCCAATTTACGGCAGGGCGCTTCGCAGCCGGAGATAAGCTCCCTAACAGTGGTTGTTTCGGCGGCCAATTCGGTAGCTGCGCCACCGGTTTCTTTCGACACTCTCTCTGTGCCAGAGGTGGAGAGCGTGGATCTTCCAGCTCCAGATGGGTGCTTCGATTCAGCCGATGACGCCTTCGCTGCGACCTACGGCCTGCGTCGCGCCGAACTCTCCTCGTCGGAGCGCGAAGTCCTGTATGCACTGCTCGGTGGCTTGAGAGAAGCGTGCCTCGCCCCGATAAGCCTCCGTTCAGCGGGTGCTGTGCCGGAAGAGGAGTCGATAGCCGTTCCTCAGATACTGGTTCGGTGTAGCCCGGCGTTCAAGAACGCAGCGGGGGCTAGTGTGCTCTGGATAGAGAGTTCGTGTCCCGAAACAGGAGAGACGCTCCTTCCTGATATCGCTTGGCTAACCGAAGGATTGCCCGAGGCGATGATTGAGGAACGGGGTGGCTGTCTTTGGGAGCGGTTCGACCAGGGCAATGCTCGCCTCACACTGGAGTTTGACCCGGACCGAGGAGGAGGCTTCTCGCTCCGTCCATGGATTGCGCCGGAATGCGCCGACGAGGCGCTGCGTCACATGACCCTCTCCATCCGCACACGCGGAGCGGCAGGACCATCGGCTCTGCACCTGGTCCTCGTCGAGGGCGCAAGCTCGGTGCTGCGTGAGGCCGGGGTACCGCTCCCAAGAGATCTCTCGACGGCTTCGTTGACGCGCGAGATAGATCTGCGTCCCCTCAAGGTCTGCTGTAATACCCAGGGGAACACCTCCTACGACTTCGAGTTGTACCGCAGGGGCGGACGGGCTCGGGGCTCCTCCTTGCAGCTCTCCGCATCCTTCGGTCTCACCTCGCAGGGCGGCTACGGGCTACATACGCTCATTGTAACCGAGAGCTGAAACTTACGACGGCGTCGCAAACGACTCGTCAACCTCGACATCGACGATGATGTTCGACTCAACAAGGAATCGGTAGAGGTGCTGGTTCACGTGTGCTAGCGAGAGATTGCCAGCGCGCACCATCCCGGCTGATGGGAAGGAGATGCGGCTCGTGTCGAAGTTCACAAGCTCTAGGTACGAGGAGAAGAGCTTTGATTCTACCGGGTACACGAGCAGGTGAACCCGCTGCTGAAAGAGACGAGCGGATGCTTCGAGCACTCCGCCACTGAGCAGGGCGTACCGATCATCCTCGAGGAGCAATGGCAAGAGAGCAGAGCTAACCACGAAGCCGAAGGGCGAGCTTGAATACCGGCGCAGGTACTGAGTGAGGTGAAAGAACTGCGAGTAGGTGCTCACCAAGATATTGTGGTGCTGCTTAGAGAGTTGCTCTACGACGTCGAGCACTTCATCATCAGTTGACTGTTGCGTGCGCAAGATATTGTTGAGCGAGAGCTCAAGAACGTACGCAGCGTCTTTCTCTGCGCCCTCCCCGAAGGACTGGAGCTTGGTGTTGCACTGCCGTGCTAAGTCAGGAAACATATGGTGCAAGGCACGGAAGGATCCGCGTTCCAGCAGGATTGGGCGCTTGTGGAAGAATTCGGTTGGCGGAAGAGGGCGCTGGTCAGAGTCAAACAAGATGGCGTTGGCGAGCCCCTTGCGCAGCAGCGCGATAGTTACCAGTCGCGGGTCGAGCCCGGCGAAGAGCGGACCGGAAAGCTCAATGTAGTCGACTTCTATTCTTCCCTTGGCAAGCGAGTCGAGTAGGCTTGAGAGCAGGGCATTGATATCTTCGCTCAGGTAGAATGCTCCGTATGCGAGGTTGACTCCCAAGACACCGAGGGCTTCCGACTGCCGAACCGAGTCTTGATCGGTCATGTTGACGTGAAGCAGGATCTGGCTCGGTTCAGCTTTTGGGCTATTCTGAAAGCGTATTCCCACCCATCCGTGGCTCTCGTTAGTTCCGGCGAAGTTTCGCGCGGAGACGGTGTCGGCGATTGTGAAAAATCCGGTCTCAGCTCCACGCGCGGGCCCTAGCCGTTCAATCAGCAGGCTGAACTCGTGTGAGAGCATCGAGGTGAGACGCTCTTTCGAGACGTAGCGTGAGGCCTTGCCGTAGATGCTGTCGCTCACGAGCATGTCGTACGCTGACATCGACTTAGCGATCGTGCCGGAGGCGGCGCCGACACGGAAGAACCAGCTCGCTATCTCCTGGCCGGCTCCGATCTCGGCGATCGTGCCGTAGCGCTGCTGGTCAAGGTTAATGTGGAGTGCCTTGTGGTGAGGATCGAGGGGGTCTGTGTTGAGCCTTGCAGCTGAGGTCATGGCGCGATCGTATCTGATGGCGCAACTTGAAGGAACGGCAAAAGAGCGGGAGAGCGACTAGGTGCTACTTCTTTTTGGGGGGCTCTGCCGACTCAATAAGCGAGGCGTCGATGACCATCTTCACCGCCTGCTCAACGATCGCCCGCTGGCTCTTGGGAATAACTCCCTGCGCGGCAAGCTTCTCAGCCTCCTCTGAGACGAGGCTCATCAGCTTGTCCCTCTGTTCGAGAGTGATGGAGCCAAGCGCCCCAGCTACTCCTACCCGTGAAACGCCGGAGACACCCTTAACAGATGTCGCGCCCTTGACCTTCTCAACCTCGGATACTGACTCAGTGCCTTTGACGCCCTTGGTCGACCCGGAGGATCCGACTGCGCCAACTTTCTTGTCGTCTTTGTTCTTGCCCATGTGATGGCCTCGCTCCGTCGGTTATCTGTTATCCTGATGCTTTCCGCAACGCGTCGGTGAACGGCCCTTTTGAGCCATCTCCCTTGAGCTTCGCCATAAGGGGCCTTAGTCCAGGCCGGATCTTCGGCGTGGGCGCAGGTTTCCCCTGCGCCATGCTTTTCTGCAGGTACGCAATCAGAACTTTGTGCTCTCGCATCACATTGAGTCCATCTGTCTCCCACTCGGTGGCGACTGTGCGCAGTGAAAGACCATCCCAGTAGACCTTGTAGAGGAGCCACTGGTGGACCGGCTCAAGGGCTGCCATGACGCCCACCATCCGCCGGTAATCGATGAGGTCATCGGGAAGGGGGTCGCTTGAGACAGCTTGCCGAGTGGCAACGATGCTGGCTCCAACGAGGAGTTCCCTGACCGCTGCTCTCATATCTGCATCTTCGTTTCCAGAGGACTCCGAGACAGGCAGGCGCCCCTCGCGCATCTCAGGGAAGACCCCGTACAGCTCTGCGGAGATCTCTCGCGCCTTAGCTTCCACTGCGGTCTTGTTTGCTGTGCTGCGGGTCCAGCCCTTAGATTTTCTGGCAGCGTCGGTCGACGCCTCGTGAATTCGCTTGCGCGCGTACCCCTTAAACGGAATTCCCCGGGTCGGGTCGAAGCGTCGCGAACAGAAGATTAGAGCCTCCATCGCGGCGCCATCGAGACCGTCCAGCCGCCAATCCAGGCTCCATGCTCGCGCCACGCTCCGGGCGATGCTTTCGGCCCAACCGTGGTGCTCCACGACCAAGTTGTTTGCGTCTTCTTCTGTAAGGGTTTGTCGTTCGGCCACGTGCAGTTCGAATCCTTTCAGCAGGCTCTCTTACAGGGGGTCTACCCCTGGTTCCTGCTCTCCCCACCATAACTATCGGCAAGCACTGGCCAAAACCTTTAGCTAGCACCGGCTTATAACCCTCAGGATAGCCCAGAAGGTAGCGGTTCCAAATACTTAACTTTTTCAGAAGCAGTTTGGCTAGGCAGGTGGATAAGGGGGAGAACGCCGCAGAGAAACGAAAAACAGCGGCAGGAAGGTTTTGGTTCTACTCAAGAAAACGAGGGTGGCACGATGCGGGTAGCTTCAGCTAGAGAGATTTCAAAGGAAGAGAAAGCAGGCAAGGCTCGGGTGCGTGGCGGAGCTAAGGCGGTTAAGCCCGGCTCGAAGAGCAAGCTGCGGCTCGTGAAGCCAGCTCCGAAGGGCGATGGCTCGCCGACACCGCTCCAGCAGGAAGCGCTCATCATCAAGTATCGTCTCAAGGCACGCAAACTCGGCCGCAGCATCTTGCGCCGCTGGCATGCTCGTATGGACCTAGACGAGGTAGACAGCCTAGTCGATCTTTCCCTGTGTGAGGCTGTAAAGCGCTTCAACCCGTCGAAGGGCGCAAGCTTCATGACGTTCCTGTTTTACCACCTGAAAGGGAACCTAGTTCGCTCGGTTGCAGCGGCAGCAGCTTCTTCGAGTCTTCCAACAGGGCTACTCGCTGATGGCGAGGGGGCTCCGCTCAGTGGAGAGCTGATGGGGGAGCTTAGCCTCCGTGGCCTGAACTCGGCCGAGATCGCTGAAGCGATTTCAAGCCAAGACGCGCCGCAGCCCGATGAGGTGCTGTGGAAGAAGCAGCTTCACAGCCAGAGCTCGCTCGCTTGCGAGAAGCTCGACGCCCTCGAGCAAGAGATCATTAAGCGCATCTTTATCCAGGAGCAGCAGATAATGGATATCGCGGCCTCCCTCGGCTACAGTCGCTGCCACATCTCGCGTGTGAAGAAGAAGGCGCTTGAGACCCTGTACGATGAGCTGCGTGGTGCGATGAACCAGGATGACCTCGGTCAGCGTCCATCCTTTGACGATGATTCGGACGAGGAAGTTGAGCAGCGCCTCCAGAGCCGCAAAGCCATTCACCGTCGTCGGCCTCGGTCGCGCGCAGCGAAGCAGGAGCCGTTCGTTCCAGCTCGCGCCGCGTAACGGCAACCGTCCCTGCAATTGTCAGTTCGGTCTTACGCCCGAGGGAGCTTCCGCTCTGTTCGAGCCACTTTCGGAATCGAGATAATGTGACGCTCGATCTCGCTCCCCGGAATCCGCACAGTCAAGATCCGCGGCTCGCCGCCACCGAGAGCCCTTAACAGCGGCTCGCTGCCCTGCATCTCCTGCTCATAGCCGCTGCCCTTGAGTGCGACCGCTACGCCCCCAGGCTTTACGAGCGGCAACATCCATTCGATTAGAACGGGGTAGGGCGCCACTGCACGGGATGTAACGACATCGTAACGCTCACGATGTTGGGGATCGTGGGCGATCTTCTCGGCGCGTGCGTGGAGCCCTGAGACGTTTCCCAGACCGCACGACGCGGCCGCCTCAGCGGCAAAACGCACCTTCTTGCCCGTTGAGTCCAGCAGCGTCATGCGGGCATCGGGGCGCACGGCTGCCAGAGGTACTCCGGGAAAACCCGCCCCTGTGCCGATGTCGATGATCGAAAGGCCGGTATCCGAGGGGAGCGCCGGCAGTGCTGCCAACGAGTCAAGCAGGTGCAGCTTCACGAAATCGGCGCGAGGGATGCGAGTCAGGTTGAAGGAGCGGTTAGTTTCTTCAAGCAGATCCAGGAAGCGAAGCAGAGACTCTAGCTGTTCGGCGCTAGCATGCAGCCCCAGCTGCTCCACACCTTTTTGAAGTTCTAGTCGCTCGTCGCTAGTCACAAAGCCTCTCTGCAAGGACGCTCCACGGCTTGCCACGCCAGGGAAAGAGGAAGACTACACCGAAGGGAGCGTCGTGAGAATGTTCTGGAAGGCGCATCTCGCGGCGCACTTCCTCCGGATCGAGCTGCATGGAGCGCTTCTTGAACTCAGTGCGGTTAGTCCAGCCGAGCTGTTTGAGGCGAGTCTTGAGCTGTTTTAGCTGGAACGGGAACTCCTCAAGGATTCTGAAGCGCGTGAGGAACGGCGATGCGGCAGGGAGTGATTCGGCAACGCCGTACGCCACGTCTTCATCGATGAGCCGGGCGCCATGTTGCGCAAAGAAAGAGGAGAGAAACTGGGATCGGTTGACCGCGGCGTGCGCCTCTAAAAGAGTTCCTCGTAGCACGGAGGCGAGCTCGGCGGGCTGACGGATGAGTGGCGGGGACCACTGCGCGCCGGAGTCAGGCAGCACAACGCTGGAGTCGGCTATCGGCGCCCCGCGCCAAAGCGTCTGCTCAAGGCACTCAGAACCCACGCCGACGAACTGCCGAGTCCATCCGGTTGGGCACGGCTCGACGAAGAGTCCTGGGCTAACCTTTATTGCGCACAGCCTCGGAAGCGCAAGGGAAAGGAGCCAAGAGAGAGGTGGCGAGTAGTCCTCGGCATCCTTCACTCGCTCCCCATCTCGGCGGCGCCGGGCTGGGTCTGCGAAGAGGGCATCGCACGTTGAGAGAGCTGCGGAGACAATGTCCTGTGCCGAGCCCACCAGAAAGGTGACATTGGAGAGCCCTAGGACCTCAAGGTTGCGACGGGCAAGCTCAGAGGTTGCTGGGTCCGACTCGACAGTTGTGACGTGTTGAGAGACTCGCGCCAGGGCTGCCGTGTCACAGCCGGAGCCCGTGCCGATCTCAAGCACATGCGAGCAGCCAAAGAAGAGTGTAGCGCGCCAGGTGGCAACCGCTGAGCGCGAGGACTGCTCAAGGACGGCGCGAGATACGAAACCGCGAGTGGCCCAGGCGCCTAGCTTCTCGGCCGCCTGAGGGCGAGAGGCTGCAATCTCGGCAGCCAAAGCGAGCACCTCCTGTGTCGCTGAGGGGAAGCGCTTCTTGAGCTTTAACACCATCGCCCCGAGGTCACAGCCAGCTAGCTCAGCCTCGATGTAGGCGAGAGCCTGGTCCAGCGTGGTGTTGGTGTCTTCTGGCGGAGGTCGCATCTGCTTGAGGGGTTGTCACTTAACCAGGGGTGATTGTGAGCGAGAGGACGACGGGAAGCAACAGCGCTTACTCTACGCGCTGCGGCTCGACTCCAGCCTCTTCGGGCGAGTCTGGCAGTTTCGCCCAAGTCTTTAGGCTATCGCCAAGCTTCTCCTCAAAGTCTGCGAGGGTGAGGCCGAAGGCGGACTCAAAGGCTAGTGGTCGCTCGACCCCTTTCCGTAGCAGGGAGAGGTAGTCGCCGATGCGCTTAAAGCCGAAGGCCTTGATCATCGCTTTGGAGGCCAGCAGCGACTGTGCGTAGGCAGCAGGAACCATCGCTGGCTCAAGCTTGGTGAAGCCACCCTGGAGTCGGTCGAGAGGCACGGGCTCGTGGTGCTTCAGCCAGCTCTTAAGGGCTTTGCGCAGGGCGGGATGCTCCTGACCCTCTGCCCACTGAGCGACCCCCTCGTCGAGCCAGCCGGGGATCTGGCCCCCCGACATTGACGACAGGATAGCGTGCGTGAACTCGTGCCGAACTGAGCGGTCGAGATTCTCTATGTCGATCGGTTTAGTATTTGAAAGAGGAATGATGATCTCGCCGCGAAAGAACATCGCATTGGTCCACGTCGGGGCCCCCGTGAGGTCGTAGAAGGCATCCTCGTCCATGAGCCGGATGGCGGTGCTGAAGGCTGGTATTCTCTCAAAGCGCTCGGTGTATTCGTTATGGGTGCGGTTGAGCGACACAACGAGCTCTTCGGCGAGGTCGCTCCAGCGCGAGGGGGAGATCAGGGTTAGTTTGCTGCCGTCGGCGAGGTCAAGCGGAGTGAAGCGTAACGAAGAGTCAGAGTCTGCTGGAGCAGCGAAGCGCGCGCGCTCGTCAGAGCCCTTTGAGTCAGCTGCCGCGATCCCAACGTAGAGCAGGAATCCCAGAGCTAACGCTGATAGCAGCGAGCCCAGGTACCCCCTCATTATCTCAGCCAGTGGCCGATGTGGCATGGCAGCTCCTCGTCGTTGAGTCACTCAAGGAGGGAAGGAACGGGCGGTACAGCGGTAGGTTTCTACAACCTTCCCTCTAAGGGGTCTTTCGGCACTTTTCTGGCCCGGCATAAGGGCGGAGTGGCATTGGGAGACCGTGTGATGGCGGCAATTTCTGCTGGTTTTGGCGATTTGTGGTGCTAACTATGCTTCGAGAGGGCTTCAAGCACTGCTGTCTGCTTGTTAAAACCTCGGCATTTTCAGTATACTGACAGGGTTAGCGCAGGTTTAACGGCCAAAGCCAAAGCTGCTCCAAGAGGCCTCACAGGGGCTCTTTTCAGCGAGGCGACCGGCGCATATCCGTCAATTCAAACGTAGAAGTCCAAACGTAAAGGGAAGTGTTATGGGTTCATGTGGAAGTTCGTCTTGCGGTAGCGGTTGCGGCCCAAAGAATGTTGCTCCGGAGCAGACTGGAGAGGCTATTGACGGCTTCACCGGCACCGATGAGAAGCCGGTGCTGTTCACTGCTGCAGCCGCTGATGCCGTAGCAAAAGCGCTCAAGGAAGAGGGCGAGGCTGGAGACTTTCTGCGAGTCTCAGTCGTTGGTGGCGGATGCTCCGGCTACCAGTACGGTCTCGATTTCGACAAAGAAGAGCGCATGGGCGATATCGCGATGGAGTTCGACGGCGTAAAGGTCGTCGTAGATCCGGTGAGCGCTGGGTACCTGCGCGGCACGGTGGTAGATTACGTCACTGGCCTGCACGGCACGGGGTTTCAGTTCAAGAACCCGAACGCCAAGCGCACCTGTGGGTGCGGCAGCTCTTTCAGCTAAGGCGGCCTGAAGCCTAAGCTTCAAAAGCCGGCGCTGGGGAAACCCAGGCCGGCTTTTTTATTGGCTAAAGCTGCTCCTGTCGGCGTTAGCTCCCTGTCAAGCAGAGCGGGCTGCGCTGAGATCGCTCTGTTCCTGGAAATCAAGCCGCTTGCCTGGTTTGCCCGGACGCAGGAAACTGTCAGGGGTTTTTGAGAAAGAGATCTCGGCTCTATGAAGAAGTCCCTCATCATCTCTCCAATCGTCATCGCGGGATTTGCTGCATGCAGCTTTGGCGGGAGCCCAAAGGGCTCTATCGCTGACGTTGTTGGAGCTTCGCAGCACGGACTTGAGGTTGCAGCGACAACTGAGGACCTGGCGCGCAGCGAAGTTCTGCAGAGCCCAACGGATTTTGACGTTACGATCGAGCAAGACCGTTACGCTTGGGAGCGCACGCACCTCTTTTTGGAGAGCTACGTTGACCCGCAGCGCGCGCCGGTGCGACCGATCACCAAGGTGGTTGGCTCTCGTTGGGGGCTAGCCAGCCCGGCTGTTCAGGGCGGGTATGTGTACGAGGTGTGGCGCGAGGCCATCCCCGATGGCTTTCACTACTCGGTGCGGTGCCTTTCGGCTCCCGATGCATCGAAGGAACAGGCGGCCCTGAACGCTGCCAACTTGGCGCGCTTCATACGGGACGGAAAGCTTGAGGTCTCACTGCTTCCGTCGGCTGCGCCCCGTTAACGGCTGCTGAGTCCATCCCGGCCCGAGAGAAGACGCTGCCCTCCAAGCGCTACGAGAAATTACCACTAGGCCGGGTTGCCTTGTACAACAGCTTGAACCGATTGCCGAGCTTCAGGAGCTCGAAAAGGTTTCGGGCCTAAAGCTATCGCCGCACTAGGCCGATAGCCTTTCTGAGGGTTCCATACCGGAACCGGCAGCCGGCAGCAGTGCTATGTGTAGAGCCCCGTGCAGAGCCGCCCGACAGGCGCGGCGGATGCTCTTCGTGAGCGTCGCGGCTCTTGTGTGCGGAGTGGACTGGGTCCAGGCGGAGGCCGAGGAGCTGCGCGTTGTGCCGGACGAGTACATCATCACCGTACCTGCCCGTGCGTCGCGCAGCGGCATCGGCGCTGCTGCAGCGAGCCCAAACTTCTCGTCTTCAGTGGTCGACGTGGCGGGGGTAATCAACGGAGAGGCGCTGGTAGTGCGGGCGGAGAGCAGCGGGATGATGCGGGCTGCTGCGGCCGCCGCTGATGGCTCGGTGCCGTACCGGGCAGAGAACGATCTCTGCAAAGAGATTCTGGCTGAGGGACGGGCCGAGAGCTGCTCGCCAAATTTTGTCGTGAAAGCGTCCGCCGTGCCCAATGACCCACAGTTTTCGCAGCTGTGGGGCCTAAGCGAGGCCACGGGCATAAACGCCCCTCGCGCTTGGGACCTCTTCACTGGCTCTAACTCAATCGTAGTCGCGGTGATCGACACCGGGATTGACTACAACCACCCCGACCTGGCGGCAAACATGTGGAGAAACCCCGGGGAGACGGCGGCGAATGGGATCGACGACGATGGGAACGGGTACATAGATGACCTGCACGGCATTAACGCGCGCACCGGGGTGGCGAATCCTGGCAATCCGATGGATGACCACTACCACGGAACGCACGTTGCGGGGACGATCGGCGCGGTTGGAAACAACGGCGTGGGCGTCGTCGGGGTAAACCATCGGGTAAAGATGATGGCCCTCAAGTTCCTCTCGGCGACCGGCAGCGGCAGCCTATCTGATGCTATCAGGGCGATCGACTACGCGACCATGATGAGGAACGACTACGGCGTGAATGTTCGGCTCTCAAACAACTCCTGGGGCGGCGGAGGCTATTCGGCTGCGCTGGAGAACGCCATCAAGCGTGCCAAAAACGCGGGCATCATCTTTGTTGCGGCTGCCGGAAATTCTAGTGCGGACACCGACTCCGAGTCGAACTACCCATCTGGCTACGACGTTGACAATGTCGTGTCGGTGGCTGCGTTGGACAGCTCGCAGAACTTGGCTACCTTCTCCAACTACGGGGCCACCACGGTGGATATCGCGGCTCCAGGGGTAGACATTCGGAGCACCATGCCCAGCTCGCAGTACGGGAAGCTCTCCGGCACGTCCATGGCGACCCCTCACGTGGCTGGAGCGCTCGCTCTCTTGCTCGGTCGAGAGCCAGGACTTAGCTACCTGGAGGCGATCGATCGGCTGTATCTCTCTGGCGCGAATAGGGCCTCCCTGGTTGACAGCACCTCGGGAGTCCCGCTCGTGCGCACCCAGCGCACGCTGAACGTTGCGCGGATGCTGTACAACGAGACAGCGCCGCTCCCAACACCGCCTGCAGACCAGATGCCGTGCGGTTACGACTTCCAGGCAGCTAACCTGCTCGTCGGGGGTGAAGTCGACACGGCGGCCGATGAGGCGCCGATAGTGAACCAGTCTGACGAGGGAAGCTTCTACCAGGTCGACCTGCCGTTCTCCTTCCCGTTCTTCCGGGAGAGCGTAAGCAGGATCTGGCTCTCGCCCAACGGGCTCATTTACACCAAGGCACCGATAGGGCTCGACTACGTCGTGGCAGCGAAGGCTCCCAAGAACTCGATTGCAGCCCTTCAGACTGACCTCATCCCGCGAGCCGCTGACCAGGGGGTGCGGGTGGCTGTCGGGGAGAATAAGGTGACTGTGATGTGGAGGTCAGAGCACTACAGCCTCACAGGTCAGGGGCTCGTCACGGTTCGTTTGACGATCAGGGCTGACGGAACCTTCTCCTCCTCGGCCCACTTCGGGCTAGACGGTCTCAACTCATCTCTTAAGAACCAGATACTGGGAGACCCGTTCAGCGCAACGCCGACTGATTCGCGCTCACTGGTTGGCACCACCGGCGCTATTACAACCTTCTTCTCGGTGCTCGACCTGGCGGCCACGCAGACGGCCCTCGTATCTTCCTCAAGCGACCCGCTCGCCATGGGGGTTAGTATGGTCACTAACTGCGATGGTGCTCCTCCTCCACAGGATGGAGACCCAGACCCCGTCGTCACCGACGTGATCATAAGCAAGACAGGACCAGGCCGCCTCAGCGTGCCTGCCCAGGTGATCTTCTTCGGAACTGGAGCCGGCAGTGTGCCCGTTACCGTACGGGTCAATTCACGCACCTGCCGAGGAACGTTCCCCATCAACTTGAGTGACGGTGCCGCGCGCGTCCGTTTGCGGGTTCCAGCCGGGGTGCGAAGCCTGACCGCTACTGCATCGAGCGCGAGCGACACAGCGCGCTTCCGCTGGCCCTCTGGGTCGGGTTCAGGGGCTAGCGACTCATCTCGCTGCGCGAGGCTCCTAAGGACAATCACTCCCTTCTAGGTGTCTGCCACCTTGGCTTGCACCCGTGCTACAAAGCTTCTCAGGCCCAAAACCATGCTAGAAGGAGCAACGCATGACAGAGATCTCGTCACCATTCTTCCCGGACCTCGCTCCCCAGCTCGACCGTTACGCAACCCTGATAGCTGCCCATGGGCTCAATGTGCAGCCCGGCCAGCTCGTTCAGGTCATGGGCGAGAGCTACCACCGCCCGCTCTACGAGCGGCTGCTTCGGGAGCTGTACCGCCGAGGGGCTGGCTTTGTGCACGTTGAGCTCTCAGATCCGCTCCTGCAGCGTATCCGCATTAAGGAGTCTCAACCCCAGTTTCTAGGGAGCACCCCGGAATTCTACTCGGCGAAGTTTCGCGAGCTGGTCGACTCTGGGGCGGCCAACCTAAAGGTTTTGGGTCCTGAGTTTCCGAACTACCTGGCGGACCTTCCGCCTCAGTCGGTAAACGAGGTCAGGAAAGCTGCCTACCAGTCAGCCAAGTACTTCTACAACGAGGGGATCGAGCGCTCGAAGGTCCATTGGTGTGTCGTCGCGGCAGCCACTCCGGGTTGGGCGGCGCGGCTCTTTCCAAGCCTCGGTGCGAAGGATGCTGAGGCTCGATTGTGGGGCGAAATCTTCCGGATATGCAGGGTCGATCGCCCCAACTTTCTTGAGCTCTGGGATGAGCACAATCGGCTCCTACACGCTCGTGCCAAGCGGCTCACGGAGCTAAAGATTAAGGAGATCCACTTCCAGGGACCGGGCACTGACCTGGTTGTCGGGCTGTCAGAGCTAGCCGTCTTCAAGGGAGGCTCAGACCTGTCCCCGAAGGGACACAGCTTCGAGCCGAACCTCCCGACTGAGGAGTGCTTTACCACGCCCGACTGCAGAGTGACCCGCGGTTCAGTCACGGCGACGCGCCCATTCCTTGTGAACGGGACCCTAATTCGGAATCTGAAGTTGACCTTCACTGCTGGTGAAATCTCGCACTTCGAATGTAGCGAGGGGGAAGCGGCATTGCGCTCCTACCTGGAGAGCGACAGTGGGGCGAAGAGACTCGGAGAAGTAGCCCTCGTCGGCACTGATTCACCAGTGTTTCAGAGCGGTTTGGTGTTCGAGGAGATCCTGTTCGACGAGAACGCTGCCTGCCATGTCGCTATCGGCTCTGCGTACAAGGGGTGCGTGCGTGGTGGGGCGGCCATGAGCGATGCCGAATGTGCTGATATTGGCTGTAATTCCAGCTCAGTGCACACTGATATTATGATCTCGTCTGAGCATGTCAGTGTGACGGCGCGGCTCTTCAGCGGAGAGAGTGTTCAGCTGATCGAGAAAGGCCAGTGGAGAGGAGATCTCACGCCACGATGAGAGGCGGGAGCATGACGCGCAACCTTTTCGGTGAGAGGTGACATCAAATAAGTACTTGCCAACACGTACTTTGGGTGTCACCATTTTTTTAATGCTCAGTCTCTCACTGACTGTCGACAAAAAAGCTGCTCAAGAGGGCAGGCGTAGTCGTTAGTGAGTGAGCGACCAAACCAAGGACTGGCGACGCTGGTCCAGGCAAGGAGCAGGCACCAGCAGCGTGAAGTAGGATACGCGGCGGTGATGTTAAAATAAGGTTGGTCGGTAGCTTGGCGGCGGGAGAAGCTAGTTGTTGTCCCTCCGGTGCTATCGCGAGCTGCGAGGTGAAGGCGGCGAGGTGAGAAAGCTCTTCCCTTGTTCGAATAAATCTTGCAGCATCCGTAGAGAAGAATTGTCAAGCGATGCATCTTATCTTCCGATAAGGCAAAGCAGACAGTCCCTCAAAAAATCTGCGCAGTGTCTTCTACACGATTGGAAGTAAGGCGCGGTAGTTGAGGGGATAAAAGTTTCGGGTGTGAGGCGCGCCTCTTGGGAAGGGGATTTCCCGGTTCGAGAGTGGCGCTGAGGCTCGATTAACAAACGTAGATAGCGGTTAGAATTAGTTCTTCCGCAATCAACACTGGAGAAAAAAAATGGCAACTAAGAAGGCAAAGAAGACCACCAAGAAGGCTGCTAAGAAGAAGACCACTAAGAAGGCTTCAAAGAAGAAGTAAGCAGCGCTTTGCGTCTTACGGCGCCCTCCGACGCTTTCGAGTGTCGGAGGGCGCTTTTTTTTTTGCTCGTCGCTTGGGCGAACTGACGCCCAAAAAAGAACCATTTACAAACAAAGTTAGAAAAAAAATTAGCGCAACAAAGAGTGTTGAGGACCAGCGCTGGGCTGAGCGCGAACGGGGGTAGAGGCAACACTTCTCAGTTGGCGAGTGCGCTTCGGAGAAGGAGCATCCACTGACGCCCGTCAGCCGGAGCGCTAGAGGATGCCCCATTCCCCTCCGCCGATACCCGAAGTCGCTGCGATGGGCTGATGTAGTAGCGGGACTTGCACCAGGTCTTTGAGAAGAAGGAGATCTCCGCCGGTTGGACCGGTCCAGGAGGCATAGAGCCCGTAAAGGTGACCTGATTCGGGTTAAGGCCGGGTGACAGGAGGACTTGCCGCGATGCTACCCGGTAGGTTGGGCCGTAACCTTTGCCGCTTCGCATGGCCTGCGCAAACAGGTTTACTGAGCAAAGCTCCGCGCGGGTACTGTTCGAACTGATGGTTGCGCTGAAGACCTGGCTGTTTGTGCCCCCGAGGGAAACGCTCAGATCGTGGTCTGGGAGTTTGGAGATGCAGCGCATCCGAGAATTGATTGCGGATTTCATTGCCGCCAAGGAGCCTTCCGAGAACATATTGTTGTTCGCCGATAGTACCGGGTTCATGACCGAATTTGGCACCGCATCGTGGTAGCTTCCCAAATTGTGGGCGACCTCGTGCGCGAAGAGCAGCGGCTGTAGCGGCTGAGAGATGGTTCGCGAGAGACCGATGTTAAAGCGACCGCGGCCCGAGCAGGCGCTCGTGACATACGCGATTCCGATAGTTCTTCCCGCTAGTGGGCGCCCGGTGAAGAGGTGGAAGACATCGTAGTTGGTGCTCTCGCCGAGGGCCTGTTGCCGGAACCCTTCAAGCAAGAGAGCTGCGTCTACTGGGGCGGTGTTTGGCCAGCCAGCGGTCTGAACCCCCTGGCTTGCAAGCCGCAGCTTCAGTCCTAAAGGCGCAGCATAGAGGACTTCCGCCGCATGCACGGTGGCGGCGATGTAGTCGTTCGTGCTGGCCCCATACAGGAGGTAGAAATCATAGTCAGCTCTGGTTGCAATCTCGAGGATGCGCGGCGGGTTGAACGGGGATGAATCGCCATCGCCGAGGATGCCGGCACCAGCCCGCGTACCCCCAGACTTAACCCTGGCGAGGCGTTGTGGGCGACCGCTGCCGCAGGGCAGGGAGCGGCGACCGCTGCGCCGGACCTGAACGTTGGCTGGGCGATACCCCGCCTCAGTTGGGACAAGGGAGAACGAAGCAACTGACGGCACTCCCCAGCGGGATGAGGTGAAGAATACGTGGTAGCGACCGTCAACGCGGCTAGCCGCAACAGGAGTGTGGGAGCCTCGTCCCCTGCGCGGTCGGCTTTCACCACGAAGGTGCACAAGAGAAGCAGTCCGACCGAATTCCTCGTCTAGCCTAAGCTCAAATTGCTCAAGCCCCTCTCTCGTTTGTACCGCAATCTGAATGCGGCTGCCTGGCGCTGGCGATTGCAGCGCCCTTAGGCTGCCCCGCACCATCTGGTCGGCGACAGCAGGAGCCGGGAGTCCGACAGAAGCTGAAAACAGAAGCGCGAGCGATGCGAGGCTGATCCTGAGACGAGTCATGGTTGCTGCTCCAGGTCCTGGGGAAAAACGACCCAGGTTTCTCTACCAGAGGCGGAACCGCTAAGATAGCCGAGCGTTCTTGCGGTGGGACAGATCCCGTCGGATACGAACAGGGACGAACAGAGGGCTAACCCTACCGGTCAAAGCCTATGTTAGCGGCGGCGTTTTCGGCACCGATAATCTCGCTTCGTAGGCGAGCGTTGAAGAGCTGGCCGGCAGCGAAGATGATGCGGGGCTCGCCGGCTTTGCTCCCATCAGGCCCATCGCGCAGAGGAACGGCGACGTCTATGCGCACCACGCCGCCGCCACTGGAGCGCGGGAAGCAGAGGCGCAGCCCGAAGCCGACGTCGCTGTAGACGTCCTCGGAGAACAGTTCCGCGATGGAGTTTGAATTCGCCGCTCCGATATCGACAAAGGCGGCCGTGCCCAAGCTCACAATCTGAAAGACGTCATCGGCCAAATGGGTGCGCTCTTCCAGGTTAAGCACGAAGCGCTTGTCGCCGGAGAAGGTGTTGATCTCGTATCCCCGTAACCCAGTATCTGCCCCGAGCAGCAGCTGGCGGTCCTTGTCGAGCCTCTCGCCCCAATCGAGGTAGAACTGGCTGGCTAGGGTGTGTCGACCCAGGAATCGCTCGCCGAGAAAGAGGTCGCCGATGACTGAGTAGTACTTCGCCTCACCGCGAAGCAGCGTGTTCTCGATCTGGTCCTGCGCGATGCGCGTTGAACCTCCGATCTCTCCGCGCAGGAAGGAGCGGTCAGTTGTCTTCCAGCCGCGGCTGCGGTTAGCCGTCGCGAGCACTGCGTTGTAGAGCGAGCCGAGGGACGTCGGCGCGACCTGCATTAGCATCAGCGACTCGTCTCCGAGGTTGTAGTCCTCAGGGCGGTCGAAGCGGTCGATGTAGTTCATCGTAATAAACTTCGGCTGTACGGACTGATACTGGAAGAGGGGACCATTGAAGCGCCGGTCGGCGGGCAGGTCAGCAGGGTTGTTGCTTACCGTTGAGGGGTCTAGGTCGAGGTCTTTGTAGTCCTGCTCAGTTGCCTGGAAGAAGCTTGCGTTGTCGTACCCGAAACCGACTGAGTAGCGTTGCGACAAGATCGTCTGGCCCTTGTAGATGCCGGTGTACGGGTCGTCTTCCTCTGCGGGGTGGGCTCCCTTGCCAGCAAAGGTGTAGAGAGCCGTGAAATCGTCGAGGTGCTGGCGGAAGATGTAGTTCTCGGTTCCTGCGTACCAGAGCCGGCCGATAGTGTCCTGCTTCCCGGCATCGATTTGCCACGCGTCACGCTGCTCAAGGCTGCGGAAGGGAAG
This sequence comes from uncultured Bdellovibrionales bacterium, assembly GCA_964413875.1. Taxonomy (GTDB): domain Bacteria; phylum Bdellovibrionota_C; class UBA2361; order UBA2361; family OMII01; genus OMII01. The sequence goes on from CAYPUA010000001.1 coordinate 62,846, forward strand.
GCCGTAGATGAGATCGTAGACGGTGCCATCCGATCGCTCAGCTATGCCTAGGTCCATGTTGTGCAGGGTGCCGAATGCCTGCCGGTCGCTAACTGCGAAGCCGTACGAAGTGCGCGAAGCCTGCTCGATGTAGCGCCAATCGACGCGCGTCGCGCCTCCGCCCAGGTTTGAGTCAGTGAGGCCAACGCCGCGGTTTCGCTGGCCGGTGCCGGACGAGTAGCTTAGGAAGGGAATGAGCGTCCAGCTGTCACGCGCGGACACGGCGATATCGACGGCGTCTCCATCGAACGTCGGCACCACACGGATTTCGCGCAAGAATCTGATCAAGCGCAGATTTCGCTCAAACTGCTTGAGCAGGTACGGGTCGAATCGATCCCCCTCTTTAAACAGCAATTCGTTTCGAATGATGCTCTCATGAGTCTTGTACTTGATAGACTCAGCCACCTTGTAGGGAGTGCTCGAGTAGTCCTCGAAGATGTCGTTGATCTTGATGGTGATCGATCGGATGTAGCGCTTCCCAGGTTTGACCACCTTTGGAGCCGGATCCTGGGCGAGGGCTGGCAGGGCCGCGGAAAGCAGCAGCACGAGCAGCGCTATGAGGCGTTGAAGATTCGACATCGTTGCTCAAAAGCTGATCGCCGGGCCGGAGGCGAACAAGATGAATTTCCTCAATCTTTACGATGCAATTATCAAGATTTACGGTCCCGAAGAAGTCCTGCGCCACGCGCTATTTGTGCCCCAGTCGAGGGGCTCCGTATTGAAGTCGGCCCAACGTCGTTACGGCTCTGCCAGGCGAAGGTTTTGGCGAACAAATGCCGGGCGCCTCACGCCTGGCGCGAGCGCGCTCTGAGCCAGTGTTCTACCTTCCGGGGCGGCGGTGGCGACTAAATTATACTCCTCTGAATTCGTTGACGTATTTAGGTGGGGTGGCTATCGTTCGGCGGATGACCTCCTGGAGTTTCTCTCGAAAGATAGCCCTGCGATACCTCTGGAGCAGGCGCTCGGAGGCGTTCATCTCCATTATCACAGTTATATCGGTGCTCGGCGTAGCAATCGGCGTAATGGTGCTTAACATCGTTATGGCCGTGATGAGCGGTTTCGAGACGGAGCTCCGTGAAAAGATAGTAGGGACCGATTCGCACATAGTCATAAGCAGCAGAAACTCGGCTTGGATCGACGACTGGCGCGGTGTAGCGGGGATGATTCAGGGCGTGACGGGTGTGAAGTCCGTTTCCCCATTCACGTATCACCAGGTGCTAATCCGCTCGCAGTCTCGGGCTTCCGGAGTTCTCTTGCGCGGCATAGAGAAGGGCAGCGCGTCCGCTGAGCAGGTTAAGAGCTACCTAGGACCAAAGCAGAGCCTCGACACCCTGTTCAATCCGCCAACCGTGACGGTGCTGATGGCGTCAGGCGAGGAGAGCGAAGCCTCGATCCCGGGGATCCTGCTAGGCAGATCTCTTGCGCAGACGTTGGGGGTCTTTGTAGGGACCCCGGTGTCAGTGCTTTCTCCGCAGGTCAGCTCGACCCCGTTCGGGCTCGTTCCGAGCTTTCGCCGCTTCGTTGTTGCGGGCACGTACAGCTCCGGTTTGGTGGAGTACGAAAATGGCGTAGCCTACATCAGCCTCGAGGAGGCGCAGAAGTTCTTCGGCATGAACGGCGGCGTGACTGGCCTTGAGATTCGGATCGCGGACGTAAATCAGGCGCCCGTGCTCGCCAAGGAGATCCTGGAGAAGCTTGGCGGCGCGGGCTCGAACTTTATAGTCCGAGACTGGACGGCCACCAATCGGCCACTCTGGGACGCCATCCAGCTTGAGAAGAGAGTCTACTTCATCGTGCTTCTGCTCATCATCGTCATGGCGAGCTTCTCAATTATTACGACGCTGATAATGATCGTAATCGAGAAGAGGAAGGATATCGCAATCATGAAGACGCTCGGGGCGTCCACGAAAAGCGTCAGCCGGATCTTCCGCATCCAAGGCGCGGTTATTGGTGGACTCGGTACCTTGCTAGGGCTTTTGCTCGGCTTTCTCGGCTGTGTGGGGCTCAAGAAGTTTGGTTTCCCGATCGACGAGCGCATCTTCCAGATGTCGCAGCTGCCGGTTGAGATCGACCCGCTTAACTTTGCGCTAGTTGGCGTTGCCGCGTTCCTGATCTGCTTCTTTGCCACTGTATATCCGGCGCGCCGCGCTGCGAGCCTCGAGCCGAGTGAGGTGCTGCGCTATGACTAACAGCCGAGAGCGAGCTGGAGCCCGGCTCGGAGTTGAGCTACGCAACCTGACGAAGCGCTACCGCGACGCTGACCGAGAGCTCACGGTCATAAGCGGCCTTACGTTCTCGTTTCCAGAGCGAGGGACGGTAGCGATTATCGGCCGTTCGGGGATCGGAAAGTCGACTCTGATGCACCTGATTGGGGCGCTCGACACCCCGTCCGAGGGATCGGTGCTCTTCGGTGGCCGCGACGTAAGCGTCATGGGCTCTGATGAGCGGGCTGAGTTCCGCGCGCGGAACGTCGGCTTTATCTTCCAGTTTCACCACCTGTTGCCCGAGTTCTCTGCCGAGGAGAACGTTGCCATGCCGCTTATCATGTCAAATATGCATGAAGCGGAGGCGCGGGCAGAGGCTGCCGCCCTGCTCAGCCGAATGGGGCTCGCTAATCGTGCGGATCATCTTCCCTCGCAGCTTTCAGGTGGCGAGCAGCAACGCGTTGCGATTGCACGCGCGCTCATAACCAAGCCGCGAGTGGTGCTTGCGGACGAGCCCACGGGAAACCTCGATGTGCGGACCGCGACGGAGGTTCAGAAGCTCCTCCTTGAGATGAACAGGGAGCTCGACAATACCCTGATCGTCGTGACTCATAACGAAGAGCTCGCGCAGAGCATGGACATGGTCGTAGAGATGACGCCCGGTGGAGCCCTCGTGGAGCACCGCAAGGCTAGGCGAGTGCCGGAGGAGTGATGAGGAAGCTGCAGTTCTGTGTCGTTCTGCTTTGTGCGTTGCTCGCCGTGGCGCTTGCATCGGCTCGTGCTGCGTTCGCCCAAGGCGGGGAGTCCTACGTGGTACACGGCGTAGAGATTGAGGGCAATCGGCGCATCGACACCGGTGCCGTTCTGTCCCAGCTAGCGAGTGTGCCCGGCCGCGTGACTGCTACGCAGCTAAGCGATGATGTGAGAACGCTCTATAACTCAGGGTACTTCGACCAGGTGCAGGTCGGAGTGGTCCCTCGTGGTGACGGCTCGGTGACCGTCAAATTCACGGTTTCGGAGAAGCCGATCGCGAGAAAGATCTTCATAAAAGGGAACGATGAGGTCAGCGAAGACGACTTGAGCGAGGTTCTCAAGTTAGACGGCAGGCGCTTCGTAGACCGTGCCAAGATTCAGTCCCTGATGCGGAAGGCGACGGCGTACTACCAAACCCAGGGCTACTACGACGCCTCGCTCGATTACTCGACCACTCCAGTAGGAGACAACGAGGTGGATGTCACCTTCAACGTGAAAGAGGGGAAGCTGTACCACGTTCGAGAGGTAGTGCTGCAGGGTGTTGCGGACCTCGACGAAGACGAGATGCGCGCAGTGCTCCAAACCCAGCGCTACAAGTGGTGGAGCTCGTGGCTGTTCGGCACCGGCAAGGTGAGTGAGGAGATGACCGAAGCGGACAAGCAGGTCTTGCGCCAGTACCTGCTCGACCATGGCTACATCGAGGGCAACGTAGGCGAGGCGTCGATCGACAAGCGTGAAGACGGACTGTACGTGGTTTTTGATATCGCTGAGGGGCAGCAGTTCAAGATCGGGAAGATCACAGCCGAGGGCGACTTGGTCGACGGGTCGGCAGAAAAAACAGTTGAAGACCTCAAGAGCGAGCCTGGAGACGTCTTTAGTGCCACTAAAGTCCGTGCCGACATCTTCACGATCACTGACCGTTTCGGCGACGAGGGCTACGCATTTGCCAACGTGGTCCCGAATTCCGAAATTCACCGCGACGAAGGCACGGTCGACCTGGCGTTCACCAGCACCAAGGGCAATCCGGTCAAGATCGGCAAGATAACGATCTCTGGCAACGAAAAGACGTACGACAACGTTATTCGGCGAGAGATGCGTATTGAGGAGCAGCACCGGTACAGTGGCACCAAGATTCGCCGCAGCCAGACGCTGCTGCAGCGGCAGGGCCTCTTCGAGGAGGTCAACATCACTAACAAGCCAACCTCGGATCCTTCGGTGGTTGATCTTGACGTCAACGTAAAGGAGGGAACGACAGGAAGCTTCACCGCAGGAGCCGGTTACTCAACTGCCAACGGAACCCTGTTCAACACCAAGATCTCAGAGAACAACGTGTTTGGAACGGGAAATAAGCTCAACCTTAACCTAGACTTCGGTAATCAGGTGTCGAACCAGGTGCTCTCGTTCGATAACCCGCGAGTCAATGACAGCTTCGTTTCCGCGGGTGCGGACATCCTCCGAACAACCCGCCAGTACCAAGACTTCAACCGCGAGCTCGAAGGAGGCTCAACAACCGTCGGTTACCCGGCCGAGCTGATCTTCGGCAAGTGGGCAGAGGACATGTCGGTTACGCTCAAGTACGAGCTGCTGCGGATCAATATCCGCGACGTGAATCCGGACTCCGCACAGCTGGTCAAAGACTCGCAAGGATACTCGACATCGTCCGCGTTCACGCCAGCCCTCAATCGCAGCACGATCAATAACCCAACAAATCCTACCCACGGTTCTAGGCAGAATCTCTCGGTCGAGGTGGCTGGCGCGGGTGGAGACCAAGATTTCTGGCTCTTCGAGGCGAGGAACGCCTGGTACCACCCGATCTGGGAGGGCGAAGAGGGAGACGTCACATTTGCGAACCGCACGTCTTTCGGCTACGGCGAGAGCATGAATGACAATCCGTTCCCGCTCTTCCGCCGATTCTTTCCCGGAGGCTTGAACTCAGTGCGCGGTTATCGCAACCGAACTCTCGGTCCTACAGACATTAACGGACAAGAGTACGGAGGTAACAAGCAGCTGATCAACAACGTGGAAGTTATTTTCCCGCTCGTGAATTCAGCGGGGCTGCGAGGAGTAGTGTTCTACGACGTTGGTCAAGCGTACGACGACAATCAGGCGATCGAGATCCACGACCTGCGCCAGGCGGTGGGCTACGGTATCCGCTGGAACTCTCCGATGGGACCGATTCGGTTCGAGATCGGCTATCCGATCAACCGCCAGCCAGGCGAAGAAGCGAAGCAGACTATGTTTTCGTTCGGAGCTCCCCTCTAGGGGTCAAGCCCGTACGAGAGTCGGGTCCTTGGCGCTGTTGGCTGCATCAGCCTCGTCCTCTTCGTGGGTCATGAAGGGGTTCCTTGCGCGCCTCCGAAGCAGCGCAAAGGTGTCGTGGTATCCGACTTCAATCAGGGAATTGAGGTACTCGGGATCCAGCGCAACGTAGGACATAACCTCGTACGCAGCCTCCTCCCCAAGCTTCGCCTTCACTAGGGTGAAGAGCGGCCAGAGGGCGCCGCATGCGTCCATGAAGCGCTTCCTAGAGCTGCCGACTGCCTGTTTGAGGTAGATGCCGAGGCTGCCCGGATTTCGGATCGTGAGGGTTTCAGGGGGACGGAAGCAGAAGGTGTCGTCTTCGGCGGGCACCTCCCAGCTTGGGCGCTTATCGTGCGCCTCGCCGTAGCGGTCGAGCCACCACGAGCGGCCCGATATATCGATCACAACGATGCGGTGCGCGCCGAGCCGGACGGCTGGGTCAACCGGTATATTCTGCGAGATTCCGCCGTCTACGAGCCGCACCCGGCCGCGGTCGGTGTCTAGCTCAACCGGAGGGAGAATCGACGGGAGCGCCGCTGAAGCGAAGCCGTGACGCGCGTTCAGCTCATCGACGTAGCACACCTCAAAGGTCGCCCCTGCAAGCTCCTCAGGGGTGAGGTGGTGGTGGCTGCTCAGGAACAGCAGCGGCTTCCGTTGGGCGCCATCCATCGTTGTCATAACTCCGATGGCGCGCAGCGAGGCGGCTCGTCTAGAAGGGGTTAGTCCGCCCTGACTCTGAATGACCGAGTTGAGGCGCTCCTCAAGTGGGGCAGGATCGAGAACAGAGGTCTTGGAGGTTGTAGGTCCTGGAGCCAGGTACTGTGCGGTGGCGATGCGAATGGCCCGAAGGAAGGCGCGGGTGCGTGATCCAGCGAAGGTGTTGGAGAAAGTCCTCTCCCGCCAGAGGTCTTCTAGCACCTCGATGCTGGAGCCGATTCCGTTCTTGATGCATGCGGAGAGAACGAGACCATTCACCGCTCCGATGCTGCTGCCTAGAACGATTGAGGTGTTGTCTAGATCTTTCCCGAGAACTTGGGCGAGCGCCTTTAGTGCGCCGGCTTGGTAGGCAGCGCGGACGCCGCCTCCAGACAATACGATACCAAGGTCACTGCTGTTAGGCTCAAGCGACTTGCGAAACTTAACCGCTTTTTGGTCCTCGGACTGGGGCCGTCTCCTCATAAAAACCTTGAGGTCCACTCGTCCCTATCGGGAGTATCGGCTTACTGCCGGGAATCTTAACGAACGGTGGCTCTTATAGCTATTCTGGCGCTTTAAGGTAGGATGCTACAAGAGGTCGAATCGACTAAAGATTCTTCGCGCTAGGGCGAGCCAGGCAGACGACGCGGAAGCAAACTGGAGCAGGGAGTGGGGTGCGAGCGCCGAGTCGGGTGTGCTAGCCTCGCGGCGTGTCGCACAATGATTCCAATAAGGTACCCCCTCTCTCGGAGCGCCAAGTCATTACGGTCGATGGCGTTGGAGCCTCCGGGAAGAGCGCCCTGGCCCGCATGCTGGCAGAACGGCTCGGCTTCGCGCACCTCAATTCGGGCCTCCTCTACCGGGCAGCGGCGTTTATAGCGGAGCGGGCTAAGCTGCCGCTGACCGCTGGCGAGTTGCTCGCTACAGAAGTAGCCCGCCATCAGCTTGAGCTTCGCCACGAGCCCGCCCTGGGCAGTGTGGTAGTGATCGATGGAGTTGTGAGAGAGGCAGAGCTGATGTCGCGTGCTATCTCGGAAGGCGCCTCTCAGGTCGCCAAGCACCAAGCGGTCCGAAACCTCTTCCTCGCTGTTCAGCGCACGGCCTTCCTTCCCATGGGGATCGTGGCGGAGGGCCGCGACATGGGGACAGTTGTGTTTCCGGATGCTCCGGTGAAGTTCTTTGTCGATGCTCGGCTTGAAATACGCGCAATGCGACGGGTCGAGCAGCTCCGGGCGAAAGGGCAGGAGGCGGATATTCAGTCTGTCTCAGCAGAGCTCGCGGCGCGCGATGAGCGTGATGCCACGCGTGCCACGGCGCCGATGAAGCCGGCGACAGGAGCGGTGATAATCGACAACTCGGACACTCCGCTGGAGGAAACGGTGGAGCGGATGCTCGGCGTTGTGCGGAGCTGCCTTGGGAATGCCTGCTCCGCGTAGCATGGAGCGGCTAGTGCCGCGTGTAGAACGTTTTTCCGCTCAACGACGTTGCAGCCTCGAACGAGGCACTAGCCATAGCCGTAGCTATAGTGTTTTCGGCGCGAAATGCGCCTAAAACGAACAGCCCTAGCGCTGTCCTAAAGGGAATCAAAGCGAAAAAATTTTTGAAAGCAGCACTAGGGTTCCAGTGGCCTGCGGGTGGGCTGTTCGGAACCGGAACCGCTGCCGTTCCCGGTGCCGCCCCGGCAGGAAGTTTCGCAGCGTGCGCCCCACTAAACGGGAGCGGTCTCCACTTGGAAGCAGCGCTAGCGAGGAGCTTCCGCGCCGAGGTTAAGGATCAGCGCCACGGTCCCCATCACGATATTCGCCATCCAAGCGGCGAGCGGGGCAGGCAGCAGATCAGCGCGCCCCATAGAGATACTGAACGAGTCCACGGCGAAGTAGGCAAATGCAATAAAGAGGGCAGCTAGCGAACTTTGCGCCATGCTCCCTGTGCGGGTGGGGATCAGCGTGAAAGGCAAAACGATCATCCCAACGATGAACACGACCAGCGGAGCTGCGAGCTTGCTGTACATGTCCGGAAGGTACTGGGCAGTCGAGATCCCGTTGCGGCGCTGCTTCTTGATAAAGCGGCGTATCTCACTGTAGCTCATGGTAGAAGGGTCGTCCTTAAACTCGTAAAAATCCTCGGGCTGCTCGCCAATTACCAACGGGACTTGCTGGAAGTGCTCGACGGACACGGGCTGGGTGTCGAAGTGGTAGCGGGTGACATCCTTCATGCTCCAGCCAAGATCGTCTGAGATCCACTCAACGCTCTCAGCGTCGGTCCGTTTCACGGCATTCCAGTCGGTGTCCAGCTCAAACTGCGAGAAGTTGTGCAGGCTCTTCGAGCTTGAGTTGAAGAGATCGACCGCGAAGAAGCTGTTGCCGTTGCGCCACCAGAAATCCTCTTGGCTGTACCCGCCGCGCTTGTCCTTCTGGCGGATCTCAAGGTTGTAGATCTGTTTCTGCTTCCGCTCTGCGTGCGGCACGACATACTCGCCAAGCACAAACGAGAGGAGCGAGAGAAGCAAGCCCGAGATGACCAGAGGCCTGGCCAGCCAGAAGAGCGTCAGGCCGCTGGCGCGCATGGCAGTAATTTCAGAGCTTTTCGACAGCAGGCCAAAGGTAAAGAGCACCGAGAACATGACCGCGATCGGAAGCATCAGCGCAACCATGAGCGGAACCTTGCACAGGAAGTACTGGGCGATGAGCAGCACTGAGGCCTTCTCAGAGAGCACGTTGTCGAGCCGGTCAAAGAAGTCCACCATGAGGAAGAGGAACACAAACATCGCGAGCCCGATAGCGAAGTTCTTGACGAGGATCCCGAAGATGTAGCGATGCAGAATCTTCATGCGTTCCTCCGAGACGGGCGCACGAAAGCGATTAAACGCTGCAGGGAACGTTGCACACCCTCCGACACTGAGTTCCAGCGCTCGCTGGCTATCTTGCGAACGAGCAACACAGCGATTGCAGACGCAATCACGTTGGGCGCCCACAGAGCGATTCCCACGTGCAGATTGCCGCTGTCTGCGAGAGCAACTCCAACCGAAAAGATGGCGTAGTACACGATGAATACGGCAAGCCCTAAGGTCGCAGCGAAGCCGGCGCCCCATGTCCGCTGCGTTCGCGGCGACATAATTCCGAGCGACATGCCGATGAAGGCCATGATTACCGAGGCGAGCGGCAGCGAAGTCCTCTGGCCGAGTTCTATCTTCGCCCGGCGGAATTTCTTGTCGACCTCGGCTCGGGTCAGCGTCTCTCCGAACACTTGAAGCTCTGCGGCGTCACTCGACCGGAGGGCTCTGCGGTACTCTGCGATCGCCTCGCGCAAGCGGCCCATGGTGAGTTCGCGCGCATTGAGCCCTTTCTTCGTCTCGTTCTTAATCTCGTTCGGATCGACGGTCAGGCTGTTCGAGTTAAACTCAGTGCGGGAGTATCTGCCGTCGAGCGTCTCGTGGGCAACGCCGTCGGCGAGGATAAGAGAGATAGTCCGCTCAGCCTCATCAGCGACGATGCGGCCGCGCTTTGCTACTACGACCTTGCGCTGCTCTGAGTCGCGCTTGTCGTCCACGAGCACGCGCGCGAGGTCGCCGGTGCGGTAGTCGATGGCGTCGGCATAGAGCGTGATCTCTCCCAGCTTGTTGAACACCCCTTCGGTCAGTCCGGATATGCTCTTGGAGCGAGCGATCTCGAACAGGGCTCGCGAGAGGGCATCGAAGCCCCACGGGCGCAGCACACACGAGACGAAGAGGCTCGTTGCCCCAACTGCTGCAGCGAAGAGAGCGATCGGTTTCAGGAAGCGCGCGAGGCTGATGCCACTCGCTCGCATAACGACCATCTCTGAGTCGCCGCAGAGCCTGGCGAAGGCAAGCATCACACCGAGCAGGGTCGACATCGGCAGAGCGATCTCAAGGAACGTTGGAATGATCGCCAGGAACACCTTCGCGATCTGCCCGAACTCCACGCCGCGGTTGATAATGAGCGAGGTCAGCCGCAGCATGCGAAGAGTAAGCAGCAAGCCAGTAAACGCAGCGAGGCTAATGCCGAAGAACGACAGCACTTCTCGCAGCACGTACTTAGAGAGGATCTTCACGTCTCGTTGCTCCTGGGATCTCCCGCTCGATCATAGATCGGTTGCGCTGTAAGGGGCACTACCTAGAGCGGAAAACGTGCGGCGATGAAACGATGAATAGAGGGAAGGCGGGAAGACGACGATGGGACACGGCCTGACAAGAGCATAAAAAAAGGCCCCCGAAGGGGCCTCTCGAAGCTGCCGGGACTACATCAACCCCGGACCCTTCTTCAGGCGAGCCTCGTCCTTGCGCTGCTTCTTGCGAGCCTCCTTGACCTTGCGCTTGCGGCGCTCAGACGGCTTCTCGAAGTAGCGGCGAGCCTTAAGCTCCTTGAAAAGACCCTCCTTGATCAGCTTACGCTTGAGGATCTTCATCGCCTTCTCAATGTTGTGGGAAACTGCGACCTCCATCGGGCCAGTTCGGGCACGGTCGTCACCGTGGCTGTGGCGTGGCTCACGTGAGCGCGGGGCATCCGATCCACCTTCGCGGCTCTCTCCTTCCGAACCACGAGTGTTGTTCTCAGCCCTCTGGTTGTTCACTTCTTCGTTCATAGCTCCGAATACCATTCCTTTTTCGTACCGTGTGATCCCCGCGTCGCTTGCTGAAGCTCGGCGCAAACCGGCTTCGTGCCCAGGTTATGGGCTCGCAAAGATTTAGATGGCGCCGCGGATAGCTGCCACACACCTCCCTGCCGGAAGCGGGTTTGTAGCAAAGGAGGGGGGAAGATGTAAAGAGTTCGGGCTGTTGACCCAACAAATGAATTGTTCTGGGGGAGCTCTCGAGCGAGCGCTTTGCGCATATTTAATTCCAGGTATATCAGCCTGTTAGCCTGATTTAAGCTCGATAGTGGTGATCTCCGGGGGGCAATTAACTCGAAATGGCAATCCGACTACCCCGAGTCCGCGGGATGTGTACACCCAGCGCCCGTCCACCTGCACAAGCCCGCTTAGGAAGCGCGTGTCGCGTACCGGAGCGGCCATGGACACAAGCCCCGGCAGCCGTACCTGCCCTCCGTGCGTATGCCCGCATAGCGCTAAACTGAAGTGGGCGGCGTCGCGCTTAAGAACCTCTGAGACGTAATCCGGATTGTGCGTGACCAAGACGCGGGCGGACACCCCGGGAATTGTTGCGGCTGGAGGAACGGCAGGCAGGCCGGTCAGATAATCATCTGAGCCAAAGAACAGGAGAGATTCCGAACCACGCCGCACCAAGAGCTCCTCGTTCACCAGCACTCGTATCGCTGGGTAGCGCCGGAACGCATCGTAAAACAGATCGATCGAATTCCAGCGCTCGTGATTGCCAACCACTGCCACGATGCCGTCTGGCGGAGAGTAGCTTGAGAGGATCTTGGCGGCGGTTGCGAACATGAGCGGCACGGCATCCTCAGAGTCCATGCCCGCGTACGAATCGTTTCGGATCAGGCCGAGCATCGGCCAGACCGGATTGTCGTTCGCTAAGATGTAATCCCCGCCCAGGACTAACAGGTCGGGCGAGTGTGCGCGCAGCTTCTCAAGGCCCCAAGCAACCCACTCATCGGGAACCCAGATGCCGAGGTGAATGTCTGTGAAGAACGCGATTCGGTACCCGTCGAACGCTTTAGGAAGATCCGGGACGGTGACGCGCACAGTCTCGTCGACTATTCGCCCCGCCGCTGAGTCAATGCCCATGTCGGCGTGCGCGGCCGCAAAGGCAGCCCCGCCAGCGAGCAGCGCGCTCCCTTGCAGGAAGGCCCTCCGGCTTATGAGCTTCGATCGTGCAGACATACCTTGCGTTACCGAGAGCGTAGGGCGACCGCCGCCGATGGAGCAGCGCGGCCTCTGCGCGCGCGCCAGAAGTGGCGAGTGCGGCTCGCACGAACCGCCATTGCCCATCCGCCGGAGGAGATCCATGCATGCAGGGCAGGGATGTCAGGATGACGGCTCTCAAGCTCCTTAAACTCACGTCCGTGCCACAGCCGCTTTCCGTCGCGCGAGCAGGAAACCTGTTCATCGATCACGGCGTGGCACAACTCGTGGTACAGCACCGGCCCGATCCATCGCACAGCCGTCGGCTCGAACAGTTCTCGAGCCACAACGACCTTGCGACGCCGAATGTTGCACGAGGCGAGAACACGCTTCTGGCGGCGAACGCTCCACACCACTCGATACGAGTCGAGCTCGGGGCGGTCTGGGAAGAACTCCTGGCGCAGGCCACGCCAAACTTCGGCCAGGAACGGGTCACTTCCCAGCTCTTGCCGCTGCGGCGCAGCACGCGGGGATAGCAAGAGTTCAAGCTGTCGCAGGAATCCCATACTCGTAATCAGCGGTAATCGTCATCCTTGAGGTCGATGAGCACGATGCCTGCCAAGAAGTCGACCACCTCGTCCAAGCAGACTCCGGCGTAAGCCCCCGCGATGAGCAGGTCGCCTCCTAGGCCAACTTCGCCTGGGCATACTGCCCGGTCCGAAGATTCTACGTAGGCCGGACCTACTCCGAACTCGCTCGATCTCTCTATCATCGCTGGAAAGCGCCGCCCGAGGTCACCGACGCGCACTGAAGCCGGCATCATCTGCCGATAGCCGACCTGCCCGTACTCTGTCACTCGCACTACGGCACCAACTGAGGGCCCTACGCCCACGTCGACGCGAAAAACATCGATGAGGTCCAGCAGCCTGTTTGGGACGTACAACAGGACCTCAGACCACCAAGGAGATGTGGGCTTCACCTGATCTAGCGCGAAGTCCACCCAGGGGTCTTTCGGGCTTGCGATCACGAGCTCTGCGACTTGCGGTGGTATCGGAAAGGGCTGGGCTAGGCAGGGCCTGGCGACGACCAACGCGACAAGGGGCAGAAAGATGGCTGGCACACGCCACGAACGCATGGCTAGACGGTAACACCACCGAGGAGCTTTCGGTACACTCTTCTTCAGGCCTTCTCGAGCAGGGCAACTAGCTCGCTGTGGTAGGTTTGAGGGAACATGTCGAGCACCGACACGCTCTTGAGGTAGTAGCCGCGCTCGGCGAGAGCCTGGACATCGCGCGCAAATGTTGGCGGATAGCAGCTGACGTAGACGACGTACGGCGATATCTCCGACGAGAGCCGCTGGCAGACCTCGAGAGCGCCGCTGCGTGGAGGATCCAAGACGACGGTCTCAGCCGGCACGTAGCTCTGTATCCACTTCTCGCAGCCAGACTCGTGGAAGGTAAGCCTGCCTGAAACTTCGGCTAATTCTGCCCGCTTCTGCCCAAAAGCCACCAGCGCTGGATTGAGTTCAACCGCTGTCACAGTGTGCCCGTCTTCCGCAAGGGGGATTGAGATGTTCCCCGCCCCAGCGAAGAGATCCGTCACAGATTCAGTCTGGACGTTCTTGAGGATGAATTCGAGCATCGCATCGTTCGCCAGCTTGTTGTTCTGCGAGAAGTGGCCAACTGGCGGCCCGTCGGTAGCGACTCCAGGGGCGCGATACACTGTCTTGTGGCGGAAATTCACTTGGAGCTGAGGAATGCGCCGCTCCAACTCCCGAAACGCTTCCTTCTGAAGAAGTGATTCGGCGCCTGTGAGGTTCTTCGGGTGGATCTCAAGGGCTAGGTGCGGCACGCCATCGTGATCCTCAATCGTTACCGTCTCAACCTCAGGCGCACACTGCTTGATGAGTGGAATGTGCTCTTCGAGGAACGAGTTGATCGTGTCGGTGGAAATTGGACAGTGAGCAATCTCGACGATGCTTCTGCCATGCTTCCGGTACAGCCCGAATTCGCCCTTCTTGTTGATGTGGAAGGACATTCGACGGCGATAGCCGAGACCCGGAAGATCCGGAGCCAGGAGCGATACGCCGTCCTGCGCCTCGATCCCGCCGTGAATACGGAGCAGGTCTTCAACCATCTGTGCTTTCAGCTTGCGCTGCTCGGGAAGGTTGATGTGCTGCAAGTCGCATCCGCCGCAGCTACCGAAGGCCGGGCATGCCGGAGCACAGCGATGGGGAGATTGACGAGCGATTGAAACGAGACCGGCCTCAACGTACGAGCGCTTGCTGCGATTAACAGTTGCGGTGACAAGCTCGCCCGGGATCGTAAAAGGGATGAAAGCCTTCTTCCCGGACAGCTCCGCAGGCGCAGTGATCGACCCCACGCAGGATCCTCCGGCCGCGAGGCTTGCCAGTTCAACGGAGATCTCTTCTTGTTTGGGAGGGGGCTGAGACATCCGAGGGAATCTAGCATGGAGCGGCTCCTTATGAAAAATGGTGCCCTCCCGAGGGGTTACCGACCCTTTTTGGGAAAAGCTTCCGGCTCTGGGATGGAGCCAGTCCCGCAGGGCTAGAAGTACACGTCCGTCTCGCCAGGATTTGCGTCGTTTAGCCGAAAGGCACGCACCACATGGAGTGATGAAAGAAGAGTGTGTATCGCACAGCGCACCTTTCCAGTGCCAAGCCCATGAATAATCTTGGTCTGCTGAGCGCCACTGAGAATGACGCGATTGAGGTGACGCTCAACCGCCCGCACAGCATCATCCGTCGACATGCCGTGCAGGTCGATGCTCTTTGGGGCAGGGGAAGGATTCGCAGGGACCATGCGAGAGATCTCCTTTGGAGAGGCCTGGGGCTTTTCGGGCGAAGGATCCAGATCTCCAATCGAGCAGCGGATTGAGAGGTCGCCTATTGCAACTTGCAAGCGATCTTCCGAGTGCACTTTTGTGACAATCCCCGATTTCTTGAGGGGGCGCACGTACACAGAGTCGCCCTCGCTGTAGCGCGCCACGCTACGCTCCTTCGACTCGTACGATATGGTAGTTCTTCTTGCCGCTGCGGAGCACGATGAAGCCCTTCTCAAGCAGCTTCGTGTCTCGAAGCTTGAGCGTGTCGTCTGAGACGCGCTGGCTGTCGAGGTAGATTCCGCCCCCCTGCACCAGGCGACGCGCCTCGCCCTTCGATTTAGCAACAGTGGATGCAAGCAGAGAGAGGAGGTCGAGGTCATCTACCTGCTGGCGTGATATCGTAGTTGCAGGAGCATCCGCGAAGAGCTCCAGAAGCTGCTCTTTGCTCAGCTCCTCGATTGACCCGGTAAACAGCGCTGCAGCGGAGCGTTTCGCCTCTGCGGTGGCCTCTGTGCCGTGCACCAAGTCGCAGAGTGCATCAGCCAGAACCTGCTGGGCTATACGCTTCTCAGGGTGTGCAGCAACCTCTGCCTCTAGCTCCGTTATCCGTTCGCGGCTCTCAAGCGTGAAAACCTTCAGCAGGCGGATAACATCTGAGTCTGGGACGTTGAGCCAGAACTGGTGAAACTTGTACGGGCTCGTCATCGTGCCGTCGAGCCACACCGCGTTCCCTTCGCTTTTTCCAAACTTCTTGCCATCTGCGTTTGTGATCAAAGGGGTGGAGAACGCGTACGCTTCCTTCTGGAGCTTGCGCCGGATGAGCTCAAGACCCGCGGTCAAGTTACCCCACTGGTCAGAGCCACCGACCTGCAGCTTGCAGCCGTTGTTCAGGAAGAGGTGCATGAAGTCGAATGCCTGCAGCAGCATGTAGCTGAACTCTGTGTACGAGATCCCGTCACCCGAGAGCCGGCTCTTCACAGAGTCTTTCGCTAACATGTAGTTGACGGTGAAGTGCTTCCCGATATCGCGCAAGAACGAGAGGAGCGGGACGTCCTTGGTCCAAGTGATGTTGTTGACGAATGTTGGGGAAACGGCGCAACCGCTCCGCTCCCAGAGCGCGCGAGCCTGTGCCTCCTGGAGTTTGGTGTTTGACGCAACTTGATCAAGCTCGAGCAGGTTACGCTCGGCGCTCCTTCCGCCCGGGTCGCCGATCATGCCGGTGGCCCCGCCGAACAGGAGTATCGGCTTTAAGCCAGCGCGAGTTAGGTGGATGCCAACGATCAGTGGAACGAGGTTGCCGACTTGCAGAGAGGGGGCCGTGGGGTCAAAACCCATGTAAAAGGCATCCCCCGGCTTGACCTTCGAGAGGGCCTCAGGATCAGAGATGTCTTGGATAAGACCGCGCCACTCAAGCTCTTCTAACAGGTTCATACAGGCTCACAGACTCATATTTTTGCGTCGGCGAAGACATTTGATAGCATACAGAACCCGCCTTTAACACAGCCAACAGTCATGAAGCCACTACTGCCCAACTCCTTCCTGCACGCGCTCGATGAGCGCCGGGCGGGAGCGTCGCTGCGGGCTCTGAGCAGCAATCAGAGTGGAGTCGACCTGTGCTCAAACGATTACCTCGGGGTCGCGCGCGTGCTCGGTGCCGAGGCGGCTCACCTACGAGCCTCGGGCGGAGCAACAGGCTCAAGGCTCGTGAGCGGCAACACCCCCGAGCACGAGGCGCTTGAGAGCTTCCTCGCGACCTTTCACGGGGCTCCGGCCGCGCTGCTCTTCGGCTCTGGATACGAAGCGAACCTTGGACTCCTCAGCGCCCTCGGCGGTCGACACGACACGGTGATCTACGATGAGCTCGTGCACGCATCGATGCGGGACGGAGTTCGGCTCGGGCAGGCCCGCTCTTACTCTTTCCGTCACAACGACCCGGATGACCTGCGCCAGAAGATAAGCGCCGCTCGGGGCGAAGTGTACGTTGCAGTGGAGTCACTCTACTCAATGGATGGTCACCAGGCGCCGCTTCAGGAGCTGGTGGCCGTATGCCGCGAGAAGGGGGCATTCCTCGTCGTGGATGAGGCACACGCCACCGGGGTGTTCGGGGAGCGAGGAGAGGGGCTCGTGCAAGCGCTCGGTCTTGCAGACCAGGTCTTCGCTCGGGTGCACACCTTCGGGAAGGCACTAGGCTTTCGGGGGGGGGTCGTCATCGGAGCCGCTGAGACTCGGGAATACCTGATTAACTTCTCTCGCCCTTTTATTTACTCAACTGCCCCCGACATTCGTTCGCTGGGCATGATTCGCCTCGCCTATGAGCTGCAGGCTGGTATGCAGGCGGAGCGCGTAAAGCTGCGTGCCCTAGTTGCAGCCTTTAAAGCGTTGGTCAGAGAGTTCTCCACGCTCAGATTCGTTGAGTCCGACTCTCCGATCCAGGGAGTTATCGTGCCGGGGAACCGCGAGGTGATCGCCGCTGAAGGGGTCCTCGCAGAACAAGGATACTTCGCCCGCGCGATTCGGTCGCCCACTGTCCCCGCCGGCTCAGAGAGGCTGCGGCTCTGCCTGCACGCATTCAATACGGAAGCTGAGCTACGGAGCGCCGTTGCGACCCTTGCTCAGTCGGTCTCCTCAAAGAGGGTGGTGGCAAATGGATAAGAAGCCGCTCCTGATACGGGCGTTAGCTACGATCTCTCCTCTCGGCGCCTCAAAGCGCGAAATCTCTGAGACGCTCCGGCACGCGAGCCCTAAGCCCTCGCGGCTCGGAGAAAAGGCGATCTTCAGGCTCTCCGAGTCTGGGGAGGAGGCGCTCCGTAACGAAGCGAGCCAAAGTAGCAAGCGGTCGCTCGATAGGGCAGTGCTGCTGGCTCTGGCAGCAGCCAAACAAACACTCGGGACTCTGTCTCCCGAGGAGCAAGTGCAGTGTGTCTCGATCGGATCGGCGCGAGGCGCCACAACGTCGCTCGAGAGCACAATCCTTCAGCACGAGCAGGGTGAGCACCCGCTATCTCCAGAGACCTCCCCAAACACAACCGCTGGCGGGCTTACTTCGTGGGTGGCGCAGGAGATCTGCCGGAACGGAGCTGTAGGTGCTGGAGTTGCAGCAGTTGGCACCTCAATGACCTGTACCTCAGCATTTCACTCGCTGCTTGTTGCCAAAGCCTTTATCGATTCGGGCATGGCTGAGCGAGCACTATTCGGTGGGACAGAGTCGTGCCTCACTCCCTACACACTGGCGCAGCTTAGCGCGCTACGGATCTACTCGCAGGAGCCCGGCAGCTGGCCCTGCAAACCCTGCTTCTCCGCGGACCAGCGAGTAAACTCCGTTGTGCTCGGAGAGGGAGCTGGCACGGCCTTGCTCTGCCGAGAGGAGAGCTACCGCGAGGGTGACCTAGCTCTCATCGGCATCGGCTGGTCCCTTGAGGCTGCACCGTCAGCAACCGGCATCTCCGAGGACGGTGCAGGATTTGAGCTTGCGATGCAGCGCGCGTTGAGTGGATTGCCAGGGGGAAGAGCTGTCGATGCAGTTGTCCTGCATGCCCCCGGCACGGCTAAGGGCGACACGGCAGAATTGAAAGCTGTGCGGCGTCTCCTCGGACCCGTTCCAGTGTGCACCACGAAGCACCTGACCGGCCACACCTACGGCGCCTCGGGCATGGTGAGCCTCGCCTTGGCCCAATGGCTGCTTGAGGGTGGGGGCTGGGAGGGCTTCCCCTATCCAACAGAGGCCATGAATTGCCGATTTGAGCGCCCACGGACAGTTATGGTGAATACCGCTGGATTCGGGGGAAACTCGATTAGTCTGGTCGTGGCCAGCCCGTCTTAAGGGCTTTGGGGCGCGGAATCTTGAGCCGGTATTCATTTCGATGACTTAGAAGAGCTTGCGACCCATTCCAAGGGGAGGAGTAATGTTGAAAGTTCCCCGGTTTTAGGCTACAACCCACGGTTCTGATTCGGCGCGCCTGTTCTTCTCCAGCCGGAGAACATTCAGCTAACAGCGCCAGAGTGGTGAGGGATACCGTATGGCTAAGGCCGCAAAAGAGACATTCTACCTCGTTTCCTCCGAAGGAACTGGATTCTTCTACATCAACCGTAAGAACAAGAAGAAGGGCAAGGGCGAGAACAAGCTCAAGGTTCGCAAGTACGACCCCATCGCCCGGAAGCACGTTCTGTTCGAAGACAAGAAGCTCTCGAAGCTGAAGAAGAAGTACGTGGCAGCAGGCGCCACTGAGGCCGCATCGGACAAGCAGTCTGAGTAGCCAGCTCAGGTGCTGTAGTGGCAACGAACACTCAGATCGAGCAGACCGTAAGGGAATCTGAGATACTCACAGCAGCAGAGTTTTCGGGTGCAGCGGCACAGCCATCATCGCTACACACCCCATCGCTACACACCACAGCCAACCCAGTCTCAGCGAGCGTATCGCCTGGAGGATCCCTTGGATTGTCTGCCAGGACAACCCGTACCCTTGTTGGTGTAGCTCTGCTTGCGCTCAGCCTTGCTGCGTACACACTCACCGAGAGTGGTTTAGAGCCAGAGCGGTTGCAGTTTCTGTCGCTTTCGCTGTCCGGCGTTGCGCTTGTCGTGGCTCTGTTTGAAGCGACTTCAATCCTAACCGCACGCGATCGGATTGAGAGCCCGCTTGAGCTGTTTGCTCCCGCTGGCGTTTTGCTGATCGCGTTAGGTGGCTTGGGGGATGTTTACAGCCCGTCTTTTAGTTCGTCAGTGCTGATTGCAACCGGGCCGATTTTCGCGGCAGGTGTGCTATTGCTCGCCCGGGCTTCGGGATACAGTACAGAGCTGACTTCCACTCATGACCATCTATTGTTGCCACCCGGCTTCCGGTTAGCCGATGTTGCAAAGGGGCAACGTCTCGCGCTCAGCGAGGGAACCCTCATATCGGCCGATGCGCGGATCGAGAGGGGCTGCTGTAGCGTGCTCGAGCGGTACCTGTCCCCAGAGACGCATTTTCGAATTAAAGAAGAGGGCGAGGTGGTGTTCGCTGGCTCGGAAGTTGTTGGAGGCTCTGCCGAGGCGGTTGCGTTATCTAGCTCCGACGATTCTTGTCTTCGCAGCCTTGAGAAGCTGGTCTGTTCGAGTGTCGAGAGAGCTGGTTTGTCACTTCACCGCGAGGACCTCCGCGCCCGCACCGCAACGGGCTACATCCTGGTTTTCATCTCAGTGGCGTGCGCCATTCTCTGGGACGAGCGGGTGGGGCGTCCCTGGGACACGTTGTCTGCTGCCGGCCTAGTTCTGTTCGCAGCTATCGTGTGCCAGCTTGCCGAGGGGCTCTACGTTCGCCAACGTTCCATGGTTCGGCGCTGGGCTCGGCAGGGTTTCATCGCCGCGTCAGACCTCGCTGTGCGCGATCTAGCATCGGCAACAAAAGTGTTGTTCGATCCGAGTAAGGTTGATTTAGGCTCTCTGGTGCGGGTACGCGAACTTGAGATGCTTGATGACCGCGTTGGCAGACAGGAGCTAACGGCTTGTCTTGCGACCCTGCTCGGGCGTGCGGAGGATGTTGCTCTCGCTGCTGCTGGAGACTTCTGTCAGTCCGAGTGCGGAAACGTGATGCCGGAGAGAGTGCTAGAGCTTCAAGAGTTCGCTGGAGCAGGGATCTGCGGACGGGTTAAAGGGGTGTCCGTGCTGATCGGCACCGAGGAGTTGCTCCTTGAGCGGGGCGTACTTATTCATCCATCGGAAAGCAACGTAGAGGGGGGGGAGGACGAGCGTCCGCTTCTCGTGGCGGTTGGTGGTGAGCTTGTGGCGAGATTCTGGGTCGTGTTCGGCCAGCGCGTTCTAGTCGAGCCGGAGCTTGAAGCGTCCGTATGGCACAATCTTCTCTCGTCGGGTTTGTGTACAGGTATCCCTGGCGAGGCGGGGGCAGGAACTATCCTCGTGCGTGGGCAGGAGTCGGACGTTCTTGGTCGGTCGGCGCAGATCCAGGTGTCGCAGTTCGCCGGTGAGCGTTTTGAGCTCCCGCGTTCAACAGTTATCGCTCTCACTCGAAACCTTCGCGATTTACCCGAGTTATTGAGTGACTCACACCGTTACCTGCGGCTTGTTGAGCGAGCACGTATCCTTGTTGCCTTCGGTGCTTTCCTGTCGGTGGCTACCGTTTTCCTGGGCTTCTTTTCGCCAGTGGTTGCTAGCGTCTCGCTAGCGCTCGTTGCAGCCGTTCTGGCTCTCCTCTAGTTCGTTGCCCTTAGGTAATTGTTTGTTTCGGATGCAATCCCGCTGGCTGGCGGAGGGGTTCACTTTTCGACCGGCCCGGGTCTAATCCGTTCAAAATAGACCCAAGCTATCCCTTTTAGCCCCGAAAACCCAACCTGGCGAGGGCCATAGAGCACCGAACACAATAGAGCGGCATCCGAATTAAGAAGGTCAGCTTCTAGCGGCCGGGGCGAGGGCCCCTAACCCCCTGGAGGCTTAATAGTAGGAGGCGGCAATGGCTTGTGGAAACATCGAGGTTCGAAAAGGTTCTGAGTCGGTTTTCGCCACATCGGTTATTGAAGAGCTTCTTGATGGAAATAAGGGTTACGCAAACGGTCCGGAGCGGGGACTTCTCTCAGCCCTGCTGTTCGACGGCGTGCAGGCGTACATCCACTACGCGCTTGCTTCGTCGCCTAAGGAGAAGGCTAGGTATGCCGAAGCCTTCAACTGGGTGATGGACGCAGGAGTTGAGTACGCATTCTCATTCAACAACGTGTGTGAAGCGCTTGGCCTCAACCCCGACTACGTCCGGTTCGGGCTGGCTAATGCCTCAACTAGTCTGCTCGTTGAGGCCGGAAAATCGCGCCGAAACTTCTAGAGTAATGCGGCTGGCTACTCCGCGTCATCCGGCTGGTCCGGCGAAGATATCGCTGGGCCAGCCGCGATGCGGTACCCTTCACTAAACCACTTTGATAAGTCCTGCATCTTGCAATTGTGCGAACAGAAAGGACCGCTCGGTTCGAGCTCAGCTGAGATTTGCTTGCCGCAGTGACGACAGCTGATGAACTCAGCGGTGCCTGTAGAGTTGCTGCTTTTCTTCCTGACAGAATCCGACATTTTTGCACTTCGGGCCGGTCCGCGAGGACTACCCCGCCCAACTACTTCTCTCTTAATCGCAACTCGCGAATACCGGTCGCATCCTGTGCGATCAGCTCCAGGTGCTGGAGCGTGCCGCCCTTGCGGAGGTATGAGTCGTCGTCAACAGTGCCAGGCTCTATAAAGAGAATACCCGATTCAAAGTGGTAGGCTTTTACGCGCTTCATGCGGTCCAGCAGGCCTAACTGCAGCTTTTCGTCTAGTTCGGCAAGCAGCCTCTCCCACAATTCAGGGTTGTTTCCTTTCGCTGCTGCATCAGACATAGCGCACCTTACTTTCCGCGTATCGCTCACGACCCGTCGAACAAGGGTGGCGAGATTGTGTTCTTTACCGGAAGCCCGTTCATACAGCTCCAGGAAACCAAGGTGCCGGCTAAAAAGCCCGGCCCGAGGCAACACCCATCCGGTTGAGAGGCGCTAGAGGCACCCTCATCCTTCAATTATAGAGCCGCGGGAACTTTGGGGGGAAGCGGGAAAAACTTAAGGGCGCAGAATAAGGGCTTAAAAGCCTTTACTCTGCGCCCTTACGACAAGGACCCGGCGTTACACCGGATAACTTTCCGACGTATTTATGCGATAGCGTCGGAAGCGGCGTACTCGCGCGCCTGGGCGTCAGCCTGGCGCGAAATCGCCTTGCGGAGGCTCTCGGAATCGAGATCGAGCGCCTCGCAGATAAAGCGGAAGGAGAGCGGAGCATCGGTTGGTTCATCGTCTAAGAGCCAAGCGCGCGCGCCATCTCGTACTTCGCCTTCGCCCCCGATGAAGTCGTGGATCGCCCTCTGGAGAACTGCTGCAAGCAATCGCAGCTCAGGAATCGAGCTACCCGGGGTCGGAACATCAGAATTTGACCAGAATTTCATATTTGATTGTCCCTTCAATAAGTAAGTAAATAAGTGTCGCTACCTGAGTACTGGCGAGCCAGCTCAACAGTTCGCAACTGTTCTAACAAAGTGGCTACTTCATCCATGAGCCCGGTCACTTCCTGGAAACCACATCCACGATACAAGAGTGGAATGTGGAGCCATACAACGAAGAGACAGAGCCTGTGCGGCTAGTAACCAAACGAGCAAAACCGCGGGTGGGAGAGTCGACCGTTCGCCGGAGAACTCCCTAGAGGCGGAAGAGCCTAACTGCATCAACCGGGCTACGGTAAATGCTTCAGGTTTTCCTACCTCGCACCCTGTCCTTAATCAAATAAATGTCGCCATTCACTTGAGAGCTCAGCTGTGCCACTTCTGACCCAGCTGCTCGGGACCCTGCCACTCCCGAAGACCTGCTCGACACCCGCAAAAAAAGACGCCCATCCAGGCGTCCTATCAACGAGCTCCGACCAGACTGTTGCCCCTGCAGTTGTGGTCCGGCCCAAAAGACACCTTTAAGGCCGGCACCGTAACTACCCATCGGAGACCGATGATTTTACGGGCATCTTCACTCGCTAAGAGCCGCCAGGGACCCTGCAGCGAGTAGCTTCGGAGAGAGCGAGCACGATTCGCTCGCATCGGTTTTTTAGGGTTACCCCTGCAAACCGGAGGGCGGAGGATAAGGCGCCGCAGATCCGTTTGTCCAGAAAAAAGTGCTCCGGCGCCAAGATTTTAACAAAGCCGGGCGTGTTTGCGCGTAAACGCCGCCTCAACCTTGGGGCGGCGATGCACAGCCAGCCGATCTCGCAACCGGCGAAGGAGAAGTTTTCCCGTTAATCGGCCCGTATTTAGAGGTTTCGCGGTCTTGATCTGTCCTTATTAGGGAGCTTCTGCGGGGTAGTTGCTCCGCCTCCGATCGCTGTTATTTTTATGTGGCTATTTGGGCACGTTCGGCGCGTTGAATATGATCGGGTAGTTACGTATGATCGACGGAGTTTTGTACTGGAGCGAACACGTTGTCACAGAGAGAGACTAAAAAAGCAGGTGGAGAGAGGCTGGTGCCAGGCGAGTCAGTTCGGGCGCTCTTCCCGTTCTTCAGTGAGGGACCGGGGGGCTCGTACCTCGACTCCGCGGCCACCACCCAGAAGCCCAAGGTGGTGCTGGACGAACTGCTGCGGGTGCTGGTTCACCACAATGCCAACGTGCATCGAGGCGCCTACCGGCTGAGCGCTGAGGCTTCCGAGCTGTACGACCAGGCTCGGGTTAAAGTTGCTCAGATGATCGGAGCACCGTCGGAGCGCTCGATCGTCTTCGTTCGTGGAGCAACAGAGGCTATTAACCTCGTGGCGTACGGGTCCGAGAATCTGTTCAACCCAGGCGACACGATTCTCCTAACCTTGCTTGAGCACCACAGCAACATAGTGCCGTGGCAGCTTCTCGCGAAGCGTCGCGGGCTCAAAATCGCTTTCGCAGATATTACCGACGATGGGCGTCTCGACATTGATGACTTTCGCGAGAAGGTAAAGTCATTGAAGCCGAAGCTCGTTGCGGTCACTCAGCTTGCAAACTCCCTTGGGACGGTCACGCCGATTGCTGAAGTTGTTGCGCTGGCGAAGCAGGCAGGCGCGCAGGTGCTCGTTGATGGGGCTCAGGGAGTCACCCACCTAGGGGTCGACGTGCAGTCGCTAGGGTGCGACTACTACGTCTTTTCGGGTCACAAGATGTACGGCCCGACAGGAATCGGGGTGCTCTACGGCCGGCCGGAGCGGCTTGAGGCTTTGCAGCCGTTTCAAGGCGGTGGCGACATGATTTCGTATGTCAGCGTCGAGGGCTCCGGTTGGGCCGAGGTGCCGCAGCGATTTGAAGCGGGAACGCCGGCGTTTCCAGAGGCCATCGCGCTCGGAACAGCTGTAGATTTCGTTAGCCGATTTGACCGGTCAGATATTATTGCTCACGAGTCTGCCCTGGTGGCGGAGGCGTGTGAGCTGTTGCGGGGGGAGCAGGGCGTCGTTTTGCATGGGCCGGCGAGTCATGGTGAGAGGCAGCTAGCCGTCGTTTCATTCTCAATAGATTCAGTTCACCCGCATGACTTCGCAACAATTGCGGATACTCACAACGTTCAGGTTCGCGCAGGAAATCACTGCGCAATGCCCACGCTGCGGCGCCTTGGTTTGCAGGCAACGGTCCGTCTCAGCTTTGGGCTCTATTCGTGTCACCGCGATCTTGTCGCCGTACGCGATGCGATCCGAGAGTCGCGCAAACTTTTTGGTAACTAGCAGCTGTGAATTAAGTCGGACCGGCAGCTTTGTGTCGGACCATTAGTATCGCCAGGAAATTGTAGGTTCCGTGCGTTACCATAGCTGCGGCGAGGGAGTGAGTGCTCGTAGCCACGAGCCAAAGGTACAACCCAACTCCGGTGTAGAGCGGGAGCATTCCTCCGAATCGCCTTAGGTTGCCGATAAAGTGAACGTAGGCAAAGAGCGCACTGGATACAAGCGCGGAGAAGGCGGCACCGCCAGCTTCCATCAGCACCTGATTGAGTGCTCCCCGAAAAAGCAGCTCTTCGGCGAATCCCGATAGCACCGCAACAACCAGGGCGAGGAGGGGAGAGATTCGAATACAGAGGGGGACTATGATCTCCCGACTGAAGCGCGCAGAGACGGTGTTCGGGTGTTTGAGGCTCCACAACCAGAGCGCGTGATTCAGGAGCAGGAGCGGTATGGCAGCGGAAGCGCCTAAAGCTATCTTGCCGACGGAAGGTTCAAGCGTGCAGGTGAGGCCCGTCGCCGAGTAAATGCCGTAGGCCACCAGGATGAGAATCCCCTCCGATAGTAAGGCGGCGCTCAAGATAGTTGCGCTTGTGGTCATGCTATTACCGAGCGTCTCGTGGCTTCGGTAAGGAGAGGCAATCGACCAGCGCTACCGCCGCCTGAGTGAGAGCAACGCGCCGCGCCTCATTGAGTTCCTCAGAGAATGCAAATTTAGCCGTGTACGTCACATCACCCGCACCAGAGCACTCGCGCACTACAGTGCCATCGGGAGAGCGCAGGGTTGCGTTGAGCACGACGTCAGCGTGAGGTCGGCGAACGAATAGGTAGCAGTAACCGGATACGGTGAGCTCTTGGACCGTTACTTCTAGGTTGAACGCGACGGGTTCGGAGCGATTCGCCGGCTCAACCATTCGATATCCTTTCAATCCACCCTGCACCTTGAGCTGGTCAGTGACTTCCTGTGCTAGGTCTGGCGTGTATACCCGCGTGACAGGAATCGCTGTCAGGTACTGGTACCCGCGGTGGCCTTCAACTGGGCTCGTATTCACCGTGAGCCCGATAGTTGCGTCAGCCAAGTCATGGAGTCTGGAAACGGCTGGAGGGGCCTCGATTGGCGGTAAGTCAGCAGGAAAACAGCCGCTTAGAGCGATTAGCAGGGCCGTGGTAGGGTGCTTTTTAATCAGGCTTGTCATCTGTTTTGCGCGTCGGCACTTCAATCCCGTAGGTGGTAGCGGTACCATAGTCAAAGGTGTCAAATGCCGCTAGCTGGTTTGACCGCCTCAAGCCGGTAGCCCTGACTATGAGTGAATCACCTCCAAACAAAAATAATAGGCTCGACCTCGGTCTATCCGACCTTCTCTCAAGCGTTGTCGAGACGCAGGAGGCAGTAGCCCCTGCACCAGAAGTATCGGGCAGCGCGCCGGCAATAGAAGCGGGGGCGATCTCATCCTCGAATGGTTCTCCGTATGCGCAGCTGAAAGATTCTGGGCGTTGGCAGGAGATTATTGCGATTGCTGAGCGGTCCCTAACAGGAGAGAGGGGAGCAGAGAGCTCTCTGTGGTGGGTGCGGGGGCACCTTGGTGCGCTCTCGATGCCAGTGTCGCTTCTGATTGCTCCGTTCGAGAGAGTTGCGCGAGAGCTGGCAACGGCGCCTGCAGACGCCGAGTGTCGGCAACTTCTTGAGGAGACGGCCGGTATTATGCTGGATCGCTTGCAGCAGGTCGGAGAGCGCGAGCAGGTGCTCTCGTTTCAGGCGCTACTTCGAGATCTGCAGGTAGCGGCAATCTCGGGAGAGCTCGGGAAGCATCGGCACACGTGGACCCTTGCGGCTGAGTCGTCAACTTTGGGGGTAGCGATTCCTCCGCTGCCCGGACAGGTACCCAAGGTTTCTCGACGGCGCGCCCCGAGACTGGCTATTTTCTTGGTTCTTTTGCTTTTCTTCGTCGGGGCGTCTCTTGCTCTCTGGGAGATCCGCGCGTCGCTCTTCTCGACCCCGACGGCCCTGGCATTTGAGGGTTTCGTGCGAGACCCGTCGCTTCCGGAGCAGGAGCAGGCGGCGGTTCTGCCGCGTGACCCTGTAGGGGATCTCAGTGCGCTCTTCTATTCGATTGAGCCCCCCACACCAGCGCCGAGCGGCGATAGCGCGGGGGCGTCTAGCAATATGCAGTCAGGGCAGCGAGCCGGCGATACAGGGGCGGCGCCAGATGTGCAGCCTGGTAATGCGGTTTCGGCTTCCAAACCGAAAGAGCGAGTGGACACATCTGGACCGCTGGAGGGTCCGGAGTACCGCAGTGGCATTGACCGTGGTGCTGGGGGTGCGAGCCGTCAGTCCCCGTCTGCTGGGGGCTCGGACCGCAGACAACCGACAGGGCCATTTGATCGACAGGTACAAGGAAAGGTTTACAGGATAGTCGCCAGGGTGAACGTTGTTGCCTCGCCGAGCTACAGGGGTAACGTAATCGGTCGACTTCAGCCGGGCGATGAAGTTCTTGTGGACGGAAGAGTCGGGGCCTGGTTGAAACTGCGATCTAGGCGTGGCAACGAGGGCTACATCCTGGCTCAGGATGCCGAGGTAGTTGAAGGTAAGAGCGCGGACGACCTGCGCTGAAAGAGTAGGTAGCGCAGTTCGGGGGAATGGCTGTAAAAAAAGAGACGCCTTTCGGCGTCTCTCTTTTTCATGACCAGCGTAACACCCCCAGGGGGCGTGCCGTCACGGTAGGCGAACCGATCGCCCGAGCTACTCGTCAGAGTCAGCCTCGGCCGACTCGATCTCCGAAGAGCTGTCCGTCGCAGAAGCAGCCTGGGAAGCATCCGCCTCCTCATCTGCCTTCTTCGTGCGAAGGACTCTTGAAGCTTGCAGACCCTTGGGGCCTTCCTTCAGCTCGTACTCAACGGTCTCGCCATCCTTAAGAGTCTTGAAACCCTCGCTGGCTATTACCGAATAATGCACGAAAACATCTCGGCCACTTGTGTGCTCGATGAAACCAAAGCCTTTGGCGTCATTGAACCACTTCACAACCCCCTTGAGGGTACCGGACTCAGACTCAGACATACCTACTGACTCCCCGCTAAAAAACGCACGGTGTTAAAAACCTACCACATTCATTTTTGGTTACAATACTGCAGTGAGGCCGGCTTTGCGCCGTCCCTGCAAGTTGAGATTCAGGAAGGCGGGGTAGAGTTCCAGGTTTTTGTTCAATCACCTGTGGCCGCCTTTGGCCCTCCTGCCTCTGAGGCCAACCCGTAGCGGCAACTCCAGAAAAAGGGGTGCAATACTAGCTCGTTACGGGGGCCGTGCGGCAGGCCGGATGAAAGTGCCTAAAAGCCCAGGACCGATTGATAAGGGCATTACCCAAAAGGTATAGTTAGCCGTCGCTGAGGGCTGCGCTATGCCCCGAAACGACAGGAAAAGACGCCCTAAAAGAGGGACTGCCATTGCAGCCTCCCCTCCGTGTGAGTTTCCGCGGCCGCTCAAGTTGGCGGACTCCCTGATGCTGCTAAAAAAGAGGCACCCCGACTTCTCATGGAATCGACCACCTCAGTCTCCGTAATAGACTTCCTGCCAGAGCCGCTCTGCCTTCTCGGGCGGGATATGCGCTGCCTCGCCGCGAACTCGGCTTTCGCTGCGCTGGTCGGGCGCACGGTGCAGGAGCTAATCGGCCAGCCAGCGGCGCTCTTTATCCGCGACTCAGGTGGGCTCCACTGGGAGACGCGGGAGTTTCGCGCCGAGTTCCTCGGTGCCAGCGGTGCGGCGAGGGTGGTGAAGCTCGCCTCATACGCCGGTGACGCCATGGCGTTGCGGGTGATCGCTTCCCTGTCGGAGGAGCGTTCACCGCAGGTCTTCCACAATCAGCGCCTTGAGACGCTTGGGCTACTGGCCGGCGGGGTTGCGCACGACTTCAACAACATCTTGACCGGAATGCTCGGGCACGTTGCGTACCTGCGCCACGTCCTTCCGCAGAAGGGAGAGCACTCCGAGTCACTCGCAGCAATCGAGGAGGGGGCGCTGCGCGGCTCTTCGCTGACGCAGCAGATCCTTAAGTTCTCGAAGCTTGACTCCCAGGAAGCTACCGCGCGCGTCGATGTTGGAGACCTCGTGACCCGTGTGCTCGCGCTGCTCAAGAGCGCCATCCCCGCTTCGATTGCAGTGCGCGTTACGATCCCCAAAGTTCCCACGGTAGTGATCGCTTCTGAGGCGCAACTGACTCAAGTCGTTATCAACCTTATCGTGAACGCGAGAGATGCGATTAAGGGTTCAGGAGAGATCTCAATCGTCGTCGTCGGACGAGACAGTCCAGAGCGTGTTCGTGGCCTGTTTGGCGCAGAGCCGCCCGCTCCGGCCTACGGTGCGGTAATCGTGAAAGACTCTGGTGAGGGCATGGACGAGTCTGTGCGAGCGAGGCTCTTTGAGCCCTACTTCACGACAAAGAAGGAGCGTGGCACAGGACTTGGGCTCTACACGGTAAACTCGATAGTCAAACAGCTCGGCGGGGCGATCGAGGTCGAATCAGAGAAAGGAAAGGGCACAGAGTTTCGAGTTGTGCTCCCGGTTGTGCCTGAAGAGCCACAGTCGGTCGAGGCGCAGCCGAGTGAAGTTGGCGGCCCGGCTCGCGGCAACGGCGAGCGGATCCTTGTGGTCGATGACGAGTACGCGGTGCGCAACGTGCTTGGGCTAAGCCTCTCGCACCTGGGGTACACGGTAGAGACAGCAGAGTCTGGTCTTGAAGCGATTGAGAAGTTTTCGTCCGGTGGCCAGCCATTTGAGCTGGTAATACTCGATCTTCTCATGCCGGGCCTCTCGGGCGAGGAGGTGTTCTTGCGCTTAAAGGAGATGCGCGGCGATGTGCGCGTCCTGATCGTGAGCGGCTTTAGCTCAGAAGGGACCGTTGAGCGAATCCTTTCAGTTGGCGGAAGAGATTTTATCCAGAAACCGTTCTCGATAGATGTATTAGCAAGAAAGGTGCGTGGGTGTTTGTGTGATTAAGCAGTACAAGATCCGCAATGTAACAGTCTCTCCGGGGCTTGTGCTCTCTCCGATGAGCGGGGTGACGACGCGCCCCTTCAGGCGGCTAGTCAAAGAGCTTAACCCGGGGGCTGTAGGCTTGCTCGTAAGTGAGTTCGTCTCGGTTGAGGGGATGACACGTGGCTCCCGGCGCACGTTGGAGATGATGCGCTTTGCAGAGGAGGAGCGCCCGTACTGCGTTCAGATCTTCGGCTACGACGTAGACCGCATGCGTGATGCTGCCCTCATGGTTCAGGACCTCGGAGCGGATGTCGTTGACATCAACTGCGGTTGCCCCGCCCCAAAGGTTGTAAAGCGTGGCGGCGGCTGCGAATTGATGCGCCAGCCAGAGCACCTACAGAAAGTAGTCTCAGCAGTCAGGAAAGCAGTATCTATACCGCTCACGCTCAAGATGCGATCGGGTTGGGATGAGAGCTCCAGGAATGCGGTGGAACTCGCCAAGATGGTGGTAAGCGAGGGGGTTGAAGCCCTCGCCGTTCACGGACGAACTCGGGCGCAGCTCTACCGAGGCTTGGCTGACTGGTCGCTGGTTGAGGCGGTCGCGGATGCTGTCGATGTTCCAGTGCTCGGCAGCGGCGATGTGGTCGACCGGGCGAGTGCGGATGAGCGGCTACGCGGAAAGGTGGCGGGGCTCTTCATCGGTCGTGCCAGCATCTGGAACCCGCTTGTGTTTGGCGAGATCGTGTCGGGAGCCCCGAGCGCCCTGCGCGGGAACCAGGAGCTGATGCTCAAAGTGCTGATGCGCTACATTGAGCTGCTGCGCGAGGACTTTCAGGATAGCTCCTGCCCAGGGAAGGTAAAGCAGCTTGCCTCCCAGATGTGCCGCGGTGCGCCCTGGCGCAAGCAGCTACTTACCCTCAATACGCTCCCGGAGCAGATCCGGCTTCTTGAGATGGTGCGGGACGGGGCTTTCCGCAATACTGTGGCAGCAGCCGGTGAAGATGCGGAGCCCGAAACAGAGGGCGAAGAGAGCTGCGACCAGTATGCGGCTGCATAGGGAAGTCTACACGGTTCAGGGACCAGAGTGCTCAGGGTAAACAACGTCTACCGTAGCTTCGGCGAGAAAGAGGTGCTCAAAGGCGTCACCGTGACCCTGAAGCCCGCAACGATAACGGGGCTGATCGGGCCAAGCGGAGGTGGCAAGAGCATCTTGCTCAAGATCATTGCGAACACTGCGCGTGCAACTTCTGGCAGCGTGGAATTCGACCAAGGTCTTGGGCCGAATGACGTCGGCCTAATGTTTCAAGAGGGCGCCCTCTTTGACTCTCTCTCCGTGTACGACAATGTCGCCTTTCCCCTTGTAGGGGGGAAGGTTCCCACTACGTCGCTCCCGGCAGAGCAGCGCGAGATAGTGTGCGACAAGGTGAGCGAGATCCTAGCGAGGGTTGGACTGACTCGGGCAGCGTACAAGATGCCAGGGCAGATAAGCGGCGGAATGCGCCGACGTGTGTCTCTTGCCCGTGCCCTCGTTGGGAGGCCAAGGATCCTTCTGCTCGATGATCCTACCAGTGGTCTCGACCCCGTGGCGAGCAGCGTGATTATGGACCTGATTGTCGGTCTGCACAGCGAGTATAAGCCCATCACCCTGATCGTTAGCCACGACTTGCGTCGCCTCTTGCCAGCATCCGAGCGGATACTGGCCCTCTTCGATGGAGGAATCGTATTCGACGGCACACTTGAGGATCTTCGGCAGGGAGCTTCGGCCTCGGTTCGCAGCTTCGTATCGTGCAGATTTGAGCTGGGCAATCCGGCATCGGCGCCGGAGCCTATGCCGCCAACTGTTTAGCAAGGAAGTATAGCTAGTATGATGAAGAAGAAGGCCATAGACGAGTCGCGGGAGCGGTTCCTCTCAGGAATCGGTGTCCCAGCGAAGGCGGCCTTCGTTGCCGATGAGTTTCAGCAGGCGGCGATTTCAAACCTCGCGGCTGGCATCGACACGCTGGTAGTCGCTCCGACCGGCTCAGGTAAGACCTTTATCGCGATACAGGCGATGCGCGAGCTGCTTGCCAAGGGCCAGAGCGCGATTTACACCACACCGCTCAAAGCGCTCTCCAACACGAAGTACTCCGAGTTCCAGCAGACCTTCGGTCCAGAGCACTCAGTTGGCCTGCTGACTGGCGACCGGAAGATCGAGGGCGACTCAGACGTAGTCATCGCCACAACTGAGATCTACCGCAACGAGCTGTACCGCGGGTACGGCCGCTACTCGCTCGTGATACTCGATGAAGTGCACTACATCGCTGACCCGCAGCGCGGAGCGGTATGGGAGGAGAGCATCATCCTGACCCCGAGCAGTGCGACTCTTTTGATGCTCTCTGCCTCGATCTCAAACGCCGAGGAGATCGCTTCGTGGATTGAGGAGACCCGCAACAAAGAGTGCCGAATCGTTCAGAAGAAAGAGCGGCCAGTAGAGCTTCGCTACGGTTTTCTGCACCCAAAGTGGGGTGTCATCCCCCTGAGCGATGAAAAGGGGCACCTCTCGCCTGAGGTGGCGCATTACTACAGCGGAGTTGAGTTGGACATGACGGGGACTCGTATCGCTGCGCCGAGAGGCGGGCGCGGACCGGGAGGCAGGCGCGACCGCGAGAGGTCAGACCGTGGCGGGCGGTCGAGACGAGGACACCACGGTTCGCGCGGGAGGAGCAGATAGCCATGATGCAGGGCGACTTCCCAGTTTCAATCATCCTCCGTGAGCTTGAGCACGACGACCTTCTGCCGGCGATCCTGTTTCGAACGGCGCGCAAGCAGTGTGATGCCGATATCGAGGCGCTCGCCAGAAACCAGCACGCGATCTTGCCGCCCGAGCGGCAGGAGCGGTTAACCCAAGAGGTTCAGGCGATCATACAGAAGTACTCCTTCGAGCCAGAGTTCATCACGGCCTACCCGCAGTACCAGGCTCTGATCGCAACGGGGGTCGGAGCCCATCACGCTGGGCAGCTCCTGATCTGGCGACTGCTGCTCGAAGAGCTCATGTCGCGGGGAATGCTCAGGATGATGGTTGCAACCGGAACGGTTGCGGCGGGAGTAGATTTCCCCGCACGCACAGCGGTGGTTACTGCGCACAGCAAGCGTGGCTCGGAGGGGTTTAGTGTGCTTTCGGCTTCCGAGTTTCAGCAGATGGCCGGTCGCGCGGGACGTCGGGGCAAAGATGCTGTCGGGGTGTGTCTCATAACACCGAGCAAGTTTTCTGACGCGCGCGTGCTCTTGGAGGTCTCCAAGCGACCGCCGGAGCCCCTTAAGTCGGCGTACTTCGCAGCGCCATCTACAGTGCTGAACCTGCTTAAGTACCGAAACGTCGACGACCTTGAATTTACCGTCGAACGGAGCCTGGGAGCCTTCCTCAATCGCCGCGACGCCAGCCGATTCCGCGAGGAAGCTCTGATAGAGCAGGGCCAGATAGAAGCAGATAGCGAACTGCGCGGAGAGAAGCGCAAGAAAGCCGAGAAGCGAGTCAGGCGCAAGCTTCGCGACGCGGATGAGATTGAGAAGAAGCAAGAGACGGCTC
Source organism: uncultured Bdellovibrionales bacterium (assembly GCA_964413875.1). Classification (GTDB taxonomy): domain Bacteria; phylum Bdellovibrionota_C; class UBA2361; order UBA2361; family OMII01; genus OMII01. Next base: position 96,196 of record CAYPUA010000001.1, read on the forward strand.
TCGCGCTCTCGCTCGATGGGTTGCGGAAGCTTGGCTACGTTGAGGGCGGAAGCTTGACGGAGAAGGGGTACTGGTCGGCCGAGCTGTGCACGAGCCTGGTGCTCCAGCTAGCCGAGAGCATCTCTGATGGCCTCTTCGACGAGTGTGCGCTCTTTGAGCTGGTTGGGCTCGTTGCAAGCATCGCCGGAGATCCGCACCGGCCATACTTCAAACTCAAGGCGAACCCGGTTAAGCCCGAGCTCTTCAAGCGGCTTGAGACGATAGTTGAGAGGGTGAAAGAGAGTTACCAGGGGCCGGGCGCGTCCGAGATCGCTGTGCTTCCAGACGCGGCACTTACGGTGATAACCTGGATGGACTCAGAGAGCTGGGCTGAATTCTCAGGGCTGCTGAGGCTCTCTGGAGTTGCCGACGGAGACGTCGCTCGGCTCGTGAGCCAGACGGCTGATCACCTGAATCAGCTAACCCGTCTTGAGAAGACTCATCCGGTTCTGGCGCAGTCGGCGAAGGTTGGGAGAGCGAGGCTGCTCCGGCCGCCCTTCTCCGAGTCGCTCATTACGACAGAGTAGAAGCTGCGACGAAGGCAGACATCAGGAACATCAGGAAAGCTGGCACCGCTTTCTTCACTGGGTCAGATACCTTGAAGTGCATGAGCACTGCTGCAAGCATCACCGATGTCATCCCAACTGCACCGATGAAAGCGGCCGGCGCATACCAGATCCCCAGTAGGAGCAGCGATGCGAGAAACACCTTCACCGTTCCGATCGAGATCATGAACTGCTTGGAGAAGCCGTAGACGCGAAACTCCTCTTCCATGGTCTTGGCGTCTCCGCCGCGGAAGTTGGTTGGCTTATTGAGCCGAAGGAACCAGACGTTAAAGATACCCAGGGCGACAACGACCTGAATCAACTTGCAAGCGGTGTCTAGCGTCAGCATGAAAAGTTCCTCCAACCTCTATACTTAGTCCGAGGGCTATATTCTGCAAGAGCTTTATTTGCAGGCATGATTACCGCCTGCCACCCGCTATTACCTTTGCCGCAAGTTTTCCCCCAGACATCCCCGAAACGAGCTGCTGGACGATTATACGCGGCAAGCTGCTGGGCGATATCGGCGGAGGCGCCTGAACGCTCCTGAAAGTGACTAGAGCTCTCTGCGTAAGCCAAACGAACGGGGGCTCCGGCCGGTCTCTCTGTAACCGCTCGCCCCGCGATTCGCTCTGGCATCGGCGTGCTAGGATGCGGTAAAACAGGGTCATGAAGATACTCGTTCCTGTAAAGCGCGTTCCAGATTGGCAGATCAAGCTCAAGCTTCTTCCGGACGGTTCCGGGATTCAGACTGATGGCATTAAGTGGATTATCAACACCTTCGATGAGATCGCGGTTGAGGAAGCGATCCGCCTGAAGGAGAAGGGGCTTGCTACCGAGATAGTGCTCGTGAGCATCGGCCCAGCCGACGTGCGGCAGCGGCTTGAGTATGCCCTCGCGATGGGTGCTGATTCCGCAATACTAATCAAACACGACGGTCCCTCGGATTCCGACCTCGCGGCCCGGGCGATCGCCGAGGTGTTTAGGCGTGGGTCGTACTCGATGATCTTGATGGGGAAGCAGGCTATCGACTCTGATAGCAGCCAGACGGCCCAGCTTCTCGCGGCCCGTCTCAGCCTTCCCCAAGCTTGCTTCGCCTCGAAGGTGGAGCTAGACGGCACCAGCGCGCTCGTCACTCGCGAGGTTGATGGCGGTCTTGAGAAGCTGCGTGTGCCGCTTCCGTGCGTAGTTTCAACCGACCTTCGGCTAAACGAGCCGCGTTATGCGGCGCTGCCCAACCTAATGAAGGCGAAGAAGAAGCCGTTTGAGGAGCTCACGCTTGATGCTCTGGGGGTTTCGCCTGAGGTCAGGGTCAAGATTCGTTCTCTCTCGACGCCGGCGGCGCGCAAAGCGGGCCGCAAGGTAGGTAGCGTGGCCGAGCTAATCTCGGCACTTCAGGGTGAAGCGAAGGTTCTGTAAGAGGGGATTTCATGGGCAACGTTCTAGTTTTCATTCAGCACGACCAGGGGAAGGTTCAGAAGGGGTCACTAGTCGCTGTGACGGCTGCCAAGCAGCTTGCTTCTGCCTGGGGCGCGGCGGGTGTAGTGGGTGTCGCACTCGGTGCGGGCTCCAAGGCCGCAGCCGCCGAAGCTGCCGCGCACGGCCTGAGTGAAGCTCGTTTCTCTGAGGATCCGCTCTTCGAGAAGTATCGCGCTGAGCCCTACAGCCGAGCGGTTGCGCTCGCTGCTCGCGAGACTGGTTCGTCCTCCGTTGTGGCTCTAGCGAGCAGTAGCGGTAAAGACTTTATGCCTCGAGTCGCGGTGCTTATGGATGCCGCGCAGGCTTCGGACATTGTCGGGGTTAATGGCGACGGCTCGCTCAAGCGCCCGATGTACGCTGGAAATATCTTGGCCGAAGTTGAGATGGCTGCGGGGAACCGAGTTGTCACCGTTCGTGGCACTGCGTTTCCAGCGGCTGCGAAAGAGGGAGTTGTTGGAGCAGTCTCTGAGCTTGCGATTGCAGGAGATCCTGAGCTTCACGAGCAGCCTCGTTTCGGCGAGGTCGTGGGGTACGAACTGTCAAAGGCGGAGCGGCCTGAGCTTGCCGACGCAGAGGTAGTCGTCAGTGGTGGGCGTGCGCTAGCGTCTGCAGAGAACTTTGAAAAAGTCATCTTCCCCCTCGCAGATGCATTGCGCGCCGCAGTTGGGGCGTCACGCGCTGCTGTTGATTCCGGCTACGCACCGAACGATTGGCAGGTTGGGCAGACTGGGAAAGTGGTTGCTCCTAACCTCTACATCGCAGTTGGCATCTCCGGGGCGATTCAGCATCTAGCCGGCATGAAGGACTCGAAAGTTATCGTCGCGATCAATAAGGATCCCGACGCCCCGATTTTTGAGGTGGCGGACTACGGCCTCGTTGCAGATCTCTTCCAGGCCGCCCCAGAGCTCACTCAGGCCGTAAAGGGAGCCCGTGGCTAGCAGGGTTAGTGTGGCGTCGCGCTTCCTGGCCGTCCTGGTTGTTTTTCCCCTGCTCTTTTGCTCGGTGGCGTGTTCGCAGCAGCCTGAGAGTGGAAAAGTCTTGCTATGGTTCGTCTCTCCGCAGGGTGTCGAGTCTGCGAAGTTCTCGATGGAGGTTGCTAGCACAGAGCCACAGCGGCGCAAAGGTCTGATGTACAGACACTCTCTTGGGCCCCGCGAGGGGATGCTTTTCCTCTTCCCAGAGAACGGGATGAGGTCGTTTTGGATGAAGAACACCTACATCTCGCTCGACATGGTGTTTGTCTCTCCTGATTGGAGGGTTGCCGGGGTTCTTGCCAACGTCCCGCCCCTCACTGAAGACTCACGTCGCATTGATAAGCCAAGCCAGTACGTGCTTGAGTTCGCTGGTGGTACGACGGCTAAGCTAGGAATCGGACCAGACTGGTCTGTGAAAACCGAGGGACCGCTGCCCAGCCCAGCAGCTTAGCGCCAGCATGATCGTGATCAGGCTTCACGCCACCACCCACCTGTAAGCCGGCGTTTCTGACCTCTTTTAGTCGTGTGAGTGCGCTCTTACTGCTGTATTCTAGCGGCATGAGTCGCTCTGAAACACAGGATGTCGCGGTGCTGCGTGAGCTGCACCACCGGGTCAAGAACAACCTGCAGGTCATTTGTAGCCTTCTCCGGCTGCAGGCGGGGTACCTTCAGGATGAGACGGCCCGCTCAATGTTCAAGTGCAGCGAGGAAAGGGTGCGGAGCCTGGCTCTCATCCATGAGGAGCTCGTCGGTGACAATGGGCTCTCATCCGTTCAGTTCGATCTTTACATCGTTAAGCTCGTTGGGCAGCTCGTCAAGTCGTACCGCGTTGGCGTCGACCTTGAGGATGTAGAGTTTAAGTTGGAAAGGCTTCGTTTGCCAGTTGATCAAGCGGTTCCGTGCGGGCTTCTCATGAACGAGCTCGTCTCTAACGGGCTAAAGTACGGGCATCGGGATGGAGCTTTTCCGTACCTCGGCGTCCGGCTGGGGAGGCAAGCAGGGAGTGTCGTGCTTGAAGTTGTAGACCACGGAAATGGGTTCTCTCCGGATATAGACTTCTCTAAGCCCAAGACGCTTGGCCTTCGGCTCGTGCAGTCCCTCGCATCACAGCTCGGAGGAGCCGTGTCCCTAGAAAGAGGAGAGGGTTCTTCTGTAAGGGTTGCCTTCAAGGAGCGTTCACAGTCTATCGAGGTCAAGGCGAACGACCTGGACCAGCCCTCCTCTGCGACCGCCGCCGCTTGAGCTGAGGGCTTTCCGCCCGGAACCATCCTGTGAGAGAACGGGGTAATTAAACCCCTGCCGCAGGCTGGTCAATGTGGAAGAAGCGCGAGCTACAAACCCTTCAAAAACTTAAGTCACCAGAGCTTGTCCAAGACATGCTCGACGCGCTCCCGTACCGCTGTGCCGATGGGCACCTCTCTGCCCGTGCGGCGGTTCGAGACGGCATGGCTCATTGCTTCGATGGCTCGTTGCTGGCCGCTGCGGCCCTGCGCCGCTCGGGTCATGCTCCGGCGTTGGTTGACCTGTGCGCGGTCCGGGACGATGACCACATGATCTGTGCCTATCGGTGGCGCGGGCGTTGGGGCGCGGTCGCAAAGTCAAATTTCCCTGGGCTCCGATTTCGGGAGCCGGTCTACCGGTCGGTGCGCGAGCTCGCGCTTTCGTACTTCGAATTCTACTTCAATATGGAAGGCGAGAAGAGCCTGCGCTCTTTTTCGAGGCCCTTCGCGCTGCCAGATCCCCGTTTGCTTGACTGGGAAACAGATGATTCAACTGGCGACCGCGTTGTCCAGCTCCTCTCGCGGGCCGCGCACTACTCTATTCTCGCTCCGCGGCAGGAGAAGCTCCTGCGGCCGATCGATAGGCGATTCTTTAAGTCGCAGCTCGTAGGTGTTAATCGAAAAGGCGTTTACTGAGGCTCAATGTCAGCTCCAAAAGATGATTACCGCGAGGTGTACTCCACAGATCGGGGCGCGATCTGTCCCAAGTGCCAGAAGGCGATCGCAAGCTGCTCGTGTGCGAGCGACAGGAAGAAAGTCGTTGTAGGAAGCGGTGCGGTTCGCGTGCGCCGAGAGACGAAGGGCAGGGGTGGCAAGACCGTGACGACGATCTCTGGACTTGCGATGAATCAGGAGCAGCTCGCCGTAATGCTCAAGGACCTAAAGCGGCTGTGCGGGGCCGGTGGATCCGTTAAAGACGGGGTAATCGAGGTGCAGGGCGACCACTGCGATGCAGTGCTTCGGGAGCTTGCCCGTCGCGGTATCCAGGCTAAGCGTGCCGGAGGCTAGTCGTGCAGCCCTAACGTATCGGTTTGAGGCGCTTTTTTTGCCTTGCACGAGGGCGCGGGCACTTCTGGTACGAGTTCTCTTGGTATATAGTCCCGTAGTTCACGGCATACGGGAGAACTACGCATGTTTGGTAGCGGAAACAAAGTAAAACTCAGCGACACCGTCCTGCAGAAGGCCAAGGTGGCTGCAGGAATTCTTGGGTGTACCCTCGAAGAGTTTGTTGAGCGGGCGGTTGAGACGGAGGCCGACAAGACGATCTCCCAGACCGGCAGCAAGGAGCCGACCAAAGAAGAGGTCGACGAGATAGCGAAGCAGCTTCAGGGGCTAGGGTATCTTGAGTAGCGTTGTTGCCGCTATCCAGTCTGTTCTCGCTGCGGTGATGAGCTTCCTCTGGAAGCCGCTCTCGGTGTTGTCGCCTGGCTGGCAGCTCGTTGTCGTCTCGGTAGTGTCCGGGATCATTATGGTCCTGGCGTACGGGCGCGTTTCGAACCAGGCTGCGATCAAGCGTGTTAAGGAGCAGATCGGCGCCTCGCTGCTTGAAGTTGTGCTGTTCCGAAGAGACGTTCGAATCTCGCTCGCGGCTCAGTTTTCGCTTCTGCTCGCAGGAATTCGGTACTTCCTTCTCGCCATGGCGCCGGTGCTGATCCTCGCGCTGCCGTTTGCGCTGATCCTTGGACACGTGAATCTTCGTCTTGGGGCACGGCCGCTCTCTCCCGGTGAGGAAGCGATTCTGGCGGTTTCGGTCAAGAAAGGGAGCGACCTGCGGCAGATTCAGCTCACCGCTCCCGAGGGGCTCGCGATTGAGGGACCGGTTAGGGTTCCCAAGACTAGCTCTCTCTACTGGCGCATACAGCCGAGGACAGATGGAGCGTTTCCGCTCAAGCTGGCGAGCGGCACGCAGGGTGGGATTGACGAGTCAGTCGTCTCAGGGTCGGCTCAGGGGACTCCTGCAGCTGGAATCTTTCTTTCAGCCTCCGATTGGCCGAGCCAGATCCTCTTCCCAAACGGCGGTGGTGGACAGGCGCTTAGGGCTGCCCCTTTTGAAATGATCGAGCTTTCGTATCCGCAGCGTGAGTACACGTTTGCGGGTGTTTCAATGTCTTGGATCACCGCGTTTCTCGTGGTGTCAATCTTGGCTGGATACGCCGGTAGCAGGGTGTTCGGCATTTCGGTGTAGCAACGATGAAGAACAACCTCCTCCTCATTACCTTTGACAGCTGCCGTTTCGACTCGTTCGCGCAGGCGAAGACTCCAAACATAAGCCGGCTTGGCTCTGTTGAGCGCCGCTACTCGTACGCGAGCTGGACGGTTCCTTCTCACGCCGTGTACCTTCTCGGCGCGAGCCCTCACACGAGCCCGAAGGGTGTTTTCGCCTCTGAGGTTTATAAGAACGACTTCAAGAAGTGGGGAGATCGGCTCAATATCCCGGACATCTCGTTTAAGGGGTTCGTGCCGCGCCTCTCGCTCCCGGCCTTCCTAAAAGAGCACGGCTACAAGACCAACGCGCTCGTAAGCATGCCGGTACTCAACCAGACCACGATCCTCAACAATCACTTCGACCGCTACCAGCTAATGAAATGCCACCACGACTTCAATGCGATTATCGACAACCTGATCTTTGAGAAGGACCAACCGTCTTTCTACCTTCTGAACGTTGGCGAGACTCACTACCCGTACATCATTCCGGGCGAGTCAGCCGATGACCTGCCGCGTATCAGCGGCGTGCACGGTGTGTTTAAGCACATGGACGACTTGGTCGTCGGCAGCGGTGAGGAAAAAGAGGACCGCTTTTTTGACATGGACCAGATGCGCGCCCTGCACGACAAGCAGCGCAAGAACGTCGAGTACCTCGACGGCCTCTTTGAGAAGCTGTACGAAGTTGTTCCGCCGAACACCCACATCATGGTGATGTCTGACCACGGAGAGCTGTTCGGAGAGGAGGGTTACTTCGGTCACGGCCCGATCGTGCACGAGAAGGTGCTCGAGGTGTTCTTCGTTGAGGGGCGGATCAAGTGAGTCGGGTAACCCGCCGTTCGTTCCTGCAGGGCACTGCTGCCAGCGTTGCTGGGGCGATGGTGCCGGGGGTTTTCTCTCCCGGAAAAGCGCCGTGGCTCAAGAGCTCGGCGAACGGCCGCAAGACCATAGTGCTCGGCATCGACGGCATGGACCCGGTGCTGCTCAAGCGCTTCGTTGATGAAGGCGCTATGCCGACCTTCAAGGCCTTCATGGAGAGGAACGCTTCGGGAATCCTCTCGACTACTATGCCACCGCAGAGCCCTGTTGCTTGGTCGAGCTTTATCACGGGCACAAACCCTGGCGGGCACGGTATCTTCGACTTCGTCCACCGCGATCCGAAGCTCCTCCTTCCGTACCTCTCGACATCGCGCTCGTTCGGCTCGGATTCCGGGCTCGCCATAGGAAACTGGAACCTTCCGCTTGAGAGTGGCCGAGTTGAGCTGATGCGGAAAGGACGCCCCTTCTGGTCGATCCTTGAGGAGAAGGGGATCCCTTCAACCATCTTCGCTCTTCCTGCAAACTTCCCGGTGGTGGAAGACGGCGGGGTTCAAGCCCTCTCGGGCATGGGCACGCCAGATCTGCTCGGCACGTACGGCACCTTCACTCTCTTCTCAGAGGTTGATGTGCCGGATGCCAAGAACTGGAACGGAGGCCGGCTCGTTCGCGTGCGGCCGATTAACAACGTGTTCAACGGTGAGCTAGACGGGCCAGCCAATTCCTTCCGCAAGGGCAGCCCCGAATCGAAGCTCCCGGTCACGATCTCCCGAGATCCGTGGGATCCGATCGTGAAGATCGACGTCAGTGGAAAGCAGATCATCCTCAAGCAAGGGGAGTGGTCTGAGTGGGTGCCGCTCACGTTTGAGTTCGTTCCGCTCTTCGCATCGGTTGGGGGCATGGTGCGCTTCTTCGTGAAGCAGGTCCATCCGACGCTGAAGGTGTACGCCTCGCCGGTCAATATCGACCCGATGGACCCGACGCTGCCGATCGCCTCCCCATCGAGCTACGCTAACGAAGTGGCTCAGGCTGCCGGAAGGTTCTACACGCAGGGCTTCCCAGCCGACCAGAAGGCGCTCGCGATGGGTGCCCTCTCTGATGAGGAGTATTTCCAGCAAGCGAACATCGTCATCGACGAAAATTTCCGGATCCTCGACTACCAGCTCTCGCGCTTCAACGACGGGTTCTTCTTCTACTACTTCTCGTGCATCGACCAGAACTGCCACATGCTGTGGCGGCTGTGCGATCCATCGCACCCGCTCTACAAGCCTGATGCGAGCCCGGAGCTCAAGAACTCCGTCAAGCTGCTCTACAAGCGCATGGACGACGCGCTCAAGATGGTGCTCGCTAAGGTGGACTCAAACACGACGTTCTTTATCCTCTCTGACCACGGATTCGGCACATTCGAGAGAGAGTTCCACCTGAGCCGCTGGCTCGTACAGGAAGGCTTCACGGTTCTCAAAGACCCTAGCTCTAAGGAGCCGGGCGACCTCTTTGACCAGGTCGATTGGTCGAAGTCTAAGGCCTACGCCCTCGGAATCAACGGGGTGTACCTCAACATGAAGGACCGCGAGCCGAACGGGATCGTGACCCCAGACCAGGCCCAGGCAGTTAAGGACCAGATTATTGCGAGGCTGCCGACGGCTTTTGATCCCGTTCGAAAACAGCAGATCGTTCGCACGGCGTACGACTCCGGCAAGATCTACTCAGGACCCTTCATGGCGCTCGCGCCAGACGTGCTGGTTGGGTACAACCGGGGCTTCCGTATCTCGGATGAGGCGGTTCTCGGGAAGTTCCCGATGGAGGTTATCGGGGATCGCTCGAACCTGTGGTCTGCAGACCACTGCTTTGAGCCGGGGCTTGTTCCGGGGGTGCTGCTCTCGAACAAGACCGACTGGAAGGCTGGTTCGCACGGGATCTGGGACCTCGCACCGAGCATTCTGCAGAGCTTCGGCCTGGAGGTTCCGCGCGAGATGGACGGCAAGCCTATCCAGAAGGCCTAGGCGGGCCCTTCCACAAACTCTCAGAGAACTCGTTGTTTGAGGGAAAACAAGGGGTTGAGGCAGTTCTTCTTCTTTTAAAGTGCGGTGGATCGGAACGTGACGGGGACACAGGTGGTAACGAAACCGAGGCGCCGGTTGCTGCGGAACGCTGCGTGGGTATGCCTAGCCCTGCTGGTGATGGCCGCGGTCTTTCGAGGAAGGCTTATCGCGGCGCTTCAGCCGCTCATTGAGAGAGAGCTTTCAAGGGCAACCGGTTTCACCGTCTCGTTCGAATCAGCGAATCTCAAGATAGTTCCCTACCTAGGGGTCCGCTTCACAGGGGGCCGCGCCGTTTCGCCCGATGGGTGCAGCACATGGAGCATCGGCAGCGTCTCGGCGCGGGTGCGGCTGCGGCCGCTGCTCGATAGGAGCGTTGAGGTGCGCAAGCTAGAGGTCGACCAGCTAGTCGGCCGGTTCGGAGTCGAGGAGGGGAGGTTCATTCTCGTGAATGACGCCGGGGAGCCGTGCAAGGCGCCGGCGGCTCCCGCCCAAACCATGCCAACGAGGGCAGCTCCATCGCTTGAAGAAGATCTCAATCTCTCGCTAGAACTCGATGTGTTCCAGGTACGCGGGGCACAGGTTGCTGTGCACTACTACGGGGAAGAGCACTCGGTGAAGCTCGATGAGCTGGAGGCCACACTCACTGCGGCGGCAGGAAATCTCGATATAGCAAAGCTTCTCTTTGCCGGAGAGGTAGATGGAATTCCGGTCTCTCTGGATGCGAGCGACGTTGCCCTTGGCGCCAGCGGGAAGTCTATCCGTATTCCGAGGGCGAACCTCTCGTTCGGCTCACAGTCAGTGGCTGTCTCTGGGCAGTACGATGCAGGTGCCGGCACTGGGAACGCTCTCATTCAAGCTGAGCATCTCTTATTAAAAGACCTGCACCTCGTTCTGGGGACAGGGGCTCCAAGGATCACGGGCGAGGCGTCCGGCAGGGTAGAGGCGAACCTTTCTGGCAGTGAAGTAGCAGTTGCTGGAGATGCAAAACTCTCTGGTGTGCGTTCCGAGCAAGGTGGGGGCGGATCTCTGGGGCACCTCTCCTTGACCGGGATTACAGCTCTCCTCTCGAAGGGTGAGCTCACAAAAGCCTCCGCGGCTCTCTCTGTCGGGGAGTTCCACTGTGCCAGCGAAGGGGACCACTACTCATTGGGAGCAGCAAGCGGACCTGTGCAGTTTTCGGGCGGGGAGCAGCAAAAGATTGATGCCAGCCTTGAGGTTCGTGACTTCGGGTTCGCTGACTCTGACACCAAGATCGAGCGCGTTGGGGCGGCGCTGCGGGATATCGTTGTAGTGATTACTCCAAAGGGAGACGTCGATGTAAGGCTAAAGCTCGATGCGAAGAGCATCCACCTCACTAATCCAAATATCGAGATCTTCTCCGTTGACTCGGTCCGCAGTCCGATACGAGTGGCAGTGCCGGTGGCAGGGGGCTACGAGGTATCGGGTCCGGTTACTGTCTCCGGCGGTCGGATGAAAATTCTTGGGCGGGAGTTCGCTGAAACTGGCGGAACGATACAGATGTCGGTTGCATCTGCGCTCAAGACTTTTGTCTCTCAGAACCTCTCCACTCAGATTAACGGGGAGGCTGTCGGTGCCCTTGCAAATTTCGCGATGACTAATGCGGCCTACACAGTAAAGAGCACGGAGGTCACGGTAGGGGGCGGCACAATAGACGTAGGCCTCACGATGGGGCGACACAAGAAAGGCCCGGTGTCGGCAGCCATTTCGGTTAAGCAGGTTTCCATCCCCTCGGCCTACAGGGCGCTGTTGACAGGTCAGGGAGATCCGCCGATGCGCGGGAAAGTGGCGTCGCTACAGCTCAATGCGAAGGGGGATAGCTCCGACATCCCGCAGAGCGTGAGCGGTGATGGTTCGGTGCTCCTCTCGGGGGCAGTTTTCAAGACGATCGACATTCAGCGGCTCGTGCAGGGGGCGGTCGCCGCTATACCGGCTATTGGGCAAGAGATCACGCCCGGCAAAGACACACAGCAGATAAGCGACGGGAGCATCGCTTCGCTCCTTAAGCTCGGCGGCGGAAAAGTCGGCCTCTCTGACCTGCGAGTGCAGTACAGCAACTTTACGGTCAAGGGGGCGCTTCAGGCCGGCTTCGATGGCACACTGGGCGGCCAGGTGCGCGTCGTCTGCCTTGAAGACACGTTCCGCATGCTCGGGTTCGGGATTAAGCCACTCGCCGATTTCTTGGCGCGTGAGGGGCGAGTGGCGATACCGCTTACCGTGTCGGGCACCCTCTCGGATCCCAGCGTCTCGCTCGACACAGACGCGGTCGAGCGCTTCGCGACAGGGCAGGACCTTGCCGAAGGCATGCGTTCAGCGTTTGGAGGAGAAGCTACACCGGCGCCTACTCCGGCGAGGAGATAGTCCGGGTTTACGCGGGCTCGACGAGATTAAGTCTTCTGCCGTTTGGATTGGGCGCACTCAGTAGGCAGCGCCAGAAAGTAAGGGAGAGAAAAGAGAAGGTTCCTACGGCGCAGCATGAAGCGTACGCCGTAGGAGAACCTTCACTTTATCCCCGTCTCACCAAGGCCAAAAAGGCATCTGCAGCGCCGCATTTTGGCGTCGCGACAACTTCACCTGTTTGGTGGCATTGGTTGATGATAATTCCGGAACCGACGTCAATCAGGATGCGGCTCTCTTTGAGCTGCTCGTCCATCAATGACTTCGCTTCCTCCACCCGGATGGGGAAGAATCGCTTCTCTCCATCTCGATAGGTAACGTCGAGGCAAGCCAAGCTGCCTTCGATACGGGCCTGCATTGCGGCTGCGTCGCGCAAGCAGGTTCCTAGGAGATCTTCGGCTTTCTTGAGACTACTGGCGGGAACGTTCCCGACCACTACCTCTAACCGAGTGCCCTGGAGGGCCTGCTCAAGGTGGTCCGCAACTCTCTGCGGCAAGGGGACCTTCTGCATGTAGGATTCCTTCCATGCTAAAACCAAGAATGAGACAACCACGGCGGTGTCTCGCTCTCACTCTCCAGTCGGGAGAACGCGAGCAAGACCCCGCCAACCTTTGATTTCCTTCTCTTTTCTCAGTGCGCCAGACTACTCAAATTCGCTTGAAATCTCCACAAAACGGCGGAAATATGCGGAAATATGCGGTTTTTCGTCCGCGAGAATCTTGGCTTGAGAGCTAAAAAGGGCGTGGGGCGCACCGAGGTAGACCGGACCAGAACCAATAGAACCGGGCTCACTTTAGTGGTGCTTGGATCCCTCGCTGCTCTTTCGGCCGAGCCTACAACGCTGACCGGCTGAGGGCTAACGCAACCACCTCCTCGACACTGCGCTCAAGCGAAGCCGTCGAGGTGTCAATTCGTAGCGCCGGGCTTTCCGGGATTTCGTACGGATCGCTTACGCCGGTAAAGTTCTTGATCTCGCCTTTCCGCGCCTTGGCGTAGAGACCGTGCGGGTCGCGCTTCTCGCACACCTCAAGGGGTGCGCTGACGTGCACCTCAAGGAACCGGTCCTCGCCGACTATCTGTTGGCACCGCTTGCGCTCCTCTGCGTAGGGCGAAATGAAGGCGCAGATAACCGTCACTCCGGCTTGGTTCATGAGCTTCGCAACTTCAGCCGCACGGCGCAGGTTCTCTGAGCGATCCTCGCGCGTGAAACCAAGGCCCTTGTTGAGCCCCGTGCGGAGGTTGTCGCCGTCGAGGAAGAAAACTGGGAGTTGGTCGTTAAACAGGGTGCGTTCGACTGCCTTGGCAAGCGTAGATTTCCCAGACCCAGAGAGCCCGGTCATCCAGATTGTGACAGCTTTCCGCCCGAGCCTTGCTTCGCGCTCAGCGGTCGTGACGAGAGCAGCCTCGTGGTGGAGATTCAGGTCTGTCTCTTCGCCCTGTTCAACTCCGGGAGCGTCCGAGCGCCCACGGTCGATCACCATTCCCGCGCCTACGGTCAGGAATGTTACGGGGTCTATCAGGATAAAGTTTCCGGTGGCGCGATTCTTCTGGTACGGGTCGAGGAAGAGCGGGGCGGTCGTTGAGATCGACACACGGCCGATCTCGTTCGGCACGAGCGGAGCAGCTTCGATTCGGCCCAGGGTGTGAATATCAATTCGGTAGTCGATGTTCGATATGAGCGCCTTCGCTTCGCGGGTTGAGTGGCGCACTATGTAGCGGGTCGCGGTGTCCATCGGGCTATCCCCGAGCCAGACCATCATCGCATCGAACTGCGTTGTCGCCCGAGGAACGTTCTTCGGACGCACAATCATGTCGCCACGAGAGATATCGAGCTGGTCTGCGAGCTGAATCACGATGGCGTCGCGGCTGGAAGCCTCTTGGCGCTTCTCGCCACGCATCTCGCGGCCTGGAACCACAATCGCCCTGACCGTTGAGCGCTTCATTGAGGGGAGGACTACTACCTCTTCGCCAGCGCGAATCACCCCGGAGCTGACCGTTCCGGCGTAGCCACGGAAGTCTTGGGTTGGATTCAGGACGTACTGCACGGGGAAGCGGAAGTCGACGAGGTTCTGGTCGCCGGCGATGTAGACGCTCTCTAGGTGCTCAAGAACGGTCTCTCCGCCGTACCACGCCATCTTTCCGCTGCGCTCGACGACGTTGTCGCCCTCGAGAGCGGATACTGGGATGAACTTTATCTCTCGAACCCCGAGCTTCGCCGAAAACTCTGTGAAGTCTGCAACGATCTCATCGAAGCGATCCTGCGAGTAGTCGACAAGGTCCATCTTGTTGACGGCCAGCACGATGCGCGGCACCCCGAGCAGGGCGGCGATAAAGGCATGCCGCTTCGTCTGTTCGATAACACCGGTTCGGGCGTCGACCAGGATAATCGTGAGGTCAACGGTCGATGCGCCGGTGGCCATGTTGCGCGTGTACTGAACGTGCCCAGGAGAGTCTGCCAAGATGAAGCGCCGTCGCGGCGTGGCGAAGTACCTGTAGGCCACGTCAATAGTGATCCCCTGTTCGCGCTCAGCCTTGAGGCCGTCGGTAAGGAGCGCCAGGGACACTCGCGCCGAGCCCGCTTTCTTGGCATTCGCCTCAAGTGCGGCGAGGTGATCTTCGTACACATTCCCTGAGTCGTGCAGCAGGCGCCCGATCAGGGTGGATTTGCCGTCGTCGACGCTGCCCGCTGTGGAGAAGCGCAAAATCGAGAGGTGGGCGTTGCTTGAAGTAGGGTGCGGAGTTGCAGCTGACATTAGAAGTAGCCCTCCCGCTTCTTAAGCTCCATTGAGCCGTCCGTGTCGAAGTCGATGATGCGCGTTGCCCGCTCTGAGGTCTTTACTTGGGTCATTTCAGCGACGATCTTTTCGAGCGTGTCTGCATCCGAGCGAACCGCCCCTGTGCAGTGGTAGCACCCCAGACTGCGGAATCGGCACAGCACCTCTTCGATTTTCTGCCCCTCGTACGTGCGGCGATCTGATTCCATGACTGGCACGAGCATATTTCCGCGGACAACAACCTTCCGTTTCTGTGCGTAGTACAGCGGGACGATCGGAATCTGCTCGACCAGGATGTAGTTCCAGATGTCCTGCTCAGTCCAGTTGGAGAGCGGGAAGACGCGCATCGACTCGCCTTTAGACAGCTTCCCGTTGTACAGGTTCCAGAGCTCTGGGCGCTGGCTTCGAGGATCCCACTGCCCATGCTTGTCACGGAATGAGAAGACACGCTCCTTGGCTCGGCTGCGCTCCTCCTCGCGGCGAGCCCCACCGATCGCTGCATCGAACTCCCCCTTTGCGAGGGCTTCGAGGAGCGCCCCGGTCTTAAGGAGCGCGCAGCAGCGCTGCGTGCCAAGAGAGTAGGGGTTCGCATCATCCCGGAGCGCCGCTTCGTTGCGATGAACGATGAGATTGAGGTTAAGCGCAGCGGCCATGCGGTCGCGGAACTCGTACATCTCTGGAAACTTGTACGCGGTGTCGACGTGCAGGGCGGTGAAGGGGATCTTGCCGGGATAGAACGCCTTCTGCGCCAGCCGCAGTAGCACCGAGGAGTCTTTTCCAACCGAGTACATGAGCACAGGTCGCTCAAACTGCGCGGCCACCTCGCGCATGATGAAGATACTTTCGGCCTCAAGCTGTTCTAGATTGGTTGGAACGTGCATAGCCCCCGGTTCTTAGCATGGAATTTAGTGCCGCAACAGCCAGAGCGGGCGATATTGCAGTGTTGTTTTGGGGGGTTATACTCGACCGTGCGTTTTTTTGGCTGGTCTTCTGGTCTACCTTTGGGGCATTATCCGCCGCACTATGAAGATCACAGTTATTTCAGGAAGTCACCGCGACGGGTCGCAGTCCGACCGGGTCGCTCAATACGTCGCTAATGACCTCACGAAGCTTGGCGTCGAGGCCTCTGTCATATCGCTCGCCAAGAACCCCTTGCCGCTCTGGGATGAGGGCGTCTGGAGTGACGACCCAAAGTGGGCGAGCCTCTGGGGGCCGATATCGACACGTCTCAAAGAGAGCGACGGATTCGTCGTTGTGAGCCCCGAGTGGTCTGGGATGGTGCCCGCTGGGCTCAAGAACTTCTTCCTCCTGTGTGGGGCGCGCGAAGTTGGCCACAAGCCAGCGATGATCGTGTCGGTGTCGAGCGGAATGGGAGGCAGCTACCCAGTCGTGGAGCTCCGGCAGTCGTCGTACAAAAACACTCGCCTAGTCTACATCCCCGATCACGTTATCGTCAGGAACGTTGAGTCGATGCTAAACGGCAGTGCGCCGGCTGATTCGCACGACGAGGAGCTGCGAAAGAGGATTCATTACTCATTACAGATGCTGGTTGAGTATGCAAAGGCGCTCTGTGCTGTTCGTGAGAGCGGCAAGATTAATCTAAAAGAGTTCCCCTACGGAATGTAAAAAGGGGACAGGCCTCGGCTGAAGGCTGTCATACCCGTGGTCCTTCTTTTTGTGGCAACGTCGCACCGCTTTTATTCCCTGCGGAGCCGACACAACCATGGGGCGCACCCAGACTTTCTTATTTGCACTCCTCTCTTTGCTTCTCTTCGCTCAGCCCGCTTGGGCCCAGTCGGTCTTCGCGCCCGGCGAGAGGTTTACGGAAGAGGTCGTCTTCCGTGGGCTGCCGGTTTCAACCTCGGTTGCGTTCGCTTCCGGTGAGCGTGCCTACCTTGCGGTAAAGAACGGGGCAGTAATGGTCGCAGTCAATGGCGCGCTCCTCTCGCGTCCGTTCCTCGATATCTCGGCGGAGACGAACAAGAGCACGGACCGCGGACTGCTTGGCATAGCAGTCGACCCGGACTTTCCCCAGAAGCCGTACATCTACCTTTCGCACGTGTACGACCCGCCAGGCAGCACTCCGGACTCACAAGACCCTCGCGTAATACGGGTCGTGCGGGTTCAGGCAGACCCATTAAAAAGCTACAACGAAGCGCTTCCCGGCAGCTTGGAGGTTATCCTCGGAAAAAATTCGCGTGCCGAGTTTATGGCTCCACCGGTTCCGCTGGGCGACCCCAACACTCCTGAGCGAGCTTCGTGCATGACTGGGCTCACGATGGCCGGTGAGCCGATCCCTGACTGCATCCCGTGTGATGCGCTGTCGCATACGGCAGGAACGCTTCAATTCGGACCAAACCGGACACTTATTGCATCATTCGGTGACGGCTCTGACTACGACCGTCCTTCGACCCTTTCTTTCAGGAGCCAAGACCTAGACAGCATGGCGGGGAGGGTAGTTAGAGTGGACCCGGACACGGGGATGGGAGTTCCCGGAAATCCCTATTACGACGCAGAGCGTCCGGACTCAAATCGCTCGAAGGTCTGGTCTCTTGGCTTTCGAAACCCGTTCAGGGTAACCCTCAACCAAGCGAATGGCCAAATCTACGCTGGAGACGTCGGGACCTCTTATTACGAGGAGATAAATGTTGGCAAGGGAGCCCTCTTTGGGTGGCCGTGCTACGAAGGCGGCTTCTTAAATCGTGCAACGCTTGAGGGCATGGCGGACGAGAGCATCCCGCAGGTTGGATTTAAGCAAGCCCCTGAGACGACCGACGCCTGCAACGCTCTGTACGCGCGCGGGCAGGGCGCCGTCACGAAGCCGCTCTTCACATACCGCCACCCGTACGACAGCAGCGGCAAAGATCTCGGTTCGTCGATCACCGGCGTGGCGTTTTACGAGGGCTCTTCGTACCCAGCGAGCTACCGCGGAGCGCTCTTCTACGCAGACTACGCGCAGCGATTTATTCGCTACCTGACATTCGACTCGTTTGGCCGCCCGACGCGGCACGAATTTGCGCAGGAGAGCTCGCCGCTCGGCGCTGTGCAGCTCATCACGGGCCCGGACACGAACATCTATGCGGTGTACATCGACCTGAAGACCCGCACGAGCGAGATTCGACGATTCAAGTACCTCGAGGGCGAGAATACGCCACCGACGGTTCGCCTCAATGCGCTGCCTGCGGCCGGAGACATACCGTTAACGGTGAGCTTCTCGAGCACCGGGACGTACGACGCCGATGGGCAGCAGCTCTCGTACACGTGGGATTTCGGCGACGGGTCGCCGCCGTCCAATGAGGAGAATCCCACGCACCTGTTCACGAAGGTTGGGGCGTTTGCCGTAACGCTTCGGGTCGCCGAGAAGAGTGCTCCGTTCACGGAGAGCTCTGAGGAGGTAACCGTACGAACGGGCGTTTCGCCACCGGTTGCAATCATCGACTATCCGCTGCCCGGCGTCCGATACCAGATTGGGCGCCCTATCACGTTCTCTGGCCATGCAACCGCCTCTGTCGGCGAACCTCCATCGCTTACCTGGCTCGTGCTTCAGAAGCACAACCAGCATGAGCACCTAGTGAGTGAGATCTCAGGCCCGTCTGGGTCGTTCGTGCCGGAGGAGCACTCGGACAACACCTCGTACGAACTTTGTTTGAGCGCGTCGGCGGGGGAGGGGCTGGTCGATAACCGCTGCCTTCCGATACTGCCCGAAACGGCGCAGTACAAGGTGTCGAGCATTCCTCGCGGCGCAATCATAACGTACATCGATGACGAACGGGAATTAATCGCCCCTGCGATCTTCGACCCAATTGTCGGCTCGGAGCAGACTATCGTTGCCTCGGCCGTGCACGCTGGAAAAAGCTTTGACCGCTGGAGCGACGGTCTCCGGAGTCCAGCGAGAATGTTTGTTGTTGAGAGCCAGCCGCAGACCTTTCAAGCGATCTACGTCAACCGGCCACCGAAAGCTGTTGCGCGGGCTCAGCGGCTAAAGAAGCCCGGGCTGTTCAAGTTCGACGCTTCGGCTTCGAGTGATCCAGAGGGCGAGCCGCTGCGCTACACATGGAGCTTTCCCGACGGCTCGTCGCGGGCCTCTGCGGTGCTCTCCAAGCGTTTTACGCGCCCTGGGGTGTACCGGGTCGTGCTGACGGTGCGTGACCGCTTAGGCACTGTGGGCACTCGGGTAATCCGTGTCGCTGTCCCAACAGCTTCCACTCCGCGCTAAGAACGGGTGCACATGAGGGGCTCCGTTGGGAGCTCCCCTCATTGCCCGATAACTTTACTTATCGGTCGATAGTGCCGATGCCAGGAAATGGGACAAAGCGGCCCTTTTTTGCCGATAAAAAGGCTACTTTGTGGCCCAAAGGAGAAACTCCCGGTTTCCGTCTCCGCCCTGTATCGGTGACTCTTCGACCCCCCTAAAGGATAGCCCGCAGGCTGGCAACGCCTCGCGTACCTGCGCCACACAACGGGCGTGCACTGCCGGGTCTCGCACGATGCCGCCCTCCTCGATCTCGTGGCGCTCAGCCTCGAACTGAGGCTTAACTAGGGCCACGACCGTGGCGCCCGGAGCGAGCCAGCCCGAGACAACTGGAAGCACCTTCGTGAGCGAAACAAACGAGAGGTCCATCGTGGCAAACGCAATCGGCTCGGGAAGCGCGGCTATCGACCTGGCATTGGTCCGTTCCATCACCACGACGCGCGGGTCCGATCGAAGCTTCCAGTCGAGGTTGCCGTAGCCAACGTCGATTGCGTACACCCGTGCTGCTCCCCTCTTTAAGAGCACCTCTGTGAACCCACCGGTGCAGGCGCCGACATCGGCGCACGCCATTCCGTCGCAGCTCAGCCCGAAAGCCGTGAAGGCGCCTTCTAGCTTGAGCGCACCGCGCCCAACGTACGCCTTGCGGCCATCGATAGAGACTGTTGAACTGTCTGATACGGCAGTACCTGGCTTGTCGACGCGCGCGTCGTCGACCTTGACGAGCCCCGCCAGGATCTCGCGTTGCGCAGCCTCGGGGCTTTCAGAGAGACCCTCTAACACGAGCCGTTGATCGAGCCGCCTCTTGGAGGGTTTCTTGCCGGCCATAGCTGCTTGCCGACTGTTACCCTGCTCGCTCAAGCGCGACTACTGCTGCACCTGCCTCAAGTGCGACTTCACGCTGCACGAGCGGCTTTGTGAGAGCTGGAGCGACCTCGGTGCAGAGAGTCTCTGACTTGATGTACCCTTCGTGTGCTGCCATCAGCGCGCTTGCGCCCGTAATCGAGAGCCGAATTCGGTCCGCGATATGAAGGTCCGCCTCTTTGCGCATATCCTGAATCTCGCGAACCAGGTCGCGAGCCTGCCCTTCGAGGGCAAGCTCTGGAGTGACTGCTGTGTCTAGCGCAACGACGAATCCGGCTCCGGACTCGACCGCCAGTCCGGGCTTTCCGGAGAATCCGACCTCAACCTCACCGGGGCCCAGGTCGATATCGCCGACGCGAATTGAGCCCTCTCCCGTGACCTCGAATGCGCCCTCTCGCACCTTCTGGATCACCTCCTGAACGCGGCCGCCTAACCGCGGGCCGAGAACGCGGGCATTGACCTTCGCCGAGAGCGTCGCGATGGACGAGGCGTCCGTTAGGAACTCAACACGCTTGACGTTGAGCTCTCCGCACAGGACTGGAACGTACGCTTCGAGCGACGCAGGATTTTTTACCGCGATCTTGGCTGTCGCGAGAGGCAGCCGCACTCGCAGCTTCTCTTTCGCGCGAACTGATAGCCCAGCCGACACCATCCCGCGCACAAGGTTGACCTGCCGAGAGAGCGTCTCATCTACGAGCGACGGGCGAGCTTCCGGCCACTCTGACAAGTGCACACTTTCGCTCTTCCCTAGCCGCTCCCAGACGAGCTCGGCGATGAACGGGCAGAGCGGCGCTATGAGCTGGGCGCAGGTGGTAAGCACATCGTACAGCGTGGCGTAAAAGGCGAGCTTCTCCTTTGAGCGCGGGTCGTCTGACCACACACGCGTGCGGCTGCGACGGATGTACCAGTTGTTGAGAGTGTCGAAGAACGGCGCAAAGAGCCGCATCGCATCGTTTATCCGGTAGGTGTCGAGCCCTTCCGTGACTGATGCTTTGAGGAGCTCAAGCTCCGACAGAATAAAGTGGTCGAGCTCGCCGAGATCCTGCCCAGCGAGCGGAATGTCAGCCGCGGAGAGCTTGTCGACTTCGGTGTACGAGGTAAAGAACGAGAGCGCGTTCCAGAACGGGAGTAAGATAGATTTAATCTGCCCCTCAACCCCGTCGTCGCGGAACGCCAGGTCCTCGATTCCGACGGCGGCTGACGAGAACAGGTACGCTCGCAGCGCGTCGGCGCCGTAGGTGTCCATGAGCTGCAGCGGATCGGTGTAGTTCTTGAGGCTCTTTGACATCTTTCGCCCATCGGCAGAAAGAAGAGTGCCGTGCACCATGCAGTGCTTGAAGGCTGGCCGGTCGAAGAGAACGGTGGAGAGCACGTGCAGGTAGTAGAACCAGGTGCGGATCTGGCCCGTGTACTCTACGATGAAATCGGCCGGGAAGTGCGAGCGGAAATGCTCGGCGTTCTCAAACGGGTAGTGGAACTGCCCGTACGGCATCGAGCCAGACTCAAACCAGCAGTCAAGGACCTCGGGCACCCGCTGCATCTTCTCCCCGCACTTGCAGGGAACTTTGACTGCGTCGAGGAACTCCTTGTGGATGTCTGGCAGGGATGTCTTCCCTTCTCGCTCAATCTCTTCAACTGAGGAGAACACCTTCCTTTCACCGCAGCTTGAGCACTCCCACACCGGGATCGGAGTCGCCCAGTAACGGTTGCGGGAGATATTCCAGTCGCGAGCGTTCTCCAGCCAATTAGCAAACCGTCCATACTTGACGGTCTCCGGGTGCCAATCGATCTCTTCGTTGGTCTGAACCATTCGCGCGCGAATCGGCTCAACACTCAGGTACCACGCATCGAGCGCGCGGTAGATGAGTGGCGTCCGGCAGCGCCAGCAGTGCGGGTAGTTGTGCTCGATCGTCTCGTCGCGCAGCACGACACCCCGCTCCTTCAGAAGCTTGATGATCGCCGGGTTCGCTTCGTGAACGTTCTGCCCCGCGAAATCAGCCACCTCTGAGGTGAAGCACCCGCTTGCATCAACTGGATTCTGCACCTCGATGCCGTGCTTCCGGCACGCCCAGTAGTCGTCCTCGCCGAAAGCCGGCGCCATGTGCACGATCCCCGTTCCGTCTTCGGTCGAAACGAAGTCGGCGGTGATGACGCGGAAGGCGTCGGCTGCTGCAAAGTACGGGAAGAGCGGCGCGTACGTGAGCTTCTTCTCAACGAGCTGCTCGCCGGTGAACGTCTCAAGCACTTGCGGCCCCTTCCCAAGCTCTCGCTCGTAGCGTTTTAGGGCAGCTTTGGCGAGGAGCACCTTCCCTAGCTGTGAATCAACCACCACGTACTCAACGTCGCGGCCGACAGCGAGGGCCAGGTTTGAGGGCAGCGTCCAGGGTGTCGTCGTCCAGGCTAGAGCCGACACGCCGTCCATGCCGTTGAGTGCGAACTTGACTGTGATCGTCCTGTCTTGCTTCGGTCGGGTGCTGTCGTCGACACGGGTTTCCGAGAGAGAAAGCGATGTTTCGCAGCGGTAGCAGTACGGAGCGACCCTGTAGTCTTTGTAGATGAAGCCCTTGTTGTACGCCTCACCGAACGCCCAGATGACCGACTCCATAAACGAGCGGTCGAGGGTGCGGTACGGGGTCTCCATGTCCACCCAGCGACCGATCCGGTCTATGTAGTTGCGCCAGTTGCCGTCGTACTCAGAGACTATCCTGCGGCACTCGCTATTGAATGCAGCGACTCCGACTGTTCGCTCGATCTCGCTCTTGTCCTTTAACCCGAGCTGCTTCTCTGCGATGGTCTCAATCGGCAATCCGTGGCAGTCCCAGCCCCAGGTACGTGGCACGTAGTAACCGCGCATCGTCTTGTAACGCCCAACCACGTCCTTGAGCGCAGAGACGAAGATCGTGCCGTGGTGTGGGCTGCCGGTCGCGAACGGCGGACCGTCGTAGAATATAAACTCGGGCTTGTTGCGGGTCTTCTCTAAGGAGCGCTTAAACGTTGCGAGCTTTTTCCACTGCTCCACTATCCCTTTTTCAAGCGAGGGAAAATGGGGTCGGGCCTCAACTTTGCGAAAGCTGTCCTGCTCTGTCATACGAAAATCCGAACGTCTACGGGGCGCCCCATGCCTGTAAGAGAGCCGGTGGATGGCGCCGCCACCGGGAGAGAAATTCCACGAAATCACAGGTATAGTGCCTAATTCCGGCTTTTGAGTAAACCCTGCTCTGGTCGTCTAGAATGGAGCTAGTCATGTTTGATCCGGGCTTTGGCTGAGCGATTTCCCCTCCCTTCTGCCCCGAAAATCCCTCTGCTGTATCCTACCCTCGGCTGCTACAGTGAAGGGCTGATGAACCAGCCATTTCAGCCCAATCCCATTCCTTCACACCAAACTTACCCCGCCTACCTGCCCCGGCCCAACTTAGACCTTGGTCAGGTGGACCTCTTACTCTTTACTCCGCACGGCGGACCGCTACAGAGGCTCGCTCCGGATGTGCTGGCGGTCGCGGCGCTGCACCGCGCTGTGATGCTCCAAAGGGGTGTTGAGCCAACGCTCGTCGTTGAAAGTCCGGAGAGCCTCACCAGCTGGGCGGCTGAAAAGAAGGAGATCCGAGAGCTAGACCAGGCGCGCCCTGGCTCGACAGCTCTGCTACTCTCCTCGGCGCCCTTCTCCAGGGACGGCATGCGGCAGATCCTCGGCGCTTTCGAGATTGCCGGACACGTTCTCGCCGAGCGCCCCCAGACGCCGGCTAAAGGATCGACGCACGACAGCTTTGCGTCGGCCGGCCCATTGGCAGCCATCGCCGCCGAGCGCTTAATCCGTAGCGGCGGAGATTCGATCGTGCGGGAGCTGCTGGCGATCTCCCGCGGCGTTCACGAGCCGCTCGATTCGTTCGACCTTCGGCGCAACCTTGAGCTTGCCCTGCGCGCTCTGGAGGTCCGTGGCCGAAGGTTCATCTCAAGCGACGCGGGTGTCGTTGATGGCTCGTTCAGGCAGCTCAGGGTTCTGGTTGAAGAGCTTGCTACCGGCAGCAAGTCTCCCTCTGTGTGCGCCGAGATGGCCCAGGAGTACCGAGACGCGGAGGCGACTGCGGCCCTGATCTGGGAGTCGGCGGAGGAGCTCGCGCCAGGAGTGTTCCGTCTCCCTTCGTTGCCCCTCCGAGAGCAGGACCCGCTGGTTCGCCACTGCTTGATGCTTGAGTACGTATCCGACGTGTCAGCTTCCTACGTTCTTGAGCATCGACACGAGTCGAAGCGTCAGGCCCTGTCTGTTGAGGAAGCGAGCGGTCTTCACGCCCGGTTAGGGGCTGGCGAAGATCCAGACAAGCTGCTTTGTGAGGTGACAACGCTGCTTCTCTCGCGTGGCGAGGAGTCCGGTGTTTCCTGGATCCAGCGAGCTGAGATGCGAGGCGAGCGCTCGTCAGATGTTCTTTTGGGAATCCTTGATTCGGCCCTGCAGCCGGTTGACCCACAAGGGCGAATCTGGGTGGTCAAGTCGCCTCAGCACGTGAACATTGCCGCTCTGCTTGAAAGAAACGATGTGGACGTTTGCGCGGTGCGTCCTGGTTGGAGCATCGACCCTGAGTCAGGAACCTCGCAGCCGCCAGGAGTGTCCTTCCCAGGCGGGCAGCTCTTTGATGCCCTTCGTTGTCTGCGCTGAACCAGCGCTACATTTACATCAAGGCAGGCTTGTGGGTCCCGGCTTCGCTGGACAGCGTCATGACAGACGTGCACGCGAGCTCAAGACAGAGAAGGTCACGGGGCCCAAGTTTAATGCGGCGCCGCTCCTCTTCTGTTCGCCCGGTCACGATTCGCAGCCAGCACGTCTCCTCGCCGCTCAGCTTTCCTTGCTGGCCACGTGGCTTGTCTCGGTAGAGCTTGATCAGGGTGTCTGAGTCGCTCTCGCTCTCGCCGCTCTGAAGGATCACGTTTTCATCGAGGGACTCAACGCCGTAGAGAAACGCTCGAGTCGTCGCCCAGAGGCCACCGATAGCATCGATTGGAAGGAGCATGTCGAGGCTGCCAGGAGCACCAGGCGCTTCAGCGCCATCAACGATTGGAGTATAGAAGAGTCGAAGGCCTTGTGGCTCGGGGACGAGTTGTAGTCGGCCGAATGATTTGTTGATCGAGAACGTGACCCCACCGCGGTACATAGATAACCTTCACCTTTCGTAAAACCTGTGAGCGACTCGCGTCGGTAACTTCGCTACGTGTCCGACTTGGTTGAGCTGCTTCACAGTCGGTCCCACTCACGGACCGTGCCGTTAACGCGTTTTTGAGGGTGAAGAGCCGCCACGTGCCCGGACTCCCCGGTCTCCCTCCCCGTTCCTGACATCTATCGACGGGACAGCCCCGTCACTCAAGAACCTGGAGGTAAGTTCCCCCTAAATCTCTGTGGAAACCTTACTGCGGGAAACAGCCGAAAGCAAATGTTTCATGCAGTTGGCGGAGTTCCGACCTGAATCCAAGACTCCGCGAACGGCTTGCGCATACTGTCATTTTCGTAGCTTAAGGGGCCCCGTTTTAGGACTGCTCGGCTTCGGGGGCTCCCCTTTTCCTTTCTGGTTGGACGGTGATTGCAGGGGCGGTTGAGCCGCGGCAGGCGCGCTCTCCGGCGGCGGAGGCGTTGATGCAGGCGGCGACTTTAGCAGCGATGTCACGGAGCCTCGTGGGCGGCCACCGGCTCGCAACAGAGGACCGAGCTTAAAGGAGCCCGGAGGGGAGGCTTCCGCTCCGGCTCCGCTTACACTGCCGGTTGGGGGCGGAGTGGGACTGCGCTTCTCGGAAATCGGCGCGGCGTCCTGGGCGCTACGTGGCTTTGGGGCGAACTTCTGAGATGTCTCTTCCTGCTCCTGCGAAAGAATCTGCTCGTCGACCCAATCTGCAAGTCCGATCTCGTCGACCTCAAGCTTCTCGGGGTGGACGATAAATTCTCTTCCCTCCCATGTATCTGGCAGGTTTGCGTTGAACCAGAACGACCGCCCCTTAACAATCTTGCCATTGCCGAGGTCAAACCACGCAAGACCCTTCTCTGCAGACATCTCGTGTTTTAGCTCCTCAGCGCTCACCAAGTCCTCTTCAGCTTCCTGGTAGCTTACACTCTGCGACTCTCCTCCACTTCTTCGTGCGCTTAGGTCGAGCGAGCCCTTTAGTAGGGTACTTGAAAGCCCTGTTGTAACTCCGGTCCCAACGGACTTCTTCGTAGATGCAATCTTTCCGAACCACTCTGTCATGTCAGAGGCGGTGCGGTTATCTCCGATTCGCATCATGACCTTCAGGTTCACGTTAGCCATAACGCGCTCGTAGAAAGCCTCAGAGAGACCCATTGCTGCATCTGTCAGTCCTCCAGTGGACTGTGCGCCGAAAAGAAGGGCGAAGCGGCCGCGGCGTGCAAGCTCGAACAGGTTCGCCCACGTAGGCCCAAAGGTGGACGAACCCTCGTCGATAATAACGAGGTGCGGGTCCTCGAGGTTGTGGATGCGTGACGATGTGATCTCACCGATTGAAACCTCCAGGTCTTCTCGAAACACCTTCACCATCCGCGCTGCGCTCTCGGCTTCTTCGAGCCGGGGTAGCATGAAGTAAATAATCTTCCCGCGGAGAATTGCGTCGGTAAGAACGAGATCTGTATAGCGGGTGCAAAAGATCTCTCCCGCCTCGCTTCCGGAGATGGCGTGCAGCTCCGAAGCGATACCGCGCAGATTGTCCGTTATCCGTGCAGTATCGAGAACGCCCTTAACGCTTCGGTAACTCGAAGCAAGGTGCCCAAGCTCGACCATCGCTTGGCGTGCGCCGATCTTATTGAGCATGTTGCGTAAGTGGGGGTACGCGAGCTGGAACGCAGAGAGCGATACGGCGATGTCACGAATCGACCAAGCTAATCCGAAGCTCTCCATCGCACGCACCATGCGATAGATCGAGTCCGCGGCTAGTCGGTCGTAATGCTTCGTCGTGCTTTGGTCCGAGGTGGGGGGTAGCCCGGCACGGAGGACTTTTCTTGCCTTTACATCTGCGCGCTGGCCCGTAAGCACAAAATTGTAGGCATGAACGCTCTCGAATGGATCTATGATGATAAGATCCTCGATTCGGCCAGTCACCATCGCCATCAAGATGATGTGCGCGAGCGTCGCTGAATCACGCTTGGCATCAATAAAAGTGCAGCCGCTCGCTCGTCCACGCGCCATCTGCTGAAAGATGAGCGACTCAAGCCAGAGCGTTTTTCCTACTCCGGTTTTGGCAAATACCGCACCGTGTGTACAGATTTCATCGTCATCCACCCAGAGAGGATCTCCGGATTCAAGTTCAAAGCCGACCAGGTAGCGGTCGATCATCTTTTTGTTCTTCGCTCGAGCATTCTCGACTGCTCTGCCGATCGATTCGCGGTCAGGCGGCATCCCGAGTACTTCCTTGCCTCCGCGGAACTCCGATTCTCGCGCCCGTTCCAATTCAAGTGAGTGCTGCTTGCCCCATTCGAAAGCACTCCTGCCCAAGGCTGCTGCGGGGATGAGTCCGAGGCCGAAGAGCGCCATCGGACCGAGCGCGCTTGCGAACGGTGAGAGTGCCACTCCGAGGGAACCGAGCGCGGTGAGACCCGACGCCAGCATTGCTTGTCGTATCCGCTCGTCCCGCAGCGCTCCGTAGTCGGTCTTTTTATAGCTACGTACCATCTCTCAAATTTCCTTACGCACTCACCGGCGAGATAGAACTCGACGCCTCGTCCTCTAGCTTCTCTTCAATCCCCTGCATGAGCTTCTCAAAGTCTTCTTGTGTTTCAGACATCGTCGCTTTGTCAGCGTACAGGAAGCGGGAGTTCCATGATGCACCTCGACGACTCTGAAGTCTTGCTCCTCGAAATGGTACGAGACCGGTCTTGCCAAGAAGGCCAATTTCATTCGCTCCTGGTAGAGGCTCTCGCGCCTTAAACACGGCGAATATGAGAGAACTCTCGGGGACGGTGTAGTCGCCCACCCGTCGCGCGAGCCAAGCGTACGAGGTGAGGACGATGCGCATCGCCGACCAGTCCCGAATGTCACGCTCTGAGTAGCCGTGCAGCTTCGTTAGCGTCTGTACTTCCAAATCGGTCAGTGGCGGGAAAATTCGATCAAACGAGAGCTGGTCCGGAACTTCTCCGTCGCGCTTCGCCAGCTCTGCCGCGCACAGCCGCTGCTTGGTGCTGACGGCAGTCAGAAGTTCCTCCAATCGTTTTATACTAGTCGACGGAACGGCCCGCCTCAGAATCGCCAAGACATCTTTCAGGGGCACAAAAAGTAGCCCTGCCGCGGTTGCGACGTACCCTGTATCTCCCGCTGTTACAGAGTCCAGAGATTCCAAGAACTGCTCATTCCAAGCCTGATGGGCTGAGCGCACCACGCCGACGAGCTCAATATCGTCTGCCGCAGCTGGTAGTTCGTGGGGGTTTGCAAGTAGCACCTCGACCCATTGGCGCAGTGCCCAGATATCATTGGGCATCCCGATCGGCATCCGAACGGGGGCAAACGAGCTTGAGCGAGAGGCGTAAATGAGCGCCTGTCGAATCCGAGTGCGTCGGTAAAAGTCGTATTCTTCAGGGTACGCCAGCACCGAGTGGAGCACTGCGCGAGCGTTGAGGTGCGGAAACTGCGACCTCAGGTTCCAACGTCCGCCTTCGAACGAGTGCGCAAGAACTTTCCCGCACTGTAGCGACAGGATCGTTGTGGCTACTTCGGCCGCCGAGAGTGCTCCAAGTTCGCGCTTCAGCTCCGGTGACACAACGCGATCTAGCGCGGAACGAACGGCTGATGCGTACTGCCCCGAGCCAAAAGGCCCACCTGTAGTTACTTCGGGGCTAGGTGGCCGCGTCTCCGATATATCACCAGCGGCGTAGCCCGCGTGCAACGAAAGAGCCGCTTCGAGAAGGTCCGGCACATGCTCTCCGAGAGTCGCCCCTGAGAATGCCTTATTGAGAGCACTATCGTCTTCGGGTGCTGCCACGTACGCGGACACAGATCGATTCTTAGTCAGCACGGCTACCAGCCCTTCGTTGGTGCTATTCTGTGCGCCGTACTCTCCAAGGACTCTCCAGATGCTGGAGGCCCGACTCTCAACCTGCGTCGCAAGCTGCGGACAAGCCAACCCCCGCACCTGAAGGTCAGGCGCACCCTGCGCCGTGAGCTTGTCGAGTCCCGCCCTGACACCGGAGTAGAACATCCGTCCGTTACCCATTTGGCCCAAAACGTCATCGCCCGAATAAGGCCGGAAGGACCTGAGGCCGAAGACGACTGCGGCTACCATTACAATAATGAGAGCCCGCAGAGAGGCGATAACGAGGAATAGGACTCGCATGAGTCCCATGTGTAGCGAGAGGTAGACCTGTCGGAAGATCCCCATCTCAGATACATCCGTATCGTCACCGGCGGTAGCGACCATGCTGTGCGCAAGCAAGCTTGCTGAATCCGCAAAGAGCGAGGCTTCCAGCGCTGTGCCGTGTAGGTAGAGCCACTCCTGGTAGCTGGCGATCTCTGCAGAGACATCCTCGCTCCACTGAATACCGCTTGAGTCGATGGTCCGGCGTGCGTCCACTAACCGAAATTCAACAGGTTCGTTGCGACGAACGAAGTGGACCGTTACGAGGACACCAAGCAGGGCGCCGATGATTGCGAAGACTGACCTGGCTAGGAGGCGCGAGTAGTTACGGCGGCGGACCGAGCGAAGAAGCTCGAGGTCCTTCTCATCTGGCGTGGGCAACCCCTCTACCACCGTGAAATATTCCCTTCGAAAAAACCTGCCGTTAGAAGACCAATGGCCTTGAGCAGGGAGTGTACGGCTGACTTACGAGTTCAATCAAGAAAAGCCCACTGGGTCGGCTTTCTCTCCTGAAAACGACAAGAGCAACCAGCTTCCAACGGTTTTTGCCGTTAAGCAACAAACGAGTCGAAGAACGCCATACCCCCACACAGGAGGCGACTTCCGCCTCCCGGGTACGAGGTATCCCCTCCCCCCTATCAGAGTATTTCGGATCATTTTCCGAATTACAGAATAGCCAGCTTTCCTCTAGTGAATGTGGGCTTTGTGGCGATAGGGAGTTGGGGGGAGAGGTGGACCCTCAAAAACGTAGATTTGGCCAAGGGGTTCAAATGGTTAGGCAAGTATTCACTACCGCATCGCTTTTTGTGGCCTTGCTCGGGCTGGGCATTTCAACCACTTACGCAGAGAGTCGAACTGTCGCTCTTGGAGCGGCTGACCAGGAGACGGCCGTAGAAGCCGTGGCTCACTATGCGCGCGCCCGCGCCCTGCTCATAGCGGCCCTCAATGAGTTCGACACCGCTCGAAAAATAGCTCGCCCCGACGAACTGTTAGACCCGGTTAAGTGGCGTAACACACTGATAGATCGAGCGGAGGACCTTGAGCGAGTACTGGACCCGCAGCCCAAGGCCACCCGCGGAGGAATTAAGTTTTCAGCCGATCCCCGTCTTTTGCCTGAAGCAAAGCGGTAAGCGGCGTTGATTACTAAAAGAGGCTCGAAAGACCTATGGATAGCGGCGACGTAATACCCTGCCTAAATGAAGATTGGACCTTCGCGGGCTGCAAGCTCATGGAGTGGATGGCCGGTCTGACGATGGCGCTCATGGTTGGCGCGTCGTTGCACAAGCCAGCCAACGCGATGCCGTTCCTCGTCTTGATTATGATCGGAACGACGCTCGTTATCGCAATGATGCGGAAGCGCTTTCCAGACGAGGAGCGCGGAGTCCGAAACCTATGCATGGTGAACCTTGGGTTCGAGCCGATCGGCATCCCCGCACCTTCCAAGCTGCAGCCCGTATGGAGTGGAGCGCCGGTGCGAGAGCTGAGTGACAAGTCTCTGTTTCGCCAGCTTGAGTTAGAGAAGGTTATAAACAGAGGGCTCGGCGACCCGGCAAATCGGTAGTGTGAGCGGTTTACGAAGAGGTTTCCATGGGTAAGATAAAGGAAGCGGCACAAGGCGTGAGGGAGAAGGTGGCAGACACCCAGCTCACGGCTGCGCGCAGCCAAAACGACACGATCAGGCTCTGGGAGAACTACAAAGACCAGGCGATGATGTGGCGCGCCCTCTCGCTCATTCAGCTCCCAACTACTTTTATCGCGATAATTTTCGCTCTCGTCATGTGGTCGACGCGTGAGATTACTCTCTCGGTGCCGTCGAAGCCGATGCCAGGCATGTACGCAGCGCAGGATATTCCAGACACCGAGTTCGTGAATGTGGCGAACGACTACGTCAACTTGGTAGCCACGTACCAGCCGAACACAGCGCGTAAGCAGTTCGAGGTCGCACGCTCGATGCTCAAGGAGCCTCTGCTCACGAAGTTCAATGATGAGAACATGAACTCCGAGCTGCCAGCTATCGAAACGACGCTGAGAACTCAGGTGTTCTTCGTAGACCCGCTGAAGACCAAAGTAGAGCGCGAGGGCAACAAGGTCTACGTATCGATTAGTGGTGAGCGTTGGAAGGTTATCGCTGGAGCCCCAATTCCTAGCGTTACGAGCCGGTACCGACTTGAATTGACCACTATACCGAGAAACCCAGTCAACCCGTACGGGATCGTGATCACTAATATCGTCTTCAACCCGAATACACGCGGCGAGCGTCCGGGAGAGGGAGAGTAGCAGATGAGAGGCTTTAGAGGTGTGACGACTATGGCTCGAAAAACAGCGAAGCTCGCAGCGGCGGTGGCCCTAGTGGCTCTCAGCTACTCGGCGCCGGCATTCGCCCGCGATGTGCAGTACCAGCAGGGGGACGGCGAAATAGAAGTGTACGTCAATATCGGTGAGCCGACTGAGATCATGTTCGAAGGCGGCCAGATAAAGGACGGCTTCCACAACTCCAACGCTCCGATCGCAATTCAAAACAAGGGTTCTGCCCTCATTCTGTTCGGCAAGCAAAACATGTCGGCGGAAGGTGCCGCCCTGATTGTGCGCCTCAACGATGGTCGCTCGTACCCGATCCGTGTCTTGGTAGCCAGCAAAGAGAACCCTCGAGATGCGCAGCTCTTAATCGAAGATGGCAAGGGTGCTTTCGGAGCTGAAGAGGAGTCAGCCCCTGAGGGGTACACCGAGCGTAGTTACGAGTACGCGCCGGCGAGCAAAGTGTCTGGACTGATGCGTGAGATGGTGCTGGTTGCAGAGTTCGGGAAGAAGACGATTGCAGGCTACACCATGAGCGAGAAGTACAAGGGGCAGACGGTCGTAAGCGATGGGTCGATTCTTGCCAAGATTGACAGGATGTTCATCGGGCCGAACCTGTGGGGCTACGTGCTAGACACCACAAACCTCCTCGACCAGTCCCAGAAGCTGAATCCAGCAACATTCCGCATCGACGGTACGCGCGCCGTTTCGGCGTCCTCGTGGGAGCTTGCAGCCCGACCGCTGAACGTAGAAGAGCAGATTTCGAACAAGCACAACGCGAAGGTCTACATTGTGACGAGGTCTCGCTAGTAAGGTAGGTGAAGTATGTCACAGATGATGAAAGATTTAGCACTGCGCCTTAAGAGTGACCGAAAGACCCAGGTAGTTGCGGGTCTCGTGGGCGTCGCGCTTCTGTTCCTCATATTTTCCGAGAACAACCCGCGCCGTGGCCGTGCTCCTAGAAAGGAGCAGCAGACCACTGCCGGCGCAGGAGACCACGATGAGCGTTGGACGGACCTTGTAGCTCGGTTCGATGGACAGCTGAAAACGCAGGGTCAGCAGCTGGCGTCGTTGCAGGCTGACCAAGCTGCGCAACTGAAGAAGATGGAGGAGTTTGAGAACACCACTGCCGAGATCTTCCAGAAGATCCTCGAGCGAATCTCGAGCATGGAGCAGAATCCTACCACTCAGCAGGTGAACACTGCACCGAAAGATGTTTCTGATGTAGCGGGCGAGGATATCGTCCCAGCAGACCCGGAAGAACTCACGAGCTTCGCAAGTGACTCAGTCGCGGTGCAGCCTCCTCCGCCGCCGAATAAGCCCAAGCTCGCAGCGATTATGCCAGGCGACTCGGTACGGGTTAAATTGCTCGCTGGCGTGAATGCTCCGACAGATGGCACTCCCTACCCTGTCGTGCTGAAGCTCCTTGGGAACGTAATGGGGCCAGACGGCAACACGATTCCCCTCGGAGAGGCCCGCGTGATAGCCGCAGCGCAGGGCTCCCTAACCGATTCACGAGTTCTCTTCAGACTGACCCGACTGAGCATCCGCCTAGCGAATGGCCGCCGCAAGGAGTTCGCAATCGATGGTTGGGTTGTCGGTGAGGACGGAATCCGCGGAATGGCTGGCGTGCTGATCGACCCGCTCGGACAAGCGATCGGCGGAGCTGCGATGGCTGGAGGTCTTGCAGGACTTGGTCAGGCAGTCGCGGCTGCTAACACCAACAATATCATTTACGGGAACGGAACGAACTCGGTGAGCGTGAGTGACGCAAGTCGTTACGCTGGCGGAGTGGCGCTTTCCTCGGCTGCTGAGCAGTGGCAGCTCCTGATTCGCGACCGAGTATCTCAGCTGGTTCCTGTGGTACAGGTCCTCTCGAATCGTGAAGCAACAGCCGTGTTCTCGCAGTCACTTGCGATACCGGACCTACTCGAATCTCTCGATGATGAGAATCCATCAGTTGTGTACGCATCATTGGATTAGCGCTGGAGGTTATTATGAAAGTACTCTTCCGTCCCCTTCAGGTCCTAGCTCTCACAGCGCTGCTGTCGGGATGCACCACAATGAGCCGGGTGTTTAATCCATTCTACGAAACTCCACCCCCAGAGGCCTACCTGGGAGAGAAGAATGACGATGCGCTCCGTTCGGATGCGAGCGGCGGAGAAACTGCTCGCCAAGCACTAGAGGCGATGGGGACCTACCAGCGCGCGCTTGCGCCGCAGCCTGTAAATCCAGTAATCCAGCCGGCCGTCGTTCGTCTGATGTGGGTTCCAGACCACCTAAACACCCACGGAGACCTCGTTCCAGCGCACTACTACTACCTAAAAGTGAAGAAGGACCAGTGGGCCGTCACCGACGCGTTTGAGCTCGAGTCGCAGCTTGGTGGAACGCAGGGGGGTTCAGCAGTTGGGTACGTAACCCCAGAGGATATTCGGTAATGAAACCTTACTCCGGCATCATAGCAGCGCTGGTTGTCTCGCTCGCAGCGTGCGGCGGCGGCGTAAAGCCGTACGACCCAAGTGCAAGCAAGGCCCGTACGTTGTTCCTCCCCTCGATGAGGACAGTTGGACCGGAGCCAGTGTATTCACGCACCCGTTGGACCCAGCCGCCCGAGGTTCTGCCTCAACGCGAGCGCCCGGGAACCTCAGATGCTGACCTTGCCAAGGCTGGACCTCCCCTCCGGCCCGTCTTTCAGCTCAATCTGAAAAACGTATCGATGGAAGAAGCGGCACGGGTTCTTGCAGCCACCTCGCGCTACCAAAGCTACACGGACCCCTCTATCGCCAAGCAGAAGATCACGATCGAGAGCCTTGGTACGATCGATGAGTTGGCGCGTTTGATTGAACGGAAATCGCAGGTGCAGGTTGTTGTGGACCACACTGGCAGGGAGGTTCGCTTTCTTCCAGCAACAGGTGAGCCACCAAAGCTTTTTAGCGAGTAGGTGCAATGAGCATTAATAGGTTGACCCGACAAAGGTTGTTTCAGGACGAGCAAGTTTTCAACAAGCTTCTCCCTTTTGCTCAATGGGACCAGGAGAACGAGCTCTTCGTTCACTCTGATGCATCCCTCTGGTCCATGTGGGAGCTTCAACCGAAGTGGATTACCAAGGTTTCGGACGCGGACGCCTTTCAGCTGACCGAGCGCATGCAGGAGCTCCTCGACGCGCTCGACCATACTATCTCCGCTCAGATGAACTGGATTACGACCTTCGATGTTGAAGACCTGCTCCGTGACTGCATTTCGAAGTACCCGCTGAGCGGTCCAGCTGGCTGGATGACTCGCCGTTGGATTCGCTCCATACGCCTCGCGAGCCAAAGTCGGTCGCTACAACGCCGACCGCGCCGTCTCAGGCTCTTCATCTCTTTCCGTTTCGATCCCCCCTGGCAAGGTAAGGGACTGTTGAATCAGATGGCCCGTACCCTGAAGATGCTGATGCACGGCGCGGTTGGAATGAGCGCTGAGCAGCGTCACGCGGAGTACATGGGCTTCGCCAATAAGTTCAAGGGTCTCATCGACGGCTCCGCAGCGAAGTTAGCTGACTTGGGCTTCGTGCCGCGCCGCCTCGATGGGCAGGACCTGATAAACCTCCTCTATCCGATCCTAAACCGACGTAGCGTAAAGCCAGGAAAGCATAAGCGTGGTCGTACGACTGCTATTCCCGTTCCGGAGTACGATTCTGAAGACCTGCTCGCAAATCAGGTTTCAGAGACGCACGTGGACCACCCAAAAGACGGTATTATCCGCAAGGATGGGAGGGTATTCCGCTCGGTGTCGATGGTGAAGCCGCCGAAGGCCTGCCTGCCGCTCATGATTGCGCCGCTTCAATCGGCCCCGTACGAAAACATTATTAGCGTCACGTTCTCTAAGGATCCCAAGGAGAAGCAGCTTGAGCGACTCGACCGACTCGACAGCACCCTCGGCATGCGTGAGCGCGCGTGGGGCGGTCGTTCAAACCAGAAGGTTATTCACCAGATCCAAGCTATTCGACAAGCTCGACAGGAGCTGTACGACTCTCGGGAGCAGATTGTTCGACTCGGTGTCCATCAGACGTTTGTGTGCCAGACGGACGACGAGGCTGTGAGAGCCACATCCGAGGCGGTTGCTACCTTTCCGCAGCTGAACGGTGCTCGCGGAATGGTTCACGAGATCTCTGATATGGCCGTGTTAATTAACAGCCTGCCCGGGTGCTACGACCCAGCGACTGACGGGGCCGGCTGGACGACTGTGTTACAGTCATCGCGCGCAACCAGGATGTTCCCGCTGTGGGGCAACTGGCGTGGAAGCGCCGGTGCGCAGATCCTCCTTCCAAGTCTCTGGAACCGAGAGCTGATAGGGTTCGACCTATACGACTCGAACATCGCTCCAAATGTCCTCATAAGCGGTGTATCCGGCGCTGGTAAGAGCTATCTGATGTGCTTTCTGATTACGATGCTCAACCGCGGTCACTACGCGACGCTGTCCGATGGTCGGATTATCGAGCGCAATCCGATCACGTTCATTTTCGATAAGGGCATGACCGGTCAGCCTTGCGGGTTCGAAAAGATTGCCCGCCTCTTCGGTGGCCGCGTGTATGAGGCTACGCCGTCAAAAGCTCCTGCGATGAACTTCCTCGCTCGACTCGGCGAAATTACGCCGGATTCTCGGAACGATGATTACAAAGATCTGATTGATATGTGCGCCGACGTTGTCTGTGACATGGCAACCGACGGCAGCAACGCTCCAGATCGACTCGAACGCGGCAGTGTTGCTGACTCCCTGATCGAAGCCCATCGCATCTACCGCAGTGGCCCGATGCGACGCGAATTTATCCTGAGCGATGTCGTTTCAGTGCTTCGAGCACCTCGAAGGGTCGACGAGACCGAAGATACCGCTCGGCGCCGGCAGCGCATAGCGCTTCTGATCGCTGACTATTACGGTGAGGGTACCTACGCGCGATTCTTTGACCGTCCAGGATCCTTAAAGCTCAAAGAGCGCTTCATAGTGTTCGATCTCAAGGCTTTGAGCCGAAATCCGGACCTACAGCGCGTGTTCCTCAAAATCGCGATGGTATGGGCCGACACGGTCATGAATGACCCGCGCGAG
Organism: uncultured Bdellovibrionales bacterium; assembly: GCA_964413875.1. Taxonomy (GTDB): domain Bacteria; phylum Bdellovibrionota_C; class UBA2361; order UBA2361; family OMII01; genus OMII01. Next base: position 132,582 of record CAYPUA010000001.1, read on the forward strand.
CTCGATACCCGCAAGGTGCTGGTATTTGACGAAGCGCACGAGCTCATTGGCAAGACACAAGCGGGCACTATTGAGACTGCCTTCAGACTGTACCGTAAGCGTAAGGGGATCGTTATCGCCGCGTCGCAGTCCGGCGAGGACTTCTACGTAGGTTCGGGTGGTCAGGCGATCGTGCAAAACAGCGCCCACAAGATCTTCTTGCGGCAAGACCCGAACAAGTTCCACCTTACAGCACAGGCATTCAACCTCACGCCACAGCAGGCAGACGTCATCATGCGGCTACGGACCGTTAAGGGACTTGAATCGCAGTTCTACCTACTTTCGGATATCGGTGAGGGTGCTCTGGTTCTGCCTGTTGAGCCGGCTTTTTACTGGGTGAGTACCAATAACGGCGACGACAACCAACTCTTCAGCGATTCGCTGGTGCGCCACAACAACGACTTCAGCAAGGCTCTTGAGGAAGTGGTTCTGATGGCTCCATACGGCGCGAAGGATCTCCAAGAGCGTATGATGGGAGGGGCAGGATTCCAAGCGGAGGATGCGTCGGGGGTATCCGGCGCTATCAATTCCATGATGGAGTCAGGCTTCAGAGATTCGGGAGTATAGAGGAGAGCATTATGAAACGTAATTTCAGTAGACAGAGCGCAATCGCGTTGCTCCTGGTAACGCCATTCGCCGTGGGCTGCAGCAGCCCGCCTCCTCCCCCTCCCGTCCCGCCAGTGGTGGAGTATGAGGTTCGTAACGTGCCAGGTGTGGTGGAGTACGTCTGGGAAGAGCCTATGGTAGATGTAGTGGATGTGCCGCCCGGCCTAGACCCGGAGGGGCACTACTACCGTCCAGGGCATGAAGAGGTGGTTGAGATCCGCCAAGGTAGGTGGCAATACTATAAGCGGCAGAAGGGCAAGGAATAGCTTAAACACATGAGCCTCATCAGTTTCCGCAACTTGATCGCCCCACTCGGTAGCAAGGTCCAGATAGGTGCCCTCCTCGTGCTCGCATTCCTGGCCTTCGTGGTCCGCTACCAATCTGGCGGGGCAGCTGACACTTCAGCTTCGTCTAGTCGAGCTCGCCGCGTGATAACTCAAGAAGAGGTAGATCTTCTAGCAGCCATGGACGATGGCTCGCAGGGGGCGAGTCCAAGGCGCAAGCCAGCGCCCGACCAGGACCCCTTCCTTGAGGATGCTATCGCCGGAAACGGTGCCGCGGGGCAGCCCGTAGCCGCGCAGCCGCTACCAAACGACCGGAGACAAGGGGGCAGCTCCCTAAACGACATACGCCGAACTATGGGCCTGGAATAGGCAATTAGCTGATCGGCCTAAGAAAAACTCCCATCCCGCGCTTTTTCTCAGAAAGGCCTGAAGCACTATCTACTGGCGAGTGGATAAGGGGATGGTTGGACATGAAGGTTCCTATGTTTTTTAGCTACCTACAGGCTCGAATAGCAGCGCCCACCGGCTTCCCTATAAGCCGCCGAATGTTCATGTATCTCGCTCTCTGTGCAGTAATCCCTCTCTCAGCTGCCCAAGCGCAGACGGCTAGCCCCGGTTCGGATGAGTTCCGCGAGTCTCTTCTCAATGCCGAGCGGGCCATTATGGAAGGGTTATCAGCACAGGCGATCGGCGCGGCGGCTCCAGCCGTTCCGGTCAAGACCTCTTTGGCAAGCACAGCTCCCCGGGCAGAGAAAGCTACGCAAGTAGCACCTCCTGCGAGACAGACAACAAAGCCGGCGCCGACGCTAAAAAAAGTACCTCCTCCAGTCGCACCACCTAAGCCACAGAAGGCTCCTGAGCCCCCGAAAGCTCCATCGGAGTTTGAAGTAAAAGCGACTCTTCTCAGCCGCGAGAACGAGGCGCTGCGGAAGCAACTTGCAGAGCTTAAGGAGCAGATGGCAAAGCTCGATGCGGATCTCCAGGAGACGCGCAGTCAGCTAACAGTAGCCGAGACAGAGGCAAATAGGCTCTCAACGATGGTCGATGCGAAGACTCGGGCAAGCTTGGGACGCTACAACGTACCGATGCCAGCCGCTCCACAGCCAGCTCGTGTCGTCCCCGAGCAGAAAGAGGCTCCGGCGATTGTAAAGCCAGTAGAGGAAGTGAAGCCGCCAAGCCGCAACACAGATATGCAGATCGCGACGGTAACTGTAGACAAGGCGGACCTGCGTGTAGGCCCGGGGAAAAATAATTCTGCCCTGATGTCTCTCCGTCGTGGTTCGCGCCTAGCAGTGGAAGAGCGTCAGGGCGAATGGTACCGCGTCTTTGCGCCGAACGGGCAACGGGCCTGGGTTCACTCAAGTCTGGTTAGCTTTGGCGATGGGGCATCAAACATGAACGATGGAAGCGCGGTTCGCGTGAAGGGATACTCGTTAAATGCCGAGGAAGAAGCCTTCCGAAGGCTACAGAAAATGTCCGCGGGTAAGTAGAGCAGATGACTTCAAGCACTCGCATCATAGCGGCTCTATCGATCGTAGCGTACTCAGCATGTATCGTGGGTGCAGAGAGAGCCACAGCCGTGCCATCAAGCACGGCACCGCGAATGATCGCCTCAGAACGTGTAGAGGCGTACGTCTACCCCGTGATGGGTCCGCGCCTCTCAAGCTCCTACGGCAATCGTAGACACCCCGTGAAGAAGGTCACACAGCACCATCACGGTATAGACCTGGCTGCTCCCGCCGGCGCCCCGATTCGCGCAATCGCGGATGGGCAAGTCATGTTCGCTGACCCCTACGCCGGTTACGGCAAGCTTGTTGTTTTGCGGCACAGCGATGGACTCACGAGCCACTACGGACATTGCTCAAAGATCTCAGTTGAACCTGGAGCGTACGTTCGCGCCGGCGATATAATCGGAACGGTTGGAAGCACAGGGATATCAACCGGCCCACACCTTCACTTCGAGCTTCGAAAGGATGGCACAACCCTCAATCCAGAGAAGCTGCTGCCGGGCCTGGCAGATTCGGCCGAGGGATAGCTCTCAAGTTAGAAGTCTTGTCGAGCTCGCCGTGAAGCGCTGGTGCCGTCGGCTCTAGTCTCGATCTGTCCTTTTTGACGTCATACCCGCCTCCTCCGAAGATCGCTTAACGACCTGATATGACGCGACTAAAAAGAATGTAAAAGAGGCCCCCGTTATGCAACATAGCTGTACGGATCTGCTATAACCTTTATGAAACTGGGACGTGCATGTCGCGTCGTTACGAAGAAGCAACACAAGCAACGTAGAACAAAACATTTGAGGTACTATGAAGAAGTCAATCAAAGCTGTTAGCAACAAGTTTACTGCGCTTTGCCAGCGCGTATCGGCAGCGTTCGTCGCTCCGAGCGAGAAGCAGGGTCGTGCAGTAATGTTTATCCTCGGAGTCGCACTCATCGGGGCTAGCCTCTCAATCGATGCTCTAGCTCAGACGAAGTACAACGACGAGAAGATCGCGAACGCCACGAACGCCGTGCTCCTCTACCTAGAAGGAAGCTTCGGCGCCCTCGTCATGGCCGCTGCCGGTATCGGCGCGATCATGAGCGCGTCGTTCGGTCAGTACAAGGCGGCATTGAGCTTGATGATCGTAGCCGTTGGCGCGTTCATTCTCCGCTCGTTCATGTCGACCTTCTTCAACGACGAGAACATCATGCCGTAAGGCGCGGAACCCACTTTGTGGGTGACGGAGAGGCCAGGGGAGCAATCCCCTGGCCTTTTTTATTCCCTCTGCTCCACGAGCGCAGCTAGGGAGTCTGAAGTGCTGCCGGAGAAGAGCGTGGCGCAGGTGGCAGCTCAGCCGAAAGCTTACCCATCACCATCTTCAGCAGGCCCTGATCCTTCTCAGCAGAGATACGCTCCTGCAGTATTTTTTTCTGCGCATCGACCTTCGGATCGAGTTTAGCGTACGCAAGCGTTCTGGCTAGGGGTTCAGGATGCTGCGCTAAAATCTGCAGCATCTCTGTGGTCGCAGTCCACTGGGCACGCCGCAGGTACCGCGCAGCTTCCAGGTTGAAGGTATCTGAGCTGTCGTAGCCAGTGCGGGCTAGTAGTATCAGGAGCACAGTGTCCGGTGCGGGTTTCAGTCCGAACCAAGCGCCCACAAATGGAGTGCGTTTAGCAGGTGGGAGGGCTAAGGCTGACACGAAAGCAATCGTCTGTTCCCGCGTGAGCCGGTTACCAGGGCCAGAGAGCGTCAGGAGAAGATTCCCGTCCGTATCCCTGAAGAAGCGCTTTTTAAGCTCAAGCGCGGCCTGCTCTCGAACGCCGGGCAATGGGAAGGTCATGAGGTCTGCATACTGAGACTGTGAAAGATCGGCCTCTGGCAACCGATTGAGAACGAGCGTGAGCTTCTGCGCGCCACCGAGCTTCGACCACTTTGCAAGATCTTCAATGTCAAACCAACCCAGGACCTGCCCTAACTCTCCGCCGCGATCCCGTATCGATGCTACGAGCTGCGCGGTTGCTGCGTCACTGCCTGAGACGATTGGCATCAGAATCGTGAGTCGTGCAATTGCGGACTTTGGAGAGGTGTCGCTCCCCATGAAGGCATCAAACGCCCGACTGCTCGCCATGCCCGAAGTGATCGCCGCGAGCGCAACCGACTCAGGAGCACCGGCTGAGCTGACGCCGAGATCTCCAAGCTGTTTGAATGCCGCACCGAACGGATCCGGGAGCTTCGTGAAGGTAGACAGCGGTAGGAGCTTAAGCTGGGGCGCCGGATCGTTGGGCGGCATCTCGCCGGCTACAGCCAAAATCACGCCGGGATGAAGAGACGATAGAGGCGGCATCGAATCGAGCCCCTCCTTGAATAACGGCGCGACGGTTAGTCGAAGCACTGCCCCGACGTCCTTTGCCGAGAGCTCGTTTCGCCACAGGTCGTTAAGCGCGACCCTCATAAGGCGCGGTGTCGTGTTGGGCGGATTTTCTCCTGCCATGATTGAGTCCACAATCACAGCCGCGGCAGCCTCATCTTGATCTACTATCGCGCGGCGCGCGACGGCGCTCATTCGAGAGCGATCGCCGCTAGCCCAGTCGCTCACGAGCGTGGGGTCGACCTGCGGCTCAAGCTGGGAAACCCCACCGACAAGGCCCCCGTACACTTCTGGGAAGAACACCTTTAAAGACACAGCTGCGACCCCACAAGCCGCGGCTAACCCGATTACAGAGGAGAGAAGGCTAGGACCACCCCGCGTGTCCGTCTTTCTTTCCCCAATAGAGCTGCCGGAAGCAGTCGGGACCTGAGAAGCACGCTTGATGAAGCGGTCGGTCTTTTTATGTGCCGGCGCCGAGCTGCCAACAGCCGCAAGGAAAGCCTCTTCGGCCTGCTCCAGGGAGGGTCTCTGGCGCGGAGATGGAAGCAGAAGTCTCTTGGTAATTTGCTGCTGCTCTGCGGACATGGAGGTTCCCAGAAGCGCTTGCAGGGTGATCCCGAGGCCGAACAGATCAGCACTTCCCGGAACCTCTTGCCCTGGGGACAGCTCGGGAGCCAACGATCCCCCGTGCGTGATGTTGATCGCCCCTATGAGCGGGTCAAGGAGCACTAAGGAGCCGTTAGTGTTAGCCAAGTTCGATGGGCAGATATGTCCGTGAATCAGACTACACGAATTCATCTCACGAAGCAGTGCAAACAGCTTCTCCACCAGCCCATGGTTGTGCTGGCCGCTTCGAATCTCTCCCGTCTCCATCTGGTCGCTGAGAGTCGCTGTCGCGTAGGGTCGAATAAAGAAAAACCGCGTAGCACCCGAGCCACGCAGGACCTCTCCTGGGCATGAGTTTATGACGGAGAATCCGTGGAGCTCTGCGGCCAGTGCCTTGCACTGCGCTTCTGTTAGCTCACGGGATACCCGGCAGATGCACACCTGCTTCCCCTTAAGGATGAGAGGCCGAACGTCCCAGCGCTCAGCTCCGAGCATCACGTTAACACATACAACGCCGTCCGGCAGGAAAGACCGGTACGAGTCGAGCACCGAGCGTTGGTCGTCGCTCAACTCATCAGGCGAAAGTAGCTTCATAGCTTTGGCAGCCCTACTGGCCTCTCTGTGCTAGCACGTCTTCGATCTCGGCTTGAAGCTTTGGGAGGATCTCTTCGTAGGAGAACTGTCCCACGAGTGTTTTTCCGCGCTTCAGATTCACGTGGCTCGGGGCACACCACAGTCCAAGGTCGGCGTCGTCGGTTTCTCCGGGGCCATTAACCCGGCACCCCATCACCGCAATGGTCAGGTCTTGATCCTTGAACGCCTGCGTCATCTCGCGGACCTGCTGAGCCAAAACAACGAACGCCTCGTTCTCAACCCGCGAGCACGAGGGGCACGAAATAATGTTGAGTCCCTTGTGTACGAACCGAGGAACGGAGCGGAAGCGACCGGCATACACATCCCCTATTATCTTCTTTGCTACGCTCACCTCCTGGAATTTATCGGCATGGGGGAGCGTGAGCGACACGCGTACCGTGTCACCTATCCCCTGCGCCAAGAGGTTCTCGAACGCGATTCGCGTCTTAACTTCTCCGAGGGGTAACATCCCCGCCTCTGTCACTCCGAGGTGCAATGGGATCAGCGGAAACTCCTGAGCGAATCGGAGGTTTATATCCATTACATCATTCGGGTCAGAGCTCTTGAGCGACACCACGTAGTTCTCAAATCCCAGCTCCTCCATGTAACCGATGTGCTCTCGTGCTGATTCCAAGGCCACATCGAATCGGTCTTTACCGAGCGCGGCCTGAGCTGGATCCAGAGAACCGAAGTTGACTCCGATGCGAAGCGCCAGATCATGCTCTCGCGCGACACCGACGATGTACTTAACCTTCTCGGAAACGGGGACATCCTTTTCGTGGTGAAAGAGGTGTCCCGGGTTGTAGCGAATCTTCTGCACGTACGGGGCTACACTCTTCGCCAGCTTGTAGCTTTCCTGAAGGTCGACAACTAGCCGAGCCCCCGTGCCCTTTCGCAGCTCGGCCAACGCCTCCACGTCTCGTCTACTGTCGATGGCTATCCGAATGATATCGGCACCGTGCTCCTCGAGGAGGGCTATCTGTTTCCGCGTTGCCTCAAGGTCCTGGGTCTTCGTAGCGCACATCGATTGCACCGATATGTGGCTGGCGTGACCAATGGTGAGGTCGCCGACCCGGACCAACCTCGTCTTCCGGCGGGTGATCTTTGGAGCAGAAGCGGTGCTATCAGGAACTGCATTGTTCATAGGGACTACCACCAGGCGCTTAATCGTCGTTAAGACGCCGAGGATTCTAACTTTTTACCTGACTTGTGGCTATACGGCGAGGTTGAAAGTTGAGCAACCTTTTACCGGCTTCAGATGAGAAAACCCCCTGTTAAGACAACATTTTTATTGTAGTCTCGGTGAGTCCTTCTTAGGCGCCTCCTTGCGGTATCCAAAGGCACCCGCTGGGAACGGGACTCTCGGGTATACACGGCACCGAGCCGTGAGGCCCGCGGTTCCTACGGTGTGCGGCCCAAGAGGCTAAGTATGTCTCTAACTTCCGACATGGTTGCATGTGAGTTGGGACCTTATTTTTGCCCTCGTTGATTGAGAAGCGGGTGCCGGTGCAAAACAGTGGGACTTATAAGCGTGCGGTTTGTACGGTAGGAATTAAGCATGGCCAGTATCGAGGATCTCGAAGAGATTTTTTCCGGAATAACTGAAGAGTACGAGGAGCCGGTTCCGATCGGCGGAAGGTGCGAGAGCCGAATCTTCTACCGCGTCGAAGACCTAAGCGAGTCAGACCTCGATGCTTGTGCTGAGTACGTAGCTGAGCGGATTCGGAACGTAGTGTCTCCGAGCAAGCCGCAGCTCTTCCTGAAGCTTCCGGGCGGCTACTCATTCTTCGCTGAGCGGCTTTGCGCTGTTTATTCAGAGCTGTTCAACAAAGGAAAGGAAGTCCCTCTGGAGCAGTACCTTGAAAGCAAGATGTCCAACGGGCATGGCGAAAAGTATAAGGGCCACTCGGCTATCCTTGTGACGGATGTGATCACCACCGCTCGTTCGAGCCTTGAGGCTCACACTCGTGCGACGCTTAAAGGAATTCCCGTCCTCTGCTGGGCAACGCTAATCGACAGGACATTCGGTCCCGGTCCAGTGCCGGTAGTATCGGCCTTTACCGGAGCACCCGTACGGGTGCTGACACAGGTCGGGTAATACGGCTACTTCCGCTTGAGTGGAATAACTTTGCCCGCTCCGCCGGCGAGCTTGAGTACTGGTGCCGAGCGCGGCTGTCCGTCGTCCTCGTCTGCTATCGCTTGCTCATCGAGCAGCTCTAGTGTTGAAAGAACGGTAGCTCCCTCTTCGGAGAGCTCAGCGGCAGGCCGCACGACCTTGCTTTTCTTAATCAGCATATCCAGCTCGTGGTGCGCCGCTTGACCAGCTTGAACACGCGCCTTGAGCGTCACCAGCATCGTCGAGAGCGAGGTAGCCTTGATGAAGTCTCCACGCTCGGCGCAGGCGATCAGCTCACGCTGCGACACAACAAGCTCCGATTCGCTTGAGCGCCACAACGTCTGGAAGTCGTTACGGAGGGCGAATACGTCGTAGATCAGCTTCTTGGTGTTCGGTGATTCCGCAGCCTCCGAGAGCCTCCTCAGCAGCAGGCTGTTTATCTCCCGCCACTCTCCCACCTGTGCGTTGGATAGTTCAGTGGAGGTGCCTTCCATACGCACGAATGACGTGTTTCCCGCGCTGCTGTAAAGGCGCAGGGCTCTGCGGCTCTTCTGTATGAGCGCCATAACTCGGGAGCGGAAGGACTCGGATTCCATGCACAAACCAAAAAAGAGTGGCGGCAGTCTTAGCAGCGGCTAAGGGGAAACTCAACACTGGGTTTCCATACGCTGTTTTGGATACATGGAGTTAACCACATTTTTCCGGAGCTTCCTAATCAAAAACGGATGTGGACCACAAGAGCAAGGGTTTCTGAGCGCACGAACCGAGCCCAGAGCTACCGGAGGCGCGGGCGTTGCTAACGGTCAGGTGGGCGCTAGCTCGTGCAGGTCGAGGGTGGCCCAGCGGCTCTTCATGCACGCGTAAAGCTCCGGGAAGGTGTCATCCTCAATCGCTAAGCGAATGCGGCGCATGAGGTCCAGGTAGTGCGCCAAATTGTGGATGCTCGCCAGCTGAGGACCGAGCATCTCGCCCGACTTAAAGAGGTGGTGAACGTACGCGCGGGTGTATTTTCGGCACGCGAGGCAGGAGCAGCCAGGATCAATTGGCCGCGTGTCCTCCGCGAACTTTGCATTCTTAATGTTAATGAATGGGGGATCTCCTTCGACGAAGACCCGACCGAAACGGCCTGAGCGCGTGGGCATTACACAGTCAAAGATGTCGACCCCTTGCGAAACGGCCTCGATAATATCTTCAGGCGTTCCTACGCCCATCAGGTAATGGATATGCCCGGCCGGCAACTGGTCGACGTGGTAGCTCAACACCTCGTACATCGATGTCTTGGGCTCTCCAACACTTAAGCCACCGATGGCGTACCCATCAAACGGCAGGCTCGAGATCTGTTGCGCAGCCCGAGTACGGAGCTCGCGATGGCACCCTCCTTGGGTGATTCCAAAAACGCACAGCTCGGGATCAGTGCGAGCGTCAAGTGATCGCTTAGCCCAGCGGAACGTGAGATCAAGCGACTTCTCAAAATCCTCAAAGGAGAGATCGCTCGCCGGGCACTCATCGAGAGCCATAGCGATGTCCACTCCGAGAGTCTGCTGGACCTGGATAGAACCCTCTGGCGAGAGGAAGCGCTTTGAACCGTCAAGATGCGAGCGGAATTCCACCCCCTGCTCCGTAAGGCGACGCATCCCCTTTAAGCTGAAAACCTGAAAGCCACCTGAGTCGCTCAAGATCGGCCCCTGCCAAGCAGTGAAGGAGTGAATTCCGCCGAGCTTCTGGATACGCTCCGCGCCCGGTCGGAGCCACAGATGGTAGGTGTTGACCAGCATCACAGAAGCGCCGATCTCAGATAAACGCTCGACGTCGACCCCCTTCACCGTCGCCTTCGTGCCAACCGGCATGAAGGTTGGGGTCTCAAACACCCCTTTGCGCCCTCGAAAGCTGCCGCGGCGTGCCTTGCCACAAAGCTTCTTAAGTTCGTACCTGCTGCTCATACGATTAACATCCCATCGCCGTAGCTTAGAAAACGATACCCCTCGCCAAGCGCTGCATCGTAGCACGATGCGAGGAGATCGCGACCCAGCAACGCTTCCACCAGTAGGAGGTGGGTAGTGCCCGGCTGGTGAAAATTCGTGACGAGCGCATCAACTACCCGAAAGGAGAATCCGGGCTGGATAAAGAGCCCAGTTTCGCCCTCCTCGCCACCCGCTGCCGCCGCCGTTTCGAGAGCCCTGGTGGTCGTAGTGCCAACGGCCACAACTCGTCCTCCTGCCCGCTTTGTGCTCTCTATTTCAGCCATCGTGGCGCCAGGAACGGCAAATCGCTCCGACGCTGGGGGGCGAAGCGCTCCGTCAACGACTACCGGCTGAAAGCTTGCAGTCCCAACGTGAAGTGTAATAGCCGAGACGTCACAGCCAGGAGCATTGCGCAGCGCGTCGATCAGCGCGCCAGTAAAGTGCAGAGAAGCGGTAGGAGCAGCTATCGACCCCTCGTTCTTTGCGAAGATACTCTGATAGTCGATTCGATCCTGGTCGTCGCCATGGCCGGCGCGAATGTACGGAGGAATCGGCATCGTGCCACACTCCTCCAGCAGCTCGGGCACGCTGCGCGGTGGCACAAGAGACGTAAACTCAAGCACTGCTCGGTCAACAAGCTCCGGGCCGATCAGGTCCGCGCGAAGCACATCGCCGAACTGCACCGAGCCGACCGCCTTAACTCGGCGCAGGGGGCGCGCCAAGCAGCGCCAGGCTGTCGCCGACACCTGCTCAGTGAGCAGGACCTCAACGTCAGCTCCAGCCGCCTTTCCGAAGAGGCGCGCTGGAATCACCTTCGTTTCGTTGAAAACGAGCCTATCGCCCGCCCGCAGGAATCGCCCAAGCTCCGCGAAAGTAGAGTGGTTGATAGACCGCGTGGAACGGTCGACCACAAGCATCCGAGCGCTCTCGGGCGGATGAACCGGCCGTTGCGCTATGCGGTCTCGCGGCAGCTCGTAGCTGAACGGCGAAACGACTGCAGCACCAATAGGGGCATCCGCCATACCTGCTAGCCGCTCTTCTTTGAGAAGGCGCTCAATAGATCGATGGGCACCGGGAAGAGGATCGTCGAGCTGTTCTCCGCCGAGATCTGCTTGAGAGTCTCAAGGTACCGGAGCTGAAGCGACATGCTCTCTTTCGACATGATGTTAGCAGCAGCCGTGAGCTTCTCGGCTGCTTGATACTCTCCCTCGGCCTGAATGATCTTGGCGCGGCGCTCGCGTTCAGCCTCGGCCTGACGCGCCATGGCACGACGCATCTCTTGCGGCAGGTCGATATCTTTAAGCTCAACCGAAGAAACCTTGATCCCCCAAGGGTCAGTTGCCCTGTCGATAATCTCCTGCACGCGGCGGTTGATGTCCTCTTTCTGTGAGAGGAGATCGTCAAGCTCGACCTCACCGCACACCCGGCGAAGGGTTGTTTGGGAGATCTGGCTCGTCGCGTCCAGGTAGTTCTCTACAGCGAGCACTGCCTTCGAGGGGTCGATTACCCTGAAAAAGAGAACCGCGTTGACCTTAATCGATATATTGTCGCGCGTGATAACATCCTGGGGCGGAATATCCATCGGTATGACACGCTGATCGACCCGAGTGAGCTCGTCGATAAACGGAATGACGAAGCGTAACCCCGGCTCCTTCATCCCCTGGTACACACCGAAGCGCAGCACCACACCCCGCTCGTACGCACGGATTGAGTAGAGGCTAAAGAAGAGAAAGCCTGCGAAGAGCACCGCTCCAAGGAGAACAACTGGTCCCATACATTCCTCCGAACAAAAAAATCTTAGCCAGCTAGCCGAGCTTTTCAACGATCAAGGTGAGCTCTGGGCCAACCCGCACAACTCGCACCTTGTCGCCGCGCTGCACCAGGCCCCGCGCAGCAGTGGCTTTCCAGATCTCGCCCCGAACAGTTATCGTGCCCGAATCCGAGAAAGTGTCCATCGCCTCTCCCGTGCTCCCAACTAGCCCGACCACGTCGAACTCTGGCCTTCGGGCAGCGAGGCTCCTGACCACGAGAAAGAGCACGGCCAAAACGATAAGAAAAAGCGCGAAGTACGATTCCACCGCCGGGAGCATACCACGCCGGAATCACAGGCACACGCGGCAAAAAAGCGTTAGTCCGACCCTCGCGCCAGGTGTGGAAGCAGCGTCTGGAGGTGCTTCCAGGTGTCTCGCTTCGCGCCTTGATCCGATCCAATTCGATCCAACCCATGGGTATGGAGCACGACACTCTCGTCGTCCAGCGAGAGTGTCCCCATCTCTTCGCTCGAACCGAATACGATCGTCGCGCCAGGAGCACCGCCAGAGCTCTCCCTCACAGCGCTCAGGGCTGCCCGAACTTCAGACCGCGGGCGCACTAAGGTGACACAGCAGCGTTCAAACGGGAGCTTGAGCCCCTTGTTGCAGATCGCCTCTAGCAGTTCTCGGTCTCGTTCGGGCAGCGACGCCTGTTCAGTAATCACCAGCAAGGCGCACGCCACGCCTCGGGCCTGACTCGCCCTCAAGACGGACTGGGGCACTCCACCCGGGTACGATGAGCGAACTCTGTCTAAGAATCGGGCTAGTGCTGGACGCGTTCGTGGGGGCAAGTGAGAGCCTCTAGAGAAACAACAGCGTCGAGTATACGCCTAGACACGAGGGCCTTGCTAGCCGTTTCGCTCTCCTCAACAGCTCCGTTCTGGCTAACGATCCAGACGCGATTGGTCTCTTTGTCAAACGAGTCTTGCGCGAGATTCCCGACGATCATGTCTGCGTTCTTGGTTGTGAGCTTGCGTCTTGCTTCGGCTAGCAGCTCCTCAACTGTGCCAGTCTCGACTGCGAAACCAACCAGCAAGGGACGGGTGCCCGCCGCTCGATGAGATCCGAGCTCTCTAAGGATATCTCGAGTCGGCGCAAGGTCGATCTGCGGCGTAGCCCCCGCCTTCTTGAGCTTCTCCGTTGCGGTGACCGATGGCCGGAAGTCAGCGACGGCTGCGGCCAAGATCGCGATATCGCACCGAGCGGGGTCGACCCGAGAGGTTACCGAATCAAACATCTCCTGTGCTGTAGTCACCGAGACGCACTGCACCCCAGCCGGAACGTTCGGCCGACGCCCGAGAGGCCCGTGAACCAGTGTAACCAAAGCGCCGCGACGATACGCTTCTCGTGCGAGCGCAATCCCCATCTTTCCGGACGATCGGTTCGAGAGAAATCTAACTGGGTCGATCGCTTCACGAGTTGGGCCAGCGCTTATGACGATCCGCTTGCCGGCGAGGTCTTGGGCGGAAATCGCCCTGCGCACGCGCCAACAGATCTCTTGAGCGCGCGCCAACCTGCCCTTCCCCTTCCAGCCGCATGCCAGCTCGCCGGACTCAGGCTCCACGACTTCTACACCCCGAGCCCGAAGCTCTCGCAGGTTCTCCTCGGTTGCAGGATGCGAGTACATATTCACGTTCATGGCTGGCGCCACAACAACCGGAGCCTTTGTCGCGAGAGCCACGGCGAGCAGCGGGGTGTCAGCGAATCCGTAGCGCAGCTTCGCCAAGACGTCGGCACTAGCCGGGGCGATCACGAGCACCTGGGCCCAATCAGCAAGCTCGATATGCCCGATTGCTCCCGTCTCGGTCTCATTCCAGAAGCTGGTGGTGACGCGGTTGCCCGTAATGCTCTCGAACATAAAAGGCGTGACGAATTTCGCTGCTGAGTCAGTCAGTATAACGCGCACATCGCAGCCACGCTTAATGAGCGCACGCGCGAGCTCTACGGATTTGTACGCCGCAACCGATCCGGTTACTCCGAGCACGACCCTCGTTTTTGCTCGCAAAGATCTCTTCATCGCCTCTACACCAGGAATGGGTTGCTGCGCCGCTCTTCACCCACCGTGGTGTCCTCCCCATGTCCGCTCAGGACCTTAGTCTCGTCAGGAAGGGGCAGTATACGCTCCTTTATCGAGCTAATCAGCTCCCGGTGGTTACCGCCTGGAAGGTCCGTACGTCCGATCGAGCCGGCGAAGAGTGCATCCCCTGAAATAAGCGTTTTTTCCTTGGGAAAATAGAAGCTTACGTGCCCTGGCGAGTGCCCAGGGGTAAATAGAACCGTAGCTTCGTGTGGCCCAACGTGCAGGGTTTCGCCCCCCGTGACCAACACCCCTGGCTCAGGGCAGTCGTGCCAATCGTCCTCCGGGAGGCCGTACATCGAGGCGATGGCTCTCACTCCTTGACGCATGACGGTCTCGTCTGGGTGACCGACAAGAGGACACGAGAGCTCCTTAAGCAGCGGAGCGACTCCTCCGCAGTGGTCAAGGTGTGAGTGGGTGAGCCAGATCGCCTTAACTTTTACTCTCTCGCGCCGCACGGAATCCATAATCTTCGCTGCGTCGCCGCCGGGGTCAATCACAACCCCCTCTAGAGTGTCGGAATCCCACAGAAGTCGCGCATTCTGGAGAAACTCGGTCACGGGAATCGTCTCAATCTTTAGCATCGTACTCACCTCTTTAGAGATCCTTGGCGCCTTGGCTGTGCACTGTTGCTGGCCGACACTGTCCGGATTTTTGGCTGTACAGGAGCGCGGCGATCAGCGAGCACAAACCGCGCAATTCCGTGAGCAATCCCCATCGCAAGCTCAGCCCTAAAATCTTCCCGCGCGAGCTGAGCCCCATCCTGTGCATGGTCGACGAAGAACATCTCAACCAAGCTGCACGGCATATGCGCTCCGACAAGCACAAAGAAGGGAGCCTTCTTCACTCCGAGGAACCTCGCCTTGCGGTACGCGGGAATGACCCGAGAGCGCAAGGAGCCATCGATATCGCTCGTGAGGCGGATCGAGTCCTCGAGTTTGCCGCTCTGAATCAGGTCGCTGAGCATAAACGAGAGGTCGTCAACCGACTCCCCCGAGACAACTCCGTTCTCGCGCTCCGCAAGCCGCTTGCTCGCCGCGTCGTCGGTGTTATCGAGGTAGTAAGCCTCAAGGCCATGCGCTTCATGCGACGGTGACGCGTTTACGTGCAGGCTCACGAAGGCCGATGCATTTTTTGCATTTGCATACGCGGTCCGGCGCCCGAGTGGAACGAACTCGTCAGAGTCGCGCGTCAGCAACACTGGAATCGAGTAGCGCTCCATCAAGATTGTGCGGACGCGCCGAGCAACATCAAGGGTCACATCCTTCTCTTCGAGCCCACCCCGGCCGATCGCACCCGCATCGTAGCCACCATGCCCAGGGTCAAGCACAACCGGCCCAAGGCTCCAGCGCTGGCGGAAGGCGATCGGACGGGCAAGGCGAGGAGCTGCTACATCCGGAGAGGGCTTTACGCTCTGGAAGGTTCCGTTGCGGAGACCTTGTAGCCGCTGCTGTGCTACAGCATGGCTCGTTCCTCCGAGGGTCATAGCCCGTTTGTATAGGCTCTCCACCTGTGAGGAGTCAGCACCCTCAGCTAGGCGCAGATCCCCAAGCAGCAGCAGCGCTGAGCCGAGATCTTCCTCGGAGCGGCTCCCCTTAACAACCGGGGTGAGTGCAGCCACCGCCTTCTTAAGGAACGAAGCATCCCCGCTCAATCTAAACAGGCGGTACCCCGTGTCAGCGGCGTACAGACGCAGCCTCACACTCCCCTCGTCGGATGATGGCTTTGCGAGGGCTCCTTCCATGCGCTGGAAGAGATCTCGCCACTCACCCTCGAACTGGGGAGCGTCACCCAGCGGATCGTTGTTCCTCAACCGCAGGTACTCGGCACGGGTGGCGGCAACACGCCCCCCGGGCTCGGCGCCTGCGGGCGGCGAGAAAAACGAGAGGATTAGGAGCGCTGCAGCCATCAGCGCTTGAACGGAGCCGCGAGCCTTCATGTGAGCTATCCCCTTACGGTCGACGGGGCACGCTTCACCCCTAGAGCCTTCAGCTCATACAGTACATCGAGCGCCTGCCTAGCTGAAAGGTCGTCTATCTCAAGAGTCTCGATCCGCTCTTTTAATTTCACGGCTACGGGATCGGGCTCAGGTGCACGGGGCGCGAAAAGGTCACGCTGCTCAGGCTGCTTACGAACGGGCAGTGGTCGACTACCGGCTGTCGGAAGGCCAGAGAGGACCTCCTGCGCGCGCTGAATAACCGTTTCGGGCAGCCCGGAGAGCTTTGCGACCTCAAGCCCGTACGAACGCGGCGCTGGTCCGCGCTGAATCTCGTGGGTGAAGATCACTTGGTCATCTCTCTCGATTGAGCCAACAGAGAGATTCGCAACCTTTCCGGTGCCGGACTCAAGCGCGGTAAGCTCATGGTAATGGGTGGCGAACAGAGTTCGGCATCCAACACCGAAGAGCAGCTGCTCAAGGATCGCTTGCGCCAGCGACAACCCGTCAGATGTAGCAGTACCGCGCCCAAGCTCGTCGATAAGGACGAGAGAGCGAGGCGTGGCGTGAGCGAGAATGTGCGACGCCTCACGCATCTCGACCATGAAGGTAGACTCGCCCTCGTGCAGATCGTCTGCCGCTCCGAGACGCGCAAACACGCGGTCTACGATGCCAATTCGTGCGCCGTCTGCCGGCACTCTCGAGCCGATCTGCCCTAGCAGAGCGATGAGGGCCGTCTGGCGGAGGTATGTCGACTTTCCGCCCATGTTGGGGCCCGTGACTAGGAAGCACGACGGGCCGCCGGCCGCGAAGTCAACTGAGTTCGGGACGAAGGCTCCCTCGAGGAGGGCCGCAATAATCGGATGCCTTCCGCGCTCGATCATGAGCACTGGCTCTTCAGTAAGCTCGGGCTCTATCCACGCATTGCTCTCGGCCACGAGAGCCAAGCTTGCAAGCGTATCAACGAGCGCTAACCCCCCGGCGATTCGGCGAAGGTCACCCACGGAGCGCGCCACCGTAGCTCTGAGATCAACAAAAAGCTCCTGCTCGCGCTTGACCTGGCGCCCAACCGCATTGATAACCGCATCCTCGTGCTTCTTAAGCTCGGGCGTGGTGTAACGTTCGGCGTTTGCGGTGCTCTGCCGTCGCGTGTAGTGAGCGGGCACCTTCCCGGCCTGGCTCGTCGGTACCTCGATAAAGAATCCGATCACGTTGTTTGACTTGACCTTCAGGCTCGCTATCCCAGAAGCAAGCTTCTCCTGCGCCTCGAATTCAGCTCGCCAAGTATCGGCCGTTGCGCGCACTCCGCGGATCTCGTCTAGCTCGGGATCAAATCCATCGCGGATCACGCCGCCATCGTGGAGCACATGCGGGGGAGTGTCTACGAGAGCTCGGGAGAGGAGATCGCCTAATCCTTCCGGCGCAGAGATCGCCTGAGCGGCCTCAGTGAGGAGCAGTCCCGAAGCGGTGCCAAGCGCGGTCTGTAGCCTCGGGAGACGCTCGAGCGTCTCCCGAATCGCAGCCAGGTCCTTCGGTGAGGCAACGGCGAGCTGAACTCGTGCGGCGAGCCTCTCAAGGTCGCTTAAGCCCTCCAAGGCCCGCCCAATAGTGCGGCACTCAGGCATAATGCTGTTGATGGCTTCCTGCCGCGCCCTAATTGCCGGAAGGTCCAGTAGTGGTGCAAGCACCCAACCACGCAGGAGCCGCGCGCCGCCAGGAGTCACCGTGCGGTTCAGAAAGCCAAAGAGTGTTCCGGAACTTGAGCCATCTTTAGTGTTCTGTACCAGCTCAAGGTTGCGGCGTGTAGCTGCATCGATGATAACAGCGCCTGCATTTCGGAAGAGCGAAAGCTCTCGTATCGGCACGGGATTCCCGAGCGAGATCTCGTCGATGTACGAGAAAAGCATGCGAGCGGCACGCTTCGCCGACACCCCCATGGCGTGCAGCTCAGCTGAGGCCTCTGTCGGGAGCCCCTTCTCAAGATCAGTCGCGCCTGGAGCTTCGCTTCGAAAGCGCACAGCCCCGGCCTGGACCGCAGACTCAATCGAGCGAACCCAGCCAGTGCGGCGGTCGACCTTCTCGCCTGCGGCCTGCCGTGGCAAGACGACCTCGCGCACCATAAGGTTTGAGAGCTCCCTGGCGACCACGCTCAGGTCGAGTGCCTCCCGAACACGCACGGTGCCAGTTTGCGGGTCGGTCCATGCCAACGCCGCACCGCGACCATCAGCGTCAACGCCGAGAGCCGCGATGAGGCTCTCTCCTGAATCGGAGGAGACACTATTGAAGAGCCTCATTCCAGGGGTGACGAATCGCTCAAGCGCCCGATCAACGCCCGCCCCTGAGCCGGTTTGGCTAACAACCGCAACCGAGAACCCGAGGGGCAGAAGCCGGTCGACGTAGCCGTCGATCACTGCTATCGGAACCCCGCACATCGGCACTGGATTAGGGCTATTCTTGTCCCTCGATGTAAGCGTGAGGTTAAGCGCCTTCGCGACTGCAACCGCGTCGTCATAGAAGAGCTCGTAGAAGTCTCCAACCTGGAAGAAGAGCAAGGCGTCGGGGTAGCGCTCCTTGTACTCAAGGTAGCGAACCATCATCGGAGGAAGACCCTGCTTGGAAGCTGGATAAGCCATGTGCCGATAAAACCACGGCTGGGGAGCGGGGGTAAATATAAACAGCGGTATGGGGGGTGAAAAATGGCACGCGGACTCTGTTAGCGAGATTTACTCCTGCTCGAAAAAAGAGGTGAAGGCTGCTCCCTCCTCACTGCCCTCGCCGCTCTCTTTGTAATCCAAAACCCGGCTCCGCGGGCGACTATCGCGCCCTTGTGGGCGGCTGAAGTCACAAAGAGAACGGCGAGCACAACGAGAGGTGGAGAAAGACGCCTCGGCGATTCGTGCCCCTCTCTCCTGCCTCGCCGCTCTCTTTGTGCCCCTGGGCCGCCCCCCGGGATTCTCTCATAGAATTCATGTACTTATAGAGGCCTTGGTGCCTCTTGCCCTCGTCCCATCAGGAAGTTGCGCGCAGAATCCAGCGCTGCGGCATCACAAACATAATAGGGGCTGCAACCCGATGCTTAATCCGAGGACGTAACATGGATACCCTACGCACTACCCGAATCGTGCTTATTGATGACGAACCGGGGGTCTTAAAGGCCCTGACACTGATGCTCGAGAGCTTAGGGCACCAGGTGATGCCATTCAACAATCCAAGCGAGGCGCTGACCTACCTTCATGCCGGGATCGATGCCGACCTGGTCTTAAGTGACCAGAGAATGCCGGGCATGAGCGGCACCGATCTCTTCGGCACCCTGCGCGCCTCATCGATCAATTGCCCCTTCGTGCTCATGTCCGGTCACGCACAGGAGGAAGAGGTTAAGGAACTGCTCTCAGCTCGCTCGACCGCTTTTCTTCCGAAGCCATTCACCCCAGCCCTCTTGATTGAGGCCATTCAGGGAGCCCTTGGCTTCCGGAGCGCCGCAAAAGCGGTCTAGCGACCTAAGCCTTCCTACAATTAGGGCTCCAGGGGGGCCGCGGCTTGGGGCGCGGAGCGCGTAAACGTGCACGTACTTGTGTCCGGCTCAGGGGCTGACACAAAGAGAGCAGCGAGGCCTTTAGACCGAACAGCCCCCTCGCTGCCCTCTTTGTGACCTGGATCTGTTGCTAGCGACAGGAATGGCATGAGCGGCGAGGACGTCCACATGGACTTGCGCGATGTGCAGGTCACGACAATAGCTTCTGGTCTCTCTGCGCTCGTCAGTAGCCATTCGACTTAACGAAGAACCAAAGAAAAAGGGAGCGGAATCTCTTCCGCTCCCTCTTCTTTTTTTGGGGCAGCCCAAGCTCCTCGCTTGAGGAGGCTCCAGCTCCTCGCCAGAGGAATCTATAGCCTACTCCTTGTCATTGCGGAGCTGCTCACGAATGAGGTCTCCGAATGTGACGCGGGTGCCTTCCTCGTCGCCCATGTACTGAGCATCGTACGAGGAATCCTTGCGAGCACGCTCCTTGATTGAGCGAGCGCTCAAGCTGATGCGACGCTCCTGCGTGTCAACGTTCGTCACCTCAGCCTCAACCTGAGAGCCGACTGGGAAGGCCTGCGCGACCTCCACACCCTTCTCGACGCCGAGCTGCGAGTTGTGGATCAGGCCCTCAACTCCGTTCTCGACTTCGACGAAGACGCCGAACTCAGTGATAGCAGTAACCGTGCCGTTGATCTTAGTGCCAACTGGGTGGCGCTGAGCAATCGTGTCCCACGGATCCTGCGAGAGCTGCTTGATTCCGAGGCTCAGGCGCTCGTTGGCAACGTCGATATCGAGAATAACTGCCTCGACGTCGTCGCCCTTCTTGAAGAGCTCCTGGATCTCCTTCGGGTCCTTGATGCGCTTCGTCCACGAGAAGTCGGAGATGTGCACGAGGCCATCGATCCCCTCCTCGATTCCAACGAAGATTCCGAACTCGGTGATAGAGCGAACCTTGCCCTGAACACGCGAGCCAATCGGATGGATGCGCTGCAGGTCTTCCCACGGGTTCGGGAGAAGCTGCTTCAGGCCGAGGCTGATGCGCTGCTGCTCGGTGTCGATGCCGAGAATGACAGCCTCAACCTGCTCGCCTTCAGTGACGATCTTCGACGGATGGAGAACCTTCTTCGTCCAGCTCATCTCAGAAACGTGGATGAGGCCCTCAACGCCCTCCTCGAGCTCGACGAACGCGCCGTAGTCAGTGACGCTCTTGACGCGTCCCTTGACCCTGCCGCCGATCGGGAAGCGCTCGTGCGCCGTGATCCACGGATCCGGCGTAAGCTGCTTCATGCCGAGGCTGACGCGCTCCTTCTCCTGGTCGTACTTGAGAACAACCACTGGAACCGTCTGCCCAACAGAGAGCTTCTCTGACGGGTGGTTGATGCGGCCCCACGAGATATCCGTAATGTGGAGCAGGCCGTCGATGCCGCCCAGGTCGATGAACGCGCCGTAATCGGTGACGTTCTTGACCACGCCTTCCATGACAACTCCTTCCTGGAGAACCTTGAGGGTCGCTGCACGAAGCTCGTCACGCTCACCAAGCAGCACCGAGCGACGCGAGAGCACGATGTTGCCCTTGTCGCGGGTGATCTTGAGAACCTTAAACTCGTACTCCTGCCCGATGAACTTGTCCAAGTTGCGGTGCGGGCGGATGTCGATCTGTGAGCCAGGAAGGAATGCCGGGATGCCAACATCCACGTGCAGTCCGCCCTTGACCTTCTGCACTACACGGCCCTTGATACGGCCGTCGCTCTTAAAGGTGTTCTCGATCTGCTCCCAAACGCGCTTCTGGTCAGCCTTCTCCTTGGAGAGAAGAACCTGGCCCATCTCGTTCTCAAGCGCGATGATAAACACGTCGACAGGATCGCCGACCTTCACCTGAATCTTCCCGTCTACGTGGGGGAACTGCTCAGTGGGGACAACGCCCTCTGACTTAAATCCGATGTCGACAGAAACAACTTCCTTGCCGACATGTGTGACGACTCCCGGAACGATCGTTCCTGTGCGCTTATTATCTACGCGCTCACGGAGGAGAGCCTCGAACTCGCTAGCGAAAGAAGAATCACTCTCGCCGCCTTTAAAGCCCCCAAAGGAGCCTGCTGAAATTGAGCTTGCCATGAAAAGTAACAGCCTGCTTCGGTCCTAAAGGTTTTACGTGCTTTAATCCGAGCCGGCGAACGTCCGCGTGCGAACCGAAAGGCAGCCGCGCCCACCAGGCTTGGACCCGTCCACGGAGCATCCGCGGACATTTTTCGAACGGAGCTACCTCCAATCCGAGCGCCGCAATCTACCTTCGGATACTGCCTCGGTCAATAATTCCGCTGGATTTTTAGGGATTTAGCCCGATTTTTAACAGCTGGCGGAGCGCCCGTGTCTGGGCCGGTCAGTGAAAAAACAACGTGATTACAAGTCGTTACTAGCGCAGCTCGCGCACTCGATCCGCTCACCGACCCTGCCACGCTGAATACAGGTACTCCTCGAGAGCAGAGTAGTAATCACGCTCCGCCGGGGAGAGCCCAGGGTGTTGAAGCACCCGCCCTACGACGCTCCTCAGCGCCATCAGGTTAGGAGCATCGCCGGGCTCGTCTTTCTGCATCCGGATGCTGACCTCTGAGGCCATCTCGACCGCCTCCGCTGACGGGAGACGCTGCCCAACGTGCTGTAACGGAGCAGGCGTGGGCGTAACCTCTGGCTCCTCGCCCGGCTTGGGCCGGCGCCGCGGCTGCGGAGACAAGCGCTCTGTACGCGGAGAACACGAAGCGAGGACGGTGCGCCAGAGAGCCTTGCAGGCCAGGCACTCATTCTCGGCCGGGAAAGCTTCGCGACCCACCTCTACCAAGCGATCGCGGCGCCCATCAGACTCAAGCGCATCGCACAGCTTTCGGAGAATGCCCTCGTAGCGAAGGAATGAGAACTCTCGCGCAACAGGGATTGGAGTGTAGCTGGAGGGCTTCTTCGGTTTTGTCCGGACCTCCTCGGCATCCTTACGGGGGGTGAACGCAACCTCCTCGTCGCCTTGAGCACAAGCCGGAGCTGCCGCAAACGCGAGAGCCAGAGAAGCAGCAAAAGCAAGGGGCGCGAGGAGAGCACGCAGAGCTTCCGCACACCTCAGTGGCCGAAACGTACGCATCGTCTCCTCGCGCCCCACAGTGCGCACACGGGAATTCCCGCGCGCGTTAGGCTTGTTCAAGCTGCTGCTTCATGTCGGCGGCAGCCTCTTTCATCGACAGGCGGATCTTGCCCTGGCGATCTACTTCGAGAACCTTTACCCATACCTCGTCGCCCTCGCTCAGGACGTCGTCGACACGGCGGATCTTCTCCTCCGCAATCTGCGAGATGTGAACGAGGCCGTCAGTGCCTGGAATGATCTCGACGAACGCGCCGAAATCAGCCAGCCGCTTCACGACGCCGCGGTAGATCTTGCCAACCACAGCCTCTTGCGTGAGGCTCTCGATGATCGCGATAGCGTTGTTGACCTTGGTGTTGTCGTTGCTGGCGATAGAAACCGTTCCATCGTCGGCAACCTCAATCTTCACGCCACACGACTCAGTGATCGAACGGATGGTCTTTCCGCCCGGTCCGATGATGTCACGGATCTTGTCCGGATTGATCTTCATCGTCACGATGCGCGGAGCATACTGGCTGAGCTGCGTGCGTGGCGCGTTAATCGCCTTGTCCATCTCTCCAAGGATGTGGAGCCGGCCGTCTCGAGCCTGCGCCATCGCCTTGTCCATGATGTCACGGCTAAGGCCCTTGATCTTGATGTCCATCTGGAGCGCGGTGATGCCCGTGGCGGTTCCGCACACCTTAAAGTCCATGTCTCCGAGGTGATCCTCGTCGCCGAGAATGTCAGTGAGCACAACATACTTGTCATCACGCTTGATGAGCCCCATCGCAACACCGGCAACCGGCGCCTTGAGCGGGACACCTGCGTCCATCATCGAGAGGCTCGCGCCGCAAACGGTCGCCATCGAAGACGAGCCGTTGCTCTCTGTAATCTCAGAGACGATGCGGATTACGTACGGGAAGGCCTTCCCCTCTGGAACCATATGGCGCACTGCGCGCTCTGCCAGAGCGCCGTGCCCGATCTCGCGACGGCCAGGGCCGCGCATCGGCTTCGTCTCGCCCACCGAGAACGGCGGGAAGTTGTAGTGCAGCATGAAGGTTTTGGAAGCATCGCCGAGAAGGTTCTCGATGCGCTGTGCCTCTGCCTCGGTGCCGAGCGTGGTCACCACGATCGACTGTGTCTCTCCACGAGTGAAGAGCGCCGAGCCGTGCGTACGAGGAAGGAAGCCAACCTCAATCGAGATCGGACGGACCGTCTTCGTGTCGCGGCCATCGAGACGAACGCCCTCATCGAGCGCTAGGTCGCGCACAACGTTGTAGTGGCAGTCCTCAAACACCTTGCCGGCCACCTTGGCGGTCTCGGCAGCTTTCGGATCGCCTTCCTTTACGAACTCTGCGATCAGCCCCTTGTGAGCAGCTCCAACCGCATCGCGGCGAGCCAGCTTCTCACGGAGCTTGATAGCCTCCTTGAGCTTCGGCGCAACGAAAGCCTGCATCTTGCCAACGAGATCAGCGTCAAGCTGCTTCGGCGTGAACACCATCTTCGGCTTCCCAACCTTCGACTGGAGCTCAAGCTGCATCTCGTTGATCACCTGGAGCTGCTCGTGTGCGTAGAAGAGAGCCTCTAGCACCTCGCTCTCTGGAACCTCGCGAGCGCCACCTTCAACCATCACGATGGCATCCTTGGTGCCCGCGAGGATGAAGTTCAACTCCGCATTCTGTAGCTGCGAGACCGTCGGGTTGATGAGCAGCTTGCCGCCAGAGCGCACAACGCGCACGCCAGCAAGTGGCCCCTCGAACGGAAGCTCCGAAACGGTCAGGGCCGCCGAAGCGCCGCACATTGCGAGCACGTCAGTGTCATTCTGGTCATCTGCGGAGAGAACCGTTGCAACGACCTGCACCTCACGAGTGAAGCCCTCTGGAAATAGCGGACGAACCGGGCGGTCAATGAGACGCGAAACGAGCGTCTCCTTCTCTGTAAGCTTCCCTTCGCGCCGGAAGAATCCGCCTGGAATCTTTCCAGCAGCGTAGGTCTTCTCAACGTAATCTACCGTAAGCGGGAAGAAGTCTGCGTCCTTCTCGGCTCCGTAGCATGCTGTTACGAGCACCATCGACTCGCCGTATGTGACGAGGGCTGAGCCTGATGCCTGCTTTGCGATACGTCCCGACTCGATGCGCAGCGTGCGCCCGTGGAACTCTCTCTCTACTATGTACATATTCACCTATCTTGGTATGGACCCGAAGCGACTCTGTGCTGGGTCCTAGTAGCAAGGCGGCCCGCCAAACCTGTTGGCCGGCTCCCGTGCGGGCGCCGTTTTGCTGCGAGCGCCGCCTATCTAATTCACTATCTTTTCTGCGAAAGAGGTTACTTGCGAAGCCCGAGAGCCGAAATAGTATTTCGGTAACGAGCAACGTCTTCGCGCCGAAGGTAGGTCAACATTCGCTTACGGCGGGAGATGATATCCATCATGCCCTTGCGCGAGTGGTGGTCCTTCGGGTTTGTGCCGAAGTGCTGAGTAAGGATCTCCAGACGACGGGTAAGGAGAGCAATCTGCACCTCCGGCGAACCTACGTCACTGGAATTACGCTGGAACTTCTTAATAACTTCTGTGGTGTCCTTAGCTGAAAGCTTAAGGGAACCAGTTGCCACGTCTTCTGCAGTCAGCACTCCAGCATGCTTCTTGGTGTTTACCGGGGCTGATGTCTCAGCTGACGAGGCGTTAGACGACTCCATGTGGACTCCTCATTTACTTAACTAATCTAGACAGATATCGGCCTTACGCCGCGACTCTCTGCCATAATCTTCTTCTGCTTTCGCAAACAATTAGACGGCAACCTAGCAGGCAGACGCGCAAAAGTCAAAATGGCCACGGCTGCTGGGTTACTCTCCACCCTGAGAGTGGTGGGCGGCGATACCACGCTCGGAACTCCGCAAGAAGTCCAAGAAAGCCAAGGCTTTGGGAGACTCCCCGCAGATACCCATGGCATAGGCAACCCTATCCTTGAACACCCGCCCCTTGACCTCTGCCGCACTCGAGGTGAACACCGTTCGGTATACCTCGCGCAGAACCGCAAACTCATCCTTTGTGCATCCGTTACGCTCAAGGCCAATTCGGTTGAGCCCCTGCACGGTCGCCCGGTCACCCTGAGCCATACAGAACGGAGGAATGTCCTGGGCGACCATAGCCCCCGCTCCGATCATCGCCACGTCACCGAGCCGAACGAATTGGTGAATGCCCGAAAGACCTCCAACGATAACGCCGTTCCCGACCGTAACATGTCCCGCGAGGGCAGCGCTGTTCGCAAACACGCAACGATCCCCGACTATCGAGTCGTGACCCACATGTGTGTTCGCCATGAACAGATTGCCGTCGCCAATTCGGGTGATCATCCCGCCACCCGAAGTGCCGGGCTGCAACGTCACGCACTCGCGGATGATATTTCCGTTGCCGATGACTAGCTCGCTCGGCTCGCCGCGGTACTTGAGGTCTTGAGGAGCCGCGCCCACCGAAGCGAACTGGAAGATGGTATTCCCATTTCCGATCTTTGTGTGGCCCTCGACTACAACGTGAGGGCCGACACGATTGCCCTCACCGATAACGACATCTGCCCCGATTATCGAGTATGGGCCAACAATCGTGCCTGCTCCGATCTTCGCAGACGGGCTTACGATCGCCGTTGGGTGAATCTCTGCTGCGGCCGTTGACATTACTCGCCTACGCCGCTGCCGCCGTTACCGTGCCGGAGGCTACGAGCTTTCCATCCACCGTTACCTCACCCTCCATGATCCAGAGGGGATTTCGCTTCTTTACGCTGCGCATTGTGATTTGGAGCGTGTCGCCCGGAACTACCTGTCGCTTCCATTTAAAGCCATCGACCCCGACGAGGTAGAAAGTCTTGTCCTTTACTAGAGCGGGCTCCGAGGTACGCGCCAACACGCCGGCAGCCTGTGCCATCGCCTCGATAATGAGGACGCCCGGCATTACCGGCTGTTGCGGAAAGTGCCCCTGAAAGAACTCCTCGTTGCATGTCACATTCTTGATCGCAACGATATGGCTATCCGTCACCACCTCGAGCACCCGATCAATGAACAAAAACGGATACCGGTGCGGTAGCCACTTATGAATCTCGGTTACATCCATCACCCGCTTCTGGGGTTCCGCGTGCTGTTCTGATGCCATACGACCTTCCAATTAGAGCGAAACTTTCTTCTTATCGAGAATCTTAACTACTTCACTAGTGATGTCGATTCTGTCTGAAGCGTAGAGCACTGCCTGCCTGTCCCGCTCGAATACAAACTTGTACCCTCGCTCGTCAGCTAAATCCTGAACCACTTCGTTCACCTGATCGACTACCTTCTTGAGCTCTGTCTCGTTGGACTTGGCGAGCTTCTCCTGAATCTCCTGGTAGGCGCGCTGGAAATCTTCCTGCTTCTTCTGGAGCGCTTCGCGTCGCGACTCAAGCGCGGGCCCTGACAAGATCGACGACTGCTTCTCAAGCTCCGCCTTCTGCTTGTCAAAGTCTGACTTGAGCGCAGTGAGCTTCGCCTGCCCTTTCTTTATCTGCCCCTCGAGATTGTTCTTCGCCGCCTTGCCTATAATCGATTCGGAGATAACCTTCTGGGTATCGACGATGGCCACGGTCTCGGCTTGAGCGACCTGAGCGCCGAAGATCGAGACCACCGCAACGAACACCAGCAAGCCCAATCGATTCATACCCACCTCCCGTGACTACAGCCACTTAGCGGTGAGCACTTTACCCTCTCGGGATGCCCCTGTCGAGCCTGGACCGGCTAGTGGAGGTAGCCCCCATCTCCGGGCATTTTGTCGTCCGCTGCCCCACGGGTGGCCGACGCGACCCTGCCCTTCTTTTTGAAGCCTAACGCCTTCTTGAGCGGCTCAAGCACCTCCGGGGTGAGACCGGGCGAGAAGTCCCCACCATCAAGGCCCCCTAATTCCATAGAGCTAATCTGCTCGACATCTTCCATCGCCCCCTGCAGCCAGGTGGCCGACGTCTCGCGCCAGCTTAAGCTCCCCCGCGCCCCGGCCTTGGACTGCGAACTTAAATAAGCGGCCATGGCGAGGTAGTACTTAAGCTTCCAACGGATAACGTTGTGCTGCGCTGCGTCAAAGAATACTAGTGCTTGGTGCAGCAGCGCGTGAGACTCCTCGTACAGCTCTCCCCCTCGACTCTTCCCAGCCTCTAGCAGCGCGAGACCTGAGAGGGCATCCGTCAGCGCGACATCGCGCGCAGCGCCCATCGCCTCGTACACCTTGCGCGCCTTGCTAAGCCAAGCGACAGCCGCCACGGCATTCTTCGACATAACGCACAGCTGCGCCCGTACTGAGAAGATCTTCGCTTTCGCCCGGAGCGCTGATGAAATGGATTCGAACGGCCTGAGAGCGCCTTCAGCCTGATCGAGCAACCCCTCAGCCCTCTTTCGCCCCTTCTCGCTCAAGAAACCCTGGGTCGCATGCTCTGACATGACAAAAGCCTGCGCAAACGCCGCTCGCTTGTCGCTCGCGGATACAGTAGCTCTTCGCATGTCGTCCAGCGACACCGCCTCACCCCAAGCCTTGCTTGCCATGCCCCACGCTCCCGCAGATGCGTGCGATGCTGCGAGCAGGTGCAGCGCCTGGGCGCGGCCTGCCGGCACGCCGCGCTGTCGATAGAGCCGCTCACACCGCCCGGCGCAGCGCACCGCGCCCTTGTAGTCGCCGCACAACTGTGCCGCTTGAACAGTGCTAAATCCTACCGAGCCGACCCCGATCTCCGAGCGCAGGGACTCCTCCAGCACCCTTCGGGCGCTCGACGCGCGCTCGGTGTCGCCACTTGAGAGCGCGCAGTGAAAACTGCCAAGAAGAGCAAGCAGGAGCGCCTGCAAATTGCCCCCCTCGCGCGCCGTCTCAGAGACGCGGTTGAAGAGCGTGCCTCCACGTACCGTTGCCTCGCGAGCAACCGCCTCATCAGCGAGAATCAGCAGACCCTCAACCGCGCCTGAGTTGTAACGGTACCGCTCAAAAATTTCGACGGCCTTGCGCAAACGCTCTAGAGCCTTATCGTCAGTCGACCCCGCGCGGGCGAGGGAAAGCTCCACGAGGGCTTCCTCCACAGGACCAACAACCCTTGCCAGGTTGCGAAGCTCCTCTTGTCTCGCTGACGAATCAGCTTTGATTGCCTGACTATCCTCGAGGTGGTAGCGCAAGCGCGCGAGGTCAAGCCGGGCCGCGGGCTCCCACGCTGGCTCACGCTCACTTTCTTTTCCCAGTCGCTCAAGGAGCAGATGGGCCGGAAGAGGCTCGGGCTTCGGTGCGTAAAGGTAAGTCTTTGCGAGCTCTAGCCCGACCTGCACTCTGGGTCTTGAGGCGCTGGCATCCTCACTGTCGTCGAGCTCTGCCGCCAGTGCTGCCCGCGCACGAAGCAGGTCAGCTTCCGGAAGAACTCCTAACGAAACACCGACGAACAGGGCCCTCGCCACGAGCAGAGCTGCCCGGGCGCGATCAGCTCCAGAGTGTCCTCCAGATGCGATCTCAGCGTGCACCCCTTCAAGCGTCTGCACCGACTCGTACACCATGCCCTCTTCCATCATCGAGCATAGGGCGATGTATCCCCGAAAGAGCCGTTGGCGAGGCGAGCCAGCTACTAGATCTGAGACTCCCTCGGCCAATCCTCGCGCCGCCCGAAAGTGTCCCGCCTCAACGAGCAGCTCGAGAGCATCAACGGCGTTCCACGTTACTGCTGGATTGTGACCATCCTCCTCAAGCGTCCTGAGCAGCTCAGGGAGTCGCTCACGAGTAAGCCGAACCGGGGTGTCACACGACTCAACGAAGGGACCTGCCTGCTTCATGCCACCGCTCCTAGGTTTTTTTGAGGGCACTTGGCCGGGGTATCGTAGAAAGAAAGGAGTGTCGAGGTGAGCGCGGCCGCCTCGCTTTCCTTCTCCGTCTCGCACAACATTACTCTCCACGCCGTCGGAGCCAGCTCGGCTAGGCACCTGAGCTCATCCAAAACAAATTGAGAGGCACGACTCGTCCCGACTACCAGAAGCGGCGCGCGAAGCCTGTGAACGTACGACTTTATGTTGAATCCGTTTCCGCCAAGCCGGAGTGGAAGGCCAAATGGCAGCTTCTCCTCAAGCCAATCAACGCACCGTTCCCAGCGCGTGGGGTGTGGGCGCGACGTTGCATCGACTACGGCGAGTGTCCGAACGAGCTTCGGTCGCGCGAGCGCCAGATTCTGCGCTAGGGTAGCCCCGGCAGCAAAACCGACCAAGCTCGCCTGCCGGATGCCGTTTTCCTCGATAGCCTGCGAAAGGGATTCAGATAGGGATTCCCAGCTGCTGTCACCAACAGGCGCGCTCAAAACGACGAGCGCCCGTCCCTTTTCAGCGATCTGCTCCGCGACTGAACGGGCAAGGGGCAAGTACGCTAGGTCATCGAGAAGAGCGATAAAAACTCTTCCGCTGCCCTGATCCGAGAGCACTTTCACACCATCTTTGGGAAGGCTTAACTGCATCTTTGGAACCCACCAAATCGCGACGTCACGAAGGTATAGGAAGCCCAACCCTTAGTCCACTATCAACCTAACCTACTGTTAATACGCCCGGATCCGGAAATTCTCCCATTTGATAACAAGCCGGGATTGTGTCACGTTGCTTAACGGAGCAACGAATCTCTTGCTCACTTGAAAACACAGGAATTCATGTCGAACAGCTCAGCAAAGTCTAATCGCTCAACCGGAGAGTACGGCCCGTTTCAGCTATCGGGGTCCGAAAATTCGTCGCGCTCTCCCCTTTCAATTAACTTTGGCGATACAGAGAGGGCCTGCGCTAACGATGATGATGATCCGGCCATCGGCTCACTTGAGCCGCCAGTCCGGCGCTACGGATGCGCGAACTACGACACCTGTCTCGACCTTGCCGCCGCGCTCAATTGGGCAAGCTTCACCTGCGGCGCCTGCCGTGGAACTATCAATGAGCAGCTGCTATGGCGTGCCCGACACATCACTCGGAAGGACTCAATCGCCAAAGCGATCTGTGAGCTGCCGCCAGTCGAATCTCTCGACACAGCAGGATCAGACATCAAGAAGAAGTAGTAGTTGCTGCTTGCGGCCGATCGTGGCGAACCCCGAGCCACAACAAGCCTCCTAACAGGGCCAGCAGGTACGATTTCGCGCGCAGCACGAGAGCCACGGCGAGAGCTTGGGCGCTGGTCGCCCCTGCGGCCTGCAAGAAGAAAACAAAAGCTCCCTCTTGGATCCCAAGCCCCTGGGGGGACACCGGCACCGCTCCTATCAGTAGTATGAGCGGCACGACCACGAAGAGCTCACCCCAAGGAGCCCCCTCCCAGCCCACCGCTCGGGCAACCGCGACGGTATTCACGATAGTCATTACGTGGAACACGAACGAAAGCCCAAAGGCTCGCAGCATAAGGATTGGGTCCGAGGCTCCCCAAACGAGCCCACTCTCGATCCGTTCCGCCATGACAACCCACTTTACGGGAAGTCTGAGCGTGCGGGCGAGCCACGATGCACGGCGCGTAAAAACCGCAGCGCTTCCGATTGCCGCTGCAACCGCTGTAAGCACAACCGCAGCACCGATCTCGTACGTCACTCCTTGACTCAGAGGAAGGGCGATAAGCGCCATGAGCACCATCGCAACGAAGCCCGTGTAGCGCTCTAGCAAGGTTGCTGAAACCGAGTGGGCGCGGTCAACGTGTGCGCCGACGTACAGGCTCCGAACTAGGTCGCCACCGACATACGACGGCATGATGAGGTTTACGAAGTATCCGACGAGGTACAGTCTGTAGAGGTGAACAACGCTAGCTGAGATCCCGAGGCGAGCGAGGAAGATCCTCCACTTGAGGACGCTCACGAAGATTAGAATAGCCGCTATGAGCGCTAGCAGCGCCAAGTCTCCCAGAGAGATATCGGAGAGCGCTGCTAGCAGGCTTCTAAAGTCCACTGCGTAGAGCAGCAGGACGAGGAGCGCTACACCAAGAGCCACTCTAAGAAGCTTCCCGACTGCGAAACCGGCTTGTTGAGGCATCACGCGCACCCTGCGTTAAAAGCTAGCCTTCTCGGGAGGAGCGAAGAACACGAGCTCACCAATAGACCAGTCCATCCTTCCGTCCCTCCCCGTTTGGGTGAGAGAGACACCGACCGCCTCCTGAGGCGGGAAGTAAAAGCGGAACCCGCCGTTCATCTGGTACAGGTAGCGGAAGGCGGCATAGTCCTGCGGCTCAAGAACGGTCGAACGGCTTCCGTCGGCTCGCACCAGCTCTACCGCAAGCCCCCGCGGGGAGTCGTGTGGCCACGCCCCGATTTCGTACTCAAAGCCCGATAGCGTCACCGGTCTCGTGAACCTTACCTCGAACGCCATGCTCGGGGTCTGCGGCGCGCCGGTTCCCCAACGCGTTGAGCGGTCGCCATCGAGCGCTTTCCCGGCATCCTGCTGACCCCAAGCGGTCACGCTCGCCACCGCAGAGCGCGGGACAGCTACTCCTACGCGGGCAGGCGGCTGAATGTCGTACACGATGCGATAGCTGCCAGCACTCGTTTCCTTGAACGGGATGTGCGCAGCCTCTAGCGCTCGTCGCACCAGCTTAGCTTCAGCCGGAACAAGCACGAGCGGGACACCCTCGCGCTGCGCAGGATCGAGACCGCGCTCGTACTCGGGGATCCGAATGTGGTGTGGCTCCTGGAACATGGAGAAGGTGATCCGCTCAGAGGTCTCAAACGCCAGCCGGTACCCGATCCAGTAGTTAGTTCGAATGTACGTGATACCGAGCTCATCGAGAGCCCGAATGAGCTCAGAGTGGTCCCGTGCAACCCGCTCTCCACCGTACACTATGGGCTCTCCGGCTACAGCGCGGCCCCCAACGTAGGCAGAAGCAACGTTTGCGCCGAGGAGAAGCGCGAGCAGCACTGAGGCAGCGGTCGTCGATCGCTTCTGCAAAGCCGAAACAGCAACACCCGCAAGCGTAAAGAGAGTGACATACACCGGCAGTAGATACCGCGGTGCCTGGAAGAGCCACCCGTAGGTGCTGACTGCGAATACCGTACAGGCCACCGGCAACACCAGCAGCACGATTCCAAGCACGGCCGCTGAAGAGGGTGCTCGCAAGAGGCATGCATCAAGTATGGAACGCCCGTGATACAGAAGCGCAACCCCGAACACGAAGCCGTAGACCGCGTACAGCGAGCACACCGCCCACGGAAAGCTCTCTTGCGAGTGCCAAAAGCGAACCGCCCCGAGGATTATTGGTAGGCCTTGACTGAAGAGACCGTCTACCTGCTTTGAGACGTCAGCGCTGTCTGCAAGCGCGAACATCCCCAGCGAGGGGAAACCGTTCTGGATGTTGTACAGCCAATACGGGAGGCTCCCTGAAATGAATCCGAGCGTCCCAATCGACGAAATGAGGACGATTCGGCCCACAGAGCACTCTCGCCTCACGAGCTGTCCGCCGAGAAGCACCAGTGAACCTAAGGCGATTGGAAGGATGAAATAGAGTATCTGGTTATTAACCCACCACCCGATACCGAGCACGATTCCTACCGCAGCCGGGTAGCGAATAGAGCCTGCCTTTGCTGAGAACCACCGCACGGTGAGCAGCAGCGCAAGGGCCCCCAGCACCAGCACCTCGATGAACCCGCCACGGGCCTTCACGCTCCAAATAATGAGCGCTGACGGCGGGAAGGCAGCCAGGAGTGCAGCTACTCTGCCGGCTGTTCTCCCGCCGAGGCTTGAGGCGAGCGCGTACAGCAATGGAACGAGCGTCAGCGAAAAAAGAAGCGGGACAAGCGACAACGCTACCGGTGTCACCCCAAAAAGCGCAAAAGAGCCCGCGGCAAGAATCGCCTCAAGCGAACCCATGTAGTGCTGCCCGTAGTAGAAGACGGGGACCCCGCGACCCTCCAGGATATGCTTCCCCATGAGCCCAACGATCGCCTCATCGCCGTCTATCGACCACTGCGCAGCTCGCATAAAATCCAGGCGCACGAGGAGCGCGAGAACTATCGCTACGAGAAGAAAAATGATGTCTCTCTTGGGGCAGACCACACAGGCGGCATCGTCACTACCAACGACACGATCTCTAAGGGGTTCAGGCGCGGAACACTCCCCCAACTTTCGCTGCGGCTGCATTGAGCTACTCGCCCCCTACTCGCAACAAAGGATGGTCGCCGCTCTCGGCTCCAGCAGCTACCGTGTGTCCAAGCAGCTCGCCGGCGGCGCGATAGGCCTCACGTGTAAGCGCTCCGGTCCTCTCCCAGGTAAACGTGCGCGCCCGCTGGTATGCCGCCTCGGCTAAAGAACGCGCTGCCTGTGAGTCGCCCAGAAGCTTGAGGACTGCCTTAGCGCCAGCTCGCACGTCAGTAGGAGTAAATGTGAGCCCAGTGTCACCGAGAACTTCCGGCATTGATGATACATTAGAGCAAGCAACCGGCACCCCTGCCGCCATCGCCTCAAGCACCGGCAGGCCGAATCCCTCGTACAGGCTGGGGAAGAGAAAAACTGAACTCTCGCAGTACAGCGCCTGCAGATCCTCGTCTGAGACATATCCGAGGCTGACCGTGTCGGAGGCCATTGAGAAATCCCACAAGGCTACGTTCAGTCGCTCCTCCTCTTTTTGAGAGCCGACCCGTCCCGCCAAGACCAATACTGGAACGTCTTTCCCGTTTCGCTCTGCCTCACGCACAACTTCTGAAGCGATCTCGACCAATCCACGAATGTTTTTCCGCTCGTCGTGCCCACCCACGTACAGAATAATCGGACGCCCAGCCGGGATCCCGAGACGAATCCGGAGTTCAAGAGATTCATCAGCTGTGACATTGCTTCGCTTGCCGTACGAGTCGAAGAAACGCTTATCAACCCCGAGAGGGGTTACCATGATCCGATCGCGCGGCACTCCGAGGAGACGATGCAGGTCGTTCGCCGTTGTCTCAGAGATCGCCAAGCAGAAGAGCGCCTGTTTGATCGCGCGAATCTCCAGCCAGCGCCCAAATGCGAACCGCCATCCCGGGCGATTGGCGCGATAGAGATCCTTGAGGATGAGCGGAATGAGGTCAAGCACTGTCAACACATACGGCTTTCTGCTCCAGGCCGGAGCGTCCATGTGTGCTGGAAAGTGCACGAAGGAGAAACGCCGCATCTCCCCACTGTTTAGCTTAACCGGGTAGAGGATCTGCTGGCGCGCCGTCGTCCTGCCTGCTGGGAGCGCGTTCACCAGCGCCGCCCCCAGACCGCTGTGAATGAGCGACTTGTGATCAAAAGTCTCGACTTGGATGCCGTCAACGCTTTGCTGCGTCAGTGCTGGCAAGAGCTCTGACACGTAGCGACCAATCCCCCGCTGCGCGTGGCACTTAAAGCTCGGGTCGAGTGCGCTGACGTCAAAACCGACTCGCATTACGCCCCCTGAGCCTTTCTCGCAACGCACTGCCGCGACACTAGGTCAGCAACACGCGCACGGAAGCGTTCTTCGCTGAAGTGCGACACACGCCGCCGCCCCGCTTCAACAACTCGCTCGCGAAGCTCTCCAGGCTGCGCCAGGTCAAACAGGAGCTGGCCCAGTTCAGCGTGGCGCTTCTCGCGCACCAACACCCCTCCGTCGCCAAGCGTCTCAGCTACCGCGCCAGCACTGTACGCCACCACTGGGAGGCCGAAGTGCATCGCCTCTATCAGCGGCAGGCAGAACCCTTCGTGCTCGCTCATGCACACGTACGCATCCGCTGCCTCGTACATCGCCCGCACACCCTCATCGGTCAGGCAACCGGTGCACTCAACCGCGCCCCCTATCCCAAGGCGAGCCGCCATCTCTCGGAGCGAAAATGAGTAGAGCTCCGTATCGGTGTCGATACCGACTAGCCACAGCTTACTGTCTCTCTCAAGTCCGTGATGGATAAAGCGGAAGGCCTTGAGAATGTCTTCCACGCACTTGTTAGGAGCCAGGCGCCCAACGTGAAGGATGTTCAGCCGTGCGAAGCGCTTTACATCCTGGAAGACGCTCTCGTTTCTCGGCAAGCCCCACCTGGCAGGATCGACCAAAAGCTCAAGCACATCAGCGTGAAATCCGAGCGCCGCAATCTCACCAGCGTTAAAGCCTGAGTCCGCCCAGACCGCATCCGCCACCGAGCAGAGCATCGGAAGGTCTTTGAGCCCGCCCTCGATATCGCGCGCAACGCGGGAGTTTACCCCCTCAAACCATCTTGCCGGCGTGATGTTGTGGTATACGAGGGTTTTCTTCCCCCGTGTCCACGATGAGAAGATCTCATTGAGCGGGGATCCAAGGGAGTAGTGCAGAATAATATCAGCCTGCTCCTCTCTAAGAACCTCCCGGTAGGGGTGCGAGCGGCCGCGCAGATTCTGGTGCTCGCCGATCGCAAAGATCTCGCTACGGTATCCAAGCGCGCGCAATGTTCTCTGAAGGGCGAGAACCTCCGTTGAGATAGCATCCCCGTAACTCAAGGTATGAACAAGCTGGTGAATAGCCCGCATCTCACTCATAAAGCCTCTGCAAACCTCTCCCGAAACCGTCCGTAGACAAGCACGCCAACGACCAAGGAAAACGCCGCAACAGCCGTGAGGAGCCCGAAGGTGCTCGCCGCCGGGGCGATCCCCTGCACAAGGATCTGCTGATACGAAACTGTGAGCAGCGCAAAGGGATTCGCCTCAAGCAAGAAGCGGAATCGCTCAGGCACCGCTGACTCTGGGTACACCACCGGGCAGAGGAAAAACACGAAGGTGAGCAGATTTCCGACCAGGTGCTGGATATCACGGAAAAACACGTTCAGCGACGCGAGGGCAAGGGCGATCCCGTCGAGAATGCAGGCGTGTATGAAAAGCAGCACTGGCAGAAGAAGCCAAGTCGGGGAAACGGAAACTCCGGCTGCCACCATGAAGAGCGCAAGGATCGGAAGCGCTAAAACGAAGTGCGTCATCGAAGAGAGCACGCTGACGCACGGCAGGATATGCGCCGGAAACATCGACTTCGTGATGAGGTGCCCGCTGCCGACGATTGAAGACGTACCCTCGCTCAGTGCGCTGCTCGTCCAGATCCAGGGAAGAAGCCCGGCAAACACCATCAAGTGGTAATGCTCACCACCGTTGAAGCGCATGTAGTAGTGGAACACGAGGGTGTACACTGCCATGAGGCACAGCGGGTTGAGGAACGACCACAGGAACCCAAACAGGGAGCCCCGGTAGCGAGTAGCTACGTGCCGCCGTACCAGGGCATCTACGAGCGCCCTAAACTTCCAGGTTTCAGCGCCTACTGAGAGCATCTGCAAACCTCCCCATTTGCTCTCCAGGCGCGACGGGGCGACACAAGACCAACTTGCCGCGAATCCGACCGTACGGAGAATTGAACGGCACCCTTGTGGTAATCGAAGGCGTATCCGTCCGCTCGGTGAAGCGCGACGTCGAGCCAGAACGCGCCATCGAGCAGCCCGAGCCGCTCGATCTCACACTCCAGAACACCTGAGCTCCCGAGCGCAGGAAGCTGCACACGGTCGATATCTGTGTTGGTGCCGAAGACCGCGAAGCCATCCCCCCGATGAATACCGATTCCGCAGACGACATCATCCTGCGGCGCATTGACGCGGTACTCTACCCGTATCCGCACGGAATCATCCGGATGAAAAACACGCACCTCCGCGCCAGCGCTTCCGAGGAGATCGACTGACACTATCTCAACTTCTCGACTACCCCAGCGTGCCTGGTCGGCAGTTGTCGGACCTTCCGGTGACTCAGTCGGCTGAGCAGCCTCTTGCGCGAGGATCTCCTGCTCCTCCCCCTTTTCGATGAAGTGCCGGTAGGCATCAATGACGCGCCGCGGATAGCCACGCTCCCGAACCTCTCCCTCATGCAGCCAGATCGCTTCGTCGCACCAACGCTCGACACTCTCGAGGTCATGCGTGACAAGGATGAGCGTCTTCCCCTCGCGCCGCAGCTCGGCGATCTTCTCCTTGCACTTGGCGACAAACCCAGCGTCTCCGACTGCAAGAACCTCGTCCACCAACAGGACGTCCGGATCCGTGTGAACCGCAATGCTGAAGCCCAAACGCATGAACATGCCGGACGAATAGGTGCGGACAGGGTCGTCGATGACATCCTCCAGCTCAGCGAAGCGGACGATCTCGTCAAAGCGCTGCTCCACCTGCTTGCGACTGAGCCCGTGCATGACTCCCGCCAGCATCAGGTTCTCTCTCCCGGTGAAGTCTGGATGGAAGCCTGCGCCGAGCTCAATAAGAGCTGCAGTCCGTCCTAAAACAGATATGGTGCCAACATCTGGCTTGTAGATCCCTGTGACGAGCTTGAGAAACGTGGATTTTCCGGAGCCGTTACGGCCGATCAGGCCAACGGAGGCGCCACGGGGAATTCGGAGGGTAAGATCCCGGATGGCACGCGTTTCGTTTACAGCTGCTGCGCCAGAACCTGCACTAGCACCTGGAGATAGCAGGCTCAGTAAGGCGCTCTTGATCGTTGTATACCCACCCTTTCCGCGCGTGCGGCGACGGAAGCTCTTCGACAAGCCAACGATGTCTACGACGTAATCGACACCCCCGCTGTGTTTCTCATCGGGGACACGCTCGCGCGCCTCAGCCGCACTACCCATGGCTCACGGCTCCCGTCTGATGATGTACACGCCGGGCAGGTTGCGCCAACGCTCTCCGTCGTCCATTCCGTAACCGACGAACCACTCAAGGCCTGAATACTCAAATCCGACCCAGCAAGGGACGAAGGTTGGCTTGTTAAGAAGACGACGAATCAGCACTACGCTGCGAACCTCCCGCGCGCCTCGCTCGAGCAGCTCCTTCTCAAGCGCCTCAAGGGTACGCCCCGAATCGCACAGGTCATCAACTACCAGGACCACCCGACCTTTGACGGCGAGGCCCTCTGAGTGGATTTTCACCTTGTCTTTCATCACGCCCGAGACACTGGCCTCGTAAGCCTCGGTCCGGACAGGGACGATTTCAACCGATGTTGGGATCTGCCGCACGAGGTCTGAAAAGAAGAATACCCCTCCCCGCATGACCGGAATCATCATGACTTCCGTGTGGGATTCGTCCCAGACCCGCTCACACCATGAGCCAATCTCCGCACCCAGCTCCGCAACCCGCTCCGCGATCTGTTTCGGGGAGAACTGGACGACGAAGCTGGCTGGTACCTGACGGACAGACCCGCTATCTTTCGCTGTAGACACTGACTATCCTCTGTAGTGAGTAAGGGAGCCCCGTATGACAATCCGGCACTATACTGGCTTTTCGCTAAAAATGGCAATCACGACAGCCGCTTGCGCTCTCGCGATGACTCTAGGGGTAAGTGCTTGCTCTGATTCCGATACTGCTCCGCAGGAGCAGCCTCAAATGTCCCCAACGGTCGCTCCGGAAGCCGACCTCTCTCTCGACACAGTCCTCGATAACCTTAACGAGCAGCTCGACAAGGCCTCCGACCAGGTCCAGGAGGCTGTTGGACCCCATGCCGACCAGCTGCAATCGAAGACAAAAGAGGAGGTCGAAAAGCTATTTAGGTGGGAGTACAAAGTAGTTGACCTTCCAGGCAACGCCACCGCTGAGCAGATGGAGAGCAAGCTCTCGCAGCTTGGCGACGATGGGTGGGAATGCAGCTCAATCGTATCCCTGCCAAATGCCTTTAGGGTAACTTGTAAGAGGAAACCCCCAAGCGCCCTGGCGTACCTAAAGTACATACCAGGTCTGTAGCAATTAACCGCTCTACGGCGTTCGCGTGACACGTACCCTAACATCAGAGAGCCGTCGCAGTTCTCAGCTTCACTCTCTAGCTAGGGTCTTCGCCTGCTCGGTGTGCATGTTTTGGCTCTCAGCATGTGCAGCCTCTAGGGCTCCGATCCCTCCTGGTGAGGTCCCGGCCGCCAGCTACGTTACTCCGGCAGATGAAGCCTACGGGCTCGAGGTTCTGCGGCAGCTCAGCGCGCAGTATCCGATCGTGCAGAACGACGCAGAGGTCAATCGTGTGCGCGACCTAGTCGATCGGCTCGCCCGGGCCGCTAATGCAAGCTCCAGCCCTTGGAATGTGTACGTTCTAGAGGGCGACTCTGTCATCAACGCTGCCGCGACACGCGGCAACTTTGTGTTTGTGTGGACTGGGATGCTCCACACCGCCTACACGGATGCTGAGCTCGCAACGGTCTTGGCTCACGAGCTGGGGCACGTCCTCGCTAATCACACGCAGTCGACGCCAGAGGAAGAAGCTAATCAGATCATCGCAAACATGTCAGGCGAGATCGCTAGCAGCATCGTCGCCACCCAGGGACAGTACGGCGCTCTAGCACAGGTGGCCGGGATTCTCGTCAGAGAGACTGTACAGGCGCTAGTAGTGAATCCAGAATCGCAGCGGCAAGAGCTTGAGGCCGATCAGATCGGGATCTTTCTGATGGCCGACGCCGGGTTCGACCCGAACCAGGCTGTGTCGTTCTGGGTACGGTTCGGCGGACGCTACGGCAGCTCAATCGACGGGCCACAGTTCTTGTCCACTCACCCAGCCACCGACGAGCGAATTGAGGCTCTTGAGGAGCTCCTGCCAGCGGCTGAGGAGCGCTACAAACAGGCGCGCAGGGGAAGCTCCAAGGGTCGAAGAGGCGGCAGTTCGGCTCGTGCTTCCGGTCGCCACACCCAGTCCAATGCAGCGAACGCCTGGGTTGTCACCGAGCAAACTACTGCCCTCAGGCAATCTCCGGACGACAACTCACCGCTTATTCAGGAGCTTCAACACGGAGACCGAGTCGTAGTGGGTTCCAAACAGGGTCAGTGGGTTGAGGTATCAAGCCCATCAAAGGGCTACGTCCGAGCCCGAGACATTGCTCCCCCAAACGGCGGGCAGCAGACCCCATAGCCGGGCAGCCTGTTGGCAATGCCAAGAAAACCCCGTCAACCCTCCCTGTTTCTGAGCTTTCAGGGTAGAGTCAGCGCCACAAGGAAAAGACCCCCATGTTTGACTTTCTGCACGACAAAATCGACGGCGCTCTGAGGAAGATCCGCGGGCGAGGCACCCTCACGGCTTCAGATGTCGAGGCAACGATGAAGGAGGTTCGCACGGCACTGCTTGAGGGCGACGTGAACTTCAAGGTTGCCAAGGATTTCTGCACTCGAGTGACAGAGAAGGCCGTCGGTGAATCGGTTCTCAAGAGCCTCTCGCCCGACCAACAGATTATCAAGATTGTCCACGAAGAGCTGATAACAACGATGGGCGGGCAAGCCGCGGAGCTGAACCTGCACAGCGCGCCTCCCGTAGTTATTATGCTAGTCGGCCTCCAGGGTTCCGGCAAAACAACCACGTCCGCTAAGCTGGCGCGCTTGCTGCGTGACCAATACAAGCGCTCCCCACTTCTGGTCCCTGCTGACGTGTACCGTCCGGCTGCCATCGAGCAGCTGAAGACGCTCGGCGCGTCGCTGCAGATCCCAGTCTTCGACTCGAAGCCCACCGACAAGCCGCTCGACATCGCGATTCGGGCACGCGACCACGCCAGCCGCTCCATGAACGATGTCGTGATCATCGACACCGCAGGGCGCCTTCAGATCGACGAAGCTCTCATGGGCGAGCTCACTCAGATCGCGGCAGTCGTGCCGCCGACCGAAACGCTCCTCGTTGCGGACGCGATGACCGGACAAGAGGCGGTAAACGTGGCCCAAGGCTTCTCTGAAGCGCTGCCACTGACCGGACTTATTCTGACGAAGCTCGACGGCGATGCGCGCGGCGGTGCGGCGCTATCGATGCGTGCAGTGACCGGGAAGCCGATAAAGTTCGTAGGTATCGGCGAGAAGTCTGATGCTCTTGAGCCGTTCCACCCGGAGCGCATGGCTTCGCGCATACTTGGGATGGGCGACGTTCTCACCCTGATTGAGAAGGCAACACAGCAGGTGTCGCTTGAGGACTCCCAGGAGCTTGAGAAAAAATTCAAGAAGGACCAGTTCTCGTTCGAAGACTTCCTCGGGCAGCTCCGGATGATCAAGAAGATGGGGAGCATCTCCTCGCTCGCCTCAATGATCCCCGGCCTTAACAAGCTTTCCAAGCAGGTAGACCCCGAGAAGCAGGAGCGCGAGTTCCGGAAGCTTGAGGCGATTATCCTCTCCATGACCCTTCAGGAGCGGCGCAACCACGAGATCATCGACGGCAGCCGGCGGCGCCGGATCGCAAAGGGTTCTGGCACCACCGTTGAGGACGTGAACCGCCTGCTCAAGCAGTTCGTCGAGATGCGGAAGATGATGAAGCAGCTCATGAAGATGGGGCCGGGAATGCTCGGTGGCCTCATGGGCGGCGGAGGACTCGGCGGGCTGGGTGGCCTACTCGGCCGGCGACGCTGACATTTACGCCGATATTTCAGTGCGTTAGCACCACAATGGTGCTAACATCGTGGTTTCGCGGGCGCGCTTCTTTACCCACACCGCACATATGGTGTAGAGTCCGGGCTCGTTTTTCTCGTAACCTTTTACAGGAGTTACTGTGGCAGTAGTACTTCGTCTTGCGCGACTCGGTAAGCATAAGTCACCGGCATACCGTGTTGTAGCCACCGACAAGCAGAACAAGAGAGACGGCCGTTTCCTCCAGGTCGTCGGAACCTATAACCCGCTATCCAATCCGGCTCGCGTCACCCTTAAGGAAGACCTGATCAAGAAGTGGATCGAGCTCGGCGCCAAGCCGACTGAGGTAGTTCGCTCCCTCATCCGTAAGGCTATCCCGGGCTACATCGAGGCTCGTGAGGAGCACAAGACCAAGAAGACCCAAGAGGCCCGCAAGAAGCGCAAGCTCAGGGCTAAGGGCAAGTCGAAGTAGGTTCTTCGACGGTTCCGTCTAATACGGCCGGACTCCTTAAGAGGCCCGGCCGTTTTTTTTTGGGTGCGCTGCCGTGTGGAACATAGAACTCCTCACCATCTTCCCCGAAATCTTTGAGAGCTTTCTCAAGACAAGCCTCGTAGGCAAGGCCGTTGAGCGCGGGCTGCTCAAAGCCCGCCTAACCGACATTCGCGATTTCTCCGCCCCACCGCACAACAAAGTGGACGACTATCCCTACGGCGGTGGAGCTGGGCTCGTGATGATGCCAGACCCTCTCGTGCGAGCAGTTGAAGACGCAAAGTCTCGCCTACCGAGCGCTAAAGTAGTGCTGCTCTCTCCCGCTGGAAAGAGGTTCTCACAAGCGAAGGCCGCTGAACTAGCAAAGGTAGAGTCTGTCATCTTTGTGTGCGGTCGGTACGAAGGCGTCGACCAGCGAGTGGTTGACCTCGTGGTGGACGAAGAGATCTCGGTGGGTGACTTTGTGGTCATGGGAGGAGAAGTCCCCGCCATGCTCATCATGGAGTCGTGCCTGCGGTTGCGGCCCGACGTCATTCAGAACAGCGAGTCCACCGAGCACGAATCTTTCTCGCCTGGGCTCGGGGACGGTTCGCTGGTTGAGGCGCCACAGTTTACGAGGCCAGAAGAGTACCGTGGGCTCAAAGTGCCGGACGTGCTCCTGTCAGGAAACCACAAGCTGATCCGCGAATGGCGCTTAGCTGAGTCGGTCAGGCGCACTGAGTCTCTTCGAAAAACGGAGCGCAGCTAGCGTATGGCCCCTCTTCCGCTGAGCCTCAATGTAGCCCTGCTCCACGATGGCATGGTCGACAAGACCGGAAAGCGGGTTTCGACCTCTGTTACCCTAATTGACGTGCACGACATCTCGCGCAGCTCCCGCACCTACGGCGCAGACACCCTCTTCGTTGCGCACCCCTCCCAGACCATGCGCGCCCTGGTTCGCACCGTGAAGCGCCACTGGGATAGCGGCTTCGGCTCCGCCTACAACCCCAACCGGCAAGATGCCCTCGGGGTGCTCGACATTGTGAGCGACCTCGACGAGGCAATCATGAAGATCGAGAAGCGCACGGGGACGCTGCCTAAGCTGCTTGCGACCTCGGCACGTGATGGCGATGACCGCGTTTCGTACGCCTCTATGCGAACAACAATGGAGACTGAGGGAGGCTCGTACCTCCTCATGTTCGGCACTGGCTGGGGAATGGGCCCGGAGCTTATGGCACGCGCAGACTACACGCTAAAGCCTATCTTCGGGCCGACTGAGTACAATCATCTTTCAGTCCGGGCGGCTTGCGCTATTATCCTTGACCGTCTGCGAGGTTCGTAGCGTAGCAAGCTAGGCTTTTTTGCCGTTGAGCTAAGCGCGAAACCGATCGAGACTGCTGCTGTTTCACCCTGTTGTGGTCGTACATGGCAAGATTATCCCCCCGCCCTTCCCAGCCCCCACCATTTGACGAACTCGTATCCGCAGCCCTCTCTTCCCAGGATGCCCAGGAGGTCGAGATGCACGTCCGCTGTATCGGGCTCTCCACAGAGAGCGATGCCCGAAGAGAGCGTGCACTGCTCGATATCCTGAAAGCAATGCCTACTGCGAGCAACGTCGTCTCCGGCTGCATGTTTTATTTAAGGGGGCTGAGCCGTGAGGCTTTGCGAACGGGAATCCAGCGCGTTCTTAATCAGCCGGACGGCTTCGACACGGATTGCGCTAAGGTGGCCGCTTTGACCCGGCTTATTCCTATCGACTCGCCCACAGCCGAAGATGCGCTGCTGATAGCATGTTACGCCCACCACCCGCGCAGCGAGCTTCGAAATACAGCTCAGCGTGAGATTCGGGGGCTTACGGCGGCTAAGCGAGCGGCGCTGTTGGAGGCTAATAGCGACAATGCGAAGGCCGCAGGTTCACAAGCGGTGGCTCTACAGCTTTTGCTTCGCGCGGCGGGCACCCTCTAGACCTTGATCGTCCGGCTTATGGTCAAGCTTCAAGAGCGCTTCTTAGGATGTTCCCAAACTTGGTGCCAGGCGCCGTCTTCCTAGTAACTGAAAACAGCTGCACTATGGTGAGCCGCACCCTGCTTCCTACGTGCCGGCGAGATCCTGGTTTCTGAAGAGCGAGAGGCTCCGCTCTATTACCCGGCCTACAGCATCTCGAACCGCGTCAAGCTTCGACGTATCCTCTCCCCCGACGGTAGCGGCAGCGATGTAGCCCCTCCTAGAAATGGCAGCCACGATATCCTGGTCGTTTCCTACTGCCGCCGCGGGAATGCTGATCCGGTACGAACCGAATTTCGTTTGCTCAAGATCAACCATCACGGCCTTCGACCCAGCCACGCCGAGAGACATGGACGCCCTTGTTCTAACACCGG
Organism: uncultured Bdellovibrionales bacterium; assembly: GCA_964413875.1. GTDB lineage: Bacteria > Bdellovibrionota_C > UBA2361 > UBA2361 > OMII01 > OMII01. The sequence goes on from CAYPUA010000001.1 coordinate 177,259, forward strand.
CGAGTTCTCGGTCAAACATTTCTACAATATCGAGCGCAAGACGATCGTGCTCGGTATTGGTCGCGTGCGCGCCCCCTTTGAGGTTCTTCGGCGCAATAGACTTATCGTGCACGCCTACGGGGAGATGCAGCTTAAACTCCCTGGCAATGGCGTTGAGCTCCGTGTCGCTGCGCGGCCTAGCCGTATCAATCCCGGAATTTCCATTCGAGTCACGGAAGATTTTCAGTTTTGTATCATGCATACCTGGTGGTATGGAGCAGCAGAGGTTCCCTGTTGCCTAACCCAAGTAACTTGCTGAAATTGGACCGTGCCGCTAGCGCGGCGGTCGAAGCTCCGAGAGGTCATCTTCGCTGTCGGAAAGGGCCCGTAACACCGCGTCCTTAATCGGCGTCCGATCAATTATCGAGCTGGAGATCGCTTGCGCGACCTTGACGCGAGCGCCCTCGGGAAGCTGCTCCACCACGTTCTGTAGGGCCGATGCGAGCTGAGAGATGGAGCGTTGGACGATATCTTGCTTCATGGTGTAGGCGCAGAAGGTATCTTTCCCAAGTGCTACCAGTCAATCGTGACGACGATTCGCAGATCGGCTGCAGCGCTAACGGGCGCCGCAAGCAAATCCCTGAGTCGGTATCTGTTCGATCCAGATACATGCCGCGGGGCCGTTACCAGCCCCGCGGTTTTCCCTAATTTCGCTCGAATCCAGCCAGCGCCTCAAAGAGCCGGTCCTCAGCGATCGGGTCCTCGAGCACAGTAACGGTTCGGCGATTAACTGCGTACACCGGCCAGGTTCCCACCGCATCTCGAATCCGGAGCGTTGCAGCCCGAACGCCAGAGATCACTCTCGCGTCGTCTGTGTTTCGGTTCCACGGACGGGCTCCAGCGTTCGCCGTTACAGCCTCGAACACATCGCCTACAGGAATCGCTGCCGGGCCCGAGAGGACACGCGTCGACGATCGGAATTGACTCTCCACATTCGAAACGAGTGGGGAGATATTACCGTTGATAAACAGTCGCGTTCCAGCCGGCGTGCGGCTCGAGTACACCGCGTACGCTGAGTCATACCCCTCTGGCCCTGGCAGGTACACATTGCCGATTACATCCAGGTATACCCCCACATCGAAGCCGTCTGGGTCCGAGATGTTGGTCGTGTTCCAGGAGCTCGTGCCGCCCCATCCGAACACGACGTTGTTTACCATCTCGCCGCGTGTGTCGTACTTCCAGCGGATGTTTCTGTCGTAATTTGCTGCGAGCAGATTCCCCTGGAAAACCACGTTGCGCGCTCCTTCGCTCACGAGCACTCCGTTGCCGCGGGGCCCGAGCGGATGGATCGAATCGTAGAGCGCCTCTGAGATGATGCAGTCTTTGAACAGCACATCCCTGACAGCCCCTACTGTCACCACGTTCGAGTCAACGCCCCATGACATCGAGAGATTCTTGAGCGTGATGTTGTACGCTTCAGAGCCCTGGAGCTTTATGCTGCGCCGGTACGCTGGCTCCGTCCCAGTCACACCGTCTCCGCTGCGGAGTGCTAAGTGCTCGATCCGAACATCGTGCGTAGTTACCTTGAAACCTCCGTTGGTAACCAGGATTCCTGGAGCAGGTGCAGTCTGGCCAGCCACAAAGAGATCTGGCTCGCTGACCAACAGGTCATCCGAAAGAGATATCCTGCCCGAGACCTCGAACACGCATACTCTCGGGAACGGCTGAGAGACACACTCTCGCAGAGAACCCGCGCCAGCATCAGCCAGATTAGTCACCTTGATCACGCTGTAACTTCGCGCAATACCGCCTACAGGAGTAGCTGTCGGCGTAGCCGTGGGTGGAGCTGGCGTATGCGTCAGCGACGGAGTCGCCGATGCCGATGGTGTCCAAGTTGGCGTTGCGGTCGACGTTGGAGTAGCAGTCGGTGTCCGAGTCGCGGTAGGAGTTACTGTCCGGGTCGGCGTCGCTGTTGCAGTCGCTGTAAACGTCGGCGTAGAGGTAGGAGCTGCCGTGTTCGTTGCGGTTGGCGTACGCGTGGCGGTCGCGGTCACAGTCGGCGTGGCCGTTGCAGGCTGAGGCGTTGAGATTCCACCACCGGGCACTGAGCCAGTATCAGCAGTAAACGAGAAGATGTAGTTCTCCAGGTTAGTGTACCCGTTCGCAGCAATCGTCATCGGGTTAGCCGGGATCGTGAAAGAGCGGGTCGCTGCTGGAATTACTGACCAGGCGTCTATCGGCTTCGTGGAGTCCTTGATGGAGCCGTCAATGAGGACCCTGCCCGGCACCGGACAGTATCCAGAGCCGCCAGTATTCGTGACGCAGCAGGTCTTCGTTGTAGTGCAGTCCTTATGGCTTCCGCGGTTATTGACTACCTCAGAGACGATTCGAGAGTCGTGTGGGTAACGGTTCCACGGCCTAGCGCCGACCTCTGGCACGAGTGCGCTCAGGAGCTGGCCAGGGGCTGAGAGCCTCGCGGCTGCATTCGATAGCGGAAAAGCCGGCGAGAGCGCCTGCATCGTTGAAGGCAGTCCCTTCCCATTTGCATTAGCGATCAGCCACTCGCTTCCGGAATCAGTTGGCCGGGTATTCGAGCCCACATTGTGCGACACGTATACCTTAGATGCACGCGGTGTGCTGCTGCTGTAGTAGAAAACCGGCGAGGCAGTGTCTCCGGTAGTCGGTCCACGCTGGTACACGTTGTTCATGAAGTTGATCCGGTTCGCTGCGCCGGACGACGTGTAGTCCATGTTCCACTGGTTGTACCCGGAGGTGCTAGTGTTTGCGAAATTGTAAACGTAGTTGTTGAGGAACTCGACGTCGGAGTTCGACTTCATTCGGATGTGCCGTCCGTTAGAATTGGCGACGAGGTTCCGGTAATAGGTAATATTTTTCGTGTTAGAGCCGAGAAGAGAGAACATCGAGTGCTTCCCCTCGGTGTCGCCGTGGTTTGAGTTGTTCAGCCCCTCGGCGATGATTGAATTGGATATAGTGAAGTCTTTAATCGGCGTGGTGCCATCAGCCGTACCGTTTGCGCCCGTGTAAGTCGATATAGACTCGTCCATGCCCCAAGTAACCGAGACGTGGTCAAACACGATTCGCTCGACGGGGTCGGATGAGCTTATTCCCCACACTCCGAGCCCATCTCGGTCGCTCGCTTTCACGCCACTACCGCCGTCGGTCGGCAAATTCCGATCACCAGGACGCGAGGAGATGTGCTGAATCAGCACGTCGTCCGCCTGTACGACTATCGAGCCGTCACGTACCTGAATTCCTGGATACGGCGCAGTCTGTCCGAACACAGATAAGTTCGGGCTCTTCACAGATATTTTTGTGGCCAGATTGATGTAACCACCGACCTCAAACACGCAGGTGCGCGGGCCGCTCGCCTGCATACAGGCTCGCAGCGACCCAGTGCCCGTGTCGTTGAGGTTTGTGACCTTGTACACGGTTGCTTTCGCCGGAGACGTACCGCGACCCGAGCCCGCCACCGTCGTGGTGCCGAACCCCACCGCTCCCGGGAAGACCGGAAGCGACGACGACTGTGCTTGAGCGTGGGGAACCTGAGCTACTGCCACCATCGCCAGGACGGCAAAGATTTTGGCTGAACCAGCTGCAGTGCGACAATCAGGGCTGAAACCAGAGAGAAACCTCATACACCACCTACTGAAAGAAAAAACCAACAGCAATCGACCGGAACCAGGCTGCCCCTGAAGGCGGCTTAAGAGCGGCACAGGGCTCCCCCGCTATTGCGCTAACGAGGGGAGCCGATGCCACAAACCTTCTGTGTACAACCGAACAAACCTGAGAGGCGTCGTGAGCCTCTCAAGGAGAAGCTACGGATCGAGCTATGAGTGCACCAGTGCGCGGGAGAAAAATTCCGCCATGATTTTCCGCATCGACTCGTGCTGTCCTGTGAGCGCGATCACACCTGCCGCTGCCCAGGGACTTAGCGCTCGTCGAGCTCGCTTAAAATCGGAGTGCAAACAGCCTTCTGCTGCAAAAAAACGTTTGAGGGCGCGGGCTCTCCCAATTCCTGGGGATAATAATTACCCGAGCCGCCGCTCGGCGAGAGCTGAAGATGTGCTGTCTCCGTTGATCGTCACGTACAACGACTGCTCGCTTCGCGAAATGCTGAGCTCGTTGCGCTTCTGGAGAGCTTCAGCAAGCCGCCCAATAAAGCCGTCCTGAAACGAGATAAAGCGGATCTCTCCCCCCCGAAAGACTTTGCTTTCGAGAAGATGTAGGTAGACGATTTCCGCAGACCTATGGCAGTAGACAGCGACTCGCTCGGCTGCCTTCGCCGCCCGATGGAGTCGCTCCGCAGCTGGAGAGCCTATATCGACCCAGGCACGCAGCGACCCATCGAACCCACGCACGACCACTGTAGGCTCATCCGGCGAGCCAAGGCCCGGAGAGAATGCTATCCCTTCCTCGAACTCAAGCGCGAAGGCCAGCACCCGTGTGACCATAAACTCTAGGCTCTCAGACGGGTGCAGAGCAACGGCGAGCTTCAGCTGCTCGTACACCTCTCGATCAACGTCAGAGAGCTCTATAGTGAAGTGATATACCGTCGATTTGGGCGACAACCGGGCGCTCCATCAATTATGTCTCCCCTTCTCCCATTTGCCGGGCACATAAGGCAATACCAGGTCGTGCTGCTGCCCGATTGCCGGGCGCCCTCGCCCGAGTTCACTCAAGCTTCGGGAACTGGCTTCCCGCATTAGGAAGGCCTCGTGGTCTCCCGGGCTAGCCATCAGGGCGAGAAGATACTTCCTTGGCGATTGCGTTTGACGGCAGCTCTTGTAGCAGCTGCTGCAGCACAGATTTGTTGGAATTAGGGAGTTTCGCGTGCACGTCCCGCGCGCAGGTATCCTGCGTGACACCCTTGCGAGATGACGTGGGGGCTGGCGAGACTTTCAATGGGTGCCTAGCGCACCTCTCCTGTCACCTGCAGCCGGCTCTCTTCTCTCTTCGCGATTTTTTCTACTGACGTGAAGAATACGAACGCCACGGCAAACACCAACAGGATGCCACAGACCGCCATAATTCTGCCAAGATACTTCATAACAACCTCTCGCCTCCCCTCGCCGGAGTGGGGGAGTTTCATTTCTGTTAGGGGCTCTCCGTCTGCCCGCGGACAAATACCAATCCGGTCCGCTCGCGGAACTATCCGCGGTGGAAACTGCGTAAGCAGCCACCGCAACAGGTTTCACAGGTACGTATGGACCCTCGGCTTAACGACGTGCCGTAACATTTCGCCCATTCAGCCAGTTACGTCCGCGGATGTGACCTGTGATACGAAATCCTTGCAGGTCTGCTAACAGCACTACGAGCACGCTCCTTGCTCCCATTACCGCCGTCATTTTGTTTAGCACTTACACCCATGCGATACTCACGTGTGGTTTCCAGCAGGCGACCATTCAACACAGACAAGTAGAATAAAGTGCCGCTATGAGTTCCGCTCTCAAGAAGACCTCTTTTGACAAGTACGCCGCCTACGGCGCTGCCGTGCAGATCCCGCAAAATGAGGCGAAGTTTCTCTATTCCCTCTACAAGAATGCTAACGGAACCGAGCCGAAGACGCTGCGCGAGGACTTCTGCGGCACCTTCGCCATCTGCTGCGAGTGGGCAAAGCTTGGGGCTGGCACGCAGGCGATCGGCCTCGACATAGACCCTGAGCCCCTTGCCTACGGAAAGAAACACTACTTAGCCAAACTGAAGCCGGCGCAACAGAAACGGGTGCAGGCGCTCGAGCGGGACGTGCTAGGCCGAAATCTGATCCGCGCCGACGTGGTGTGCGCCCTGAATTTCTCCTACTTCGCATTTCACGCCCGCGGCACCCTGGTTGATTACTTCCGTTCCTGCCGGCGCTCGCTCAATCCAAACGGCTTGTTCGTTGTGGATACCTTCGGCGGTCCACAGCACGGTGAGCCCTCAGTAGACACTAAGCGCCTTCCTGGGATGACGTATTACTTCGAGCAGGAGCACTTTGATCCAATCAACAACCGCACGCGCTTTAGCATCCACTTCAAGCCGAAAGCAGCCCGGCGCCGCAAGCGCGCCTTCACGTACGATTGGCGCATGTGGAGCATCCCTGAGATCCGGGATGCGATGCTTGACGCAGGCTTTAGCTCTGTAGACGTCTATTGGGAGGGCACGGCCCGCAACGGCCGCGGCAGTGGCCGATTCTCGAAACGCGACAAGGGCGAGCCGTGCCAAGTTTGGGTCGCGTACGTTGTTGGCCGCAAGTAAAGCTCAGAAGTTAGCGAGCGCTACCTCGCAGTGAGCTTCTGCCATTCATCAATCTTGAATCCGAGAAGCCCAAGCTCCTGTCCCAGCAAAAAGGGGCGCTTGACGAGCATGCCGTCTCTGGTTAACGCGTCTATCGCTGCCTCGATGCTCATCCCCTCGAGCTTCTCAGAGAATCGACCCTCTCTATAACTTCTTCCTGATGTATTGAAGAGCGGGCGGATCGAGCCTGTTAGCGCAATCATTCGTCGCAGCTCCTCGGGACTCGGAGGGGTTTTTGAGATGTCTACGACCTCGAAACGCAATCCGCGCTCGGAAAGAAACTTGAGAGCAGCCTTACAGGTTGAACATTTGGGATACTGGTAGAGTTTAAGTGGGTCCATTTTCATCCTCCCGAGGTATATCTATAGGCCTAGAACCCCTCCGGCAGAGCTGTCCAAATCAGCTACATTCGGCGTCAACCACACCACTAAAGACCATTCCTATCTCCCTTTCTAGAGGGAAAAGAGCCGAACAGGTATCCTATGAAGCACAAGTGCCCATAAAGCTTCTGCATGCCACAGCACATAGACACAGCAGCGATCCGCTTCGGCTCACTAAAAGACGAGTTTGGGATATCTCTTCCGAGCCTTGCAAAGCTCCGTCCGGTCGTCTTTACGGCGCAGCAGGGAGCGCTGGCCGTCGGCACTGCCCCTCATTCTGCCGCTAACGATGCAAACGCGAGCCCGCCTCCTCGAACCTCGCCGACCGTTCAGCTCACTAGCCCCCTTCAGAATTCGCTCAAGCATCAGCTAGGGCGAGTTATCTTCATCGTTGACCGCTCTGTTAGCATGAAGGAACTACTCACTAATGAGCTCAGCGAGTATCGCTCCAAAATTGGATACGTGCGAGAGCGTCTTCAGGGCCTCTCGGAAGATTACTTCGACCGGGAGACAAAGATCTCGCTCATAGCATTCAATACCGAGGCTGAGACCCTGACTCAATCAGGCGCCGAGGACATGGTGGGTCTGAAGCGCGCTGTAAGCGGACCCGGCTTTAGTCCCTGCGGGGCTACCGCCTTCACCCCAGCTTTCTCTGCGGCGGAGTCCATTCTTGCCAATGACATCCGTCTGTACGGACCTCAGCATCGCTCCCTGGTTGTTTTCCTTACGGATGGATTCGATAACGAAGGGAGAGAGCACGCTGCCAGCGCGATTCGCTCTCTGCGCCAGCTGAATGCGGCTGTTTTCGTGGGAGGAATCGGTGAGGCTTACTCACTGAGGCGCATCGTCGAATTGGCCGGCTCTGCAAATAATGCGGCTTGGGCCCACGCACCGATGGAGCTCGGAGGCAAGGCAGCCGGGCTGTCTTATTACGACGCGCTGCATGGCTACATTCCCCGTCTTCGAAGCTCAATTGAGTCAAGCGACTCGTACCTCACTTTCCAAGTGAACGGCACATTTAGCGAATTAAGAGCCGCCACACACTCGCTCTTTCCAGTCGCACAGAACACAGACCGAGTTCGCGGTGGATACGTACGGACTGCCCGTGGTCTTCTTCTTGAGGGCGCCCAGGAAGACTTAGATATCTCTCTGTATGCCCTTCCCTACGCTTGCAGCAAAGATCACGAGAAGCTCCCGGTACCGATTGTAGACTCGAAAGATGCGGCCAGCAGGTTCGAAGAGCTTCGAGATGGTCGATCGCTCGTAGCGCAATTTCTCGTAGGCATGCTAGGAGAGAATCCCTCACATCACGAAGAATTAAAGAGCATGGCCCAGGCTCTACCTCCGGGAGATCCCCTACGTGAGGCGCTAGAGAAGGGGGAACTGCTCAAAAGCCTCCAAAAACCAGATAATCAAGAATCGTTCGCCTCCCACTCTATAACGGGAACCGTAATCGGGAGAGGAGCAGAGCAGGTAAACGCGTGGTCGCTGCTGCCTGGCGTAGCTCCCCATCAGTCCGCTAGCCCCCTTCACTCAGGTCCAGTCGGGCCCTTGCACTGGCCTCCCGCTTCAGGGCTACAAAGCGCTAAACAATTCGACCCCGCCGCGTACAAAGGCGTCCCTAATCTCGGTCAGCCCACGATAAGCTATGAAAATCCAGAAACCGGCGAGCATGGAACCGTGACGCTACCAGAGCGCCTCAAATCTGGCGCCGACCGTTTCATAATCGGACGAGACCCAAGCTCCAACCTAGTGCTGAAGCAAGCCTCCGTGAGCCGAAAACACTGCGCGATCTTCTACAAGAACGGCCTGCTCACCATTCAGGACCAGGCCTCGAGAAACGGCATCACACTAGACTCAAAAAACGGAGACAGTCCAAACGATAACTCGATTAGCTCGCTCTCGCTTCTTCCGGGCCAGGAGGTCGTAATCCGGATCTGCGACTACCGACTTAAAATCTCGGCTCCAGACAGCCCCTAGACCACCAAAGCGGCCACCACGAGCTCTCAGAGAACTCGTTATGTCGCAACATCAGGCAGTTAGAGCTGTTTCAAGTTCTCAGGAGCTCAAGCGTCCGGCTTCTGAAGCCAAACAGTGCTTAGCGAAGAGGTGAGCCACCACGAACTCTCAGGGAAGTCGTTGTTGGGTGTTTTCGAGCAGTTAGAGATCCCGCCAGCTGCTCAGGGCTCAAGCGTCCGGTCCATTAAGCCGAACAGTGCTTAGGGGAGAGGCGCACATGACTACGGGTGGCTGGCTTGCGTTACTGCTGATTGGAGGCGCTCTCCTGTGCGTTCTCTTCGCGCCCCTCTTCGCTGCCCTCAGCCTCTTCCGGAGTGCTGCCTGCCGTCGAGGCTTCAAGCGCTTCTGTCGACATTTCGGTGGCAAAGTTACGCACCTCTATGGGTCTACCCCGCTGCCCCACAGCAACCCTGTTGCCTTCGCATCGCTGTGCACCGGCACCGAGGGCGGCCAGAAGCCAACAGATGGGCCTGTTGGCGCGGAGAGGCACTCAGCGGAAGCCCAGGCGATAGACTTCCCAAAAGTAAAGGCTTCTTCGGAGGGCATCTTAGCTCTTTACACAGAGTGCGACCTGCCATGCTCGTTCGCGCTCACGAAAGAAGGATCGTTCGACGCGGCGAGCAAAGCGGCTGGGCTGGTCCGGGAACATCATACAGGAGACGCCGCATTCGACCGAACCGTGTTCGTCTCCTGCGAAGAGGTCGCCTTTCTTCGACGATACCTCACCCCGGAGCGAAGGGAGGCCGTCACATCGCTCCTGCAAGGTGGCATCCAGCAAGTGCGATACGTCAGGGCTCTTCAGCGCCTCTATCTTTTCAGCAGTCCGAGCTATCTCCGAGGATGCCAACCTGCAGATTCTGAACACCTCTTTGACGCCCTCGCTGTCCTGGCTCGTGCAACCGGGAGTGCCACTCCCGAAGCCTCGCCCCGTCCCACAAAACGAAGCGCCGCGCCCATCAGTGCGCGCAGGTCAGGCTGGGCTGATGTGGCGGCTCTCGCCGGTCTTGCGGCTTGTTTATACGCCATTAAACAAGCAAAGGTTCCTGCCCGGCAGATAATCTCTGGTGAGCCCGTTTTCATGACAACAGCCGTAGTTTCTCTCGCACTCTCCAGTGCCGTTCTTGCGTGGCATTTGCGTCGTGTTCGAGGCTCCTCAACAGCTCATCGTACCTTGGCGCGATTGTGGGCGTGCCTCCTCTTGCTGATTCCAGCAACGACGTATGTAATTCTCGTTTTTGGCAATAGCCTGCTGGACGTCTCATCCACCTACGAGGAGCCGGCCACCTTCCAGGGCCTGGGTGTATGGTCACAGAGACACAGGCTCAATCTTTACTCTCATCACGCAACCGCTCGCCTAACAATCGACCGCGGTGAACTGGAGCCTCGGAAGGTTGAGATCATAATCTCCCAAGAGCGCGCAGAATCGCTTAAAGGGAAGGAGGGTCACCGAGGATACGCGGTTTTGAGAAGCGGCGCATTCGGCTTTGAGTACGGGGTCGACTTTACAGTGAAGCCTTAACTCTCACGTTACCGAGCAAGACACTTAATAGCGACCGCAGCCAGAACGCTCGCTAGTATCGGGCGAAGCACTCGCTCGGGAATACGAGCACTAATCAGGCTGCCAAACCAGATCCCCGGCACAGAGCCGACGAGAAGCACAAGCAGCAGTTCCCAGTTGACGTTACCGAGGCTCCAGTGACCCAAACCCGCCACCGCGGTGAGCGGAATCGCATACGCCAGATCCGTCCCTACCACACCTACCGCCGGCAGCCCGGGATAGAGCAGCAGCAGGGCGACCGTTCCAAGCGCTCCGGCGCCGACAGAAGAGAGAGTGACGAGGACCCCCAAGAATGCACCTATCGTGATCGTCGCGATACGACGCTTCTCGCCGATAAAGCGAACCACGCTGCGCGGCAGTCGCGCGCCGAGAGTTCTTACTTTCGGCTTAACGAAGAGCGCGGCTGCTGTCAGAAGCAGCGCAACGCCGAGCGCGAGCGTAATGGGTCGCGAAATATCAGCACCGACATGGGCGTAAGCGCTCAAGACGTACAGAGTGACGAGCGAGGCGGGAATACTGCCAAGCGAGAGCCGCCCCGCAATCTTCCAATTCACGGAGCCATGCGAGCGGTGATGCACAGAGACTCCGACCACCTTAGTCGTAGCCGCAAAGAGGAGATCCGTTCCAACCGCAACTGCTGGATTGAAGTCGAACAGGAACACGAGCAGTGGGGTCATAAGAGACCCGCCACCAACGCCCGTTAGGCCCACCAGGGTGCCAACAAGAACACCTGCGACAACGTAACCAAGAGACATACCGCCGGCGAGTATAGAGGGGCAGCGTTGTAAGAGGAAGTAAGGCTAGGAATTACCTACAGCCTGCGTGGCAGGCCGTAAGAACCTCCCTTAACCATCTAATATAATGGGGCAATACAGCCTCCTCCGTTTAACCACCTGCTGGCCGCCCGCAGCTAGCCGAGAGCTCCTACTTACCCCTCTGAACCCCTGTCCGCACAACACACTACTTCGCGCCTTGCCTAGCCCTTTCCTCCAGCCGATCCTGAAGCCGTACTTTTTTAAGGAGAGTTCGATGAAGTTTGAACCCTTGCCTAAGCTGCGCCCCGGGGACTCGGTCGGAATAGTCTCCCCTTCGTTCGTTGCGCCAGCCGTGTTTCCGCTCGAGTACGAGTTGGGGATGAGCCGCCTGCGAGAGCAATTCGGCCTTAACCCAGTCCCTCTCCCAAATGCCACGAACCCGAATGCTACCAACGAGGATAAGGCCAGTGACTTAATCGAGGCTTTCACTAATCCGGACCTCAAGGCCGTGATAACAACCATCGGCGGAGACCACCAGATTGAGTACGTCCACAAGCTGCCGCCTGAACCCTTCCGCAACAACCCGAAGCCCTTCTTCGGCTACAGCGACAACTCGCACCTCTGCAACTTCCTCTTCCGTCACGGCGTCCCTTCCTTCTACGGAGGGTGCATCTACACCGAGTATGCAAGACAGGGTGAGATGGATGGGATGACTAGCAGGTACCTGCGTCGGGCGCTCTTTGAGGGCGGGACAGTCGCGCTAGACTCCAGCCCAGAGTTTAACGACGAAGATCTCTTTTGGGGGAAGCCAGAGCTTCTCTCGCAACGCCGACGCTACCAGCCCAATTCAGGATGGCACTGGGACGGCGAGCGCGATGCAAAGGGGGTGACGTGGGGCGGCTGTCTTGAGTCGATCGATGAGCTCCTGCGCCACAACGCTCCGATCCCATCTTTGGCTGACTTCGGAAATATCGTGCTCTTCTTCGAAACAAGCGAGGAGCTGCCATCCGCCGGGTACGTTATGCGATTTTTCCGGGCGCTTGGTGAACTTGGAATCCTCGCCAAGGCCCAGGGGCTCCTGATGGGACGCCCCAAGGCGTGGAACTTCGAACAGCCCCTCACAGATTCCGAGAAGGAACGTTACGCCGAGGCTCAGCGGCAGGCCGTTCTTAAAACCGTCCGGCGCTACAACGCAAATATGCCGATAGTGCAAAACCTAGACTTCGGGCACACAGCGCCCTCGATCTGTTTGCCCTACGGCGCGCCGATAGAAATAACAGCCAGCCGCAGGCAGATTACGTGCACCTTCTGACCAGCGACGGGCTTTCACCTTAAAGCCCAAAGCGTCTCAGCAAAAAAGGCCGCCCCGGAGCTTAACCTCCGAGACGGCCTCATGGGCGATTCCTGTTCGCTTAGTGGCTACAAGAGGAGCGCACTTCTTCGCGAGCCCTGCTTACCTCTCGCTCAAGGCGAGAGCGTGCCTGCTGGGGAGCAATAAGTGCTGCTTCCTTGACAGGAATTTCGACCTCGAGAGCATCTCTCTCCGCGATCAGTCGATTGAGCTGCGCCAGGCCAGTCATGTAGCGCTGCTGAAAGTACGCTGCCAATACTCGGTTTCCCTGCTGCAGGGCGTTGTTGATCTGCGCTGGCATCTGGGCAAGCTCTTGGCGCAGTTTTGAGATTAGCCCCGTCAGGCTCTCAACCCGCGCTTTCGCTTGTGCTAGCTCCCCTTCAAATTTTTCAACGACCTCTGACTGCTTCCGCAGCAGCCCCTCAAGCTGGCGAAGATTAGCCTTCGCTTCATCGCACGCTGCATTCTCGCCGAAGGCTGACACAGCTGACGTGCATGCCTCCTCTGCAGCGAGTGTGCTAAGCGTAACAGCTTCAGCTAACTCAGCGGGCGTCCCTTCGACCTCTAATTCTTCAATCGCGCCTGTCATCCCCGCCACTACTTGCGAGCAGGAAAAGCCCTTCGCAGCCGCCTGCGGAAAACTATCGGCCGCCGCCGCTGAAATCGAAAACATCAGCGAAGCGATACCCGCAAGACACGCAACACGAACCGGAACCATAAAATCCTCCATCAAAACGGGCTGCATCGTTGCATTCCGTGATGAAGGTATGGCGCGTGGATTCTGGGGGGTACTTGGCATGTGACCGTCATCACCGTCTTGCTGCTAAATCAATGAAAGCCGCCATGTTTAGCGCTGCCGGAAGGCTCTCGCTAACTGCCCCGTCCCGGCCCAAATGAGCGCCTCTCCTGTTTTTAGCTACTTAGCCGGCTGGCTGCGGGAAAAACGAGCCCAGGCGTTGATTAGCGCACCGAGGTGAAGGACGCTCCCCGCGTTATGGCAAACCCAAGCAGCAACGATGGCCTGACAGGATTAGGCGGCTTCTCTCTTTCACTAGAGGGAGCATCACTCCCGCCAGCGCCGAGAGCTGGACATGGTAGACACGACACAGAGGAGCCCCAGCCCTTTGATCCGAGCCAGCACGCCGTGCCTAGAGCCGAGATCGGTCGCACTGGCAGAATTTGGATGCTCCCAGCGTACGTTTCAAAGAGTACCGACCGGCATACAGGAGAGGTGCGAGCCTATATGCCCACGGAGGATCGCCACACAATGAGAAGCGTATGTCACTTTCTTATGAGGCATGACAGTAAGGTGTACGCCAAGCTCATCGACGCTCTTTTTCAGATCGAGCTCGCAAGGGAACCCCACGCCCCTGAGGCCGCCCAAGTTACTTCCCGGTATCAAGCCCTCATGGAGGCGAGAGAGTGTCGCTTCTCAGAGAAGGCTCGTGCTTATGAGACTCGCCGACCGCCAGTCCCCGTACCAGCCACGGCGCCAGCCCCGCGCAACCTGCCCTCCTGGGACCTTTCCCCGTCGCACTGGGCAGCCCAAAAGCACGGAACAAGCATTAACGCCGGGAAAGCCAGCTATTCAGGGGACCGCAGAGCCGAGGTCCTTATATTCGAGGAGCAAACAGACCGAGGCTTTCTTAATAGCTACCTGAATGCATACTCAGCTCTCTCAGCAAATTACTGCGGAGCAAATCTAGACAAAGCCACCCGATCTCCGCTCATCACAGATGTTTACCACACCTGCATAGAACTTTGCTTCGGCGAAGGACGGATGCCGGGGCATTTTCTCTCTCTCATCCACTACGGCATCGGCCTTCAGCATCTTCTGACAACTTGCCATACAGCCTGGTCTGCACCCTTGCGCGGCAACGCTTGGGGGGTCACTCCATCAATCCTCAGGGCCGAACGGGCTGCGGTACCACACAGGGACCGAGCCTTCGACCGGCTTGTCGAGATGTACGTAGAGGATTTTGGGTAACCTCGATGCTTAACTACGGGCAAAACCGAGAACAGCCTCTCGCCCCTTTGAATCCCCGCCTTAGCGAGGAACTTGTTGCCAAACTCGAATCGACGGCAGAGTACTTCAGTGATCGCGTGCGGCGTGTGTCCCTCAGGCTCGGCGAACGGCTCGCATCTCTCGACGTTGATCCAACGGTCCCAGCCGATTTAGAGCTGTCACTCTGGTTTCCGCCGGGAAGTCACGGGGATGCAATTCCAACAGAGCTGAGAAGACTTAGCGGTATGGTCCGCACGCTCGACATTCTGACAGATCTGCTTGCAATCCAACGTGAAAATTCAGCAAGCCAACCCAACGAGGCAGCGTACCGCATGTCTTCCCTCGCTCAATCACTCAGGTGCTGCGCCGAGGACTATGACCTTGCCACGATTGGCACCCGCTCTGAGGTAAACAAGCTTGAGTCCCTCAATCTCTCATTAGCATCGCTCTTCGAGCAGCATGGTCGCGAGCTCGGAGCCCTCCTTCCCCCGCCCACAGCCTCCTGTGACGTCGTCTTCCCCGACACCGCTAGGCCACTGAGCCCCGACCTATTGCGAAAGCTCACGCATACCTCGGAGTACCTGAGCAGCTGGATTGAACGTCGCTGTCGCCAACTGGGGACCCGACTCGTTGAGTTTGCCCGGAGCGCAGAACCCAACCCGGAATCAGTCCGAACGCTCCTCTACAGCCGCGGAGACGACTTTTATCCGATACCGCACCAGCTCGAGCACCTTCGGGGAATGATAAAAGCTCTCGGGCTTCTAACCAGCATTTCACGGCTCTCGAGAAAGCGAACGAGTGACCAACACTCTCTGTCAGCACGCCGCATGTCCTACCTTGTCGCCTCGCTCCGCGACTGCGCTCAAGATCCGGAAATTGGAACTATCGGGCGCACCTGTGAAATCAACAGATTTGAGTCTATCGACAACTCGCTCGCCTCGATCTACGAACAACACAGGCATGAGATTGACCAAACAGCTCCGCCAACTCGCCGGGTGCTGTGACTCATTCTCCTGGTATTCGCTAGTGGCGAGGATTGCGTCTTAGAACCGCGTGAAATTCCTCGCACAGGGCCATCTTCTCGCGGTGCGCGCTCTCAGCTTTCGTATCTCGCCAATCGTGAGCGAGCCTAGCCCGCGCGCGGTAACACTTCCCCAGCTCCGCAAAAACGAGGCTAAAATCACCGGAAAGAATGGACAGGACGGTGGTGTCGCTCCGCACCATGCTGCAGAGCTCTGCCCCAGCCTCTTCCCAAGAGGATGACACGTCGTGCGCAAGAAAAAACTGGCGCAGAAACGCGAACCCCTTCCGTTCGAACAGCTCCTGGTCCTGAAGCGCCCGGTGGAGTGTTGCGTGCGCTGCTGCACTGAAGGCAACCGCCGCCCCCTTGCCAAACAAGGCGATTACTTCGCGGGCCTCTGCGCCCTGCGGAAAGGGCACGGGCGTCGGTGTATCCGCAAAACTAGCCCTCTCAACATCCGATTTGGAGATGCCAAAACTGGCACTCAGGCCCTCCTCAACGGCACGCAAAGCTGACCCCTTGAGAAGGCGCGGCTCATCAGAACTGGCGCCGGGGAGCAGTGTACGCGTGTCTTGTATCCCAAGCACGAGTAGCGAGAACTCCGCCGTCATCCTGAGGTATGTTGGGCTAAGAATGCTGCCTCGCTCAAACAGCAGCGCGCCCAAATGGGGCGCAACTGGGTTATGGGATCCCCGAAGAGCCCGACCACACACGTAGAGCGCTCGCCCCACTATATCTCGAACCTCTGGAGGCGCGTTCCGGAATTCGTGGCGAAGTCGCAGCGGCTCGACTCCGGTTACCTGGCGCAGCTCCGCGAGGCCAAAAGCTGCAAGGAGCTCGCGCGCATGGAGCTGCCCCTCATCGTACTGTCGCTGTGCGATCGCTCCATCACACTGCCTCATTCTGGCCGCGAGGGCCGCTGCGGTCTCGGGGCTAACTATGAAGGACCCATCCGGGTCGCGGCTCGGCCGCAGTCGATCATCGGGGCTCCTCGGGAGCGTACGGGGACGGTGGTCGGCCTGTCGTTGAGAGGGGAAACGACTATCCATGGAGTATCTCCTGCAACTGAGACAGCCTCTCACACTGCGGGCGCCAAGCGCGCCGCAGGGCGCTCTTCGCTATCTTAAAGGTTAGCTGCTCCCTGCCCAACAACTTTTGCCCCTTTTTACATGACATCTTTTGAGGGAAGCTCCATGAGCGCACAACGGCTGAACAAAGATACCCACGCACGCTTGAAGCAAGCACAATTACTCCGTCTCTTCCGATTCGTGGACACGAAAACTGCTGCAAAGATTAACCACCCGGGAAACGAACGCGCTAGCCGCATTTTCCCACTGTGGCGCTTCCCGCCCGGCCGCGCCAGCTTGGTTTGTATTCTCGCGACGGTAATCCTTCAGGCGTTGATCGAGCTCTCTATCCAGGACTTTCTCATTATCTCCCCATTTCAGGAGTTGCGAATAGTCGCGCTGTTGGTCTCCGCCGCGCCCGCAGTGCTGCTTCTCCTGGTTTTGCTGCTGTTCTCCAGGCCTCTCACCGCCTGCCTCATTACAAATGGCGTGGTGCTCCTCCTTAGCCTCGCAAACAACACCAAAATGGCACTCACTACTGAGCCACTTACCTGGCGGGATCTAACAACCCTCGAGAACCTAGAGATAGCAGTACAGTATGTCAGCGCTGGGCAGCTTGTTGTTTTCGTCCTGCTGCTCCTTGCCATCGTCTATGGTTTTACGTCGCGCCGGGCAACTGCCCCTCGCCTCCGCCCGAGCCCTTCCCACCTGGCTGCCATGGCTGTGCTGCTGCCGGTCGTCTTCTATCCATTCCTGTACCTGGCAGATCCCTCCGTTGAACACACTGTTGATGTAACCTTGAGATCTGTCGGTATTCGCTACGGACCGGCAGACCCCAGCCTCAACGTTCGGCGAAACGGGCTTCTCTGGCACCTCATTCAAACTGCGGCGCCTCGCCCGCTGCCAGTCGGCCAACCGGAGCGACTAGAAGATTTTAAGAAGCTGGTCGCAGCCCCTCGCCAGTCCGTTTCTCGCCCCTCAAACATTATTATTATCGAGTGCGAGTCGTGCTGGCATGACGGCACTCACTTTCGTGAGCCATTTCGTAAGCTAGAAGCTCTCGGCCTGGCACCGTTCTCGGCGATCTCTCCTGCTTACGGAGCCGGCACAATAAACGCGACTTTCGAGTTACTCGCAGGACTCCCCGCAAAGGGCCCGCTTCGCGGCATGATCTACCAGGAGTACGCCGATGACTTCTCCGCGCAGGCGCTTACGCTGGCCAGGCAGCTCGAAGCGGAGGGCTACCACTCGATAGCGATCCACCCCTACAAGCGACGCTTCTGGCGACGACATATCGTAGTTCCAAAGTTTGGATTCCGGCGCTTCATCGCGCTTGAGGACATGGGTGACACCGGTCGTCAGCAATGGGCTGACGACCGGTTTCTGTACCAGTCCGCTCTCCGGGAGCTTGAGCACCGACCCACAAGAAACTTCCTGTTTTTGACGACCGTCCACACTCATGGCACCTACCGTATTAAGAATGATTTTGGAGAGCGAGATTTTGCCGATCGCCTCGCTCTCTCGATCTCCCGAATGAGAGACTTCATAGCAGAGGTTCAAAAGAAGCACCCAGACACACTCATCGTTGTGATCCCAGACCATAAGCCGCCACTCTCTAGGTTCTTTTATGAAGAGGGAGTCATTCCTCGCTCGGAATTCGCCCTAACCGGCGAAAGGGATCACCACTTTCATCTCCGGCACGAGCCAAACCAGGATCTCCTCGGCGAAGTGACGGGTTACGTTTACTATGCCGACCGGGTCCGACAAGACGACTTCTCTCGGCGTGCCGGAGGAAAGCCCTTTTTCTGCGTAAGCCAGATACTTGACGATATGTTCATTCAGAGCGGCTTGCCTGCTTTTGCCTACGGAAGGAGTCGAGGCCTCTGTGACCGCTACCATCCACCAAGCTACCGAGAGCTCGTCAGCGAGTATCCGGATTGGCTCTACGCTTTTTCCCTTTTCGAGAGCCGATAAAGAGAGTGCTTCAGTAAGAGTTGCCTGAGCCTCTGAGCGTTTGACGCCTACCGATTCGTGAGCGGGCGAATCCCCTCTTGGCTAATCCGGTAGCGCCTCTCTGTCAGCGCGCCTGGGGGGTTCCCTTCCTCGTCAAAGGTCATCTGTACGACGCCGTCGTCCAGCAGCTTCATGCCGTGGCTCACGAAGCGGTAGCTCCCCTCGAACGGACGCTCTTGGTGCGCTGCGATCTCGCTAAAAGTGCCACTGAGAGGGTCCTGACGAAGCAGGATCAAGCAGTCGCGGCAACACACTTCCCCGCCAGCGAACAAGTCCTCGCCACCCTCGATCTGAGTCGGCAACAGCAAGAGCGTTCGCTCCTTGTCCACAAAAACAGGCGAGTGCATGAGGTACTTGAAGGGAGTAGTCACCCTGATAGGCAACGTGTGCTCGTATCCACGTGCACTAAGCACCTCTGAGGGATAAGGCTTGTTCAGGCCCCTGTTATCTGGGCCCGCGAGCCCCTGCTCCAGGATAAATTCGTAGCGCTCCCCACGGTGCTGAAACCTGACCCCGAGGCACTTTCCTATTTCGCCAAGGAGCTCTGTCGATACGCCCGCACCAGCCCCCGTCGGTGGAACTGAGGCGAGCGCATGTAGCTCATCGCCACCTCTTGTCTTGATTTCTGAGTGTGCGTCTTTCGCTTCTCTCTTGAACATGCGTTTGCTGTGCCTAGCTGCTAGTCTGCCCGGAGCCGTCCCGCCATAAGTCGGCTGACGCTCAAATAGTCAGCTCCTTCGAGCGCTACCTAAACGCCCGAAATTGTACCGGTATGCACGGCCCTACTCAACTGCATGAAAACCATTCAAATAGGGGAGATACGCATCTCGACGGATGCCAAAAATCGGGCCGCCCACGCCAATTGCTCAGGCCCAGCCCGCTGCGCCGCCGCCCCCCCCTACCCCCTGGAGCCCCGGGTCCAGACACGGACTTGGACTTTGGTCTCGAAAACCACACGATGCGAGCAGTAGCTTCCCGAAGATCGAGAATTGCATACCGCCAGAGTCAGGACTGAGGCTCAAGCTCCCGAAAAAGCTTGACGCACGGTGCCATATACGAAAACGCAACGTCTCTGCACATCTCGGCATTGGCAGGATCCCAGGGGCGCCCAGCATTTATCAGGCCGTACGAAACCGTTCCGTACACCGCGCCACGAAGCAGCGCCTGCCGCCTCTCCGCAGGGTCTTGCAGCCCCAAGCCATCCAGAAGCGCTTCAACCCAGTCGCGATTGTAGTTGCCTCGCATCGAGTTAAGGCACACACCTAGCTGCTCACCGAGGATCCCGAATTTCGCATCATCACCGTCGACAATAGTCCACCTGTCCCTTCCCTCGTCATGGAGCAGATTCCACGGCGAAAGATCCCCGTGCATTAGGAACGATTGGTCCTGCGACTCTGCGTCCCGCTTCGCCCAAGCGACCGCCGCCTTTAGGTCCACGATGTCGAAGCCGTACCTATCAAGGCTAGGAAAGCTCTGGGAGAAAATCTTCGCGTCGATCTCTTCAACCTGAGCCCGAATGTATTCCCCTGCACTCTCGTACTGCGGCGCACGTAGCGCTCCGAAGCGCGAAAGGCGCACGGAGCTGAATCGCTGCGCAAATTCACCGAGCGTCTTGAACACCTCAACGCCGCGTGCGGTATCGTGATTATGCGGCTTTCCCGCGCTATCAAAGGTCCGCGGGTAGCAGTTCTCGCCCTCAGCGTAGGTCATGAGCAGTACCGGAATTTGGGCTCTAATGAACTTCACTTCTGTCGGCATCGAGTAGCGCTCCGACTGGGGCAAAAGCCGCCCAACCTCTGCCCGAACCCGGAACTTTTCGAGGTAATCGCCACTCGTAAACTTCGGCACCACAGCCGCGCAGCTTCCGCCTTGATACGTAACCCGGATAATCCAACTAAACCCACCGGCATGAACCGGCGCATCCGCATCAACTTTTCCACCTTCAGCCTCAAGGAGCTCAGCAAGCACGCTGCGAAGAAGCCGGGATATGCCGCCCTGTAGCTTTGCAAGCACTTCAACGGAGGGCACATGAGACACGCCCTGGTAACGCCGATTAGCGAGGTCCCCCAGCAGAGACAGGATCCCCTGGGCATCCCCCGAACCACTAGCAGCGAGAAGAGGCTCCGAATCGAGTCCATGCTCGCTGAGCTGACGGGCCAAATCTTGAGTTATTCCTTGTCGGTACCCTTGCTGCATATTTGCTTAAAACTACACTGGTCCAACCCGCGGCTGCTCAGTCCACCAGGCGCTTCGCAGAGCGTACTGCACGTCTCCGCGTTCCGGCGATAGGCATTTTTTGGCAGCCGCACATGTACCGGCCTTGCGGTGCCGTAACGTTTTGCAGGCCCCAGGCACGACACGTCGGGATTGAATGGTATCGACCATCGCAACCCGCAGGCCAAAGCATCGCACCACCCCTGTTGCGAAAACTACTTGCCTAGAGCTCTTCCGATAAATGAGAATCGAAAAGCGACAAAAATAGAGCGGAGAGACGCATGCCCAACCAACCCTTGGAATTCGGCAAAGATTTCGGCAAAGGACAGCTTCGAACGGCAGTAATTGGCCTGGTGCTGCTCCTCTTGCTGGTCGTTGCAGCAAAGCTGTACCACATCGTGCCACCGGGGCACCGCGGGATCTCCGTTACTCTCGGAAAAGTTGACCCGCAAGAGTTGCCGGAAGGGCTTGCAATGAAGTGGCCCTTCATCCAGACGATCTCCGATTTCCCAATCATGCAGCTCTCTGCGAGCGGCAAGGCGCAGTGCTTCTCTAGCGACTTGCAGAACCTGACTCTCTACTTCACGGTTATGTACCGGGTGCCGGCCAACCAGGTCGTCAAATTGTTCCAGCAGTATCGAGGAGATCCCTTTACGACGCTCATAGAGCCCCGAATTCAGGAATCGCTGAAGCAAGTGACGGCGTTGTCTCGTGCGGAAGAGCTCGTCAAGAATCGCGAGAAGGTGAAGGACGAGTCCCTTGCGAAGCTGCGGATTGCAGTAGGCGACGTCCTGCAGATCGTTGATTTCTCGCTCACCAACATGGACCTTTCTGACCAGCTGGAGCAGGCGATCGAGCAAAAAGTGGTTCGGGAGCAAGAGGCCCTGGCGAAATCCTTCGAGCTTGAGAAGGAGCGTAAGCAGGCGGAGATAACTATCGTGCGCGCAGAGGCTGAAGCGAAGTCGGTCAGCATCAAGGGCGAGGCAATAAAGAGCTCACCAGAGGTAATTCAGCTAGAAATCGCGCAGCGCTGGGACGGGAAGACTCCTCTGAGCGTCAGTGTAGCTAACGGGAGCGGAACCAACATACTTCTCCCCCTAAAGTAAGCGCGCGTATGTGTCGTATGTTGGCAAAGGTTTCTGCTTCGCCGGCGTCGGCTGAGTATGAGCTGTTGACTGCGCCGCACTCTCTCCGCGCTCAGTCCTCGGATGCGAATTTGCCATTCCCCTCGCGCCCAAAGGGCCCACACGCCGACGGCTGCGGCGTAGCCTGGCTTGACGGTGACACAGTGAAGGTAGAAAAGCAGGGCCGAGACCACTGCTGGGATTCAGCGTTTTCTCAGCGCGCGAAGGCTTTAGCTAGTAGCGCTCTGATCGCCCACAACAGGGCTGCCAGTCCTGGTCTTGTAATAGAAAAATCAGCCGCGCACCCGTATCTTGGCTCTATCGGCGGCGCGGCCGTTGCGTTCTGCCACAACGGTGGCGTCCGGAGCCTCTTCGACAGCGCCAGGTCCCAGAGAGTTACTGACTCCTTTCTCTTCCTGAAGCATGTCGCAAAAGAGGTCCATGTGTTGGATCTCTCGTCCCTAAGGACACTTCTTGCCAAGTGCTCGCGCGACTGGAGCTACTCGTCTCTTAACGGCCTACTGCTATCGCGCCAAGGTGTGTACGCCTGGCGCTGCTTCGAGGAGAGCGGCAGCAGCGAGATTAACGACAAGTACTATACCCTACACGTGCATCGCCGCAAAACAGACATCTGCCTCGCATCTGAGCCGGTTGACCGGAAGCGCGGGTGGGAGTCCCTACCGAACCGGACGATCGTAGAGCTTCGCTCCGAACGCGGTGCGGTGATTATGAACCAGGCGACATTTTAGATCGCGCCAATCCGGGTCTCATCTGCAAGCGTCCTCAAGGCCCCCCGCACCCCGGCGGCACGCAGAACATCGAGCATCTTGAGCACTGTTGCGCGGAAGAGTTGATTTCCGCAGAGGTCTTCGAACACCTCCCGCATCTCCAGAACCGCAGCTCCAGTCCCTTGGGAGGAGGCGACCTTCTCGCGAAGCTCAGCCGCCAACGGATCTTCGATCGGAATGGGCTCCCCCTGCTCGTCTCGCCCCTCAAGGAAGCGCAGCCACGATGCAAGGACAAGAGCACCATGGTCAAAGGATCGTTTAAGCCGGATACAATCTCTTACTATCGGAAGGATGTAACCGCGAATCTTTCCTGACCCGTCGGAGCAGATACGCAGCACTTGGTCCCGCAAGGCGCTATTGCAAAATCTTTGCTGCAGCGAATCCTTGTAGGCAGAGAAGTCGACATCCGGCAGCGGCTGCAGCGTCGGGGTAGCCTCCAGGTCCATGAACGCCCGAGTAAAGCTCGCACACTCCGGGTCGAGTGCAACCTCATGCATCTCTCGATACCCAAGCAGGTACCCTACGTATCCCATCGCTGAGTGTCCTGCATTAAGCAGCCTAATCTTCATAAGCTCATAAGGCTTAACGTCTTCGGTAAACTGGACCCCAACCTTCTCAAGCGCCGGCCTGCCTGCCACAAAGTCATCTTCGATAACCCATTGCAAGTACGGCTCGCACGCGACCGCGGCGGCATCGGTTACCCCGTAGCGAGCGCGGATGAAATCCCCTTGTGCAGCGGTTGACCGGGGCGTAATTCGGTCCACCATGCAGTTCGGGAACGAAACCTTCCGCTCAATCTCCGGCAGAAGACCAGGCAAGGCCTCCGCGACAAACTCCGTAAGAGTCGCCCGGAGCACATCCCCGTTTCCCTGCAGATTATCGCAGGACAGAAGCGTTACTCCTGGGCCTCCTGTAGCGAAGCGCATGCGGAGCCCCTCTGCCAGGTATCCGAACACCGTCCTCGGGCGCTCCGTGCCCAGATTTGCCAGGTCGTGCGCAACCGCCACATGCTCGGTCATCAGGCGTCCCGTTTTCGACTCAGAGAAGTACCCGGACTCCGTGACCGTTAACGTGACGATTTTAATCCGTGGGTCTGCAATCGCTTCGACCACTTCCTGTGGGCGGTCGAATCCAGGGATGTACCGAACCATAGAGCCAACGACCGTACTCTTCGTTGCCGTAGAATCTGTTTCTGTAACAGTGAAGAGGCACTCCTGAGATTGAAGAGCTTCGGAAACAGGGCGGTCGAAATCGAGCAGCCCCGCGCCAATTATCCCGAAGCTCTTCCCTTCCCCCCGCTGTAGAAGCTTGTGCAGGTACACACACTGGTGTGCCCGATGAAAGTTTCCAGCACCGAGGTGAAGAATTCCCGGCACCACCTCCGCGCGGTTGTATGTAGGCGTATCAACCCCTGCTTGAGAGAGCGCCTTAAGATATTGCGGCAAAGCTGGCTGAGACGGAGCAGCAAACATGCACAAGAGCCTCCGAGATAGTTACGCCGAGCATGGAAAGGTAATCGCCCTAAGAGGAGCCTTCAAGAAGATATAAGCCAATGACACGACAGTCCGAATCAATCTCTGATTGCTGAACCTGTACGGCGCTGTCCGCATAGACAGCTTCGGCGCGCTCAGCATCTTCCAGGCAACCGCTACCAGCTACCGCCGCCGCCTCCTCCTCTGCCGCCCCCAGATGAGCCGCCGGAGCCCGATGACTTCGGGCTTGAGCTGAAGGCTGTGCTCATCTTCTCCATGCCCCCATCGAGCGACTTACCCAGGTCGCCCATCGATCTAAAGCCCCTTCCATCCGCAGTGGCGTACCATTTCGGGGGAACCGCCAGAAGCCCTTGGAAGCGCGCCGCCCACACCGAGGCCATGCCGAAAACAACGGCAAACGCGATTGTCTTGTCGAAATAGAGCGGGTCGTCCTCTAAGAGCCGCCGCAGCTGTGGCTCCTCCACTCGCTCCATAAATTGCTTAAAGCCGCGCACCTGTTGAAATAGCATTCTCCCCTGTTGCGACTTCTTCGGCATAATGCGGCCGAACAAAAACAGAAGAGCCGCAGTGAGCGCGACGGAAACGAAGTAGACGAGCTGGGATCCACCCACCACGTCGCCAAAGGGGAGCAGAAATAGAACCCCGATCGCTGCAATCTTCAGGCTATTCCCCAATCCTCGGCTCCCCTCTGCATAGAGACCAAGTTTAGAGATCTCAGAATCCAGACCTCTGCGAGCCTCCTCCATAGTCTTGTAGAATTTCTCCTTAAGCGAACTAACATGCACCCTCTCTCCGCCAGAGAAGAGCTGGTCGAAGAGAATCCGCTCGTAGGGACGGGCGTCATCAGGGAGCGCCGAGAGCTTCACAATCGAGATGTCGTTCCCTCCTACACCCCCAAGCCCGAGATCTACCTCTCCGATCTGAACGATTCCCTTCGCAGCCCACGACATCACAAGACTCGTCAGGTCTCGATTGTCGGTCACATCATCCTCGAGAACACCCGCCTCTGCTGAAGTGAGTCCATCCGGGGCATGAAAGAACACCATCTCAGCCAGCGGCTCATCGCGGCCAACCGCACGCCAGACAAGATACAGAATCAGGAGGGCAACAATCGGCAGCAGCGCTATCCCGTAATTTGCCGCCAAGAACCGGCGCCTGAGCGCCCAGTCTCCGTTCTTGAGGAACCCTTCCGGGAACTTAATGCCAATCGTCACCCCTTCCTGCGGCTTGAGGGTGCGGCTCGTCTTAGCCGAAAGGGCAGAGCCATCCCAGGAAACTGTCGCATCCACTGACTTCGAGCCCGAGGGACCCGTGTAGACGAAAAACTCCTGGTTCGTAAGCGGCAAAGCATGCGGCGCTCGAACCGTTAGCATTGCCCGATGGATCGGCACATCCCATGCAGTGCCTACGGCATCCCAGTACAGCTCTGAGAATCCGTCCAGAAATTCAATAGCCCCGAAAACTTTGTACTTTATGACGTACTGCTGGTTCCCACTAACAGACGTGTTCGGATCTCCGATCCGAATCTCTACATCCGCTCCCTTCCGGGATGACGACCATTTGCGGCCGGGGACTTCGATATCGTAGAGCTGGGTTTTGTAGGTCCCGCCACCGGAAGCGTTCCGGTACTCGACAGGGATGAGACGAAAAATCCCGTGTCTGGCCTCAAGAAATCGAACATCGATGACCTCCTCGACTTCCAGCTCTGCGCGATCCGTCACCTGTATCGAGACCTGATACGAGTCGATCTCGAAAAACTCCGCGTGAGCTAGCTCAGGGGAGAATCTAAGAGCTGCAAACAAGGAAATAAGCAGACAGAGGATATCCTTTGTTCTTCTCGCCACGTTTCCCGCCTCTTACAGCTTTACCTGCACGTTTGCTCGCTCACCGTCGGAGATCTCAAAGTACTGTCTTTTTGAGAAGCTAAAGGACTTCGCCACGAGCACTGACGGGAACGACTCGCAAGCTATGTTGAGATCTCGCACAACAGCATTGTAGTACCTCCGGGCCAACTGCAAGCTGTCCTCGATCTCCGATAGCGATTTCTGTAGCGCAGAGAAGCTCTCGTTGGCTTTCAGTTCGGGATACGACTCTGCCAACGCGAAGATCCCCTTAAGCGCTCCGGCGAGCTCATTTTCAGCTGCGGCCTTGGCCTGAACCCCGGAACAGGCGATGGCGGCGTTCCTCGCCTGGATCACTTTCTCAAAGGTGCCCTGCTCGTGCTTCGCATAACCTTTAACGGTCTCAACGAGATTAGGGATTAGGTCGTAGCGCCGCTTGAGCTGCACGTCGATGCCACTCCACGCTTCGTCGCCCTGGTTCCGGAGCCGGACTAGCTTGTTGTATAGAAAGCCGATTGAGACGGCAGTAATGACCAGTCCAGCGATGACGTACAGAGCCACAAAATCTCTCCCCGACAAGAGCCAGCAAGGCTGTTTGCAAAAAACTATGGAAACCCGCTGCTAAGTGCAGGCAGAGGATAACACTCGGGTGACTGCCCCAAAACCACCTATCCGTCCGGACTGTACAACCGGCAGGGAGTGTGTTGATGCTACTCGCTCGGTCAATCCGGAACCAACACTGCATCAGCGTCACCTGTTTTCAACGCGTTAGGCGCGAGGGCGGACCAGCTAATTCGGCGCACTGAGAAATGCCCGGTAAAAGTTGAGTACCAAGGGATAAAGGTCTAAACCGGGAGGAAGAGATCAGACTGTAGCCCAGCGCTCACGCCCTTTGAAACAGCGGCGCACCGCTGAACAAAGCAACGCCATGACGATCAACCAAGAAGAGAAGCCAAGAGACCAGGGACAGCAGGTCCGGCCAGGACGACCGACATCCCTCCCAAGCAACCTGCCCTCGATAACTCGGTCTTACATCACCCTAGACGGAGACCCGGCCATCGGAAGGGTTCATCACCTCGCGTGGCATCATGACTCCCGAAACGGGATGGACCGCGAGGATCTCATCTCCTACGGCCAGCGAAATGCCGCGATTCTTCGCCAGCTGCCACTCCTGGCAGTATCTTCCGTGTTCCTTGAAGGGGTGGATGCCGCAGAACACGGTCCGCAGGTGGCACACGACTACGACCTGGAACGCCTCGCAGGCTACTTTCCCACTAGGGCCATCCCCCGCAGACTCTCCGACTACCAGGCACTGGCGCTGGCGGGGAGCAGTATCGGCAGCTCTATCGCGTATTTCTACCCGCACGTATCGCTTCATGGCGGCGACGCCACACACTCCAAAGTGCGCGATCTTCCGCTTCGATTCCCGGACCCGGAGCTCCGTGATGCGGTGGTCTTTAATTTCCGAGAAACTGTGGCGCTACAAGCGGTGTTAGAGACGTTTCGGACTGCCCCGCCCGAGCGGCGCGTCGCAGCAATCGTGTATGGCTCCCGCCACGTCTTCAATAAGGACGATCTGCCACTCGACCTCAGCGAGAGCGAGATGCCCCGTGTAACAAAGCATGAGTTCCAAGATTGGTCTCTCTTCGACGACACGAGAAGATTTCAATTGGCTTCGTGTCCGATTGAAAAGATTCTCGCTATTCGCTCAGCCTTTCGACTCTTGGGGTACATTTGGAGCCCACTTCTTACGAGCACAGAGCAGCTCCTGATTCTACCCAAACTCAAGGCAGAGCCAGACTTCATCGGATCCGCCGAACAGCTTCGTGCGACGCTGCTAAGGTACGCTTCGGACGGGCCCCGCAAGCCCGAGGTTATTTCTCTCATCGAGTCGATGTACAAAGAAAAGAAGGGACCGTTTTCAGACGTGGTTCTCCGGCCGCGAAGTGGGGCTGCCCTAGCCAGAGTTCCTGGCGAATTCGAATCAGTCGAGATTGCTCGAGAAAAGCACGCCTTTACCCAGCTTGAGATGGTCAGGCGCGCTTCAAGAGTAGAGTGGTGGGCCTACGCGACCATAATCACGAAAAAGGGTCAGATGATGGCTCTCGACAAATTAGAGTTGAACCCAACTCACACCGAAGACCAGCTATTCTCTTTTCTCTTGCAGACCTCTGGGGATGATAAGGTACGCGGGGAAGTTATCAGACGACAAAACGAAGAGATTGCACCGTTTTCCCCAAATCGGGAAAGCTAACTGCTTAAGCCCGTGCCAAGCCTCCCTGATTAAAACTCTCACTACCCTTCAACGGTGTCTTTTAAGCAAACGAAAAGCAACTCTCGGGCCGGGCTCTGCAACAACAGCGCGAGCCCTCGCAAGCCACACGGAAACCAGAGCGGGTCGAGAACTAAACCCACCATACTATTGACCCTTCAAGGACCAGATGCGCCAGGTGCAACAAGTAAGGCATCTGGACGCGACGATTAGTATCACAGAGCCTACTTCAAGCCACCGGTCTTTAGTGACTCCCGTCCTGATGATGGCCGGCTCCCTCATCCCATCGAAGCAGCTTCCAGCCCAACAGCCGACGCCGCCGACTGCCCCAACCACAGCCACCGCTCTCGTCGAAGAAGAGCGAGAAGCCACCTCAAGAGGAGAGCCCGGTGCCTGGCCGAGAAAAGCTGCGAGCGCATGTCTGTCAAAATTGACGGCGGAGTTCCTCTAACATACCGCAGCATTGATTCTGACGTCACCGCATGGAGGTCTCTAGAGGGAACCAAGACATCATTTTTACGGATAAGAAGAGTGCCGACTATCCTCCAAATGTCTCCGGCACCGACACTTGAGGAGGTCGTCGGCCAGATAGATTCCGGTAGGTAGAACGAGCCTCCATTCCATCTCCGCTGGCCTCTAACTCGCCCACTTTTCCCCCATTCGTCTCCCAGAGCTGTTATGATAAGTTCCTCGCAACCCGGCCATGGAGCTTGCTATGTCCTTCCTAAAGAAAGTGCGAGACGAAGTTAAAGAGGTCCTTCCCGCTATCATCTTCCTCTTTGTCACATTCCACCTTATCGCTTTTACAAACTCCCTTCTTCTTGAGTCGTACAGGATCACCCCGGCTCGCTCTATGTTCGCAACTATTGGGGCGCTTGTGGGCGGAAAGGCGATCCTCGTCGCCAACCGGCTTCCGTTGACACATTTCTTCCGAACCCGCCCGCTTATCTTGTGCGTTCTCTGGCGCTCGGTTGTCTACGGAGTCTTTTGCGCGCTCTTTTTGACGACGGAGCACTTTATCTCTGGGGCGTTTCACGGGAAGACTCCTGCGGAGACCATCGCATCACAGCACATCTCCGCCGCACACATGTGTGCCAACGCAATTTGGCTCGCGGTGTCACTGGTACTCTTCAACGCGTACGTCGAGCTGGACCGCGTATTCGGGGAAGGGACGCTTCGCACAGTCTTTCTGAGCTCTCCGCAGGCTCAATCTAACTTCGAAAAGGACCCAGCCGCTTAACTGGGCAAGCGATTCTTACCTCTTGCCCCCAGACAACATCTGGACTGCCCCTTGGGAAGCACTGGGCCCTTCGAAGTGCGGCACGGCGATGAGCGGAGAACCAGCCAGCGAGGCGCAGTTGTTGCTTGGTTAGTACCGACGCAGCAGACCAGGATACTCCGACCGAAGGCGCCCTCGGAGGTCTTCTCCATAAAGCGGTTTTACAATAAGACCCTACCTAACCCCCAAAACGGGGCAACCTAACGCTCAGAAGCGCGAGATATTCCCACAGCTCCGTGCTCTCGGGCTCAAGTACTCGCAAACCCTCGACGATTTCTTTCTATGCTGGCAGAGTCGTCGCTCGGCAGAGACAACACCGTATGAGCTTCGTTTCCCCTGAATTCGCGCTCGTTGCGCTCCTCTTCTACTCGGTCTACTGGGCTCTGCGCCCGTACCGGGAGGTGCAGATGGGACTTCTACTCATCTCAGGCTACTTACTCTACGCTTCGTGGTCCGTCCAGTTTGCGGTCATCCTCTTCCTTTTTAGCACCTACGTCTGGCTTGCGGGCTGGTGGCTATCCGGTCTCAAGCCCAGCAAACAGAGAGGTGCCTGCTTCGCCGTTGGTGTAACAGCCTGCCTTACGCTCCTCCTCGCTACGAAGTACTACTCCTTCTCCCGCGATCTGCTCGTCGGCATCTTCCCAAGCCTCTCACATTCATCACTTCTACCGGTACTCGACTTCGTCGCTCCGGCGGGGATCTCCTTCTTCACGTTTCAAGCGATTACCTACCTCGTCTGGGAGTATCGTGAACACGCGGGGCGTCTCAGGTTTACTCACCTGCTCCTGTTTCTGTCGTTTTGGCCAACCCTCTTCGCCGGACCTATTCTACGCGCCAAGGACTTCTTTGCGCAGCTACAGGGAACCCAGGTCGGATCGCCCAGGGAGCCGGAGCGTGCTGCCTACTACCTGCTGCTTGGCCTTACCCAGAAACTAGTGTTCGCCAACTGGCTCGCCCTTACTTTCGTCGACGAAAGCTACAAGTACCCCGATGCACAGACGGCCACCTCCGTCGTCGCCCTCATGATCGCCTACTCTCTCCAGATCTTCTTTGACTTCGCCGGCTACACCCTTATCGTGACAGCTCTCGCGCTTCTGCTCGGCTTCTCACTTCCCACCAACTTTCAACAGCCGTACCTCTCTCGCAACCTCGGCGAATTTTGGCGGCGATGGCACATGTCACTATCGTTCTTCATTCGCGACTACGTCTACATACCGCTCGGCGGAAACAGACTTGGCTTTCTGCGAACACAGATCAACATCTTTGTCGCGATGCTCGTGAGTGGGCTCTGGCACGGTGCCAACACAACTTTCATCATTTGGGGCTGCCTGCACGGCGTCGGCGTTATCGTCGTCAATTTTTTCAATCGGTTCGTTGGTCGCCCGCTACCCACCGCGCTCGCTCATACCGTAACGCTCCTCTACGTCGCCGTGGCGTGGGTCTTTTTCCGCGCCGATAGCGTCGACTCCGCGCTAGCAATCCTCGGAGGATTTCGAGCCGGCTTCTCGGAACTACTTCCAGCCCACTCCGCTCTCATTTTCTTGGCAAGCATATACCTATTCCTTGCCCAGTATGCGGAGGATATCGAGCAGAAGTTCGTTAGCATCTTCCAGCAGCTACCGCCCGTGGCTCTGGCGTCCATTACCTCAACCGCCGTCTACGGCATAATTCTCCTGGGTCCAAGTGGAGTGCCAGGTTTTATCTACTACCAGTTTTAGGTATGAAGTTTCCGAAGAGAGCTTTCACGATCATAGCAGTGACTGTCGCAAGCAACGCGATACTGTGGCTCGATTCATTCGACAGGTACTTGAGCACCCGTTACCACATAAACATCACATCGACGCTCCCAGAGTCATGGTTCATTCCATCGAAACTGATCGAGGTGAGTCTTATCGAGAGAGGGCAAGCTCTGATCCGTAGAGCCGATGATCTCCCAGCTCCGCCCGTTTCAGTTCAGCATCCAACCGAGCCCGAGCTACCTCCAAAAATGGCACAGCAGATCGCTCCGCCGTCCTCTGTCTCTTTGTCCGTGATATCGATAGACCGTCCACCCCCATCGCAGCCAACGAACAGCGAGCCCAGGGTGCTATTTGCAGGCGACTCGATGATGCAAGGGGTCGCGCCAATCGTAATCTCGCAGATTAAGAAGGAGTATCCCAAGGCGACTCTTCTCGACCTCAGCAAGCAGAGCACGGGGTTAACAGTCCGTCGCTACTTCGACTGGCCTACTAAAATAAAGGAGGAGACGACGAAGCGAGACATAAGCTCCGTCGTTATCTTCCTGGGACCGAATGACCCATGGGATATTACTGAAGGTAAGAACCGCTACCCCTTCCCCTCTCAAGAATGGGAAGATAAATACCGTGAACGGGTAATCGAGGTGCTGCAGTTCGCCGACGAGCAGCAAATACGGGTTGTTTGGATTGGCCTGCCAGCGATGAAAAATGAGCGAGTTCGAAAAGGCGCTGTAATCCAAAACCGAATCTTCCGAGAGGAGTGCGAGCGCTTCGAATGCAACTTTATCGACACGGAAGAGCTTCTTGGTCGACTCGACCAGCCCTTCACAAAGTACATCCCCGATGAAAAGAAGGGGCAGGTGCTCGTTAGAGCAGACGATGGGACTCATTTTACCCCCCATGGCCTGCGCCTAATCGCAGGAAAGGTAGTGGCGGTGCTGGGAGCTCAGACACCGAAATGAGGCGCCAAGTATCACCACTCTGCTACGCAATACCGGCCCTTCTCTGCCTCCCTCTCATATTGACCGAGTCTTCATGGGCAGCAGAGCTGAAGGAGACCTGGCACATTGAGGGGGGCCGTGGCACTGCTCCCGAGCTTGTATGCCCCAGATCAAGACGCCCATCACCGCCGCCGCCGCCGAGCCAACCGTCCGACATGGCTCCCCCCGATGCCGAGGAGCTCGCTGCCCTCGAGACCATCCCCGACCGTTCGGGAGCAACCGAGCCCCTACCGGTATTGGCTCTCAAGGATCAAACACCGCCCGCCATCGCCATCTGGGGAGACAGCCACACCGCTGCTGGGTTCTTCTCCGAGCAGCTTCTCGATTCGATCGGACTCGCCCAAGACGATGCCGCTCCATCTTTCATCCCCCCAACGGTTTCGCGGCCCGGGGTTCGCCTACCGCTGCGAAAGTCGTGTCGTGGTGGGCCGTGGCAGACCGACCTCGCTTACACAAAAGGATCCTCAGGCGCTCAGTTCGGACGCGCTCTCGCCCGTGCCGAAAACACCGGACCAGGCGCCTACCTGTGGCTCGACTTCAGGCGCGGTGCGCTCACTGGAAACCTCAAAGAGCTAGAGATTCTTTTCACACTTCCAGACAAGAACGCTCGTGCGATCGTCAAAATCACTATAGACGACAGAGAGACGAAGACTTTTCGACTCTCTCAGGAGCATAGCCGTATCCTGATAAAGCCCAAGAAGCCATTCGCTACTGCTAAACTGACGGTAGAGAGTGGCTCTCTCTTCCTTGATGGGTTTGTTCCAACGTATGCCGACTCGCCGAAGCTGCTCCTCGACACGCTGAGTATTCCCGGCGCTACTGCCCGAGCCTGGAAGACAATCGACCCTACATTCTTGCGCCACTGGGGAGCAACACGCCCCTACGACCTAGCGTTCCTTCAGTACGGAACGAACGAGGGGAATTCCTCCACTTTCAATCTTCAATCGTACCGAGACACACTCCGTGAATCTCTCCGCGGCTTTCGAGCCTCGTACCCTGACACTACTTGCCTGCTGATCGGCCCAACGGACCGCGGCGTCCTCGTGCGACGCACTGGCAAGAAGAGGAAGAAAAACACTGAGTCTAAGAATCTTCTCTTTTACTCTCGGCGACACTACGAGATAAACCAGGCGCAAGCTGAAATCGGTAAAGAGTTCGGCTGCCAGTTCTGGAGCTGGCAACGAGCCATGGGCGGACCTGGAAGCATCTACCGCTGGCAACGCGCTAAACCACCTCTGGCAAATAGCGACCTGGTCCACCTAACGAAGCCTGGCTACCAGGAGAGCGCACGGCGTTTTGAAGAGAACGTGCAACTCGCTGAGTCGCTCGGATTCACCGACTAGGGGCAGGCGTGTGAGCGAGCGGCAAGGCTAGCGGGCACCGGACGCCGCTGAAGGCTTAGCGCGACTCGCAACCGAACGCTACTTACCCATCGACGCAATAAACACCGGCCTCCCACCCAGCCACGTCTCGGCAACTTTGATATCACCAATCTTGTCGGCCGGCGTCGTCCGCGGATTCTGCTCAAGCACAACCAGGTCTGCCCACTTGCCGGGCTCAAGGCTGCCTGCGCGGTCGTCGATGAACATGGCGTAGGCCGCATCAAGCGTCACCGCTTTAATCGCCTGGTCAACGCTCAAGCGCTGATCAGCGCCGAGCACCTTTCTCGGTGGCTTCTGCCAGAGGCGGGATGAAGCTGTAGAGATGTAGCGCAGCGGCCCGATCGGAGAAACCGGCGAGTCGCTATGCAGGGAGAACCGCACCCCGCGCTTCATTAATGAGCGCGTGGGGTCTATTCGTTCAGCACGCCTGTGGCCAAGAACGTGGTTGTGGAACACCTCGCCCCAGAACCCTACGTGGCCAATCGTCATGCTGGGGGCAACCCCTAGCTGCGCCGCCCGATCTATCTGCCCCTCTGAGGTAACCGTAAAGTGCTCGATACGGAGCCGCCGCGCCGCTGGGTCAGCGTTCCCCTGTAATAACTGAGAATAGATGCCAAGCGTCTGGTCGATCGCACGATCGCCGTTTGCGTGTATCGAGAGCTGCCACCCCTTGTCGAAGAGCGGCTTGCTGACGCTGAACAGCTTAGCATCATCCCAATCGAGCGCGCCGCGATCCTTCGTGCCCGGTGGATACATGTAGGGCTCGTTGAGGGCTGCCGTGAGGCCTTGAGTCGACCCGTCAGAGATGTACTTGACGCCTATAACTTTGAATAAGTCGTCTCCCTCGCCGGGCTCGAGGTCCGAGAATCCCTCCGGGAGCGCCACACCCCACAGGTATCCCCGAATTCGGATCGGAAACTGCGGCTGATGCGAGATCTCTTCGAGAAAGGCATGCTCTTTTTCGACGGGCATCACAGCACCCACCGCGATCTCAGCCGAAGTGGTTACTCCCTTCGAGGCTATCGCCTGAACAGTCTTCGAGTAGGCGACCACAAAGGCGTCACCGGAGGGGTGCGTCATCTTCTGCGAGAACGCTGCATATGCTGGCGGTTCGACCAGCTTCCCGGTCAGCCTTCCCTTCGAGTCCTTGACGTACACGCCACCATTTCCAGGGTCGGGCGTGCTGTCGGTCACTCCAGCAATCTCAAGGGCCTTGTGGTTCACATAAGCGATGTGCCCAGACTGGTTCACAACGAAGATCGGATTAGTCGTAGAGACCGTATCGAGCAGGTCGGCAGTGAGCTCTGCCATCACTGGCGAAGTGCGCGATGGGTCGACTCCGAATGCGATGATCCAGCTCCCCTCAGGCAGTGTGCTCTTGTGAGCCTTAAGTTTCCCTAAAATCGAATCGAGCGTGTCATACGGCAGTGAAAAATTTGCTAGGTTTAGCGCAAGGTGGTCAGTGATCGCCGTGAGGGAGATGTGCACGTGCGGCTCGACAAAACCCGGCATAAGGGTGCGCCCCTTGAGATCAACCATCTTGGTGGACTCACCGGTATGTGCCTTCATGATGTCGGCAGCCTCTCCGACCGCGAGGATGTTGCCGTCTCGCACGGCGAGCGCAGAGACCTCAGGCTGCTTCTCGTTCACGGTTACTATCGGGCCGCCGTAGAATATAGTGTCAGCAACGTGCGGGGGCTGCTTAATTGCACAGCCTGCGCAAGCAACAATCGATGCGAGAGCGAGCTTCACGAGTGGTCTCAGTTGGTGCACGGGTCTTCCTGTCACGAGAGATGGTTCTACAAGGGGCCTGTATAGTGCCTCGAAGAGGCTTCGATGCCTTGGCTGCCAAAACTAGAGAGCAGCTCCCCCCTTATAACGCGTATTGAGCCTTTTCGGAATCAGCAATACGCAGCTGATTGGACTACTTGCTTGAGCTGGCAATTGCACTGGGTACAGCACGGAGACTCAGCTGCGCGAAAACACGTCGACTAAAGCGCCGGGTCACAAACTAGCCGCAAGCGCCTACTGCGGGCACCTTTATCTTGAGCAACGACTCTCCATACGTCGCCGCATAGAGGTATCGAGACCCTTCATCCATCTCAAGGTCTCTCACGTACGACTGGCTGTCTCCAGCCCCAACACGCCTGAAGGTAGCACCGCCGTCTTTAGACATGAACACACCACTCTCGACGCCAACGCCCGGCGACACGCCAACGTAGATCCAGCCACACCGATCAACGGTGGCAGCATACACCCGTTTCCCGGCAAAAACCGTGGCAAACGTCGCGCCTCCGTCAGTAGAGATAATCGTCCCCTTGGTGCCTGTTATGACAAACGTGTTGCCCTTGACCAGGATCTCCGAGTCCAAGCCCTCGGCAACCGCAGGGTCAATCCCAGCGCCATCATCGAGGTCGACGATGTTGTTAAGCCCCGCTGCCTGAGTAAACCACGAGAGCTGATACGAGGAATTAAGCCCGTACCACCGATCGGGGGTGCTATCATCCTCA
>CAYPUA010000002.1:0-31955 GCA_964413875.1 uncultured Bdellovibrionales bacterium
GCCCTCACCGGCTGCGCCGTCGAAAAACGCACCAATCCAGTCTCGAATCTCTTCCTGGAGGACCGGGACGTTTCGGTCAAAGACAAGACCCTCCCGTTCGATCACGCCTGGGTTGAGCCGAACTTCCCGCTCGGCCACTACCACAATGTGTACTTCCGCTCTGTAACGCTCTCGAAGCTTCCGCCGGAGAGCTGGAAGGACAGCAAGAGTGTATACATCACCTCAGAGGCCGACTTCATGAAGGAGTCGCAGCTTCTTGCCGACTATTTCCTTGAGCAGCTCAAGAAGAAGGTCGAGAACTACCCCAACGGAACGATGAAAGTGGTGGACAAGCCGATGCCGGATGGCCTCGTAATCGATCTCGCCATCACCGAGAACGAATTCTCTCAGCCAATTGAGAACACCGGAGCGCTCCTCGTGCCGGTACCCGGCTCTGCGATGCTCTTCTCAGCCATCTCCGACCCACACGTAGCGTTCGCCGCTCGGGTGTACGATGGAAAGAGCGGGAAGCTGCTCGCAACCGCGGCAGACCGGAAGTTCCCGCCCACAAGACTCTTGGATCTCAACAAGGTCACCGTCACAAGCCCGAACCGCGAGATAGTGTCGACGTGGGCCAGCATCATCGCTGAAGCCCTTAACCGCGACGGATTCGCCAAGGTAGAGAGCCAAGGCACCTTCAGCATTCTGCCGTGGTAGTTTCACGCTAGGGGACTCCGAGAGATCTCGATGACGGTCACCCTTCTCGTAGCGATATTCACCCTTGGCTACCTGGCGATAACGCTAGAGCACGCCATCAAGGTCAACAAATCCGCCAGCGCCCTGGTGACAGGAGTTGTGTGCTGGACGGTGTGCGTGATGCTCGCACCTGACCGCGAGCCGGTCCTGCACGCGCTCGAGCAGCAGTTCGCAGACATAGCCGGAATCCTCTTCTTCCTGCTCGGCGCAATGGTGATAGTCGAGCTGATCGACGCGCACGAAGGGTTCGACTCGCTCGGGCTCCTCTTCCGCACCCGCCACAAGGTGAAGCTCCTGTGGGGATCGAGCCTCGTCACCTTCTTTCTCTCTGCCCTGCTCGACAACCTCACCACTACCATAGTCATGGTAACGCTCATGAGGAGGCTCATTCCCTCGCGTGACGACCGGCTGATCTTCGCCGGCATGACCGTCATCGCCGCGAACGCAGGAGGCGCGTGGTCGCCGCTCGGTGACGTCACCACCACCATGCTCTGGATCGGAAAACAGATAACTCCCGCCAACACGATCACGACCCTTCTCCTGCCGAGCCTCGCCTGCCTGATAGCGCCTCTCGCTCTGCTTTCCTTAACCTCGAAGGGCGAGCTGCCACCAGCAGCCCCGCAAGAGAAGCACAGCATCGGCCCTGGCTGGGAGAGAACCCTCGTGCTCTCGCTTGGCTTCGGGGCGCTGATCGCAGTTCCGATCTTTAAGACGGTCACGCACCTGCCCCCCTTCATGGGGATGCTGCTCGGGCTCGGAGGCATGTGGCTCCTGACGGAGCTCGTGCACGGCGAGAAAGACGACGCAGATCATGGAGTCCTATCGGTGAACCACGCGCTGCGGAAGATTGACGCGCCGAGTATCCTCTTCTTCCTAGGCATCCTGCTTGCGGTTTCAGCCCTCGAAGCAGCCGGTGTCCTCACCGCAGCATCAACCTGGCTACAAGCTCGGATCCAGAGCCTCGCCGTTGTGAGCCTCCTGATAGGGCTCCTCTCAGCCGTTGTCGACAACGTGCCGCTTGTCGCAGCGATGCAGGGGATGTTCCCGCTTGAGCAGTTTGCGACAGACCACGTCTTCTGGCAGTTCCTCACCTACTGCTCAGGAACAGGCGGCAGCGCCCTGATTATCGGATCGGCCGCAGGAGTAGCAGCTATGGGGATCGAGAAGATCGACTTCTTCTGGTACCTGAAGCGCGTAACGGGCCTCGCCCTGCTTGGATACGCGGCCGGTGCCGCGGTGTTTATTGCTCAGCGGGGGGCGCTTTTTTAGCGTTCGCCAGCCCTTGGGTCCTTATCGCTCAGCTCCTAGCCAAGGTGCTTTCATGGACGAAAGACCAGGCAAAGATTCAAAGATGCTCGCAGCAATTCGAGGAATGCTGCAGGAAGGCAGCGGATAAGGACAGCTCAATAACGTGGCCAAAGAGCTAGCGCCCTACCTGGGCTCCTTTCAAGCCCTAGGAACGCCACCCCTCTACTTCCGCTTGTCCACCGAAACATACTCCGACTGCGGCTCGCCGATGTAGATCTGCCGCGGCCGGTTGATCTTGTTGCCCGGCTCCTTGCTGTACTCCCGCGAGTGCGCGATCCAGCCTGGGAGACGTCCAAGCGCGAACATCACCGTGAACGCAACAGTGGGGATGCCCATCGCCTTGTAGATAATGCCGCTGTAGAAGTCGACGTTCGGGTAAAGCTTGCGCTCGATGAAGTACGAGTCCTTTAACGCAGCCTCTTCGAGCTCCTTCGCAATGTCGAGCAACGGGTCTGATATCTTCATCCGGGCAAGAAGCTTGTCACACGCCGCTTTGATGATCTTAGCGCGCGGGTCGAAGTTCTTGTAAACGCGGTGCCCGAAGCCCATCAGCTTGAAGCTGCTGTTCTTGTCCTTCGCCATGTCGACGTACTTCTTCACCCCGCCCCCTTCGTTGCGCATCTGGGTGAGCATGTCGATGACCTCCTCGTTGGCGCCGCCGTGCCGCGGGCCCCACAGGGCGCAGATGCCGGCCGTGATCGCAGCGAAGATACTCGCCTTGCTGCTGCTCACCATCCGCACCGTCGACGTCGAGCAGTTCTGCTCGTGGTCGGCATGCAGAATAAGCAGCAGGTTGAGCGTCTCGGTCATAACTGGATCAACTTCGTAGTGCTCAGCCGGTGTCGAGAACATCATGTGAAGGAAGTTCTCGCAGTAGCTCATGTGGTTCTGCGGGTACATGAGCGGCTGCCCGATCGACTTCTTGTACGCGTATGCGGCGATAGTCGGCAGCTTTGCGAGCAACCGTACCGCATTTAACGAGAACTGATCATCCTCTGAGCGCTGCTCGTCGTGCTGGTAGAAGGTCGAGAGCGATGAAACTACGGAAGCGAGGATCGCCATCGGGTGAGCATCACGCGGGAATCCGTCGTAGAAGCGCTTAATGTCCTCGTGGATCATCGTGTGGCGACGAACTCGGTTCGTGAAGTAGTCGAGCTCTGCCTGAGTCGGAAGCTTCCCTTCGATCAGCAGGTAGGCCACCTCAAGGAAAGTGGATCGCTCGGCAAGCACCTCGATTGGAATTCCGCGGTAGCGCAGGATCCCCTTCTCGCCGTCAATGAACGTAATCGCGCTCGTGCATGCGCCAGTGTTCATGTAGCCGTTGTCGAGCGTGATGTAGCCCGTCTTCGCGCGCAGGTTCGAGACGTCGACTCCCTTCTCGTTCTCTGTGCCAACAACAACCGGCAGCTCAATCGTCTGCCCCGCGAGTTTCAGTTCAGCTATCTCGGACATTCTATCTCTCCTCGTGCTTCGCTACGCACACTCAGTACTACTTAGACTCTGCCAACGTGACAAAAGGTCCAAGTATCAAGAAATACGGCGAAACCATGCGCCCGCATATAGCATGCCCCGGGCTGCAGCACAGCACTCACGCTGGCCTGCTGCCGAAACAGCTCCACTCCCCTCGTTGCCTCGTCAAAGGAGGCTAGCTACGATGCAGCGGCTGCTGATGTCGTGGAAAAAGCACCCCAGCGCAGAGAAACTCCCGCATGACACCGAAGAAGCACCAGGAAAACAAACCGACGTTTGAATCTCATCGACATACAGAGAAGCGGCAGATCCGCAGGGTGCATCCGCTGGGACTAAGGGTGCTGGTTCGAATCCAGAAAGACCTGAACGTCACAGATAGTGGGCTCTACCTGCCGGAAGGAGCCAAGGAGGCGATGCAGGAGAGCATCGTAGCCGAAGTAATAGAGGTCGCTAGCGCCGTGGACTCAGACACCTCCGAGGAAACCAACGTAAGCGGCATACCAAACGGCAGCACCGTCCTAATCCCCAAAAACGCAGGAGTGCGCGTCCCCTGGGATGACGAGCTCCGGATCGTAGAGACACGCGAGATCCTGGCCCTCGTGAACGAGATCTCCCTGACGTAGCTCTCCCAATCGCCGTTTTAACGCCCTTTTTACCCGCCTGAACAACTCCGTTGTCGCTCAAGAGAAACCTCGAATCGGCCGAATAACTCCTCATGTAGTTCCGTGCTTCGGAGCCACACAAAAGCTCGCTATACTGGGAAGAAAGCCACACACGTTATGCAAAACCCCCTGCTCCGGTTCACCCTCGCCGCAATCGCCTCGCTCTCGCTCAATGCTTGCGCGTACTTCAGGATCGATCCCGACCACTTCCTCATTCGCAGCGACGTCATAACCTCCGTCGAGCAGGAGAAAGAGATCGTTTCGAAAGCCAAAGTCGGCTGGACCGACGACGGCAAGGTGCGTGTCATCTACGTGTCGGGCACTCCGTACGAGCGCGGATACCAGCAGGGAGTTCTGCTGAGAGAAGAGGTGCGCGACAACCTGCTCTACCTCTACGACAAGCTCCTCTCTAAGTACCACTTCGAAGAGCTGCTCTTTGAAGCGTACGAGCGTCAGCGCCCGTACATTCCGCAGGAGTACATCGAAGAGATGCACGGCCTCGCGCACGGCTCGCGACTGCCGCTCAAAGTGGTGCATGGCATCCACGCACTGCCAGAGATCTCAGAGTGGGGCGGAAAGAAGAAGCTCAAGGAAGTGATCAAGAACATGATGAACGGCGCGTACGGAACCTCGTGCAGCAACTTCGCTGCATCTGGGCCAGCCACCGCCGATGGCGCAATGTACACCGTGCGAATTCTCGACTGGGGCCTGCACAAGATCTCTAAGCTGCACGAGTACCCGCTGCTCACCGTCAACGTTCCGAACAAAGGAGTCCCCTCAGTCAACGTCGGCTGGGTAGGATTCCTCGGTGCCGTCTCCGGCATGAACGCCGAGCAGATCACCCTAGGCGAGATGGGCTACGGAGACCCGGACGGAGAGACGATGCACGGCGAACCGATGCCGTTCCTGCTGCGCGATGTGCTCACGTACTCCAAAAACCTGAAAGATGTGCGGAAAATTATCAGCTCCGCACCCCCCACAAACTCCTTCGTGTTCCTCATGAGCGACGGAAAGAACAAGAGCGCCGAGCTGTACATTCGCGACCCGTTCCGCTTCGAGGTGCACAAGGTCGGAGAGACACTCAAGGATGAATCGCGCAACTTCCCTGGGATTCCAAACTTTGTGTACGGCGGCCACTAC
This sequence comes from uncultured Bdellovibrionales bacterium, assembly GCA_964413875.1. Taxonomy (GTDB): domain Bacteria; phylum Bdellovibrionota_C; class UBA2361; order UBA2361; family OMII01; genus OMII01. Next base: position 5,316 of record CAYPUA010000002.1, read on the forward strand.
GATGACAAGATGCACCAGTCCCTCACCGAGCGCCGCGGCAAGCTGACCCCACAGAACATTATGGACGAAGTCATCCCGTATATTGCGATGCCATCGAACTTCCAAAACGTGCTCTACGACCCCTCGCACCTCCGCATCTGGTTCAACAACGCCAAGAGCCGCGACGAGTGGGCTGCTTCGCAGCCGTATACGTACTTCGATTTCGGCAAAGGCTTGGCTGATTTTCAGCAGACAAAATAAGGGGGGAGACGCAAAGAGAGCGGCGAGCGGGATTTCTCTTTATTTCCCCTCTCTGCTCTCGCTGCTCTCTTTGTAAAAAATCCCGCTCGGGACGTGAACGTGCACGTGCACGTAAACGTGAACGTACCCGTACACGGCAGAGAGTCCCGGCTACGGCTCCGCAGCACAAAAATCAGAGATCACTGCCGCCAAGAGCAGGCTTGAGGACGGGAAATAAACACAAAGAGAGCGGCGAGGGCAGCGAGGGGGAACTAGTCTGGCTTCCCCCTGCCCGCTGCTCTCGCTGCTCTCTTTGTGAACTTCCCCCTTCAGCTACCGCACCGAGGCCACCCCGGCGCCACCCTGCAACGCTAACCCCTCGGCGTCCTCGGCTTTGGCCCCCGCCGCAATCTGAAGCGCCTCAACCCAGTACTGCTCACTCTCTTCGCTCTCGTCTTCCGGAGCCTCATCTTCATCCGACTCGAACGCCCACTCGAAGAACGAGCCGATCTCAGCGAAGCCCTCCGCTACTAGATTGACCGGGGCCTGCAGTATCCGGTAGGGGATGATCGTCCAGTGCGTCTCGTCGTTAAAGTGGTGATCGTAGAAATTAAGTGCTTCCTCTTCGACGTACGGAAATGGGAAGAGTCCAGGCCCGTCTTTGCTCGGCGGCACGACTGACACCGTCTGCGAGTAGAGCACTCCAACGTAGTGGTCAGCGAGCAGGAAGACCGTCTCTGGCCGTCCGATCTGCTCACGCAGCCTTAGCCCATAGCGGAATGGCACGGTGCGGTCGAAGATCCCGAGGATCAGGAGCGTGTCACGCCCATCAAGGTACCGTGCGGTGTTTTTAGGATCGGTGCGGAGCTGTCGGCGCAAGGCCTCGAAGAACTGTTCCTGCGCGAACCCCTTCTGCTCTGACACCATCTGGATGTAGTTCGTTATGCGCGGCTGATTCGAGTCGCGAAAGAGGTCCACCAAATCCGTCCCTCCCATCACAAGCACGTTGTACTTAAGCCGGTCATCAATTCCCGCAGTCAGCGCCACGTTAATCGCGCCGCGGCTGATGCCGAAGGTGCCGAAGCGAGCCTTGCCATACTCGTTCTGGAAGAAGTCGAGGGCGAGACGATCGCGAATCACGTTGAGCCTGAAGATCTCCTCGAGCTGATCAAACTTCGCAGGGTCCTTGAACTCGTTGCTGCGGTTAACGATTGCTGCGTCGAATCCGGCCTCGGCGAAGTACTTCGCCATGTGCCGCTCGATAAAGTTCTTTCCGCCCAGCACCGGGAAGACGAGCACGAGGGCGTCACTCTGCTTCGGGGTCTGGAAGTAGTCGATCACGATTGGGCCCGCATACGACTCGACCGTGATGTGCTTGATGGTGAACTTCGGCGTCGTTTTCTCGATCTCTTCGCGGTAGCCGGTGTAGCTCTGCTCAGGCGCGTAGTAGCGCTCCATCGCGGCTGGCCGGGGCGGAGGCCCGTCGTAGAGGTGATCACGCGAGACGCGAAAGCAGCCGGAGCTGTGCAGTAGCGCGAAGAGCAAACAGAGCCGCGCCGCAGAGCGCGTTATCGAGACCAAAAGGAGCATGAAGAGCCCGAAGGAGTTTGACCCAGATACCTCAGCGGCACTGGCACTTACGGAGTAGGATGAGAAAAAAGCGCCGCAGGTCCTGAATAGAGCGGGGAGAACCCCGTCCATCTTCCTAGGCGTGGAGCACTACCGGTCGGTTGCCACTAAACCTCCCCTGACTGACCGGTAGCTGCTCCTCTCTTTTTTCCCTGTCAGCAGACAACCTTAGGTCGCGGCCGGGCGGCCATATTAAATCCCCTCGATGACTCGTCAGACCCCCTGCTAGGTGGTAGTCTCGACCCCTTGAAGTTCCTTTAGGATTCACAGTGCAAGCTCCTCATTTCTCCGCTCGGCAGTTCGCCAAAGGTTCGATAGCCATCCTCTCAACCCTTGTTCTATTGCGACTGCTCACTCTTCCCTTTCCTGACTTGGTGGACTCAACCGAGGGGCGCTACGGCTCGGTCGCCAAAATCATGCTCGATCGCAACGACTGGATTACCCCATGGATCAACATGCGGGGAGTCGAGGTGCCCTACAACGGCAAGCCGCCGCTCCACTTCTGGCTGATGCAGATCTCCTACCTCCTCTTCGGATACACATCGTTCGCAGCCCGCCTTCCGGGTGTGCTCGGCGCAGTCGGAATCGGTGTGCTGCTCGGCTTTGCGGGCAGGGCCCGGCTCGGTGCCACGGCCGGTTACACAGCAGCAATTATCTTCGCGTCCTCAACGATCGCCTTCTTCCTCTCTGGAGCAGCGCTGCTCGACATGACGTTGACGCTTGGGACAACCATGTCGATCGTCGGATTTCTTCTCGCTGAAAAGAGAACTGGTCCAGGGTCGCTCCCGCTCTCTAACGTGTGGGGATACGTAGCGTTCGTCGGTGCTGGCATCGGCATGCTCGTCAAAGGCCCTCTTGCCGTCGTGCTCCCAGGACTGATCGTCGTGCCGTGGATGGTGATTCTGCGCTACACCACTGGGAAGTGGCCGAAGCAATTCGCGGCCCTGCCGTGGATTACCGGCCCCTTGCTCTTCATCGCTATAGCGTTGCCCTGGTACCTGCTTGCTGAGCAGAAGACCCCTGGCTTCTTGGAGTACTTCTTCATCTCTGAGAACTTCGGTCGCTTCTTCAAGAAGGAGTACGGAGATGTGTACGGCTCTGGGCACCGCCAACCCCGCGGCGCAGCTTGGCTGATGATGATTCCTGCCCTTGTCCCGTGGTCTGTCATGCTCATGTTCTGGTTTGCTGCTCGCTACAAGCAGGTCTTCAGCAAAGCCTCTCTGCAGAAAATTGTCGTTGATCCAGACCTGTTGTTCGGGGTTCTCTGGGCAACGTGCTGCCCGTTTCTGCTGCTTGGAGCCCGTCAGTACACAGGCACCTACATCATGCCTTCTATTCCAGGATTCGCTTTCTTGGGCGCGGTGCTGTGGGCCCGTTTCGTTGAGCCAGACGAGGGCGCGCTGCGCTTCTCGTACAAGCTCTCGCGTGGCCTGACGGTCCTCTTGGCTGCAGTAACATTCACCGGGGCGATTATCGGCGTGACAATGTACGGGACCCCAGGCGCTCTCGCTGCGTGCGTGATTGCGGTGGCTTTCTTGTACATAGCATCGCTCTACGTGAATCGGACGCAGACATCTCCAATAAAGGAGATCGGACGACTCGCCGTCTGCACCGTCATGACATATGCCCTCGCCTCAGTGGCTTGGAACAACCACCTCTCGAACAACCGCTCTTCTCGCCGCGTGCTTGAATTAGTGGCATCGCTTTCAAAGCCAGACGCTCAGATCCGGGTCGGATTCCCTGTGTATTTTCCGTTCTCGTCCACCTTCTACGGTCCGCTACACCAGAACCCGTCTCTGACGATAGTCAACCTAGAGGACCCACAGATTCCCAACGCAGACGTGGATGTGCTGATCGTGCGCAATCGCAACGAGAAGGAGCTGCTCGGAATCGACCCAACGTTGAGCGACAAGAAGCTGGCAGAGATTGGCCAGTGGAACGTGTATCGCGGGACGGGGAAGGGTTTGAAGTAAAGCCGGTTGTAGCTGGCGTCAAGGCAGATGAGATTCGGGAGCGGAACCGGAGCCGGTGCCGTTCCCGTTGCCCGGTGGTTATCGGATTTTAAGGCACCCTGTGCAGTAGTGAGCGCGAGTCAGGCTGCGGAACGTGGCAGAGGTGTTTTTACAAAGAGAGCGGCGAGTGCAACGAGAGGATCTACCTCTGGCCCCCTCGCCGCTCTCTTTGTGCACCCTTCCTCGCTGCCCCCTTTACTGCTCTGCTTTATGTTCCTGCGCTCACTGCCCAGGCGAGAGCATAGAGCCCTTCCTCAGCGTTACGCTCGCCGTGCCCTTCGGTCTTAACACGAGGCGGTTGAGTTACTTCCCTGCGTCGCTGGTTTTCAGCTGGTCCTGAGGCTGTTCGGAGCCTTTCTTAGACTCTTCGCTTGAAGCCTTCTCAGGCTCCTGAGCGCCCAGCGGGAAGCGGGTGGAGTAGCGTGGGTCGTCGAAGATTACTTGGACGCCGCGCCTGTTCCGCATATTAACGAAGATCGGCGCTTTGAGGTTAGCTGTGGTGAGGCGCGGATCAGGGCGCACGGTAACCACTATCAGGATTGCGAACTCGTCGTCTTCCTTGAAGTCGCAGTCTTTGTCGTTGAGCGGCGGCTTGAACTCAAACTGCTGGCCGATCTCGAAGCCGTCGATTACCACGAAGGCGAGATTAGGATCGTCAACTGCGTGGAGCCAAGAAACAGGATACTTGTGCTCAAGCATCACGTAGCGGGTCGCATGAGGGAACCCGATGATGCCGGCAGGCACATCGATTAGGCTTGAGGCAGAAACCTGCATCTCGCCGAATCGGGAGCTCTGGAAGGTCACCAGCTCTTCGTTTTTCTGAGACTCCTCGCTCATTACTCCTTGCCTCCCTCACTCTGAGGAGAGCCGCGCATGCCGGACTGGGTAACACCCGTGCCAGGGGACGCCTTCTTGCCTCTAAGACTGCTCGTCGCCATCTTCGCTGCGCGCGGACCTTTCGTCTCTGCTCCCGCTTCGCGCGAACCGGCGCTCCATCCACCACTCAACTGATCAAGGGCACTTCCGCTCACGTCACCTTCAGCAGCCTTCCTGTTCTCTTCAAGGATCTGCATGTAGATCTCTTCGCGGTAAATCCTCTTCTCGGGTGGGGCCTTTATCCCCACTCGAACCTGATTTCCCTTGATCTCGACAACGGTGACAACCACTTCGTCACCGATGTAGAGACTCTCGCCTGGCTTCCGTGTCAGAATTAACATGATCTGTTCGCCTTCCTTGGCTTACCTGCGTTCGTCTAGATCCTTAAGATGATACTTCTTGCCAGTTAGCACTAACTGATTGAAAGCTCAGTCGCAAGTCGAAAAAATCAAGGATCTTAGCCAACTAGGGCTCCCTGAAAGATTCCAACTGAACTGACCCGCCTTCAAATGAGGCAAAAAACACCCCCACCCCCTATTCGGACAGGAGCTTCTTTAGCAGGGCCTCAGTAGCTGCAACGTCCTTCTTGTGAACGGTCTCTGTGACGGTGTGTACGTAACGAGTCGGCACTGAGAGCGTAATAGTCTTCACTCCGCCGCGTGAACGCTGCATGGCGCCGGCATCAGTTCCGCCTCGCGGCAGGATCTCAAGCTGGTAGGTTATCTTGCCGCGTTTGGCGAGCGCCACGCAGCGATCGACTAACGCTCGGTCCGAAATGACACTCCCGTCGAGCACCTTGATGCCGACCCCCTTCCCGAGACTCGTGACTCGCAGCTCGCCCGGAGTTCCCGGAATATCGGAGGCGATGGTCGTGTCGAGACAGATGCCTACGTGGGGCTCTACGCCGTAGGTGCTGGTGAAAGCGCCGCGCAGGCCGACCTCTTCCTGGACAGTGAACACACCGTACACGTCGTTCTTGGGTCTCTTTTTAAGCGCCTGCATGGCTCGAATGCCGATGTAGACCTGCACCCGGTTATCGAGACACTTGCCGCTCGCGAGCTCGCCGAATTCCACGAATGGCGCATCGAGCGTCACCATGTCGCCGACCTCCACCCGCTTCTTTACCTCCTTCGCAGGCAGTCCGAGATCCACCACGAAATCAGATACCTCTTTGTAGGCGCGGCGTTCTTCCGGCGTAGAGATGTGCAACGCTTTCCCCGTGGCGTTCAGCACACCTCGCAGGGCACCCCCTTTGGTGTGGACGATTACGCGGCGGGCGAAGAGGTTCCGAGTGTCGAACCCCCCGACCTCTTGCAGCCTGACAAAGCCTGCATCGTCGATGTAGCTCGCGTAGAAGCCGATCTCGTCCATGTGGGCCGCAAACATGACCCGCTGCCGCTCTTTGGCTATGCCGCGACGGAAGGCGATTAGGTTGCCCATGGCGTCCACCGTCATGGAGTCCGCGTGCCCTTTAAGCTCGCGCATTACGATCTTCCGGATATTCTCCTCTCGCCCCGGGACTCCGGCGGCCTCCGACAGCTCACGCAACAGTTTCATGGTCATTCTGTTTCCGATTGATTTGTGGCCTAAACATGCTTACTAACAGAAGATGCTTCAAGACTAGCCTTGGGATTCCCCAAGCGGTATTGAATACTTGCGGCTGAACGCCATCTCAGCCGGTATAACTACGTTTAGGCGAGATCGATGAAACGCATATTCCTCTTCCTTATCACCAACCTCCTGATCGTCATCACGATCAACGTGCTCTTGAGCATCCTCGGCGTGAACCACTACATGGCTCGGTCTGGGTACGGCTACAACCTCCAAGACCTGGCAGTCTTCTGCTTCATCTGGGGCATGGTCGGAGCCTTTATCTCGCTTCTGCTCTCGAAGGTGAGCGCGAAGTGGATGATGGGGGTGCACGTCATTGACCGCCGCTCGGCCGAGTTCGGCTGGCTGGTTTCGATGGTTGAGCAGCTCTCGCGCAAAGCTGGCCTGCCCAAGGTTCCCGAAGTCGGCATCTGGGATAGCCCGGAGGTGAATGCTTTCGCTACGGGTCCTTCGAAGCGCAATTCGCTCGTTGCCTTCTCCACCGGTCTCTTGCGCTCGATGGAGCAGAACGAGATTGAGGGCGTTGCTGCTCACGAGATCGCGCATATCGCGAACGGAGACATGGTAACGATGACGCTCCTGCAGGGAGTGGTGAATTCGTTCGTCATGTTCTTCGCCCGCGTGATCGCTTGGGCGCTCGCGCAAAACGCGCGCGAAGAGAGCCGCCCGGGCATCCAGTTCGCTGTCACCATGCTGCTTGAAATCATCCTCGGCATCCTCGGCATGCTTGTCGTGGCAGCGTTCTCACGGCACCGCGAATTCCGCGCAGACGCAGGTGGCGCAAAGTACGCCGGCAGGCAGGACATGATAGCGGCCCTTCAGCGGCTTTCGATGAACACCCGCAGGTACGATCAAGAGCCAGCCTTAGCGACGCTCAAGATCGCCGGCGGAGTCGGCCGCTTCTTCGCTTCGCACCCGCCGCTTGAGGAACGTATTGCAACTCTGCAGCGTGCGGCGTAGAGGTTGAGGTCGGTTACGTGTAGGCGCCGTACGTTCACGTGAATACATCGCTGAGCCGGAAATACAGCTCAGAATAAAAAAGGGGCGGCGGTCAGGAACACTGACCACCGCCCCTTTCATTTTTGAGAGAATAGTCGGCTACGCCTTCTGCTTCTTGCTCAACACCTCGTTCCAGGCAACGAGCTTCGCCTTAACAGCTGGCTCGTTGAAGAGCGCCGTTGTGTCGCCCTTGATAGTGACTGACTCGATCTTGTCACCCTGCTTGATTGCGTCAACAACGTCCTGGCCCTTCGTCACACGGCCAAACACCGAGTGCTTGCCGTCTAGCCACGGTGTCGCCACGTGCGTGATGAAGAACTGGCTGCCGTTGGTGCCTGGTCCCGCGTTAGCCATCGAGAGCACGCCCGGACCTGTGTGGCGGAGCGATGGATCAAACTCATCCTCAAACTTGTAGCCTGGTCCTCCAGCGCCAGTGCCCGTGGGGTCACCGCCCTGAATCATAAAGTCAGGGATAACGCGATGGAATGTAACGCCGTTATAAAAACCCTTCTGGGCGAGGTTAACAAAGTTTGCAACCGTGATCGGCGTCTTATCCGGAGTGAGGGCGACCTCAATCGTGCCCTTGTTGGTCTTAATCTCAGCAGTCAGGTCAGCGGCTGCTGCAACCGACGCGAGACCAAGGAATACGCCCGCAACGGCAATAATAGATAAAAGCATATTTCTCTCCATAAGCTACCTCGTGGTGTTCAGGGTGCTCTCCTCGCAGAGAGGTTCGAACACCCCGGTTTCGGCTGCTCTGAATACCCGAACAGTAGCCAATTAGCCAGAAGCTTGTTGGAGCGCATTGAGCGCGCTTCTGCAGGGGCTTTTACCCCGTTCAATAGTATTTGTGGGTGCCTCCCTTTTCTGTTATTCCCATCGGTGCGAGTGGGCACCTGTGCCGCGCGCGAAGCGACCCCCATTCTGTTGTTAGAGGGTTCCTCGCACACGCCAACCGCGCCACCCGGACAACTGTAATACGTGAGATTATCAAATGAAGATTAGAATCCTCTCTTCCTTTTCGCTGATTGCCTTCGCAGCCAGCGCTGTTGTGTTCTCTGTACCGGCTAACGCCGAGATCTCTGACAAGGACTTCGCAGCAGCGATCGACAAGTACCTCGCGAGCGACTCGGGCGCTGAGAAAGTAAGCAACACCGTTGAGCGCTACTTCCAGAAGAAGCAGGTCGAGAGCGCCCGCAAGCAGCAGGAAGATAAGGCGAAGGCTTTCGAGGAGCAGTTCAAGAACCCAGTTAAGATTGATCCAGGCACATCGCCGGTAAAGGGGCCGAAGGATGCCAAGGTAACGATCATTGAGTTCTCGGACTTCCAGTGCCCGTTCTGTAAGCGTGGCTACCAGACGATGGAAGAGGTTCTAAAGGCTTACCCGAAGGATGTGAAGGTTGTGTTCAAGCACTACCCGCTCCCGTTCCACCAGCAGGCTGTTCCGGCATCGAAGGCCTCGTGGGCCGCGCAGCAGCAGGGGAAGTTCTGGGAGTTCCACAACGAGCTCTTCGAGAACCAGAATCAGCTCGGCGATGCTTTCTACACAGCTACGGCAACGAAGCTCGGTCTAGACGTGAAGAAGTTCGAGGCTGATCGCAACTCAGACGCTGCTGACAAGGCGGTGCAGGCTGACTACGAGCTCGGACAGCAGAACGGCATCGAGGGCACGCCTGGCTTCTTCGTTGGAGGAGTCCAGGTCGAAGGCGCTCAGCCGATCGACAACTTCAAGAAGATCGTCGACCGCTTGCTGAACAAGGCCTCGGGCAAGTAAGCAAAGCGCCACTCGGCGTTTAGAAGGGGGCGGTTTTCCGCCCCCTTTTTTTTGCCCGAAGACGGGCCCCCGCTCGTGCTTCGGCCATCGATCGTGCTGCAAACTGTCACCAAGACACCTGCGGGAAGCCTCTGACAAGAGGTTTCATCGGATCGATCTCGGTCGCCCGGGTGGCGACCGCAGGCGCGTACATGCCTGGAGTGAGCCGGGAGCCCATCATGGATGACGGGTTCCCGGCGGTCTTGCCAAAGTAGAGCCACAACAGCAGGTTAGCCGCAGCAAAAGCTCCATTTGTTTGCCGCCACCCTCTAATATGGTACCCTCCCGCGGTCATTAAGCGTAACCGATGCCGCTCGGCATATGCCAAATCAGAGCGGGCGAATTCAGAGAAGTTCCAGCCATGTCATCATCAGCCGATTCATCCAGGAAGTGCTTCGGAATCGTAGTGAGCGGAGGCCCTGCTCCCGGGATCAATTCGGTCATCAGTGCTGCCTCGCTTGAGGCCTTCAACCGTGGCTACCACGTCAAGGGTCTCGTAAACGGCTTCCGCGATCTGACTACCGGCGAGCCCGGCGCAGTGGTGGACCTCACCTCTGACATGGTCGGGAATATCTACAACAAGGGCGGGTCGATCCTCGGCACGTCTCGCTTCAATCCCCTCAAAGACAAAGAGCACCTTGAGAAGCTGATTGCCGGGCTGCGCCAGAATAACATCGACAAACTGATCGTGATCGGCGGCGAGGGCTCGGCGTACTTGAGCCTCAAGATCTCGCACCTCTTCCCAGACATCTCGGTAGTGCACGTTCCAAAGACGATCGACAACGACCTTATTCTGCCTAACAAGTACCCCTCCTTTGGTTTTGAGACAGCGCTGCACCAAGGCACGAAGATCGTCGAGACGCTGCGCGAAGACGCCAAGACCTGCCGACGCTGGTTCTTGGCAACCACCATGGGGCGCAAGGCCGGCTTCTTGGCTCTTGGCATCGGACTCTCTGCTGGAGCAACCTCTTCGCTCATTCCTGAAGAGTTTCACGGCTTCGCGCCGACGCCTTCTGATATAGCAGCGATCCTCTTCTCTACCATCCGAAAGCGGCTCGCGATGGGGAAGAACTACGGTGTTATCGTGTTGGCAGAAGGAATCTTGGACTGCCTCAACACGAGCCAGAGCGAGCTGCTGCAGCGCGCTGTCCGCGACGACATGGGCCGCATCCGATATTCGCAGGTGGAGCTCGGCGACGTGCTCATTCCTCCACTAAAGGACATGCTCAAGAGCGCCAAGCTCGATGTGCACCTGATCACAAAGAATATCGGCTACGAGCTGCGCTGCTGCGACCCCATCTCGTTCGATATCGAGTACACTAAGTTCCTCGGCTACGGAGCTGTCCAGCACTTGCTTGGCGGCAACAGCGGCATCATGGTCACCCGTGACTTCGACAAGCTGGGCTTCATCCCGCTCGACTCAATGGCGGGAGCTGACGGTATCATCAAGTCTCGCGGCGTCGACCTGTCGTCTGATCTGTACCGAGTCGCCCGCAGCTTCATGATCCGCTAGGGATAGCGTCTCTACCACATCAGCGCTCTCGGTGGCGGCTGCGGTATCGGTACTGCTCTGCAGAAAAGGTACTATGTCCCGAAGGGGTTACTAGCCGGCCGTGCTCGTCTTTGTCCTAGTCTTCCTCTTTCTCATTCTCTTGCACTTGCACCAGATTCCTCGTCCTCGTCTGTCCCCTTTTTCACGGACATGTGCGGGGGAATTACCGGACATTTCTTGATTATGCGCAGGAGCCGGTGCCGTTCCCGCTGCCGGTAGGGCTTTCGGTAAGCGCTGCCGGTAGTGGGCTGACACAGCTCCATCTCGCCCAACTGTCGTCAACGTGTCATACATAGACAGCTATTACTTCTCGGAGCCCCCGTGCTTCTTCGCGGAACTGCCATAGTCTCTCTTCTCACGCTGCTGAGCCGGATCCTGGGCTTTCTTCGCGATCTGCTCGTTGCCAAGCTGCTCGGTGCCTCGCTCTTCGCTGATGCCTTCTTTGTGGCGTTTCGAATCCCGAATCTCTTGCGCAGCTTCGTAGCCGAAGGAGCCCTGACCTCTGCTTTCGTGCCAGTCTTCTCATCAACCCTCGCTCGCAGCAAAGAAGAGGCCGTCGGCTCATTCCGTCGGGTGCTGGGCTTCCTGCTCGGGCTTACCATTCCGCTCAGCGTCGCTGGCATATGGTTTGCTCCAGAGGTTGTCGACTTTCTAGCGCCCGGATTCTCAGAGCAGTCAGAGAAATTCGCCCTCTGCATCAAGCTGACACAGGTGATGATGCCGTACATCGCCTGCGTGAGCGTGATCGCTATGATCAACTCAGCGCTGAACTCACTGCACATCTTTGGTGCGTCGGCTTGGGCGCAGGTGATTATGAACCTGGTGCTCATCGCCGGAGCAACGGCAGCAATGGTGCTCGATCAGGAGTCTGCCACCTACGTGCTCTCGTACTCGGTGCTGATTGGCGGGGTAGCTCAGGTCCTCGCGCAGGTTCCTGCATGCATGCGCGCTGGCCTCTCGCTGGTGCCTTCCTTCGCCGTTTTCGGGCGGGATGTGTTTGAGGTCATTCGCTTGATGATCCCCGCTGCGCTCGGAGCTTCGGTGTACCAGCTTACTATTTTCATAGCGACGCTCCTGGCTTCGCTTCTGCCAGAGGGCAGCGTTTCGTGGCTCTTTTACGCCGATCGAGTAGCTCAATTCCCAATCGGGATCTTCTCCGTTGCGCTTGCCTCGGTGCTGCTGCCTGCTCTCTCTACGGCGAATGCCAAGGCAGACTCGGGCGAGTTTCAGCGAAAGCTTGCCGACTCACTGCGCTACACGAGCTTTATCATTATTCCGATGGCTGCTGGCATCTGGTCGCTCGCGCTGCCGATTACGGAGCTGCTCTTTGAGCGTGGAGCCTTCTCGCATGAGTCTAGCGTGATGACGAGCTACGCGCTTCAGGCTCTCGCTCTTGGGCTTTGGGCAACGAGCTGTCACTCGATGATCGTGAGAGCTTTCATCGCTCGCAAGGACACGGTCACTCCAACGCTCATAGGCCTCTGCTCGCTCCTCGTTACCGTGATCGTGTCGCTGCTCCTGATGGGAGAGATAACGAACGCCTCAGGGACTATCCCCGCTTGGCTTGCAGGTGTTCAAGCGGCGCTCTACGAGAAGGTCGGCTGGCACGCCGCTATCGGCCACCGCGGGCTCGCAGCCGCTTCCTCTGCCGCCGCCTTCGCCTCGCTAGGGCTGGTTCTCTGTTTCTTCTCCTGGCGCATAGGAAGCTTTCCATGGCGCTCGTTCGGGCTTGCAACCGTGCGCGCAAGCTTCGCATCTCTCCTGATGGTGTTTGCGCTTGGGCAGCTAAAAAGCTTCGGAGTCCCGGCTGTGGCCGCTGTTGTAATCGGGGTGCCTGTTGGGGCGCTCGTGTACGCGTTTGCGAGCCTCTTGCTGCGCTCGCCAGAGGCTCGCGAAAGCCTGCTCCTCATAAAGCGGATTACAGTCAGAAGATCAGCTTCGTAGAACGACCCAAAGCCGTTAATCCATTGACAAAATAGGCTAGAAGCTGAATCAATCAGGGGTCTCGTCCTTCAAGGATTTTTGCGATGATCGTTCGTCTTGCGAGTGTGGCTGCCCTGCTAGCGATTGCCGGCATGTGGCTCGTAACGGAGCTGTCGCTGTATCAGGTGCAGCCGAGCACGCTAGTTGCCTCGCTCATCCCGCTCTCTGCCGTTCTCTTCGGCACGTCGCTCGCCGCACGTCGCAAGGAGCCGGCTGCAGGAAAGAGCCTGGCGATAGCAGCCGCGCTCTGCTGCGGCCAGGCTGCCCGCATGGGGTGGCTTCCCAGTCCGCTAGTCAGCCCCTACATCCTTTGGGGCGTGACATTCTCGATGGCAGTGCTAGCTGGCTTCCTTTTCCGCAGCGTACCTGAGTGGCAGCCCTGCACCGTCAGTGCCGACCCCCAGAACAGCGATGAAAGTAGATGTGCTACTCCGCGCATGAACTGGCTCGGCTGGCTTATCTTCCTCGCGATAGCAGTCGGCAGCGGCGTCGTGTTCCTCTACCGCATGACGGACACCCCAGCCGAGATGTGGGCCTACGGCACTCAGGCGCTTCTCTCAGCCGATCGGCTGTTGCACGGCAAGCTACTCTTCAAGGACCTGCTCCTCTTCCGCGAGATGACTCAAGAGGAATGTGGTCATTCCCTCCCGTACGTCCTCTGGCATGCGCTCTTTCAGCTCGCCTGCGGGGGCATGTCAGTTTTTGCAGGCAGGCTCGCTTGCGCGTCCGCAGCTTGGCTCAGCGTGCTCCTCGTTTTCCGGGTCGGTCGGCAACTCGGAGGTGTTTCGTTCGGTCTCGCAGCGATGGCTTCCTACGCATTCATGCCGTTGACGCTGTGGGATGCGCGCTCTGAGCTAATCCTCTCTTTCTCCGCATTGCTCATACTCCTCTTCTTAGACGCGATGCTGGCGTACCTGCGTCGCCCGTCTTTGCTGCGCGCACTATGGATGGGTGTCGCGTTCATTCTCACCTTCTACGGGCTTGCAAACATCAAGATGCTCGTCGTCGCAGCCAGCGCTGTATTTGCCTTTGAGTGGCTTCGTAACAGGACGCTGCGCCGCAAGAGCTGGCAGCTTGCTGCGAGTGCAGTGCTCGTGGTCTTGCTTGCGATGCCAAGCATCCTTGAGTGGCAGAAGGTGAGCCACCAGCTCAAAGGCCGGGGCGAGCACCTCTTCGGCGGAGTGCTGCCACACCTTACGCTGATCGATCCTCGCAAGCCCACCCAGCTCCAGAAGGCGCTCTGGATCCTCGAAGAGAACGGGGTTGTGCTCGTCGAGTCAACCTTCGGCCCGTATCGTCCAACATCCACAAGCCTGCCATCGACGCTGTACGTGCCGCTCATCGTTGCGCTCGGCCTGGCGCTAGGAAACCTGTTTCGCGCCGATCGCCTGCTGCTGGTCGGTCTTTTTGCGGGAAGCTACTTGGGTCCCGCTATCTCGATCCCCCTCGGCTGGATTCGGCTGCTGATGATTAACCCAGCCCAAGCGCTCCTGATCGGCTCCCTCTGGGCCGAGATCTTTCTGCTCTTCCGAGCGATGCGCATCAGGGGAGCGGCGCTGCTCGCGGCAGCAATCGCCGCTTCAGCCCTCGTGAGCGTCATCGAGCCGCTCAAAGGCTTCCTCACCCAGACCCACAACCTTGCTCTGTCACGCTCGTTCGCGCTGCAAGAGCAGCCCGGCACCCTCATCTTCTTTACCGACAAGCTTGAGACCAGCGGCAACATGATGCGCTGGAATCCGCCGAAGCTTGGGCGAGACTCGCTCGCCGAGCGCCCTGTGGTGGTGATTCGTGAAGCAAGCATCGGGGCCGCAAAGATGATCGTAGAACAGCTAAACGTCCCGGCGATCATCATGAGCAATGAGCCGCCACCAGCACAGTTCAGCGGAGCGACGAATTGGACGACTTCTCAGGAACCTGGCCACATGTGGGTAATGCGACACTCAGGGGGAGACCTGTCGCGCCCCGCCGTAGTTACTGCCGTTGATCCGCGCACACTCGACTCCTCCAGCCCAGTATTCATGGAGCGCGTTTACTATCAGACCTACCGACTCTCGCTGACGCCTATTCAACAGGAGCCGGTCTCCGTGAAATTCTCGCTGGCTAAACCGCTATCGAAGGCATTCATCATAGCTCGCGGCCGAGACAGCTTCACTGCGCCGGTCGGCATCTCGATTGACAACGGCGCCATCCAGCTAACCTCTCACTCGTCCCAGGCGGACGGCAAGAGCACGGACTGGTTTGAAGCTAGCGCGCTTGCGAGCGGCGACCACACCCTAACCCTCAAGCTCCGTCCGGATGCGCCGGAGCCGCAGCGGTACGTGGATGATGTGACGATTATCGGCGTTGCACGGTAACCACTCCTGCTAGCGTTCGTTCTCATCACTAGGCTGTAAGATTGTGCGGGATGAAGAATGACGCCGACAGGTTACTGTTCCTACAAGCACAAGCGCTGCCCATAGCGGGGCGTTGCCCCCTACTCACCGACCTTGAGGCGTGCAAAGCTGCCCGATGCCATGACATCCTGGTCCCTCCTAAAGCTCGCCGCAGCTATCCTCCCCGTCCTCCACCTCCTTGGTGCCTTCGCCGCATCGGAGGTGCTCCTGTATGCCCGGAGCCCCCAGGGCGCGATCGCCTGGTGCCTCTTCCTTGTAGTGTTCCCTTACTTCGGCCTGCCGATCTACATGATCTTCGGGCGCTCGAAGTTTAAGGGATACAAGGAGCGCATCGCCCGGGTGGTCGAGCACCAGAATCGAGACCTAGCGTGGTACCGTCAGCAGCTTCTTGGCAGCACTAAGATGCCCGAGGATCCCGACCCTGCTCGGAGAGATGCGTTCTCGAAGATCGCCAACGCTGAGTTCCTCGGCGGCAATGAGGTGACCCTGCTGGTAGACGGGCATGCAACGTTCGACGCAATCTTCGCCGAGGTCGATCGAGCATCCTCTTTTATCTTAATCGAGTTCTTCATCATCAAAGAGGACGAGCTGGGCCTTGAGCTCCAGCGACGCCTCGTCGCTGCGGCCCAGCGCGGCGTCTCCGTGCGGGTGCTGTACGACGAAGTCGGCACGCATCGCCTCTCGCGAAAGTTTCTGGGTACGTTCGCCGACGCGGGAATCGAAGTTCGCTCCTTCGGCACCAGGCGCGGGGGGCTGCGTAATTTCTTCCAGATTAACTTTCGCAACCACCGAAAGATCGTCGTTGTAGATGGGCAGGCAGGCTTCATCGGCGGGCACAACGTCGGTGACGAGTACGTTGGCCGCAGCGCCGAGTTTGGCCACTGGCGCGACACCCACATACGGGTCTCTGGTCCGGCCGTGCTGCACCTGAAGCGAATCTTCTTTGCTGACTGGGTATGGGCGACAGGAGCGCCGCCTAATATAAGCCTGAGCCCTCCAGTGCCCGCGGGTGACATTACTATGCTCACTCTCGCCTTTGGACCGGCGAGCGATCTCGACGCTTGCGCGCTCTTCTTCCTGCACGCCATAAGCTCTGCCCGCTCGCGAATCTGGATCGCGACTCCGTACTTTATCCCTGACGACGCGCTGCTGTGCGCGCTGCAGCTTGCTGCTATGCGAGGGGTCGACGTGCGGGTCCTGGTGCCGGCCAAACGTGACCATATGCTCGTCTGGCTCGCCTCGTTCTTCTTCGTGCCGGCAGCCGCAGCGACGGGGGTGAAAGCGTACCGCTACACCGACGGCTTCCTGCACCAGAAGGTGCTTGTGCTAGACGACCTCTACGCCGCTGTCGGCAGCGCGAACTTCGACAATCGATCCTTCCGCCTAAATTTCGAGGCCACATCGCTGGTTGCTGACCGGGGCTTCAACCAACAGGTAGCGGAGATGCTGGAGCGCGACATGGCGAGTGCGACAGACGTCTCAAACGAGCGCATGAGCGATTTCCCTCTCTGGAAGCGGCTTGGTAGCCGCTTCGCGAGGCTGTTCTCGCCGATTCTCTAGCGGCGGATCACCACTCATGACCGGTACCGCCACGCTTTTGCCAGTGGTATTGTGCCGGTCAGCATGATCATCCCTACTCCCTGGCTCGTCACTGCTGCACTCGTATTCTCCGCCCTAGGCGCGCTGTCTGCACTCTTTCGCCGTCAGCGCCGCGATGCGCTCGCCTGCGCGTCGGTGGCCTGCGGATCAGCTGCTCTTGTCTCGCCACCCTCGGCTGCCGTAGGACTCTTTGTTGTCGGCGCAGCCCTCGCTCTTGCAGCCTCTCTAGGCAACGGGAAGCAGGATAGTGCGACCGAGCTTGGGCGGCTTCCGCAACGCTACCTTCCGATAGTTGCAATCGCCGCGGTGCTTCTTGTGCTCTACCGCCTCGGAGCGGATTCGGGTCCGGTGTTTCTCTGGGAGCACGAGAATATTCATGGGCTTTCCCTGCAGAGCATCTCTGAGGAGCCTCTGTCGAGGCGAGTGCTGGAGCACCTGCGCTGGAGCGACGCTCCCCTGGCGGGCGGCCACCTTTCGGCGATCTTCGGCCTGCCATCGCTGGCGATCTGCACCGAGCTCTTCGCTTCGCTCTGGTCGATCCGAATCATCTCTGCGCTCGCTTTTCTCGGCTCGACGGCGCTGCTCTTTCTCTTCGTGCGCCGGTCGTACGGCATGTCGTGTGCCGTCGTTGCAGCGTCGCTTCTTGTCTTCAACGAGGTGGCGATCTCCTACGGCCGCTACGCTGGCGCATCGGCTGCCTCGCTGTGCGCGCTCCTCGCGGCGCTGCTGCTCTGTGCTCGGTTGGTGCGACGTGGTGGGGCTCTCTGTGCGGTGTTCTGCGCATTAACACTGTATGCAGCGACCCTCGGGTATGCCGCCGCACGTGTGGCGGTGGTGGCGATCGCCGTCACGACTCTGCTTGGGGTGTTTTTCAACCGAAAACAGAAAGCTTCTCAGCGTGCAATAGCCGCGGGCACCTTCACCGCAGTGCTGGCTGGGATCGTCGCTTGGCAAGCGTCAATGGACTCGCTCTCAGCGCTCTTTCAGGCAAGGAGCGAGCAGTTCTTCTACATGGTAACTCAGGGCGGCTTTCCGCTTGAGCTTGAGCAAACAGAGGTCGCCCCGCTGCTCTCGAACCGTAATCCTTCAAGCGAAGAACGTCTGCAGTTAGCCTGGGCCCTAATCCGTGAAGTGACCGGCAAGCAGCTCGCGGACGGCGTCTCGCACTGGTCAGCAGCCGCGGACGATATCCCGGTGGGAGGGCCGTTCGTTGATCGCCCTCTCGGCATGACGCTCCTTGGCTGCCTGTCGCTTCCGTTTATCCTCTTGGGGCTCTTTAAGAGCCTCAAGACCCGCCCGTTCTGGCCCAGCTTCGCGCTGCTTGGATGGTTTGGGCTCAACACGGGAGCGCTACTCCTGACTAACCGCATCGACGTGCATCGGCAGTTTTTCCTGATTGTGCCGCTGATTGTGTGGACCGCTCTCGGCGTAACGGAGTGGCTTAGCGCCATGCAGCGATCGAGCAAGGCTCTCGGTATTGCGGCGCTGCTCGCCGCAGCTCTCTTGCCTTGCGCCCTCGCCCCGCGATGGCTTGAAGCGCTTCAGTACACTACCGACGAAGAGCCCGAGGTCCAGAGCATCCGGAAGCTTCTTAACGACGAGCGAGGAACGCTCTTTGTGGTTGCGGACCTGCCGCCAGGCGAGGAATCCCGGATCCGGATTGGCCTCATGGAGCGGCTGCGCAGCTCGGGACAGAAAGGCCAAGTCGGCGACAGCGGCTACCGCAACGGCTTAGCCGACGGCAGCTTCACCTCAACACATCCACCCTTCGGAAACTTGAAAAGTGCGCTCGCAGCCGGCGAGACGATCGTGCTGATCCCAGCCGAGCGCTACTCGCACCTAACATCGGCGCTCGCGTCTGAGGGCGCGGATCTGTCGCAGCCGTCGGCGGGGAAGCGAGCCGTCGCTGTGCTCAAGAAGCGCTGAGCCATTTGCAGGCTTTTGCGCTCATCTGCGTTTGTAGATCTTCAGTGGGATCACGGCTTTTATGCAGACCCTATGCTCGCGGCCTCCGTGGCTGAGCACAAGCGTCGAGCATGTGGAAGGCCCCGTCAACAAGAGCTGTATTGGCCAAACAGGCTCGCGGGGAGCATTACGCAGGCACCCTCACATTCCGCGTCGGTCGTGACCCGTACGAGTGGTCCTACGCATCATCAAGTCAATTCAGACAGAAGCCTCTCAGCGCCCTAACGCAAACCAGTGCCTACGGCGCACCTACGCAATTCTCGCACAATTGCAGCTCCCAGCGTCCCCTTGGGAGGCTCTTGGATCGTCGTCCCAGTAGCGATGATGGCTCTTCACGCACTGTCTGAAACAGTTTAGGCGTTACACCAACAGAGGGCTCTGCCATACTTCGAGATAGCACATCAGCACACGTGACAGCCCCTGTTGCGCATCGGTTTTGTCCACCTGGAGCATCGCCCAATGTTCGCTATTTTGCGCCGCCATCGAATAGCTCTCCTATCTGTAGCCGTTCTCGCATCGAGCTCTCTTCCCGCTCTTTCGGCCGCTCAGGAGAGCCCACTCTTGGAGACCGAGCGTATCTACTCGGAGATACCGTTCAAGGAAGTCCTCATCGTGCCCAAGAGGATGCCAGGGCGCAGGGCTCGAGCGCAGTCGGTTCAACCAAGCAGCGACGACCCGTTAAGTTTGTTTACGCCTCTAACCGACCCCTACCAGTATGAGGAATCAGGGATCCCGCCTACCGGCAACATTCCGATTGATTTCCAGCTTGCCGCGGTGAGGGTAATCAAGCGAGACGGTTCTGTTGTGGTGTTCCCTCCGCCGGTACAGTCCCGGGCCGAGGTGGCCGCTCTGCTTTTCGGAGCAACATCCTCTCTTCGGGCAATAATCGAAGAGATCTCGTGGGGCCAGAGCTCAATCCAGGACGGCAGTATAGGCGAAGCGCCGATATCAGACGGTGCCTACAGCACTATCCAGGTGGATCTACGCAAAGAGCCCAACCGCTCGGAGGCTTTCTGTTACTCTGTTCCCGCGCAGAGAGAATCAGGACGGGGTCGGTATACATTCGTCTCAAGCGCGGCCAGGGACTTCTTCGATTGCCCCTGGGCGGCAGTGACTTCGATTGCAAGTGGCGGGATCTTCGTCGCCATGGACACAGGCGGCGTGCCGCAGGACCAACGAGACAAGTTTCTGCGAGTCGTCGCCCACGAGCATGGGCACCTGCTGGGCCTCATGCACTCGCACGGCACAGCTGTCAACGCTCCGCAGTTGGGCAAGATTGCGATTGAGTACGGCGATCCAAACTGCATCATGGGATTGGGGGTCGTCACCGCTACAAACCGTGTAAATGCCGCCCAAAGCTATCGGCTCGGCTGGATACAGCGAGACGATACCATCGTGCTTTCTGAGCCCGGCACGTACACCGTTCAGATTACAAGCGCCGACAGTGGCCCGGGAGCCTCTCTTCCCTCCTCTGTGTGGATCTTTCGCGAGCCCAGGGAGTACCGAAGCGCCGCGCCCTCTCTCTTCGTAGTCTCATCCTCTGTGCAGTCCCAAATCTTCACCCTCGTCTCGCGCAACGATTCGGGGTGGACAACAAGCTCGATTCCAGAGGGTCTCATCGTTCAATCAGTCCCGCTTGATAACGGCTTCATCCTTGAGTCTCCATACATCAAGGGGCGTCCAGCCGATTCGGGCTCCTTCATGGAAGGAACCGTCGCTTCGGGAAGCCCCCTCGAGCTCGCATCAGCTGGAATAAGCGTGCGCCTTCTGGCGCGCGTGGGCAGCACGAGCACAGTCGAGATTGAGATTAGGGATCTCGCGGGCGTCTTCGCGCGAATCGGCCTGGACGAAGTTCCAGAACTTCAGGATATCCTCGAAAAGACCCTATTAATTCAGGACAGACGCAAGCTACGTGGCTCAGACAATCGCGTTTTGGCCGCCCTGAATCGCGTCATTGGCAAGACTACCGGCGTATTGAGAAGCACCAAGCCCTTCTCCTCAGAGCTCTTCCGCGACAGCCGCCGAGTCGTAGGCGTCCTCAAAGACATGCGTTCTCACGCTGGCGGGGCGAACGACGGCAGCGCTCCTTCGCGCCTTTCAGTACGGAAGCTCAAGGCGGATGTCACAAAGTACCTGGAGCTCGCGGAGCGTTAGGATCGCTCTGGTATGCCTCGTTCTGTCTCCAGAGTGCTAATGGGCCGGCTCGCTGTCGCGTCCACCTCACTACAAGGTGTCAGAGACGTGGTAGCAAGCCCTCAAGCTACAGGCCGTGCATTTCGACCCTCTAATCTGATTGAGCTCGGGGGTGCCGTCTTTAGTCATCATCAGTCCACCGCCACACTTCAACTGCTTAGAGAGAAGCGCTCTGTTTTCCAATTCTTTTGAACGGCGGATTCTTTGACTTACTCAACATCGGGGATTACCTTAGTCGCGAGTCTCGAAGCGGATTCGAGGATCTCACGGTTTTTGGCCCCATTGTAAATCTCATAAGAGAGGTTTTAAGGATGATACGGCAACCTGAACCGGATCTGGTGCCATTCAAGTGCACCGAGGGCGTGTACGAGGGCGGTGGCCTACGAATATCGTGGGCCGACGAGAGGAGAAGTTACGAGTACGAGGTGTTTGTCGACGAGCTCGACCATGCATCGAAGGTGGCGATCTGGCGGCATGATGGAAGAATACTCTTGACCACCACGGACCGACAGAAGAGCTGCCTAGTACTTGGACCGCTTCGACTTGAGCTCGACACTACTGTGATCGCCAATCAGCACGGACACAAAGTCTCTTGCTCGATGGCCGCGGACCTCCCCCAAGAGGTTGCAAGCAGCTTGCGGGTGAAGCCGTTGGTTGCTCAAGGTAACAAAAAGAAGGGCAAGAAGCGTCGCTGACGATTCTGTCCTCCCGGAGATTTGTGTCGCAGCGGGGTTAGGAGTCTTTCCTGCCCCGCTGCGGATTCACTGCTTCACAATCCTCGAATCCGCGCGGCTCTCCATCGAGAGATCCATCTCCTGGGCACTTCCTTCGCTATGCCAAGTAACGGCTGATACCCCTACGGATCAGCGCGCATCGAGCAACTATCTTTCCTGTCCTACGGTCCTTACCGAGCGTGCCTAGTAGTTCGATGCGGGGTAGATCTGTCGGTAAAAAAGCACTAGGGACCTGACTACAATGTGTCCTGACTACGAGGTGTCAGAGACCTTGTAGCAAGGTAACCTTCGCCCTCTGGGTGCGTGACATGCAATGTGCCCGATGCTTATGCTAAGTCTAAGTCCGGGACTACTTAGCACCCGACTCACACGGAAGTATTCATTTAATTCAATAGGTTGAACTGCATCGGCCGCTACTTTGACAGATGGGTCACCATACTTCTTTTGACTTCTCCACCCCAGCCATGTAGCCTTGCAGCTGAGCCTTCGCTCTATCGGAAATTCAGGTCCTGTAGTTCACGTCCGCAGTCCCCGTTTTGCTTTTAGAACTTTTAAGGGTCCGGCCAAGCATTCGGCTTGGTTGTTACTGTTGTGTAGAAACCTGTAAGGGGACATATGAAGAAGCTTTTCGTTGGCAATATCGCCTTTGCAACGTCTGAAGAGACGCTGCGTTCACTTTTTGAGCAGTTCTCGTCGCTGCGTTCTGTAAAGATCGCAACTGACCGTGAGACCGGCCGTTCACGCGGATTCGGTTTCGTGGAGCTCGACGACGACGCTCAGGCTGAAGAGGCGATCAACAGCCTCAACGGCTACAACCTCGAGGGCAAGACCCTCACCGTAAACGAGGCTCGTCCTCGTGAGGACCGTCCGCGCTCAGGCGGATTCGGCGGTCGCTCAGGCGGCGGAAATCGTGGTGGCGGCGGCGGTTCGCGCGGCGGCTACTCGGGGGGCGGACGCTACTAAGCTCCGGCTCTCGCACGAAAGCGGCAGGCACAACCTGGTTGTGCCTGCCGCTTTTTTTTGCCTTCGTCTTCGAAAGAAGCTCTCTATTACAGCTCTACATCCGCCAGCTTGCTGGCGGTCTTAGGCTGAAAACCCTACTGACAGCGACTCACCCTTGACGGCAGCTTCGAGATAGCAGACTGAAGCTCGCGCAGGTAGACCTCTGTGCGCGGTCTCTTGTCCGGAGTGGAGCTCTCCGGCGGCTCACCACACTGGCTCATCGCTGCAAGCTTGCTACGGCGCGCATGCTGGTAGATCTGCTGCGCCAGAGCGTTGAGCTCATCCTTGTTCGGCTGCCGCTGACGAGACACGCACATAGTCGTAGGGCAGCGAATCTCTTCGTTTCGGTAGGCGACTGACATCCTGGTACGGAAAAGATTTGTTGCTGCTGCTCCGGAAGTAACAAGGCTTCTCGGATAGCTGCCGCCGCATGAGGCGACCCTTGAGGCGAATTGCGGTATCCGGTTCGCCAGGGCATTGAGCCTCGTTGTTACCTGAGACTTGGTCGTGCCCGTCTGCAGAGCCTCGCACGGAGGATCCTTCTGCTCTCCGAAGAAGGAGGGATTGAGGTCATCTGGGCTGTCAAAATCCTCGAAGGCATCGTCAACGCCGTTCTCGTTAGAGTCTTCCCCTGAGGGCTCTACATCCCTGTCTCCATCGCCGTCGAGATCGTAAGCCTCATCGCCGTCGTTGTTGCCGTCGTTATCGGCGTCCTCATCCTGAAAATCGGGCGAGCCATCACCATCTTCATCGGAGGGCGTTTCGTTAGTGCGGTCATTCTGCGAATCGTCAACACCATCACGGTTGGCGTCTTCCCCAGATCGCTCAGGGGTCTCACCGCTTGGATTACGCTCAATCTGGTCAGGCACATCATCGCCGTCAGAGTCTCCGTCGAGGAAGTTCGGGGTTCCGTCTCCATCGTCATCGTTGGAGCTCTCGCTTGCGTCGGGAACCGTGTCCCCATCGCTGTCCTTGTCGAGGTAGTTCGGCCGGTCATCGTTGTCCGGATCCTCGTCACCCTCTTCGTTGTCTGTGATGCCATCGCCATCGGAGTCGCTTGCGCCAGCCGGAGTGGGTGTCGGCGGTAAAAAGGTTGTTGCGCACGATCCTACGAGGATATGAAATGAGGGCTCCGCTCGGTTCTGCAGGGACTGGTACTCAAAGATGAGCTTGCTGATCGCTGTGGTCGGCTGGAACCAGGCAGAAGCGGCTTCGGTGTCAACGAGCCCTCCCTCAACGGTTGTGCGGTAAGTCGTCGAGCGGCTCGAAGAGCCGACAACAGCTCCTGAAGCCGGGTCCCAAGACGGAATATTAACGCCATCGACACTCGGGTTGGCGTCGAATTTCTGCACGAACCACCGTGCGATACGGCTGGTCGAGACAGGCTGTCCAGCGGAGTCGATAGCCGAGATCCGGACTTGGTCAACGTCGATGTCGATTACTGAGAAACCCCAGCCGGAACCTGGAGCGGCAGCATCAAAGGTCACCGTCACCACAGCGCTATGCGGGATCGGCTGTCCAGCACCAACGTCGTTAGATTCGATCCGCACATTGAGGTTCGTAGCGTCCCTCGCCTGACCGTAGTACCCCTTCATCGAATTTCCACCGCTGAAGGGCTCATCCTCTCCAATCTGAACCGACAACGGATTTCCGGTAACAGCCCAGGAGAAGTTCGGGAGCACGGCCACCTGCCCAGTCGGTGGGGCAAACTCGCCACGCCCGCTTGTGTCGGTGCTCTTCGACCAAACCACGTAACCCGCCTTCTTGTTTGAGTAGCAGGGTCTACCGGTCGATTGGGCTGTCGCTTGAGGAGCCCAAAGCAGCGAGAGCGCTACAGCGAAAACGAGGGTTAATCGAGTCAACGTCCTGTTCATATGCTCCTCCGTGGAGCCCTTAGTGTACGGAACTGTTGGGGCGGCTGTCCAGGACAACTAGGTCTCGGTGCTAGCTCCTAAAGGGGCACGTCGCTGCTCCGGAGAAACTCCTCTTGCTCTTCCAACCAGCTACGGCAGATCGCCGGGCTGGACAAGCACCTGGCCCGCCACTCTGGTTGCTCGCAAGGGCTTCCTCTTTAGCTAAAAGTCGGATGGTTTTGCCCCGTGCCAGCACGGGACCGAGTGCGAACGCGCTAGCTTTTCGTCCCTAAGGCGGCTGTGATTTCTTCCCGCCGTGCCTGCAGGCAGGCCTTTACTCCGGCAGCTCCTAGCTCCATCGATTCGTTCCCGAGCTCCCGGCCTAGCGTCACGAACATGTCTTCTATCTCTTCCATCAGTGACGGGATCGAATGCGCCTCCTCGGCCGTGAGCCTCGATTGGCTTTCGTAGCCTCGAACAATCTCCCGCAATATTACCACGAAGCGCTCTTGAGCAGTCGACGAATGCCACGAGTCAGCCAGCAGCGAGACAGCAAGGTAGGCCACATCGAAGATGCGTGGGCCGTTGCACGCGAGATCGAAGTCGACGATTCCGCTCACACTCCCGGCTTCAAAAAAAATGTTGCTAGCGTGAAAGTCTCGGTGAATCAGCCCAGCCGGGCACCCTCGAAGATCAGTTTTGAGCACAAGTGAACCGAGCTGGCTACCTTCCGGGACATCAACAAGCGCCTGATGTAACAAGGCGAGCGCTGATCCAAGCGCGTGAGCCTCCGACAATGCAAGGGAGAGGATCGTGGCGGAACGGCCCGGAAGCCGAGGATAGAGCGACCACTGCCCAGTTTGGTGCGAAAACGCCTGATGTCCCCCACTGGCCGGAACCGGCGGGGCGACCGGAATGCCACGCTCTTTTAGGAGGCGCAACATCGCGCCTTCAGCCTCTGGTGACAGCGTCGATGCACGTTTCTTGAGGATAAAGCCCGTCGCTCCCTGTCGCACGAGCCACACAGAGCGTCCAACTTGCCCCTCAACGACTAGCGGCTCGCGCCAAGCCCCGAGCACGCTCTCAGGTGGCTCAAATCTTTGCTCAGAGGGGCTGTCTTCCTTGGCCATCGTAGTTCAAACACTCGCGTGGAATGTGCATGAATTAGCGAACGAATGACTCGTCACCTCGCTACCGTAGTGGCTTAGCACTCGCAACAGTCTTACTTAGTTCCGTAAATTCTGTCTCCCGCATCTCCCAACCCCGGCACGATGTAGCCGTGGTCGTTTAGCTTCTCGTCAACGGAGGCGGTGTATATCGGAACGTCTGGGTGCTCGTCGCGCAGCAGCTCCACCCCTTCAGGGGCCGCAATTAAGCACACAAACTTGATCGAGAGTGGCTTGAGCTCCTTGATACGTCCAATAGCCGCTGCCGCCGAGTTTCCAGTGGCAAGCATCGGATCAACGATGATGACATCTCGCTGGTTCATGTCAGGGGGCATCTTGAAGTAGTACTCGACCGGGGTCAGGGTCTGGGGGTCGCGGTATATGCCGATATGCCCCACCCGAGCTGACGGAATGAGCTCAAGCATGCCATCGAGGATGCCGTTGCCTGCGCGGAGAATAGAAACGAGGGTGATCTTCTTGCCGTCAATCACCGGCGCCTTCGTAGCGACGACCGGGGTCTTGATATCGATCTTAGTGAGCGGCAGGTCGCGCGTGACCTCGTACGCCAGCAGCATGCTCAACTCTCGCAGCAGCCGCCGGAATTCTGCGCTTGGGGTCTCTTCCATGCGCATCAAGCTCAGTTTGTGCTGAACCAGTGGGTGAGTCACGACTGTTACTTGGTGCTGCTTCATGCTTCGCCTCGTTAATGGGGATGACCTCAGTGTACGTGCGCCAGTCCCCCTTCGTCACCGCCTAAAATACGGTGCCGTCACTCTCGATCCCAATTGGCGGCGTGGCGTGTGGGCGGCGCTCTGCGGCTAGCTTGCGCCCCAAGCTCCAAGTTCCTCCTTGCAGGATCTTGGCGAGGGGCAGCTCTTCGTTTGAAAGGCCCAACTGGGAGCGGAGCTGCGCTGCCACCTGATCGAGCAGGCTCACGGTGAGGGCGCGCCACTCAACCACAAGCTCAGCTGAAGGATGGTGGCGGACAAGCCCCTCGGACGGGTCGCGCAGCTCGAGAACTCCTGAATCAACGAAGAGCCC
>CAYPUA010000002.1:32055-44105 GCA_964413875.1 uncultured Bdellovibrionales bacterium
TCTGCACGACCATCGAGGCCGGGCAGCGGATTTTTTTCAGAGACCTGGAATGCCTCGCCGAGAGCAGCTGCCGAGAAGTCGCACAGCTTCTCTGCGGTAACCCGCAGGGGCCCGTCTCCGAAGAGCCCGCGCACAAAGGAGTCAAACGAAGCAACCGCCAGCCCCTCGGAGCGGCCAAAGCTACGCCGCGCATCAGCATCACGGTACGTCCACGCGTCTCCGGCTCCAGCGTCCAGCAGCACGCTCACAACGGCGAGCTCGATCTTAGCTCGTGCGCGCTCAATCGGAGGCAGGCTTGATAGCTTCGCGTCGAGAATAGCTTCTCTCGGAACTCCTCCCGCACCGAAGTGACGCCAGCGGCTGTGAAAGGGCACCTTCCCGTCTGGGTAGTTGAGCTTCGTCTCTTCCCAAATTGCAGCTACGACTGCGGGCAGGCGCACCTCGTGCAAAACGAAGTGCGAAAGCTCGCCCCGTTTCGCCAGCGAGAAAACTTGCCCACATCGCTCTCGCACAGCGCGAGGGCTCATCATGTACGCAATCGCTTCTTCTCTCTTCATCTGCTCACCCTTGAGTAGAGAATCGACTACTCCTCAAGCCCTCTTCCTCGTGTTCTCTTAAGCTCCTCTTTCGTTGGAGCAGCCTTCTCGGTGAAGTACCCGGCAGCTTTCTTTGCGTCCATCTCCACCCGTGCATCTTCCGGGATTCGGCCCTCGGGGATTGAGACGCGGGTTGCCACTTCAATCCCGGAGCGCGTAATGGCGTCGTACTTCATGTCACTCATCGAGACCAGCCGGTCGATCCGCTTCGCGCCCATCCAGTGCAGCACGTCGGGCATCAGCTCTTGAAAGCGCATGTCTTGAACTCCAGCGATACACTCGGTGCGGTGGAAGTACATGTCTGCGCGATCTCCGCCCTCTTGGCGCTTGCGAGCGTTGTACACCAGAAACTTAGTCACCTCGCCGAGCGCCCTGCCCTCTTTGCGGTTGTAGACTATTACGCCACATCCGCCGCGCTGGGCTGTCTTGATGCACTCCTCGATGCCGTGCACCAAGTATGGGCGACAGGTGCAGATGTCTGAGCCGAAAACATCAGAGCCGTTGCACTCATCGTGCACTCGCACCGTAAGCTCCTTTGAGGTGTCGGGAATCGTAGAAACGTCCCCAAAGAGGTACACCGTTTGCCCCCCAATCGGCGGCAGAAGCACGTGCAGGTCAGAGCGCGTAACAAGCTCTGGGAACATTCCGCCGGTGTACTCAAAAAGCGCTCGACGCAGCTCGCTCTCAGATACCTGAAAACGGGCGGCGATCGCAGGCAGGTACCAGACCGGCTCAATCGCCGCCTTCGTAACTTTGCAGTCACCGGCTGAGCCGACTATCTCGCCATCAACGGCGATACGTCCTGCAGCCACCTCAGAGACAACCTCCGGGATCGTTATGTGCGCCCGAGTAATCGCTATCGTTGGCTGGATATTGTAGCCCTGCTTGATGTAGCTCGCGAACGCCTCGCCGACATCAGCTCCCCACGGGTCCATCGAGACGATCCGCTTCGGGTCGTACCAGCTCTCAAAGGGCCCGATACGAACCGTCGGAGAGGTGTTTGTCAGGTCAGGAACGTGGTCTGGGTCAAGCGACCCCGCCGCAACCGCGAGCGCACGATACACTGAGTAGGCGCCCGAGTGCGTGCCGATACAGTTGCGGTGGTGCAAGTCAGTAAACGTGCCGATTATCGGCCCGCGCGCCATCGGGTCGCGCGCACCCCACATGATCGGAATAACAGCAGACGGAGCGCTGGTCGGGTGGGATGTAAGAACGATCGGCTTTACTGCTTTCTTCTTCTCGGCCATGCGTTAAGTCTCTCTACGACATCCAGTTCTTGTCGGGCTGCAGCCCCCACTTCGAGCTGATCTTCTTCCGGTTCGACCACAGCTCAACTCCGCCGGAGCCAGTGATGTCACCGCTGCCAAATTTCGATTCCTTCGTTCCGCCAAACGAGAACGGCTCGCGCGGCACCGGCACGCCGATATTGACTCCGATCATGCCAGACGACGCCCGCTCTGCGACGTGGCGCGCCACTGCGCCGCTGGTGGTAAACACCGAGAGCGCATTTCCGTACCGGCTTGAGCGCTCAAGCGCCAGCGCCTCGTCGAGCGTCTTCACTCGCACGATAGTGAGAACGGGCCCAAACAGCTCCTCGCAGGCGCTCTGCATCGAGGGCTGCGCATTGTCGATGATCGTGGGCCCGAGCCAGTTGCCGCCTGCGTAGCCTGCGGGCGCAGAGCTCTTTCGGCCGTCGAGCCGTAGCGTTGCTCCGTCACGGACAGCTCTCTCGATCGCTGCGGTCAGCCGAGTGTGGGCCGCCTTGTCGATGAGGGCTCCCATGTCGAGGCCCAAACGCATCTTTGCGGCAGCGCTCTCTACCTGCGCCAAGAGCGGCTCCACATCACCAACTGCAACTAGGACACTTGCCGCCATGCAGCGCTGGCCGGCGCAGCCGGTGAACGAGGCAACAACTCCGTCGACCGTGACCGCGGGGTCAGCATCAGGCACCACGATCAGGTGATTTTTCGCGCCACCGAGGCACAGCGCACGCTTTCCGCAGCCAGTTGCGGCAGTGTAGACGGCGCGAGCAACGGCCGACGAGCCAACAAAACCGAGCGCTGCAACCGTTGGGTGCTTGGCTAGATGCTCGACGATTTCTCGGCCACCGTGAAGGACAGAGAAAACCCCAGACGGAAAGCCCGCTTCTAGAATGAGCTCGCCAAGCAGCGTCGCTGTGAACGGCACCTTGTCAGAGGGCTTCAGGATGAACGAGTTTCCGAGCGCGAGCGAGATCGGAATCATCCACATCGGCACCATCGCCGGAAAGTTGAATGGCGTAATCCCGACGGTCACTCCGAGCGGCTCCCGGCGATACTCACATGTTACCCCTCGGCTGACCTCAAGTGCTCCTCCGAGGTCACTGTTCGGCAGGCTTGCCGCAAACTCAAGAACCTCGACCCCCTTCAGCACCTCCGCACGGGCCTCGCCAACGAGCTTCCCCGACTCGCGCGCAGCGCTGTGAGAGAGCTTCTCGATATCCCGCAGCATCACCTCGCGTAGCTTGAGCAGCACCGCTGCGCGCTCCTTGGCGGGAACCTGGCGCCACGCCTCGTGCCCGCTCGCCGCCGCCAAAACGCACCGGTCGGCCTCGGCCAAAGAGGCGGGGTGAATGGTGCCCAACACTTCGCCACTGTAGGGGCTAGAGAGCTGGCGAGAAGGCTCTGAACCCGCGATCCACTGCCCTCCGATCAGGTTGCGGGCCGACAGTGGCTGCTTCGGGAATTCGACAAGTTGTGTGGGTGGATGAGTAACCATGGTGCCTATACTAAGGTAGATGCGAGTTGCTGCTTCGTACTTACCTCAGAGTGTTATAATAAGACGCTGTTTGGGCTGAGGGCTTTTGAAATCTTCCCAAGAGCATGTTGCTAGAGTGGTTTCGCCCCTCTTTTCAGGGTGTTACCATTCAGCACTGATTTTTTTAAGAACGTAGCGAACCGATGAAACCGTCAAACAGGTTGTTGTTAGACTATAACGCGCTCGCGGCTTCCTTTCCCCGACGCGCCTCACCCATCATCGATGTGCATTCACACATCCAGGGAGAGCGCGCCTCTGCGATCTACTCCGAGGCTGCGCTGCGCTACGGCGTTGGACTTACGTACTCGATGACTCCTCTGGCCGGCATACCGGCCGTTCAGCGGATTCTAGGAGAACGGGTCAGGTTTATAGCTGTGCCTGATTTCTCAACTAAGAATCGTCTGACAGCTGTCGGGAAGGAGTACACGAAGCAGATTGCGGAGTTTCACAAACTCGGCAGCCGCATCGCAAAGTTCTGGAGCGCTCCTCGCATCTACGAATCATCGCCAGAGCCGTTCGCTTCAAACCCTTGCCGCATCAACTCGCCGCTTCGGATGGAGGGGATGAAAGCTGCGGAGGATCTAGGCATGGTGTTCATGGCGCACGTTGGCGACCCAGACACATGGTTCTCGACAAAGTACTCCGATTCATCGCGTTACGGCACGAAACGGCAGCAGTACGAGCTGTTTGAGGAGGTGCTGCAGCGCTTCAAAGGCCCGTGGATCGCGGCCCACATGGGAGGCTTCCCCGAGGATCTGGACTTCCTTTCAGCGTTATTGCAGCGCAACGCAAATCTCTACCTCGATTGCAGTGCAACGAAATGGATCGTGCGCGAGCTTAGCAAGCACTCGCCGCAGCACGTTAGAGACTTCTTCACTCGTTGGTCAGGCCGAATTCTGTTTGGCTCAGACATCGTCACTTCAGACGCGCACCTGACAAGCAGCTCAAACAGCACCGAGATGGAGGCGAAGGCCTCAAGCCACGATGAGGCATTCGACCTCTACGCTTCAAGGTACTGGGCCCTGCGAACCCTGCTCGAGACCTCCCACGAAGGGGAGTCGCCAATTGCAGACCCGGATCTGCACCTCGTCAATCCAAACAGTCACTCGCCGCTGGATGCGCCACGGATACGTGGCTGCGCGCTTCCAGCGGAGGCTCTCGATAGCCTCTACACAGGAGCAGCTTCGGCCCTACTGCCTGACGCCACGCTTAGCAGCCTATAGTGCCTCGTTTAGAAAGTTTTTTACCTTGACTCCGTTTAGGGCAGCGCCAGGCGGACTCCCTCTGCAAACAATCATGGGTTAGCGGCATTTCGCCACGTAGCCCGGATTTTTCTGCTGCCCCACAGCGATAGCGGGGGCTATAATCTAGGGACCGGCGAAACCGCGTGGCTTCTTGCAAGAGCCGAGCGGGGCAATGAGCAGCTATGCGCTGGCCTGTCGGCAACTCGGCAGTGTGCGCAGAAGCTAGGGGAGCACGGTATGATACTCGCCTCAATTCGAAGTGCCCGGAACGAACTCGCGCAGGACGGCGAGCTGGTCGTTGTGCACCCTGATCACTCGAAGGTGGCGCTCTTGCCTGCCGGCGAATTCAGCTCTCTTTCAGCCGCCCTCGATACCTGGGGCGACACTGAGCCGCGGCTTAAGGCTGTCGACGCGCAGCTTCGCGCAGGAGCCTGGGCCTCTACGAAGCCTGCTGATGACTGCTCATTCCTGGCGCCACTCCCTCGTACCTTCGCGCTCCTCGACGGCAGCGCCTACATCGAGCACGTACGGCTGGTGCGCAAGGCGCGCGGTGCCGAGCTGCCTGAAGACCTCTTCACTATTCCCCTCATGTATCAGGGAGCAAGCGACAACTTGCTTGCGGCAACGGACGACATCCCCCTCATAGACCCTGCACACGGCTTGGACTTTGAGTCAGAGATCGCCGTGATTACAGACTTCGTCCCGATGGGCACCACTTCGGCCAATGCGGAGCCGCATATAAAGCTCGTAATCCTCATGAACGACGTCAGCTTGCGGGAACTTATTCCGCGAGAGCTGGCCACGGGCTTCGGATTTTTTCACGGCAAGCCTCCTTCAGCATTCTCGCCCTTCGCGCTCACCTTGGACGAGCTCGGCGGTGCCTGGCACGACACGCGAGTGCACCTCCCTCTTGAGACGTACCTGAACGGGGCCCTCTTCGGAAACCCTGAGGGAGGCGCCATGCACTTCTCGTTTGCCCAGCTCATCGAGCACGCATGCAAAACTCGTCCGCTCAGTGCCGGCACAATCGTCGGCAGCGGAACGGTGTCGAACGAGGATCCGGCTCGCGGCTCAAGCTGTTTGGTCGAGCAACGCATGCGTGAAAAGATATCTTCTGGCTCCATCAAGACCCGCTACCTCCAGGACGGCGACCAGGTCCGAATCTGCATGAAGCACGAGGGGCGAGACCTCTTCGGCGCAATCAACCAGCGCGTTCGATTGGTGAAGAAATGATTCGGTTCCGTGCAGACTCTGCGTTCGACCTTCTTCTAGAGAGGCTCTTCGACTACGCGGGGATGTTCCCCCCGGCGTCACGTTCCTTTGAGCGCGCGCTCGCCGAGAGCGCGCAGCTTCCACAGTTGCTTGAGCGGCCGTGGCTTCTGGCGAGCGACTTGGTGCTGGATGTAAAGCATGCGCACCTCCTGCTCAGTGCTGTGCGCGGCGCCAGCACCGGTTTTGCACGGCCAATTGCCTTAGTGCTTCTCGCCAGTGAGAGCCCTGCGGCAGTGTGCGAGCTAGCCGAAGAGCTTGTGCGTGAAACGGGTGGCTCCCCTACTCCCATCTCAATCTCGGCGATTGAGGCGAAGGTCCCCCAGGGGCGCTGCGCTGCAACGGCAGCCCTCTTCCGCGCGACATGCCTAAAGCTTCACGCACACCTGGCGCTAGAGCCTGACCTCTCTGTTGAGCCGTGGAGAGAGTCGCTCCTTGAGGCGACGCGAGCTGCCTCCGCCGAATCGGGACTGGTTGCGCTCAAGTGCCGCTGCACGGGCCCAACTGGAATTGGGGCACATCGACTTGCGCATGCGATAGCCGAGGCATGCGATGCGAAACTCCCATTTAAGGTGACTGGAGGTTTTCACCATCCAATCGTTGAGCCTGCGGTGCACGAGTACCCGATGGGATTCTTAAACCTCGCAGCTGCGGTCATGTTCCGGCGTGCGCTAGGCGGCGGCGCCCCAGTCGATGCGCTTGAGCGTTTGCTCACTAATACCTCTGCTGAGGCTCTATCGTTCAGCGTAGGCTTGGCCTTCGATGACCTGAGGATATCTCTAGAGAGGCTCAAAGCTGCTAAGCAGCAGGGCCTATTCGCTATAGGGAGCTGCAGCCTGCATGAACCTGACCGTGACCTTGGTCGGCTTTTCTCTGCTCTCTAGCTCCGTAGCTCCCCAGTCGCCGCTCAGAGGGCTCAAGAACCTCCGAAACGCCGATAAATGCGCATATTACAGCCAGCTAACTAGGCTTAAAGGACCTCCCAAAGTGGAACGTTCCAGCTTGCACAAACCCTTCGCCGAAAAATAGATCGTGTTTTCAGGTGGTTAGAGAAGGCTGATTTCGACTACCCCCGGCTTTTCAGACAAGATTTGCTGAAAAGCACAAAAGTAAAAGTAGCTTTTTGGGGATTTTGACATCGCTTTGAAGGATAGATTTTTTTCGCGTATTTCTCTTCTTACGCTGAAGTTGCGCGGTCACGAAATCGATTCTGATGGAAATGGCCGAGCGAAACACAAAATTGGCGGCTCGCTTGTTGAGGAGCTGCCGAGGGAGGAAACGTATGAGAAGCCTGAAGCTGTACTTTGAGATGGATCAACTTACCGAAGTTAATTTCCTTGAGAACACAGGCGATGAAGTTAGGCGCACCATTAGGGGAAAGACTGGTGGAGCGTTTCGTTATGCAGGTTCCTTTCAGTGGACCTCTGCTGTGAAGGCACTAAGCCTCTTGCTCGCGCGGGCGGCTCTGTCCCCACAGAATTCGTCAATACAAGGACATGTAGGCTCACTTGCTGCGAGCCTTGATTACGCCATCTCGAAGCAGCCTGCGTGGATCACAGAGATGTTTGGCTGTGACCAGCACGGCATTAGCTTTGCCAGACGCCTCATCCTGAGGACGAACCCGGAGCGCAAGCGCCCCGGTCCTGTCGTTCTTGCGGTGAACAATCTGTACCTCCCGATGGCTTCGATTGAGATCTTCGTGAACGGGACGAAGTGCTCGGTGACTGACCTTGAGAGGCTGATTGCAGCTCTTGAGGACAGGCCCTACACAGAGAGCCTTCCGGAGATTGATGAAAACCAGAAGCGGGCTATCAACGAGTAGCGGAATCTGTCCGTACCACACGTAGCTCGCGGTTTCCCCGACGGCCTCCGAGCGCAGGGCAATTAGGCGCCTTGCGCTCGGGGGCCTCCCTATTGGAGCCAGCTGCTTAGAGCGCACAACAACAATCTCCTCTGCTGTGGCCGGCTGAGGGATCGCAACGAGGACAGCTTCATTACGTGCCCTTAAACAGGAAGAACGGAAACTCCCGATAGCGCCACTGCCGAAGAACGGCTTCGGAGCAGGCAGGGTCCTGGAGGCGCTGGTAGAGCTGAGTCTGGTGAATAGTGTCACGCAACCGTCGGTTGAGATCATTGAGCTTATAGGCGATGCCGCTCCGCTCCTGGCCTTCCGTCGCTTGCTTAAGTCGGCCGAGCAGGCCGTCGCGCTCAACCCCAGCCTCAGCGAGCAGCTTGTCTTCAGCTTGCGAGAAGAGCCCTTTGCCGACAAAGTTCTGCGGATGCGACACCATCTCCTTGAGCTGGCTTTTCAAGCGCAGCTCAGCCTCTAGCTGCTGCACCTTGCCGGGGAACAGGTGCTGGGTGCGGCTCGCTACCACAAATCGTGGCAGCTCCGCTCCGAGCCACTTGGCCGCAAAGCGGTCAACAAACTGATCGTACTTTGCGCCCCCTAAGCCGTGAATGAAGAAATCTGCGCAAGAGGCCCTCAGCATAAGCGTAACCATGCTGCCCCGCGGCAAGATTGACTGGGCTGTTACAGCGCCTCCCCCTGCCAGCGGCACCCTAACCGGCTGACGAGTCGCCCCCGCCAGAGTCCACAGCGGCAGCTCGACCTGGACCGAGCTTACTTCCATGTTCGGGAACGGATTGGCAGCGTTCTTGATGTTGTGTTCCCGACGATGCTCCACCAACGCCTGGTTGTAGAGGGCAGCGAAGCCGGCGGCATCCGCCATGATAGTCCCGAAAAAATGCCGGGACTCCTGCAGGCCGGCGACTGCCGAAAGCGGCACCTCAAGATGGTTGTGACCTGTCAGCACCCTGCGAACTATCGAGTGTGCCTCCGCTACCGGGACCCCGCCTAATTTCGAGTAGAGCTGCAAAGCCGACACCGCCGCCCCTTCAAGGTGCCCCATGCCGCCACGGCTCAGGTCAGAACGAATCTCCGTGAGGATTCCAAGGACAGCTTCTGATTGAGCCATCGTCTGGCTGCCACACATGCCGTCACGCGTCGTCGCAAGGCTTGATTCCCGTGCCGAGAGAACCCCGTCGTGTATCGCCGGCCACGTTATGCGTCCGCTGTCCACTTCGTCTGTGTCGATCGTTACGCTTATAGGCACGCCTGACTGCGCTTGGGCGAACGTGTTGAGCAACTCTTCCTTAAAGAGGAGGCCCGGGTGGTACAGAAGCGGCTGATGCCCCGTCATTATGAGCGGCGCGTTATCAGGGAACTTTCTCTTTGGTTGCGGAAGCGAGATGCCGCGCTCAGCAGCGGTCGCCACCAAACCTGCGGTGAACGTCTGGGCTGCCGCGAGCACCTCTCTTCTCATCAACTGCGCGGAGACGCCACGCACCATGTCGCCAACTCGCCGACGAGTCTCGCGGTTCTCAGTCAGCAACGCTTCCCAATCAGAGAGCGGAGGCTGCACGGTGTCGACTGCCTTCTCGTCACTCATAGGGCAAAAAGGGCTGATGCCTCTTGCACTCGCAGGGTTTCACGGCAGGCGAACGGCTCGGCGGCTGCAACTCCTGCCTGGTCTCCCCAGTAGAGCGCCTCGCGGCGGATCTGCTCGATGCGCCCAATATTGCGTGGATTTGCATGAAACTGGGACTTGTACGCATTGAGCGCCTCGGCTTTTAGCTCAACAAATCGCGAGATATCGAACACGCATGCCGGAGCAAATCGAACCTTGAGGTGCGTCGAGAAGAAGTAGAGCTGCTTTCGTGGGTGCCACGGCTCGTGCTGCAGCTCACCTTTGACAAACTTGGAGTAGAAGCGTGCCGCGTCAACAAGCTTGCTCGCCTCCACATGGTCGGGGTGCGCATCTTCCCAGTACGGCGCAAAGAGAAGCCCTGGCCGTACCTCTCGAATAACATTTGCAAGCGCAACACGGTTCTCGACTGTGTCGAATATCTCGCGGTTTTTAAGCCCTAAATTGCGGCGCTCAGCGATTCCAAGAATTTTGGCTGCAGCTGCGGCTTCACGCGCTCGAGTCTCAGGATCGCCATGCGGCGTCGGCTCCCCATCGGTAAGATCCAACAGGACAACCCGCACTCCCGCTGCTCGCAGCGCGGCCATGGTTCCCCCCATCGCAATCTCTGCATCGTCTGGGTGGGGTGCGACTACCAGCGCTACACGTTCCATTTCTTGCGCTCCTCCTGGATAGTTTCAAGGTAATATGCAAGACGAACACCCGGATCGTCGAGCTCTCCGCCGAAGCGTCGATTCGGGTCGTCGTAGATTCGCGACACCGGAAGCTCAGTGACGCTTAGCCCCATGGCTTTAGCCTGAATCCAGAGCTGCAACGGCATGGAGTATCCAGTAAGCGTCAGCGTAAGCTTTGCGAGAGCTGCTGTGCGGTACGCCTTGAAGCCGCAGAACGCATCTGTCAGCCCGAAGCCGGTGACCTCGTTGAGGAGGCGAGTGATCTCGACGTTTATCCGGCGCCTGTCTGCTGGCGCCGAACCGTTCCCATCTATCTCCTCGCGGTACCTGCTTCCAGACACGACATCCCACCCCTGCTCGATCTTCTCAAAGAAGGTCGGGATCCAGTCAGGCCGGTGCTGACCGTCGGAGTCCATCGTGATGACGTAATCGTACTGGGCTTTGATAACCTCCGCGAAGCCGCGCAGTAACGTCGCTCCGTAGCCCCGATTCTCGGGCTGCATAATGATGCGAGTCCGCGGCCCCTCGAGCTGCTTCAGGAGAGCCGCAGAGCAGTCCACCGAGCCATCATCAACGAAGAGCACATCGTCATCGTACACCTGGCGCAGCCGCGCGAGGAGCCCTTCGAGATGCTCCTCTTCATTGTAGACCGGTATGAGCACTACGCGCTTCGCCATGCGGGCTAGTCCCCGTGCCGATTTCTGAGGAAGGGCGAGACTCTCAAGAGCAGGTGCGCCCGCTCGAAGATATCGAGCCACTCTTGTAGCTCCGCTGCGGCTTCATCCGCCGGCGCAGAAATCAGGCCGGTGTCACACGCCGCGCCGAGCTCCGTTCGCGCCTTGCGGCGATACACGGAGAGGGTCCGGTCGACCCCACGCGCTACCTCAAACATGTCTTCCGAGAGGAACACCGCTGCCGGAACTCGTGCGGCTCCGTGAACTCGCAGCTCATCACGCAGCTCTGGGTCTTGCTGGTTATCAATAAAGCGCAGGTGAATCGTCGGGGACGCCTCTGCAATCGCTGCAAGCATCGGACACTGGCGCGCGCAATCTCCACACCATGACCCCGATAGGACAAGGACGTTCAGCTTTCGTCTAAAGCTGGCGAGCAGCTGGCGTTGCGCCGGGGAGAGGCTGATCCGTGAGCGAGACTCCTGCCAGCGCTGCTGGTGCGCCGCCGGGCTGTCTGCCATGTACGCCTCGTATGGCTTGGCGATCGCGAAAGACCGTGCCCAAAGCTCCTTCCGTTTGTCGAATAAATCTGACCCCATACGCCTCCTCGACGGTTTGAGGGACACAGCATTTCCCTTCCTGCTCGAATTGTCAAAAGGGGGCCGTGCACGGGCTCCCCGCAGCCCCGCAGGCAGCTACGGAGAGCCAGAGAGCCCAAGCTGCTGCGAGCTTATATGTAGTCGAGAATTGTGAGACGAAGCACCTTGGCCGTGACGGAGTACGAGGCCTGAAGGGCTGTCTGCGCCTGAGCCAAATTTGCCGCTGACTCGGTCTCGTCGGCGTCTTGAATTCGCGAGAGCACCTCCAACGCGCTGTTCTTCGTGAGGGCTAGGAGAGACTCTCCTGTCTCCAATCGCCGCAGCCTGCCGCCTACGCTCACTCGCTCCGGCAGGATGTCGTTATCACGGGCATCATTGATCATGTTGATCGTGTTAAGCACATCGGCTGTCTGCTGCTTGTAGTCTGTCGGGAACGTGTACGCCGCTCCGCCGCCATCTGGCGTTCCGCTTGCGGGTGTCGTTGAGTAACCACCGAGCGCACGACCGAGCCTTTCAAGCGACTCAAGTGCTGTGCCGAAGATTGTGTTCGCCGGTGTCAGGATTGAGATAGAGAGGTCATCAGTAACAGCAAGCGTGCGCGTGGTCGATGTTCCCGGCTCGGCGTCAAACACGTACCGCTTGGCGGCTTCGCCAGTCGCTGGCTCAGCGTAGGCTGCCTCGTCGTAAGGAGGATCGTCGTCGTCCGCTCCTCC
>CAYPUA010000002.1:44205-51391 GCA_964413875.1 uncultured Bdellovibrionales bacterium
TTCTCAAGCGTTTGGGAAACAAGCTGCCGCTGAGTCTGAATCTCTGATGCTCTCGTCATATCAGGCTCACGATTTGGTCAAGTAGATCGCCGGCGGTCTTAATCATCCGGGCAGCAGCCTGGAAGGCCCGCTGGTACTTGATCAGGTTTGCAAACTCCTCGTCTAGGCTTACGGCTGAGAATTCGTCGCGCTTGTTGGATGCACTCGTCAGATTTGAGGCTGCGACGTCTACTTCAAGCTGCGCGGAGGACTTCGCATTGCCAACGTAGCTGACGGTTGCATTGTACGCCTCCTCCAGGGTGCCACTGAAGGTGAAGCTGCCGAGCGACAACGCGAAGGTGGCTGAGCGAAGCGCGGCGATCGCTTCGGCATTCTGGCCGTCACCTTGGGGGAAAACGGTAGAGCCCTGCGTTGCGTCGTTGTCACGAGCTGCCGCGAAGGCTGAAGGGTCGGTGAATCCGAGCTTCAGGATCGACGAGAAGTTCCCGATGCTCGGGGTAGCGCCGAGCAGGTCAGACACCTCTGGGATGCCGTCTCCATCCACGTCCTTTACGCCCGAGAAATCGAAGTCGAAGAGGCCAAAGACCCCGGGCGCGTTGCCGTTGAGGTCACCGCTGCTAGGCTGAAAGCCAGGCAACAGATTGCTCTCGTCGGCGCCAAGGTACTCTTGGTTGACAGTCGTGAGAAGCTGACGAGTAATCGCCTCAATGCGCGAAGCGACTGCCACGAGCTCTCCCTCTGCTTCGAAGGGAGAGGTGTTGGAGGGGTCTGTCGTGCCGCGGAGCTGCAGGATGCCGGCCAGGCTGCCGGAGCCATTCTTGAGGAGCTGCGTCAGGTCGAGGTGCGACGGCGCAGTCGCGGAGCCAAAGTCGTAGGTGACGTACGTCAGCACATCGCCGCCGAGCGAGCGCGGCAGCGTTGTCGTCGCAAAGCTCGGAGAAGCCGTGACGGTGAGATCGCGCGAGGTCTCTTGGTTGACGAGCGGGAAGCCGTTCGAGAGGTAGCAATTGATCATGCCGTTGCCAGTCTCAAGCGTTGTGAAAGATATCTTGCTTGCGAGGCTTGCCAACAGCGTGTCGCGCTGGTCCCGCTCATCAATCGCGCCGATTCCGGAGGCCTCTCGCTGTCCGATCTGGCCATTCAACGCGGCCAGCTCCTTCGTCATCGAGTTGATCGTCTCTACCTCAAGGCCAACTCGCTTGTTGAGCTCATTCTGCACTGAGGCAACGGTATTGTACGCAGTCTTAATCGCTGAGATCAGATCTTCCCCGCGCTGCATTACGTTAATTCGCAGGTCGATGTTCGACGGATTCACCCCGACTTGGCTGATGGCGCCAAAGAAGCTGTTGAGCGCTGACCCGATGGTCGTCATTGGGCCATCAAGAGCAAAGACTGGCTCAATAGCCGAGAGGTAGTCGTTCCGGATGTCGGCGTAGCCCTTGCGGCTATTTGCCTGGCGGAGCTGGTACTCTAGGAACTCGTTGGTAGTTCGCTTTACGTCTCCGAGCTGAACACCACTTCCGATTTGGAGGATGCTCCCGATGTTTGCAACGTCACCGCGGCTTTCAATCTCAATTTGGCGCCGCGTGTAGCCCGGAGTGTTGACGTTTGCGATGTTGTTGGAGGTATTGGCGATGAGGGCCTGCTGGGCCGTCATTGAGCTGACCGAGCTGCCGAGAATTTTTGCGCCGAAATTAGCCATATCAGTGGTCGGTAACCGCGCGGCAGATTGTGCCGCGAAGATTCTCCTGCGTTAGGTTGAGCAAGGGTTGTGCCCTCAAAGGATTGCAGGCAGTTGCGGCTTTTCAGGGGAAAGTTTTGCTGAGGCAGGGGCGTTTTGCGCCGCTACTAAGCCTCGCCAAGGAGAGAGCCGTTACGGGGGGGCGCAGGCTGAACTCCGTTCGTCATCGACCCAAACGAGTTGTATACTCGAGTGACCGGCTGGCTGGCTGACCAGAGTATCGAGAGCTCTCCGTTAACCAAGCCGAGCGAGTAGCTAAGGACTTGGTTGAACTCGCGGCTCTTGGTCTCGACCTGCTTCGCTTTCTCACGAATCTTCTCAATGAGCCCCATCAATCGCTTCTTGTCGCCTGGAGAGCAGGCTTGCTGGATCAGCTCAGATGCCCTGCAGGAGTCATTTCCGACAGCAGCCGCAATAATCTTGCTGCGCTCGTCCTTAAGCTGCTGTAGCTGGTCGACCACCTCGCCACGCTGGGCACCGAGGAGGGTTACCTGATCGGCATCGAGCTTTACCACCGCTTTCTGCTCCTGTTCGAGCAGCTTGAGGTACTTGTCGTATTCCGCCAGCTCGGCCGCGAGGAGCTTTTCAATCGACCGAATCGTGCCAGCGTCGAGCTTCATTCAGCTATTCTGCCCCGTTTGCCACTCCACCACTTAGGAGGATCTCAAGAGAGACCTCCTCCCCGAGAGCGCGAGCAACTCCTTCCATCGGCGGCTTGTAGGTTCCGTTCTTGATCTGTTCCTTGAGCGCCTCGATCTTTGCGCGGCGCTCTTCGGCCATCTTCGCCGGATCGAGCTCAGACTTGAGCATCGCGCCTACTGAGGAGATCTGCATTGTGTCGTCGAGAGCCGCCTGTAGTGAGCCCTGCACGGCATCGGCAGAGGCGCCTGGCTTGCGCCCAGCAGCCTTCTCATTGCGAGCGTCCTGTGCTCGGTTGAAGAGTGCGTCCTTAATCTCTGAACCCGGTACCTTCATAACTCAATCCTTTGCCTAAAAGGTCCTTCTATCACGTAAGATGCTGGCTTCCTTGAAAAGGTCACTTCTTTTTACTTAACGCATTGAGATCCTTGAGGATAACATCCTTAATTCCTATCCCCTGGCCCTCTGAAATCGACTTCGCGAGAGCCTCATTGAAGAGGTCCCGGTACATGCTCTCCTCGTGGCTTCCAGTCAGAAGCCCCTCCTTGGGCAGCGTGCTCCACATCGACTTCAACATCTCCTGCACGAGGATTCCCTCGAACTGCTCCGCCGCGGCCTTCGGGTCCTGGGTCAGCGGCAAGGGCTTCTCCGGCACCTTCGCTTCCGTGATGTTCGCCAGCTTTCCTAATCCTTTTACGCCGTCCATTACATCACCACCAGTTCTGCGTTAAGCGCTCCAGCCTGCTGCAGCGCCGTGAATATCGCGATGAGGTCTCGCGGTGTCGCACCGAGAGAATTGAGCGCCTTCACGAGATCTCCAAGTGTCACCTCGCCGCCTACAATTCTCAGAGACTCCACGTCTTCGCCCACGTTGATGTCGACGTTGTCGTACTCAACCGTTTGACCACCCGCAAAAGCGTTCGGCTGGCTGACCTGGTTCTCTTGTCGGATAGAGACGTTGAGGTTTCCGTGCGCCAACGCGACCTGGCCGAGCGTGACCTTGGCGCCCATGATGATCGTGCCAGTGCGCTCGTTCACCACCACTCTCGCATCCACGTCTTGGTGCACCTCAACCTGCTCAAGAGCCGCAAGCATCCCAACAGGGTTTGCCTTGGCGGCATCGTCGAGGAGGAACTCCACAGCGCCAGAATCGACCGCGATAGCCGCCGGGCGCCCCAGCCGCTTATTGAGTGCGGCAACAACTCGGTTGGCCGTAGTGAAGTCTGGGTTGCGCAACACTACCCGCACCTTGTTCGACTGAAATAGCTCAAACGGAATCGCGCGCTCAACTATCGCAGCGCCGGGGATAGTTGCCACAGTTGGATGGTTCTTCTGAGCAGAGTCTCCTTGGTCGCTGACTGCAAAACCTCCCAAGTCGATAGAGCCTTGCGCAACAGCGTAGACGTTGCCGTCTAGACCCTTCAGCTGCGTGAAAAGCAGAATTCCGCCGAAGAGGCTCTTGGCGTCTCCAAGAGACGAGACGGTAACCGGAAGCTTGGCGCCTGGCCGAGCAAACGCCGGCAGCTCCGCTGTCACCATAACCGATGCCACGTTCTTTACGCGGATCAGCTGGGGGTCAGTCCTGATGCCCATTCTCTCGAGCATGTTCGACATTGTCTTGAGCGTGAAGTCGACGCGGTTTCCGTCGCCCGTGCCGTTAAGGCCCACCACTACGCCGTAGCCAATCAGCTGATTCGCACGAACTCCCTCGACATCAGCGATATCTTTGAGCCTCGCAGCATGCGCCACCTGCGCTACGAGGAGCGCCGCAGTCGCCACAAGCATGTACAGTAGCTTCTTCATACGTTCCTTTAAGCTAGAATGGCCACAAGATTCGCATCGTACGGGCAAACCAGCCGCCGTACTGAGCCTCTCCTACTGTTCCCTTTCCGTAGTAGTCGATTCGCATCTGTGCAATCTGCGAGGAGTTGACTTCGTTGTTCGATGAGATGTCGCGCTGGCGTACCAAGCCCGATATCACCATCACCTGCTCCTCATTGTTTACCACGAGGATCTTCTCTCCCTCGATGCGCAGCAGTCCTGATGGAAGAACCTCGACCACAACTGCTGAGAGCCTGCCGGTCAACTCAGACTGGCGGTTCGTGTTTCCTTCACCCTTGAAGTCGTTCTTTGTGTTAGCTGCGATAAGAGCCGACATGTCCGGCGGGTACGTCCACTGCTCTTCCGGACGGTTTTCAAGTCCGAAGAACTTGCTGATACCGGCGAGCACTTCGCTCTTTGACTTGACCTCGGTGATTGCGAACTGCCGTCCGAGAGATCTCTCGGTAACGACGATGGTCAGCAGGTCCATCGGCTGGAACGGCCGGAAATCTCGGTACAGCTCGTTGTTGACCCTATCCTCTCGGTACAGCGACGCCGACATGCCCGGATCGCCCTCTTCAAGGCGCCCTGGATACGCTGGCGGCATCTGGGCAGAGCTTCGTATTACGCGCACTCCGTCTCCGAGATCAGCAGCAGTCTGCTTAAGCTGCACTCCGTGTGCCGTCGCGATCTGCGCCTCGGGCAGCACTTGAGGAGACTGTGGCGCAGGTGGCACCTCAACGAACTTCATCTGTGCTCGGCCGTCTGGGCCACTATCCTGCACGAGCGCCCCTTCCCACTGAAGCCCACGAGACTGAGCCGTGCTGTTTGGCACTGCATAGCGCAACGCCGGCACGTAGGGCTCAGGCTTCTGGGGTGGCGTGCAGCCAAGACCCGCCATGACCATTCCGGCTAACAGCGCCGTTTTCTTGTCTCTCATACCTAGTAAGCTCCCACGACCACGACTCCTGGCCCCTCAACCTTCCCTGAAACAACCTTCTTCGAGGACTCGTTCTGCACTTTGACCTGCTGTCCGACCGCTCCTGACTCCAC
The DNA here is from genome assembly GCA_964413875.1 of uncultured Bdellovibrionales bacterium. Classification (GTDB taxonomy): domain Bacteria; phylum Bdellovibrionota_C; class UBA2361; order UBA2361; family OMII01; genus OMII01. Next base: position 49,460 of record CAYPUA010000002.1, read on the forward strand.
CGCTATGCCTGATGCCGTTACTTCTAGGCGGCCATCCCGAACGATGAGCGATACCTTCGAGCCGGCCGTGACCACAGCTGGAAGCTCAATCCCGTTGGCCCGGAACACCTCTCCCTGCCCGAGATCGTGGGTTATGGCGTGTCCTAAGATATCCCCCATGGAATCGATTGCGTCCCTGTTCGACGCAGCATCGTTTACCTTCACGAGCTTAATGTCTTCTGCGTTTACCACGGTGCCGCGCTTGATGGGCTTTGCTGCAACCGGAAGCATTCGCCAGCTATCGACCGATGCACGGAGCTGAAAACGAGCGTCATCCGAGGCGCTGACAGCCTTGTAGTCGATCCCGATGTGTCCGGGTCGCGTCGTCTCAAGCGCAACCACCTCAACGCCAACGCTGTCAGAGGGCACCTTTATGGGCCGATCGAGCGCGATCTTCTTCACTTCGATCGGCTTCGGATTCTTCGCCAGAAAGGAGCTGAGGGCCTGCTCAAGCTCTGCCATCTGCACCTCGCGGAAGGAGCGCGTTACGGTGAGCTCCCGCGGAAACGAGTAGCGAACTGAGTTGAGGTCAATGCCATCTGAAGCCAATCTCTGAAGCACCGAGGTTCCCTCAAGACGGAGCGTATCCCCAGCGCGCGGGCTCGTCGCGACTTCTATCGACCGCAGCCGCTCAACGGTTGCGTTATCCTCCGCGCGAGGCGACATGATATCGGCAACATCACCGAGCCGAATCGTGCCACCTGCAACAACGGCTTCGTTCCTGCCGTGAAGCATGATGCCGTTGAAAGCAGGAGTGTACGGAACCTCCGCCTGGACAACCGGCACAACAGCCAGCGCAAGTGCGGCAGTGAGGACTTTTCTAATCATGCTCTTACCTCTTCAAGTTAATCGCTTGCGAGAGCATCTCGTCAGCGGTGGTGATGCCCTTCGACGAAGCTTCGTAGGCGCGCTGGGCGGTGATCATGTTCACTACCTGCTCAACGACGCTCACGTTGCTGCTCTCGAGAAAGCCTTGGTTCAATCGGCCGAATCCGTTCTGGCTGAATATGCCCGTTACAGGAGGTCCAGAAGCCAGGGTTTCCTCGTAGAAGCTCTGTCCCACCGCGCGCAATCCGCCGTTGTTCGGGAATCGCACTGCTGTGAGCTGTCCGATCTGGACCGGGTTCACGTTGTTGGGCTGCTTAACGCTCACCGTTCCGTCCTGGGCGATAGCAATTCCGAGTGAGTCGAGCGGGACCGAAAGGCCCGGCGCAAGGATGAAGCCATCTGCCGTTACGATTTGGCCGTTCTGGTCGAGCTGGAAAGAGCCGGCGCGGGTGTATACGAAGGTTCCATCGGGGCGAGTAACCTGGAAAAAGCCGTCTCCCTCAATTGCGATGTCGAGCTGATTCCCGGTCGTAGTGAGGTCGCCCTGCGTGAAGATCTTCTGCACCGCGGAGGTCTTGACTCCCAAACCCACCTGAACGCCGGAGGGCTTAATAGTCGTCTGCGAGCTTGGCGATCCAGGCTCCTGCACGTACTGGTAGATCAGGTCCTGGAACTCCGCCCGGCTCTTTTTGAAGCCCGTGGTGTTCACGTTCGCCAAGTTATTGGAGATAACGTCGATGTTAGTCTCCTGGGCGTTCATTCCGGTCGCTGCCGAATAGAGGGCTCTAATCATAGTGTCTCCTCAGCTCCTTACGATGCTCGTTTACCTACCTGCGTGATTGCGGACTGATTGAGCGTGTCGAGCGACTGCGCCGCTTTCGAGTACGCGTCAAAGGCCCGATTGGTCTGAATCAGGTCAATCATTCCGGTTACTGCGGACACATTCGACATCTCTACTGACATAGGCTCCAAAAACGCCTCGACCGTCGCGGGCTGAGCGCCTCCATCCTTGAGCTTGAAGCGGGTGCCGCCAACCGGCTCCAGCCCTTTGGTGTCCGTGAAGCG
>CAYPUA010000002.1:51491-110027 GCA_964413875.1 uncultured Bdellovibrionales bacterium
ACCCGTTGGTTGTCGCTCCGAGCGAACTGGCCAGGATTCGTCTGGCCCGCGAGCGTGTCCTCAAATGCCTGCTGCTCGGCCACAACGAACTGTCGCTTGAAGCCAATCGTGCTTGAGTTTGCGAGGTTATTGTTCTCCACCTCCAGCTTCTTCATCTGGAGGAGCCCCGCCGATACTGCTGCGTACGTTCCGATATCCATACTCTATCCGTTACGCGTTAAGCTGGCGCCGAGTCGCTCCGAGTGCACCCAGCCTTGGGTCACCCGAGACAATCTTTGTGCCCTTCGCTTCAACTTCATCCTCATCCGTTCGCTCTACCTCAATCATCTGCGAGAGCAGCTTTACTCCCTCTAGCGGAAGCTTTGTGCTGGCGGCCACACTCTCCGCATCGTGTCCCTCCCGGATCATCCTCTCCGCAGCGGCGTACACTCGGTGAATCTCTCCGCCAGCCTGCTTTGCGGCACTGCTGTAGGCCTGAGAGGGTGTCTTGGCAGATGGAGCTGCAGAGCGGGACGGAGCTGACGCGGGCTGCGAAGGCGCCTGCGGCGCCCTGCGCTGTGGCGCTGATGCCTGTGCCGTCGCTGCCTGTTGGCTCGCTTGCGACCGTGCCGCCGGTGCTTGTGGGGCGACTGCTTGTTGCGCCGTGGCGCTCATGCTGCTGCTGGGAGCTGCCTGCGCAGAGACCGCACCGGTAGCTCTAGCCGAGAGGACTTCCTGCAACCGCGACTGCGCGGTGCTCGAAATTCCCTCAATTCGCTTAGCAACCTCCTCGCCCTCCACGACAGAGCGGGCGATCCGGCGCTCGGAGTCTTCTAGCTCCGTCAGGTACCTCTGAATGTTGTTCTCTCGACGCAGGAGCTGGTCGTTGAGCTGCCTGCCCGCGACCTCTGCCTCCGCAATCAGGTTGCGCAGAGCTGCCTCAAGCTCGATGGTCTGAGGCAAGAGTGCCTGGGCCCGCGACCCCTTCATCCATCGGATCGCCATGGTCATGACCGCAGCTATAAGCCCGAGGTCCACCGCCATCTGCCAGATTGGAAGCTGTTGTATCATACGTTCGTCCTGTGTCGGCTCCGCGGATGGTGTCAAAAAGCCATGTTTCTGCAGGGGGATCCCGTCAGACCATTGACTCCGAGCAGTTCCTTGCTAGTGCTAACCAGTTGAATTAGCATCGCCTGGGGTTCTGCTTCACCACCTCCGGAGGCTTCTGCCTAAAGCAATGGCAAGTCCCTTGCCACTCCGGGCGCCCAAGAGCTATTCCCCCTGAAACGAGGTGCAGAACATGTACAAAGAGAGACTCCTTACGCCCGGCCCGACCCCCATCCCGCAGCGAGTTTTGCAGGCTATGGAGCTGCCGATGCTGCACCACCGCAGCGACGTCTTTAAGAAGCACCTCGCCAAAGCCTGCGAAGGAGCCCGCTGGCTATTCGGCTGGGATAGCGACCCGATCTTTTTGGCCTGCTCCGGAACCGGCGCGATGGAAGCCGCTCTCCTGAACTGCTGCTCCCCAGGCGACACCATCATCGCGGTAAACGGCGGAGTATTCGGAGCCAGATGGGGGAAGATCGCCGAGCGACTCCAGATTCAGGTCAAGGAGATCGAGGTCGCTTGGGGCTCAGCAGTAACCCTGGAGCAGGTTCGTGAAGCGGTCACCTCCGCCCCTCACGCCAAGGCGTTCTGTATCCAGCATGCAGAGACGAGCACCACGGTGCTTCATCCTGTGGGCGATGTGTTGGCTGAGGTCAAGCGTCTTGCCCCGAGCATGCTTACGCTCGTGGATGGGATCTCATCCTGCGCAACAACGCCGATGCCAGGTGGGCCAAACACGCTCGACATGTACATCGCTGGATCGCAGAAGGCCCTGATGCTTCCGCCGGGGCTCTCGTTGATGGCGCTCTCTCCATACGCCTGGCAGGTGGTTGAATCGACCCCGAAGCGCACGCTCTACTTTGATCTAGCTACTGAACGGAAGTCGCTCAAGGGCGGCGAAACCTCTTGGACTCCGGCCTCAACAATCATCGTGGGGCTAAACGCAGCTGTCGAGCTCTTCCGCGAAGAGGGGCTTGAAGAGATCTACGCGCGCCACGCTCTCTTGTCTCGCATGGCACGCGCTGGAGTTCAAGCGCTCGGCTGCGAGCTGCTTGCCCCGGATGCTGCCTGCCCGAGCGTGACCGGATTCTTTCCTCCCCCTTCAGTAGACGCAGACGCACTGCGAACAGCGGTCAGGTCGCGCTTCGGGCTGCGCCTTGCTGGCGGCCAAGGCAAGTTTAAGGGGAAGATTCTGCGTATCGGCCACATGGGGCACGTCGATCCATTCGAGGTATCGGCTGCCATTTCAGCCATCGGATTGTGCCTCGCCTCATCTGGCGTAAAAGTCGACACAAGCGGCGCCACCATCGCCTGTCTGCAGTGCCTGTAATCTCGCTGCCCGGAGCTGTATGACTAGCCCTCTGCCTCTCAAACACCGCTGCGCGACGCTCTTTCGGGAGATTCAAGGCCACATCTGCTCGGCGCTTGAGAAGTCCGATGGGATGGCGCAGTTCCGAAGTGACGAGTGGAGTCGGCCCGATGCTCAAGGCGCGGACGGAGGCGGCGGGCTGACGCGCATCTTGGCCGAAGGCGCGGTCTTTGAGAAAGCAGGGGTGAATTTCAGCGCGGTGCACGGCGTGATGCCGGCCAGCTTCGCCGCAAAGCTCGGCGCAAAAGAGCAGGAGCTCCCCTTCTACGCCACTGGGGTCTCGCTCGTTATACACCCACGCTCACCGCTCGTGCCGACCACCCACGCTAATTACCGTTACTTAGAGCTTGGGGACCAGGCCTGGTTCGGTGGTGGCGCGGATCTGACTCCGTACTACCTCTTCGAGGAAGATGCGACGCATTTCCACACAGTGCTAAAGACTGCCTGCGACCGGCACTCGCCGGAGCACTACCCTAGGTTCAAGAAATGGTGCGACGAGTACTTCTACCTTCCGCACCGCAAGGAGACGCGCGGCATTGGCGGTATCTTCTTTGATTACCTCGGTCGTGATGATGGTGCCGACCCGGAGAAGCTATTCCTGCTCGCCAAAGACCTGGGGTTCGCCTTCACCGAGCAGTACATCCCGATCGTGGAGCGACGAAAAGGCGAGAAATTTACGGACGCCCAGCGACACTTCCAGCTTCAGCGCCGTGGACGCTACGTGGAATTCAACCTGCTCTACGACCGAGGGACTCACTTCGGCCTCCAAACCGGCGGCCGTATAGAGTCTATCCTGATGTCGCTGCCATCGCTGGTGCGTTGGGACTACTGCCCAGTGTACGGACCGGGCTCGGCTGAAGCGAAGCTAGTTGAAGTGCTGCAAAACCCTCGCGCCTGGGCTTAGCCTATCTGCGTGTTTTAGCCAAAAAAGAAGGGGGAGGGATAGAAAGGCTGCTCGCTTGATGCCCGATTCCGGGTCGATGCGAAGCATGTTAACAAAGAGGTCAGCGAGAACAGCGAGGGGGACTACTCTTGTTTCGACCCACCCCTCTGCTCTCGCCGCTCTCTTTGTGCTTAATTACTCCTCGACCACTCTTATCGGTTTCGGTGACGTTTACACTCACCTGCGACCGCGTGATGTACACGCAAAAACAGGGACTTACGTTGTCTCTATTCTCGATTTCACCCCCCAAATTCCACGATGAGCAAAAATAGCGCCCCAAAAGCTCAACTATCTGTACGAATAACCCGTATTACCCCTAGCGGGTAGCGCAAAGCAGCTTACGGATACCCTCCACACATCCGTAGCGATCGCTTTTGTGAAGCTAGGGGAGTTCGTTATGCAAGAGAACGTCAGCGGTAAGGGTCATCCAGTTAAGCTGTTCCTCGTGGACGACCACTTGGTTTTGCGCCAAGCGCTTTGCAAGGCTCTCGGTGAGGAGCACCGCTACGAGGTAATCGGCCATGCTGGAAACGGCCAGGAGCTGCTGTCACAGCTCACTTCGTGCGCGCCGGATGTGATCGTCCTTGATCATGCCCTGCCTAAATCAAACTGTCTCGAAACGATTGAGGCGCTGAGACAAGCAGGCTGTAACGCACCCGTGCTGATCCTCTCGGCCGTGGAAAACAGCTCTAATATTCGAGCCGCCCTCAAGGCCGGAGCACGAGGGTTCGTGCCAAAGCAAGCAGGCCTAACCGAGATGCAATTTGCGATAGATGCGATAGTTGACGGGGGGACTTACTTGAGCCCAAGCGTGACCAACCGGCTCATGTCTTCGGAGGCCGCGGGCCAAGAAGCGAATTCCTCCGTGAGCCTGCTCTCCACGCGCGAGCGAGAGATAATGACCCACATCGCCAATGGGAAGCGTAACCGCGAGATCGGCGCGCTGCTGCACATCAGCACCCGAACGGTCGATACCCATCGTTCGAACATTCTCAAGAAGCTAGGGGTGAAGAGCAATGCTGAGCTGGTGAAGATCGCTATCAGCGAGGGGATGATCTCAGTCTAGGGAAGCTCGTCCCGCATACTGCCGTTGCTGCTATCTTCGGCCAGCGCCCGATCTACGCAATCCCAGGCCAGCAACGCACACTTAATGCGCGCCGAGTGGCGCTTGACTCCTTCAAGGGCGAGAGCATCTCCCAGGTCGTCTAGCGCTTGGCCCGACTCCTCGCTCTTGATCATGCGCCGGAAGAGCCCCGACAGCCGCCTGGCTTCGGCTTTGGTCTTTCCCGTAAGCAGCTCAGACATGATTGAAGCCGTAGCCTGGCTGATCGAACAGCCGTGCCCCGTAAATCCTATCTGGGAGATCTCCTCACCAGAGAACTTGACCATCAGCGAAATCTGGTCGCCGCACAGCGGATTATGCAGGTCTATCTTCTTGTCAGGGTTGATCAAAACACCCTGGCAGCGCGGGCGCTTGTAATGGTCGAGGATCAACTCTTGGTACACTTCATCCAACATAATTCAAGAAGTATAGACCGGCTCTGGGGATGCTCGTCAAATGGCGGGGAAAGCCGGGGCGACAGAGCCTCCTGAGCCCTCAAGTTACTGCCGTCGGCTACCCGCACAAGCCTCTAAGAGTGCCGTGAAGCGCAGCAGCGCCTCCGGCTGCCCTCGGCAAGAGATGAGCCCTGACAGAAAAGCCTGCTGGGGAGTCAGAGCGCCGCTTACCAGCTGCTCAAAAGTCCCCTCGCTACCCTCAAACCACGCGACAGCTTGTGAACCCTCAGATACTCGGGGCGGCGGCGCAGCAAAGCCCAAACGGCGCCCTGACACGATAAGACCAACTTCGAACGAGGGGATATCGACTATCTCAACAGACGCGGCCGCTACCGCAACTATTTCCATTAACCACGGGGTTGAGCTGCTCATACTGCCTACGTTGTCGCACGTCTTGAGAGAAGTCACCACCCTTTCTGGACCTCACCGTCGTACCGCGATAGCTACCCAGTAGCGCTGCCTCCCGTTCGCCGAGTAATTGAGTAGCTGGTGCATGACTCGAAACGGCCCGGGTTTTTGTGGGGAACTGCTCACTCGCCCCACGCGACTTACGTTTTTTCTCGATTCCGGACTTAGCTTAATTGCGCTGCGAGACCTGCATATTGCATCACATTGCGTTGCTAGAGTATCGAGCATGGTGACTGCTCGAGCCCGAAGGGCTACTTCAGAAACCCGAGCCAGTCTCATTCATTTTTGAAAAATGAATGAGACTGGCAGGCTGAAATCGTATTGAGACACCTTCTAGTCTGGGGCTCGATATTTGAGCGGAAGAGGAGCGATTATAAGCGCTCGAGGTCGCAAGCTTCATGCCATGTGTGGGCTTCTAGGCTTGCGTGCCTGTTGAGAGCCGCTCGATCAACTGGTCAAGCTGCCCCGCATCTGGGAAGGAGCCGAGAAGGCGACGGCCCGTGTCACGCGCTTTGCTCGCTATGAGCAGGGCCGAGACCTTGTCGCCCGTCGCCACGTAGGCTTGGGCCAACGTATGCATCTCATTTACTCCCCTCCAACCGGTCGCCTGGCATGCCTTTGTGGCGAGCTGAATCGCGTACTCTGGCTCAAAGAAGATTCCGTTCTGCAAGTAACTCGTCGCGAGTAATCGGAGCACTCGCGGGTGCTCAGGTGAAACGGAAAGCGCGCGGTGCAAGTGGTGGCGAGCGTACGCCAGCTTGTTCTCCCGGATGAGGAGCTGCGCGAAGGTTACAACCGCTTCAAACGGGCCCCTGTCTGCAGTTGCTAGCTTCGCAAGATCATCGCGAGCCTCAAGGGAATCCGCGAGCAGAAGCTCAAGTCGAAGCCGCGCCACTTCTAGACGCGGGAAAGCCTCTGGCTCGTAATGAATCCCCGCCAAGAGAGACTTCGCTTCTTGCACAAGGTGGGGCTGCCCTCCACTCTCTACTGCGGCATTAATGAATAGGGCTACCAGCTCAGGATCCGCCGAAACTTTTTGCAGGCAGCTGCGCACCGTCCAAGCTGCTTCTGACGAGTGCCCGAGCCAAAGCTGAAGACGAGCTAATCTAAGAAAAACCTCCCGCTCATTAGGAGCTGCAACAGAGGCTTGACGTAGAGCTCTCTCGGCTTCATCGAAGCGCCGCAACCGGAAGAGACAGTGTGAGAGGTCAAGTAGTGCATTAACTCGCGCAGGGCTACTGGGGTTGGACTTCAGCCCACGTCGGTAGAGCGACACCGCTACTTCAAAATTACCAGCCCGGTAGGCCTGAGCCGCCCTCATCCAGGAGCGCACCGGCACGGCTCGCCACGAGACAATCCAGTCTTTATACATCGAGACGTTTGCTCTAAGATCCGCGAGTAACTTCATGGCGCACAATGCCCTACAACCTAAAAACCTCGGCTCTTGCCCCCGAGCCACCAAGAGTGCTTTCCTGCCTCTACCTCTAATCCTCGCAATCAAACGGACTGCTTCAGTATTAAATATATGAGCAATATCAAAGATTTGGAGAGTCGCTGTCGAGCCGTTTTGGGTCCGGAGGCAGTTCTCACTGATGAGCCCTCCCGCCAATTCTACGGGCGCGACTGGATAAAAGATTTCAAGCCTAACGCGTCCTTCGTCGTTCTCCCCTCAACGACTGAACAGGTGCAGGAAGTAGTGAGGCTTTGCAATCAACTACTCGTTCCGCTCGTTCCATCCGGCGGACGAACTGGGCTTAGTGGCGGCGCCACTGCAACCAATGGCGAGGTCGTTCTATCGCTTGAACGGATGCGAAAGATCCTTGATGTCAATCGGATCGACCGCACCATCAGGTGCGAAGCGGGAGTTGTACTGGAAAAAATTCAACTCGAAGCTTCCGCGCATGGCCTCTACTTCCCGGTCGACTTCTCTACTCGAGGCTCAAGTCAGATTGGCGGCAACCTCGCTACTAACGCAGGTGGAATCAGGGTTATCCGCTACGGCAACATCCGAGATTGGGTTGTTGGCTTAAAAGCCGTCACCGGAGCCGGAGAGCTGGTCGAGCTGAATGGCTCCCTCTTCAAGAATAATACTGGGTACGACCTGCGACACCTCATGGTGGGTTCAGAGGGAACCCTTGGAATAATCACCGAGGTAACGTTACGCTTAACGACCCCCCCGAAAGATGTGGCTCGGGTGCTATGCGGACTCGGGAGCAATGATGACGTGCTCCCGCTCCTCACGTTTTGCCGTGATAACCTGCGGGATCTCTCCGCTTTTGAATTCATGGAACGCCGCGCCCTACAAGAGGTACTCCACCACCGTTCGTTGCGAGACCCACTCTCACAACCCTACCCAACGTACGTTCTTGTCGAGGTAGAGCTGAATTGGCCCGGAGCTTCTGAGCAACTCGGGAACACCTTTGGCGAAGCCTACGAGAAGGGGCTCATCACCGATGTCGTTGTTAGCGAGTCCGTTGCTCAATCTCAGGAGCTTATGAATCTCCGGGACTTGATTGGCGAGACACTCTCCTCTCACTATACGCTCCATAAGAACGATATATCTGTGCCCGTCCCGAGCATACCGGCGTTTCTGCACGAACTTCACGCAGCAATCAATGAAAAATATGCTTCGCTTAGAGCTGTGGTCTTTGGACACGTAGGAGATGGTAACTTACACGTGAACATCCTCAAAACGAGTGGTGTGAGCGATGCTGATTTTTGGAACACATGCCATGAGGCTGACCGCACCGTATTCTCTCTGGTGCAACGGTACGGAGGCTCTGTTTCTGCTGAGCACGGCGTAGGATTACTCAAGCGCGATTTCCTCGGTTACTCCCGTTCTGAGTATCAGGTAAATCTGATGCGTTCTATCAAGCGTGCCTTCGATCCTCGGGGGATTCTCAATCCTGGAAAGATATTTACGGCTGATTAGCTTCTTGCTTCCCTGACGCACGGAACAAACCATACGCAGCGAGCGCCGACATTCCTATCAGTACTGCTCCCCACAGCGCGCTGCCATCCCCGTGGGTCATCCTGAACCGACGCTGCTCATCTTCAATGAACGCCTGTAGGCTTTCACGACTTCGGAACTCTACAACTTCGCCGCTTACCCACTCCACGGCGAATCGGGGTAGCTCAGATGCAGGGGCACTGAGGCGAAACGAAGTTGCAACGATCCGAGCCAGAAGCGAGGGCGAAATCCGCACCAAAAAACCATCCGGCTCAACAATCTCACCCGGACCGGGTTTGACTCTGGCCGCTACCAGCGTTCTCAATCCAAGCGTGCCATTCGGATCGTACAAGGTCACAAAATCCTGAGCTGCCTGGGCTACCTGCAGTACATGTCCACAACGATCTTGGTCGGGTGTCAAGAAGATGATATCGCCGGCAGAAAGTGGCTTGCCTGCCCTCTTATCGTGAACTCGCAACGTCACATCGCGCCCCAGTGCCCACGCAGCGTCAAGTCCAGTAATGAACTCACCCAATCCGATACTATCTTCGATGTTATGCAGAGGGCTGTGATTCATCTCCTGGTATAGTGCCCAAGGAAGTACCTGTGCCACTGGAAATCCGAAGCTCTTCGAGGCTGAGATCTCCCGCCAGACGTCGTTGAATCTGAGCCGCAGGCCGTGCTTCGTTATTGCTGTTCCCTGCTCTACGAGGTCGGCGGTCAATCGAATAAACTCCTCCGGCTCTGCCAGGGCAAGCTGCCGCGCCAGTACTGTCGGATAACAGGTGGGTCCCATCTGACGAATCCCATCCGGATTCAACACAGCGGATAGCAGTTGTCTTACGACACTACTGCCGCTCGCGCCCAGTCGCTCGCTTGGCTGCCGTGCGAGCGTTGCCAGACGAACTAGCCCCTCATCGCTACTTCGAGATAGCTTCGAGATAGGAGATTGGGCGGAGCTACAGGAGAATATTCTTTCAAAATTTGGAATTTCAAGATGAGCGATCGAGAGAACAGCGAGCCTCTGCTCATCGGTTAGGCGCTCGTAGGCAGCTGTGTCACATATGGAGGAGAGCTGATCCAGCAAGGCACCAACAACATCCAGCCGCTGAGCGGCGGTCCGGACAAAAGTTGAATGGAGGCTGTGGAGCAACGAGCTTTGCTGGCGCGGCGACGCTGCTTTAAAAAACCGGCTACTCGTTAGCTGCCTGACTGGATCCGTTGCTACGGGGTTTGCACTGTGGATGACTTGCGGAAAGGAAAGTTGCGCTAGACAATCGTGCGACGGATCTGCGCCGAAAGCAGCGGCAACTCCGACTTGTGCCGCGAGATTCTGAAGTACGTGTCCGAGCCCGTTACCCACAGGCGCGAGGGTAGAACCTGCCGCGTACCTCGTCTAGCCAGAGAACGATGCTCGGTGAATCAGGCCTGTCTGTTTCTGGCCGAAGTAGCTCTGAACATCGCGAGCTAGACCTCTAATCAAAGCAGTAGTCGTAAACTCCCGGCTGATACAGCGAGAAGCTTTCCTCCAAGAGGTACTCAACCGGAGGAGTAGTTCGTAGTCCATCGAGCATAGCAGAGATCTGCCCCTGCGAGTTGTACGCTTCAACGGATTGCATCTTGCGTGCGAAGGCCTCTGGGGAGGCAGAAATACGGATGTTTGGCTCGTGAGCATCTGGCAGTTTGCAGTACACACAGTGCCAGTACAGAAATGGTAGTCGGCTAATTTTCTCCCCACATTCCGGCCAAATTCCGCCAACAGCATGGAATATCGATATCGGAACCTCCCGAGCAACGGCCACATGGTCCTGATGGTAATCGGCGGCGCTTGGAACGAAAACGCGCGTTGGAGTAACCAATGCCCCTCCAACCGACACTCGTCGCCGCAACTCTCCGACGAAGTGGTTCTCAAGCCCAGTAAACCCATGGTCGTCTCTGGGCTCGCCGTCTTCGGCAACTCGGCGACCGTAGTAATTCTGCAGACCTCCGTCCGGGAAGTTCAGGAATACGATCTCTTCACGATCGACTCCCAGGAGTGCGTAGGACCTGTACGTTTCCTCTGCCCGGCGCTCGACGATTCCCGGTCGATCTTTGAGGGACACGTACCCATTCCGCCCATCCGTGACGACAACAATCCTAACTGGAATCTTCTGGCGCCGGGCTTCCGATATCAGGAGCCCCACACTGATAGCAGCATCGTCATCGTGGGGCGCAAAAAAGAGAAACGACTCTCTTCCTGGCTGCCAGTCAGAGAAAACATCGGCAAAAGAGCCAGTTTGAACTCTTCCCGCGTTCGCTCCCCTACCTCTCCTCTCCAGCCGTATTCCCGGCGGTGTAGCAGTATTCATCGATACTCCGATAAGACCTCGCTCCCGCATGGTAAGACCCCCGGCCTATCCTGGACAAGCCGACTATTTTATCGGCCCCGCGGCTGCCCGCGTGGAGTAGCAAATCGACTGCCCTTACAGCGCGACCTTCATGGCCGTACCGTCTTCGGGAAGCGCTCCAATGGCTTGCCGGATAAACGAACTCCGCATGTATCGCATCTCTCGCACTATTGAGTGAGACTTAAGCTCGATTAGATCCGCACCTAACTCTCGCTTTATTCTGCTACAGAGAGCGGTCAGCTCGCTTGTATCTCCCGTTTCGACTCTCATCTCAAACTGCCAACTACCAAGGCACTTGGCGAGTACCGCAACGTTTGGCTCCCGCATACAGAAGTCGTGTAACTTCTCATGCATGTTTCGCCCGTAATTGCGACAGGCTATGAGAATGTGGTGCGAAGATAGGCCTAACGCACCCGGTCTAACGTGGTACAGGTACCCACAGATGACTTTGTGCCGCTCAAGTCGCGCCACCCTGTACGCGACCGAAGATACGGGTTGATTAACAAGTCGGGCTACACCCGCGGGACTCAGAACTCCATGCGCATCGAGAGCCCCTATGATAGCCACATCGTCGGGAAGAACCCTCACGCCCTCTCCCGTCATGTGGTAGCGAACAAAAGCCCGCTCCTGCTGCCGCGCGGACAGATACGTTCGCTGGTACAGCGAGAGAGAGATGCGTGTCGAGATCGCATTCTGCTCGAAAGACTCAACATTCTCGGCAATATTACTCAGTGTGTCAGCAAGAGCCATCGCTCCGCGGGTGGCTAAGACGGCAAAGAACTCGTGCTCACCACACAACTCGTACAGGGACACCACACTCTCAAGAGAGCCGATGAAGTCGAGGGCCACCTGTCGCTTGGTCGGGTCGCCGGTAGCGAGCGAGAAGAAAACTCCAGCCTTATCGAATCCAAGTGGATGCACGTTGATCAGGGTACGGGGCGCAAGCACTCCCTGGTCGATGAGCCTGCGTATCGTTCGCCGGATCGCGTAATCCGGGATACCGAGCTCGTCTTGCAGCTCCGTTATCGAGGCATTAGCCCGAAGCTGCGATGCTACCAGAATCCTGCTTTCCCTTTCAGAAAGAGCAATCTTCATATCTGAGCGCTGGCCCTCTGCTACGTCGTCGACCTGCAAACCACACTACATGAGACAAAATGCAAGGCAATAAAAAACTGCCCCCGCTCGGCTATGCTCGCAGCTCGCGGCCGCTGTCATAGCGACAGCAAGGGACCCAATGACCCATGTTTCACCGCGATCCTCTCGACCGGCAACGCTTACTGGACCTGCAGATCTCTTCTGACTCCTAGCCGAGTTTAGTCGTAGAACTGTGTCCCAATCGGCAGACTCACCCAGAACAGGCAGCTCGACCGGGGCCATGCCGGGATCCTCAGGCTTCGAGAGAGGCGAGGCTAGCCCCTCATCTGTATTAAGACAAAGAGAGTGAGCGGGTACAGGATCGCTAACACCCCGGCACACCTGAAGTCGAGTCGCTCAGCAGCTGCGTCTCGTCCCGCGTACCGCAACCGCAGGGAGAGAATGCTGACGAAGATAACGAGAAAAATGAGAAGCACCGTGAGCATGTTAATCTGCTCCGCTACAGTGAGAAATGGCGTGTTCGGAAGCTGTTCGCTGACGGCGATTGTATTTGCCGAGGCTGCAAAGATCGCTCCGAGCCCCAATCCGAACCGAGCATCGAGATCATTCGAGCGCACAAAACATGAACCGATGGCTAAAAACAGAGCCAAGACAGACACCCAGAAAAGTTTCAGAAGAGAGAGAACATTGTGTTCGCGGGTAAGATTCAGCGAAAAAGTGAATCGAGAAAACTTGGAGCTATCCTCACCCAGCGAACGGAAACCGTAGGTAGTCGGATAGCTATGAGTGGCGGACTTCGTCCCGGAAAATACAACCTTCCATCCATCGACCTTAACCTGGGGATCGATTGTACTGTGCTCATCCTCTACGTATTTCAGCAGCGGCGCCTGATTCGTCGTATCCTCAACGAACACCGATAACGTGTGGTTATCTAGTGGGTAGCTGTGGACGTCAAAGTTCTGAAACACCGTCCCCTGGAGACGCACGGACGAGTACTTGTAGCCTCCGTCATCAAGCACACCAGTCGGAGTCACCAGATCAATCTTACCGTTCACAATGTCGAAAGATTTTGTTGGATCGATCTCCCCGTCTTTCCATCGAAACCAGAGCCAGGCATCAATATCGAAACTGCCGTCTTTGTGAGAAACTTTGGATAGCCTGTTAAGGTACATTCCAACCGCTACTTCCTGGGGCTTTTTCGGGGGAGCTGCTTCGGCCAGTCCCCGGGCGGGCTGGATAGCCAGAATTACTATGAGCGCCGCCAAGAGGGGGCCTGCGACTGTTGCAGATAATTCAGCAAATGTACGTTTGCAAGCTCTAAACATACCTGGCGCGCCGTGTCCCTCGCACACATTCGGAACATATTTCTTAGGCTCTATCATACAACGAGCGCAGGCAAAACCTGTTAATCGGACCTGATATATTCAGGGGCGCAAAGCATTGCTCCTAAGCGCCCCATTTTCGCAGATTGGAGGCGTGGCTAGTCTTTCAGTGTGCGAATAATGGCGTGGCTACTTACTCCCTGTACATTGACACCACCGACCGAGTGTATCTCATGCAATAGTTCCTCCAGATCTTGAACCTCATCCAGGACAACTCCAAGCTCAACATCCCATTCACCGAGGGTCTGAGCGATCCAGCTCACCTGTGGATGTCGCCGAGCAAGTTCGAAGAGGGCATAAAAAGAATGCCCTCCTAACCCCCCGGTAGAAACTGAGAGCACCAGAGCCTCTCTACCAAGAGTCCTCTCGTCATACCCAAATGCGAATCCGATGATGACACCACTTTGGAGCATCCGTTCTGTCCTGTAGGAAACCGTCGACGGCGGCAGACCACACGACCTTCCAATGTCCTTCATTGAGGCAAGTGGCCGGCGCTGCAACTCGGCAAGCACCGCGTCATCAACTGCATCCATGTTAGCTCGGGTCTCCGTCACCGAGTACTGCCACGCTTTCCGACCACCTGAGCCTACATGCGCGAGCCATGGGACAAACTGGGATAGCTTAAGGATTGCGGAGATATGACGCTCGAGGATTACTCCTTCAAATTCTCTGTCTATTTGCTCGAATAGATGGGTGACTCCCGAAAGCCCTTGCGCACGTACCCCTAGGACGAACTGGTATCGCCCAATGAGCGACGCCATCCAAGAAACCTGACTGAGCGATGCAAGTCGAGCCAGAAGCGCGTTAACCCGCTTTGAGTTCGCTGGGTTCAAGGAAAAGTATACGCGATACGGTGCTTGACCTCGTAGGTAGGGATGAGTCCAGCACAGAGGCGAAAGAGAGAGCGATTTTTGCAGGGACTGAATAGCGTGGCGAACGGTGTGCCCACGTAGATTGAGCCGACGTGCGACCTCCTCGACCGAGGCACGCGCATCCCAGGTGATCTCGGCCAGAATTCGCTGCTGAACGACCGGTAGTCGCTTCATATCCCTCTACGCACTCTCACAAACCACTGGAATCGAATCTCCGCTACTCCACTTACGATCGAGGCTTAACGAAGCGACGCGTAGTTCTCAAGCCGCCCCCTCCAGCGCCTCTAGTACTAACGCAAGACAGGCGATGAAGCGAGGGCAAAGCGGCAGAAATGCCGCCCATACTGGGCGCTACGCAAGGTCGTTCGCAGGGAAGGGATAGTCTCTGACCTTGCGAACTCGAAAGAGAGGGAGGCTTAGCACGGTAGCGATACGATCGTCGAAGTTCTGACGCATATCAGACACAAGAGCCGCAAGCTCTGCCTCAGCTTGCACTGAAACACCGAGCCGGTAGTCCCAGTAGCCCACCTCGAAGGAGAGGCTTGTCACACCCGGATTTCTCCGCAAGAACGCGCGGAACTCGGCGTGCGTTTCTGTTGGGAACCCTTTCATACCCACAAGCAAGATGTAGTTACAGAGACCGACCTCCGATCCTCGCAACTCGTTAAGGTTAGCGCAAATAACCCCTCGCTCCCGCAACTTGCGGAGCCTGTACTCTACGGTCGATGGAGGAATTTCGAGCGCTCGCGCCACTTGCGCTGAAGACGAAAACGTCTCACTGCTAATATAATACAGAAGTCGACGATCAACCGAATCGACCCTGTACTTCTCTTGGTCTGCTGAGTATGTACACTCTGCGTAGAAACCATCTCCGGGAAGAAGAACCTTCTCACCGAATTCAGTGTTACTGACAGCCACCGCAACATCTTTTTTCAGGACGGCTCCACTGAATCGGCCGGAGAGATCATAGTTGAAACGAGCAAGCTCTAGCGCATCTCGAGCCACGAGAGATACGAAGAAGTCATATTCACCGCTCAACTCCAATACCATGCTCGTAGCCGAATAGGTGGCCAGATGCTGGGCTATCTCCTCTCGAAGCCGCTGCCCCTCTACCGATAGACTGATGTAGATCGAATGAAGCGAGTAACCCAAGCGAAACACGTTGATCATAACGCGTCTCGAGATAATGTCACGCGCTTGGAATTTCGCCAAAGCCGCTTGCACAGCGTGTGGCTTGCATCCGACTTTTTTCGCTATCTTCACCGCGGGAGCCGTAGCGTCCATGACTGTGAGGTAGAGGATTTCGCGTTCAACTGTGGAGAGAGATCCAAGCCTCTTCATGTTTTAAAGGTTCCAAAATGTCAGAAAGTGCCCGCAGCATAACGCAATTTCGAAGGCAGGTGTCGGGATCGACTACTGAAAATGGGACCGAAGGATTCAGATGTGTTTTCCGCAGCTGCGCAGTCAATTACAGCGCGGTTGGTGCGGCATCCAACACGTTGGTGTTATCGAGCGAGTTTGGCGAGGGGCACACCATACTGGGCGCGTATCGGTGTTGTAGTGTCAGGCGATGCTGCGAGCTGTCGCTCGCTAACAAGCAGTACGCTCGATCCCATCATGAAGGTGCCGAGCTTCTGGCCGCGATGAACAACGATAGGAGCTTCATGCTCAATCGTTGTAGTAACCTTATGGGCCCAAGGAAATCGGTTTGTCACAAAATCGCTGTAGGTAAGCTTGATCCGCCCTACATTAGTAGCTCCGACCATTACCACAGCAACCGTACCCAGGTTGCTCTCGATGATGGACACCACGCGCTCATTGACGGCGAAGAGCCGATCGATAGAGTTGAGCGCCCAATCATTTACCGGCCATAGCTTACCGGGAATATGTATCGTCCGGACGATTCGACCATCGACCGGCGAATGGATGTGGTGGGCATCCTGCGGAGATAGGTAGAAGTTCCAGAGCTGTCCGTGCTCAAAGCGCCCTACCACCTCATCGCCTGCGAGCAACTCTGATACGGAGAATGTCTTTCCTTTTACTTGCGTGGCTTCCCCGGAGGCTGTGAGTTCTTGGCATGAGCGAAGGGTACCATCCACCGGAGATACCGCACCCTCCCCTATCGGACGACATTCAGGCTTAAGGTCGCGCGTGAAGAAATCACCGATGGAGCGAAAGCTCTCAAGTGGCCTTGTCGCAAGAGTAGAATCAATCGAGTAGGCCTGCGCAAAGAGCGAGATAGAGAATCGCGCCAGCGGCCGAGGAAGTGGCAGTCGCGCTGCGTGACCAACGAACCAGCTGAGGTACGATTTGGGGAGGAACGAGAGGAATCGCATGTAAGACGGAGAAAATACCCCGGCAGTAACTGGACCGCAACACGGCCGTAATTTGAGCTGGTCGCCGCCTAGCATCGAAGCATGCCGTAAAAGAGGCTCCTTCACGATTCTGGCTCGGTCTCAGGGATGCCCCAATTCCTCTAAAATCACGGAGTGTTCTCGGCAATGTTTCGGGCACGGTTACGGCGCGATTTACTGAGCGAAGTCGAGATGCGACCTGCGGGTCTTTAGAGTCGGTAACCTGAAGGTTTATCGGACTGGTGGAACGGGCGGCAACGGCTTCATCGTCAGGTCGTTTTCGCTATCCACAGCGCTCGGGGGCATTGTTTTTCCTTCCTATGCATCAACCATAACGGGCTTTGGCCGCCTGAGACGGGCTAAGCTCAGACGGCTTTAGTGTTTTAACAATGTCGGAGCAGCGAGCAGATTAGCTCATACCACCGGCTGTCTGCGGCTGCCCGGCCCCCTGCAGCGCCGAAACGAGGTTACTGACCGCAGCACTTCCCTGACGAACTACGCTCTCGTATGTACGGCTTCCTACGTGTGGCGTCAGGTGGACATTCGACAGACCAACCAACGGATTATCCGGTTGCACAGGCTCTGGGTCGAGAACATCGGCTCCATATCCTGCCACCTGCCCACTCCGCACAGCGTCTGCCATCGCGCGCTGATCAATCAGCGCACCCCGGCTTACGTTAACGATGTACACACCTCGTCGGCACATATTGAGCCGCCTGCGGTTGATAAAGTGCTGATTGTCGCGCGTCAGGCTCATGTGCACAGAGAGGAAGTCGACTTGAGGGAACAGATCCTCATCACGAGGAGCACGCGATATCGTAGGCGGATACTCCGAGAACAGCGAATCACCGAACACCCTCGTGAGGTGCTCTAGGTACGCAGTATGCTGGCCAGACCAAGACGTATTGAAAACTTTCACGTTCATGCCAAACGCCATGGCTCGCTTAGCGACTTCCTTCCCGACTCGGCCAAAGCCGAGGATGCCGAGCGTCTTCCCCGCGAGCTCCCGGCCGGTCTGTCGGCGCCACTCACACCTGTGCACGAGCGCGTTCTGTTCCGGGATTGAACGCGTGAGACTTAGAAGCAAGCCGAAGGTGAGTTCCGTTACCGTGGTGTGATTCACACCTGGGGTGTTCGTTACCTTAATACCAAGCTTTTCTGCCTCGGCCAGGTCGATCTTGTCGAGGCCCACACCGTACTTACTGATGACCTTAACTCTTGGCCGAGCGGCCTGTAGGACCTTTGCGTTGAAATCGTCTTCACCACACAGAAAAGCGTCAAATCTATTTCCGTCTCCGATGTAAGACAAAAGCTGCTCCTCATTGAGAGGACCGCGTGCCTTGACCACCTCAAAGCCAGAGTCGAGTAGCTTCTTAACGTGCGCACCTGGGGTGTCGATGAAGCTCGATGTAGAAACAAGGACAGAAAACGTCATACTGAGTTGGGCACGCTATCAGAGCATCCCACACTGATCAAGCTAAGAGGTCGCGCACCAGACGCGACTCAAGAGCCTGAAAAACCTCGTTTTCTGTGGCGAAATCGCGTGTTCCAACCTCAAAGGTCATCGAGAACCGTAGGTATGGGCCAGCCTCTTCCCACGGGACTGTTATCAGCCCGTAACGAGAGATTAGGAGGTCCGCCATCTGCTGCGCTGTTTTCATCTCTGCTCCGCGGAATTCTGATGGCACTTTCACGTACAGGTAGAATGTCCCGGGCGATTCAACTGCCTCGATACCCGCCCTGTTCAAGATCTCAGCTACGCGCCGAAGCCTGCGCTCGTACTTCTCGCGATTCTGCTGTAAGAATCCGTGGCAATCATCCAGAGCATGAATCCCTGCCCTCTGAATCGCAATGAACTGCCCATTATCGGTGTTGTCTTTAACCAGGGAGAACGCCTTAACGAGGGGAGCACTTCCCACCACAAAACCCAGGCGATACCCCTGCATGTTGTAGCTTTTCGATAACGAGTAAAGCTCAAGCGTGACTTCCTTCCCACCGTTAACGTGCAGCGGAGAAACGAACGCTCCCTTGAAAACGTAATCCGCATAGGCAGCATCTTGCACGATCAAGAAGGAGTAGGAGTGCGCCAGTTCAACTACTCGCGTAAAGAACTCGAGTGTTGCAACTGCGCCAGTCGGATTGTTTGGATAATTGAGTAATAGGATCTTTGGGCGCTCGCGCTTGATGGTGGCCTCAAGCTCTTGAAGATCGGGCAAGAAGGAATGTCGCGCTTCAAGTGGCAAAGAGATTAATCGAGCCCCTAACCACTCGGCTGCTTTTGGTAGCACCGGATATCCAGGGACCGTTGCGATAGCCGTTTCTCCTGGATTGAGAAAGGCGAGCGGAATTTGAGCGAGGGCGGTTTTTGTGCCAACACAATGCATCACTTCTGTTTTTGGGTCGACCGTGAGGTCGAAGTCACGCTTGAGGTAGCGGGACGCTGCTTGAGCAAATTCCAAGATGCCGTTGCACGGGTATATCCGATTCTCTTTCACCTGGGCGGCCGAGAACAACGACTCAATGATCGAGGGAGTCGGCAACTCCTCAGGCTCCCCCACCCCCATGTCGATAACTTTGACTGTTGGGTTCTTTGCGATGAAGTCGAGCTTTGCGTTGTTAATGAGCGTGAACTTAAAGGTTTGCTGAACCTTTCCAAACTGAGCACCCCCGATTCGATCCGCAAACAGCTTCTGAACGTCCATTTTTGCTCCTGCATTCCCGTCGTTGCCGCCGTTTTTTGTTGGCTGCCTCCAACGCTTTGTAGCACAATAGTTTAGCGTTTTGGGCTCCGAGCTGCAACGAAGAGCCCCCCAAGAATCGGCCCATATCCCATGAAGACAAGCCTTATTCAGGGCGAGATCGCCTGGAACAACCCAACCGAGAGCCTACGCAGTTTTCACCACCTTGCTCAGCAAGCTCTTGACCAAGGGGGGGAGCTACTCGTTTTTCCGGAGATGTTTCCGTGTGGATTCTCGATGCCTGAGGGTGAGCAGGCTCGTGCCTTCGGTGCTACTGGCGCCGATTTCTTGAGGGAGTTAGCCATCGAAAAAAGCGTACACTGCGTTGGAACAGTGCCCGAGGAGGCGGCAGATGGAAAGCTCTACAACACGGCCATGCTCGTTCGGCCTGACGGCTCGCACGTGTCGTACCGCAAAATGCACCTGTTCTCTTTTGGCGACGAGACGCCACGCTACAGCGCGGGAACTGAGCTCGTGTCCCAAAGTGTCCTCGGCGTTCGATGTTCGTTCTTCATCTGCTACGACCTCAGATTCCCACTGCCGTTCTTCTCGTTGGCAAAAAAAACTGACCTCTTCATCGTTATGGCGAACTGGCCAGCAAGTCGGCGAGAGCATTGGATTACCCTGTTACGGGCTCGGGCGATTGAGTCCCAGTGCTACGTCGCTGGAGTAAATCGAGTCGGTCAGGGAGGAGGGCTTTCGTACTCGGGCGACTCAACGCTCTTCGCGCCGGACGGCCGACAGATCGTTGCTCTTTCCGATTCTCCCGGCACAGTGACGGCCGATGTAGACGCCGGAGCCGTAACAGCGTGGAGAGAAACATTTCCCGCGCTGCGCGATAGGCAGGTACAGCACTACCCCAAGCTACTTGATGAGTAGCGACGGAGGAGGGCTCCCAACTAAATAGTGATGCGCTCCGAACCCCTTTGGGGCACAATACTCCTTAGGGCTTAGGCGGTTGTGGGGGCCCTGATTACAGCCCCTTACAGCTGCTACAAACAGCCGCACTTCTTACCGAAAACCGCCCATACCATTGCATAGGGTATGTACCTACGTCGCTGCCGTCTTATCACTTCCCTTGTCCTCGCACTGTGCTCGTCCGGCGTGGCTAATGCTACGCCCCAGACTTCCAGCGGCGACACTCCTGCCGCAACCGCTCAAGCTACCCCCATCGCGGACCTAACTGAAATCAAGATCCAGATGGCTGAAGCCCGACTGAAGCTCGTTCAGTCCGAGCGAAATCTAAATGCTCTCATCTCTGGCTTGGAAGAGTACATCAATGCCAAGTGCTTCGTTGGATTGAGCAAGACACTGAAATACAGTGGTCCACCGACTGACCCAACCTGCGTCGCGAGGATGGAGCAACTGCTCAAAGTTAATCCAGACAACCCTGCAGCTCTCTGCCTCCGTGATGGTATAGACGCTCCCTCGTGTATCAACGGCTACAAAACTCAGCAGGTCGTAGAGTTTTACGAGAGCGAATCACTTCTCAATGACCTCCCTGACCCAAGCCTGAAAGTGGGCTTGTCCGCCGCGGAAACTGAGCGGATTAAGGTTCAACAAGGGATGCTCTCAAACATCAACAGCAAGTATCGTCAGGCCAAAACAGATGACGAGAAAGCGAAGTTAGTTAAGGATGCTGTTGGCATCTACGATCAGCTCCTCGCGACAGCGTGCCGCGTCTCTTCGCTGAGGCTTCGACGTGTTGAGACCCCGGACCAGAAGCCCTCTGAGCCATCGCGTATCGCTGAAGCTCGACGGAAGCTGCTACAAGTCCCTCCTGAAATGCGCGCTGACTACCAACGGCAGATGAGAGAAGCCACCGAGGACGAGCTGTCGAAATATAAAGGAGATACGCGCGGGAAAAATGAACTAATTCAACTCCTCGCTGTTATCGACGATCCCAGCGAAAAGGAAGTAACGATCGAATTTAGGAATCTTCAGCGAAGCCGCATTGTGCTACCGACCTGCTTTAGGACACTTGACCAGATAAAGGGCTTCCTGCCGCTATTTCCCGGCACATCGTGCTTCGGTCAAGGCTTCCAAACCCCTCAGTGCGTGCAGGCTCTCCGAGCTTGGCGGCAAGAGAAGGAGCGCGAACGAAAAGCTGAGATGGCGAAACTTGCACTTACCCCAGGTGCAGTAACACCTACGCCGTCGAGTATTATTGCGTCGTTCTAGCATCTCGTATTGCCGGCATCAATTTTACCGTCGTCGCCCCTCGACTACGAAACTTTCAACTCCACCCCTGCGAACAGATCGGAAAACGATCTTAATCGGAGGAGCTGTGGCTACGAAACGTGGAGACTTACAACAAGGGTTCACACTCATTGAGCTGCTCGTCGTCATGGGCATTGTAAGCGCACTAGTTGCAATTGCGCTTCCGCGCTATGCAGCGTACCGAGCCAACGCCTTTGATGCGCGTGCGGAGGTCGACTTGCGATCTGTAGCCATGGCCGAGGAGGCCTACTTTCTGGCGAAAGAGGAGTACCTTAGCTGCAGTGGGGCATCGTGCTCTCAACTGCCGGGGATCCAGAAGCTGTCCGATGGCGTTCAGCTCAGCATAACAGCGACAGCCACCGGCTTTACTGGGACCGCCTCACACCCGAAGGGATCCGGCAAGGTCTTCACCTGGGATTCCGGTGGCGGAGGCCTGCGTGAGTAATCGCCTCACGAAAGCCTTCGCCACCAGCGTCACCCTTAGCGGAAGCGTAGCCGCCGCGAACGGTTCTCTGAGTCATCCTCGACGTAGCAGGTGATCTTCGTCGTCGGCCGGCGCATCACAAACTCGTAGTAGCCATCCTCGTCTGTAGTTCGCGTTCCGACCACCCTCGAGTTGCACACGAGCGTAACCCGCACGCTTCGCACGCCGGTGTCTTGCTCGAAGTCCGTGACTTCGCCGAACACGTAGACGTTACGCCGCATGCGCTCAACCCGAATTGAGATCTCTCGTGTTGGCTCATCAGCCGGTGGCTCCGTTGGTGTCGGGTCTGGAGTTCCGGTCGGATCCACGGGCGGAGTAGGTGTCGGCGTAGGAGTCGGAGTGGGCGACGGAGTCGCTCCATTCTGGGCCGCCAGCGCCGCTTTGTAGAGGTTTACTCGGCCATTTGAGACGATCTTGCCGCTCAGCGATGAGACCGGATCCGATGTTTGGATCAGGATGTTCTTGAGCTGCAGGTAAGAAAGATTTGAGTTAACAGACCGCAGCACCGCGACCATACCAGCTACATGAGGCGTCGCCATCGAAGTGCCGCTCAGGTAGTCGTACGAGTTCCCAAGCAGCGTGCTGTAGATGCTAACACCCGGAGCTGCCACATCCACACTCGCCGGCCCGTAGTTTGACCACGAAGCTTTAGTGTCTGACGAGTCAGTCGCAGCTACTGCCACCACGTTGTCCTGCGGCGAGCTTGCCGGGTACGATGGGTAGTAGTCGGTGTTGAGCCCTGAATTGCCAGCGGCTGCCACAATCATTACCCCACTTTGCCGAGCTGCAGAGATTGCATTCTCGAGAGTTGTAGAGCTTGACCCTCCTCCGAGCGACATGCTCAAGATCTTCGCGCCCCGGGCGGTGGCATAGTTGATTCCTGCTGCCACCGAAGCCAGTGTCCCAGAGCCGTATCCATCTAGCACCTTAACCGGCAAGATAGAGACGTTCCAAGCTACTCCTGCAACTCCAACGCCGTTGTTGCCTTTGGCCCCCACCGTCCCGGCACAGTGCGTGCCGTGGTAGTGGTCATCCATCGGATTCCCGTCGTTGTTGATGAAGTCGTATCCGTAGTAGTCGTCGGTGTACCCGTTGCGATCATCGTCGACGCCGTTGTTTGGGGTCTCTCCAGAATTGACCGCGATGTTCGCTGACAGGTCGGGATGGGTATACTGCACCCCGGTGTCGATTACGGCGACCACCACAGACTTCGAGCCAGTAGAGATGTCCCACGCTGCCGGCGCCTGAATCTTCGTCATGCCGTACAAGACGTTGTAGCTCGGATCGTTCGGGACCGCACTCGCTGAGAAGAGCGTGTTAGCCTCACATATCACCGGCACATTCCTGTTCTTCGCAACGATCGAGTCACACAACCGAGCCACATCGGCGTCGCTGATGTCGACTTCGGCGCCGTCCTGCACCGAGGCCGAAACCGACGCAGACAAGACTCCGATCGAGCCTTGGCTGCTCACTTGCTTAAGCCGCATTGAGCCGGGGATCGCGAGATTCTGCACCTGCCGGGTGCTGCGCGCGGAGGCGCCCTTCACCGGAGGCTTAAACGAGACCACGATCTCTTCGCCTCGCCGCACTTTTTTGGCGGGAGAAGCGAACGACTGAGAAGGAGCGAACGCTCCGAGTGTTGCACACAGAAGTGCGAAAGTGCTCAGTACTGAGCACATCGAACCCCACGCAGGGGCTATGCGCGAGAGAACCATCCTTATTGCCATGGAAGAATTCTGCTCCCGCTCTCTCCGACTGATAAAGGAAAATTTTGCCGGCTCGACCAGCCGCACAGCGCAGCAGCGCACACCGACGCAGGTTTTCGGGAGTAATTTCAGACCGTAGGGACGATGCTACGAAAAACTTGGATTTTGTTTTCTGGGATATCGGCAAACAGTTAGCGAGCAACCACGCACAACGCTTGAGCGGATACCCTACGCGGCTTTCGCAAATGTGCACTTCAATGCTTCCGCAACCGTTCGCGCGGGCAGGTATCCCAAGTCGGACTTGGCATTTTCTATTGAGAAGTAGTGGCTCGTCGCCATCTCAGACACGAGAAACCTGGTCAACAGCGGCTTAGCCTCAATACCAACGGCTCGGAGCACTCGCGAAATCCCCTCCATAACAACCGCTGCCGCCATTGCAACCCGCGTTGGCAGTGACTTCGCAACGGGGCCGAGACCGTTGGCTTCAAGGATCTGGTTTATCCACCGCCACATGTTCACTGGATCGCCCTGGCTTATGAAGTACGCCTTTCCCCCTGCCCTGTCTGGCGAGCTTTCCAGCGTGCGCATGGCACACAGATGGGCCTGAACACAGTCATCAATGTGAGTAACGTCGACTACATTTTCGCCCCGCCCGATTCGGCGCAGACGGCCTGCGCGCGCACGCTCGAGGATGGTCGGAACAAGGTGCGTGTCCCCAGGGCCCCAGATCAGGTGGGGCCGCAGCGCCACCGTACGGAGGCCCCCCGCAACGTCTGCTCGGAGCACCTCCTGCTCAGCCTGCGCCTTGGTCATCGGGTAGAATGCGTCGAAGTGCTCTGGGTAGGGGTATGACTCATCTACGCCACACAGGTCGTTGCCATCATGCACAACGCTCGGAGAGCTCGTGAAAACAAGCCGAGCAACGCCCGCTCGCTTGCAAGCCTCGACCACGTTGCGAGTGCCCAGCACGTTGGCTTTAAAGAAGCCGTCGTACCCTCCCCACATGTCAACCTTTGCCGCGGTATGAAACACGCCATCGCAGCCCTTGAGGGCCTGCCACCAACTCTCGCACCCCTCGCCGATGTCGGCTTTAACACACTCAACTCCGAGAGCCTCAAGCTCCGGATAGGAACCGCGCGAAATGCTCACCACCTTGCAGCCATTGGCGAGCAAGGCTTTTGCCACAGCCTTGCCGACAAACCCCCCGCCTCCGATGACTGCGTAGCGGCTACCCATGTGGCTAGGCCGCCTGCCGTCCTGAGAGGATCTTGTCCGCCCAGTCTGCGAGCTGGTCACGGAATATCTTTGCGTTGTGCCGGGCATCAACTGGAAAGGATCGGTGGAAGAGGAACGTCTCTATTCCGCTGGCAAGAGGAGTCTGCGCCGCCGCAGCCTTGAGCTCAGAAACGAACGCTTCCTGTTTCTGCGGCGTATCCGGCCAGAACTGCGGCAGGGGCTCCACCACAATCGCCGGCTCTCGACCGCTGCGAATCCCTACCAAGGCAGAGCGCCTCACTTTCGGCAGCTCGTTAAAGATCTCTTCCAGCGGCACGCTGTGGTACGCCCGATCATTTACGTACACCGAGTGTCCCTTTCGGCCGCAGTAGTAAAGATTGCCCTGCTCGTCCACGTAGCCAAGGTCGCCAACGCGATGCCAGAAACCCATGCCGTCGAGGATTTTGCCGGACTTGTTCGCGTCTGGCCGGTGCAGGTACTCAGGGCTTACAACCGCGCCGCGCACGATTACCTCGCCAATCTCTCCAGCACCAAGCTGCTTCGCTTGAGAGATATCCCGTAATGGGTCATTGCTTGACTCAATAATCCGGACCTCTACCCCAGGCACAGGCCGGCCGACCGGGGTCCCCTGCTCTCCCGTCCTCGCACGCGACCAGCTACCCGAGAGAAGTTCCTCGCCTGTGACAAACGTTACCGGCAAGCACTCTGTGGCGCCGTACGGGGTAGCTACTTCGCCATTTGGAACGACGCGCTTAACGAGCTCGATCGTCGCCTTCGGCACTGCAGCTCCCGCCATGAATACCCGCCGAATCGATGGAAGCGTTGCTCCAGAGCGCAACGTGTACTCGGCGATCTTGTTCCAGAGCGTGGGAGAGCCAAACGAGGACTCAATGCCCAGATCCGTCACAAGCTTTACTGCTTGTGCGGCATCGAGCGCCAAGGGCTTCCCAGCAGGCATGCTCGGGAAGACGCTCGCCACACCGAGCCCAACGTTGAAGAGCGAGAAGATAGGGAGAAGAGTCAGGTCTTTCGTGCAAGGCTCCTGGCCGAGCACGTCGCGAATCGTGCGCAGCTGCTGCTCAAGCATGGCGTTCGTGATGACTACCCCCTTCGGAGTTCCGGTTGCACCTGAAGTGAACGCTATTAACGCTGCGTCGCGCGCCCGCAACGAGCCGTCATCACGCAGGACCGGCAGCGGCACTGGCGCTATCGGCGCGTTCGCGAAGCGCTTGAAGTACCCCAGCGAGTGTCCCCGCGTCGAGAAAGACCACTCGGCAGCGGTGACATGAAACTTAATGCGGTGGAAGAGTGATCGACGCAGGAAGCGCAGCAGGTGTGCTCGTGGTGAGCCGATGAACGCTGCTGGCTCGGCATCCTGAATGCAGCGGGAGAGGCGCTTGAGCCCGATCCCCGGGTCAACGAACACGGGCGTCGCTCCGCGGCCGGCCACAGCAAGGCTCAGGGCAAGGAAATCCGCCCCTGGCGAGACCAGCATCAGCACTCGGTCACCCGGAGCAAGCCCAAGCTCGGAGAGTCCACGTTGGTACTGGTTTATGAGCTTCACGAGCTCGCCATAGGTAGTGTGTGCGTAGTGCAGGGCGCTGCCGTTAATCGGGTCGCGCACCCAGCGAGGCGAAACAACTGCTGTGGCTGCGGGCATAGCTTCCGCTATCTTTACCACCCGGTCGTACACAGCATGGATGCTCCCTGCCTCGCGATCCTGGACGGTGCCGCTCGCAGTCGGCACCTGCGTGTCTGCGCTAGCTGGGCGCGAAAGAAACTCCTTAATCGCCGGTATTGCAATCTGTGGAGCGTCGTCGAGCACGAGGTGTGAAGCATCCGGAATCTCAAGGATCTCCGCCTTCGGAAAGTGCGCAGCAACCTTGCTGAGCATCTCTCGGTGGAAGCAAGGGTCCTGCAATCCCCAAATGATTTTAACCGGCTTCTGGGCTACCTTCGGAAGCCCCGCGGCGATATCAACCATCTGCGTGTACGTCGGATGGTCAGCGTCAAATGGAATGTCTGCGACGAAGTCCCAAATTGCGTCGCGCCGCTGTCGAGTAGTGTACGGCAGGCGGTACCCAGCAACAATATCTGGGGTCAGGCGCTTCGTTGCGCCCATCGAAGTAGTAAGCCGCACAAAAGTGGGTGTGTGGCGGGTCAGCAGCTTGCCGATAACCGGCATCGCAGCGAGCTTGATAATTGGCGGGAGGCTCTCAGTCTCGGTGAGTGTCGTGTTGAGGTACACGATCTTCTCGACTGAATCGAGCGTGCGGAGCATGAAGCCCGTTCCGAGCGGGCCGCCCCAGTCATGCATGATGACCGAGAAATTGGTAAGGCCGAGCTTTTCGACGAACTCTTGGAGCTGGTTAATCCGGTCAATCGCGCGGTAGCGCGTCCCCGGTGTTCGATCGGAGAGGCCGCATCCCAGGAAGTCGGGGGCGATGCAGCGAAACGATCCTTTTAGTTCCCGGATTACGTTTCGGTAGAAGAAGGACCAAGTCGGATTGCCGTGAAACATCAAGACGACGGGACCGCTTCCTTCGTCGATGTAGTGCATCTTGTGGCCCGCTACGGTCACGAAACGGGACTGGAATGGAAGCACCTGGTCGGACACCGACGAACCTCGTCCTACTACCACTCAATGCCAAGGAAGAGCGAGTTCAAGCCCGAGCCGAAGCCGGTGAGCATGATCTTGTCGCCCTTCTTGATTCCTCGCGGCTCCATGCCCGCGACGAACGCGGTGGGAAGCGCGGCGGAAACCAGGTTGCCGCGTGTCTGATAGATGGTGAACTCCTTGGTGTGGTCGAGCCCCATCGTCGCGTAGAAGGCCTCGTTAACCTGTCGTCCAACCTGGTGACAGAATACGTGGTCTATGTCGTCGCGGCTCCAGCCGATCGTCTCGGATGCATCGCTCCATGTTCGTCCGCCGAGCAGAGCCGCGGCAGCGAGCAGCTTTGAGGACTCGGTCTCCATGACCGGACCAAGAGGCGGGCTATCAACAAGGTGGTAATCGACGTTGCCTGTGCAGAGGTCGCAGTGCTGCGTCGCAGATCGCGTAGCGCCGCCCAGGATCTTGTGCTTTGTCTTCGAAATGCTCTCGTGGCAGAGAACGTACGCCACCGCACCCGAACCGATTGTGAAAGTCGGAAGGAGCCTGAGCAGCTTGTCGCGAGTGAGCTGCCTGCCCTCAAGCACGTTGGTGAAGGTGTTGTCGATCATGCAACGAGTGTGCTCGGCAGACACAACGACACCCGCTTTGACCATGCCGCTCTCAATCAGGTTCGACAGGAAGAAGATTCCGTCCATGAAGCCTAGGCAAGCGTTACTGACGTCGAGCGCTATGCCGTTTTCATCGAGGCCCAAGTTCCGGTGGATGAGGCAGCCAGTCGCTGGCTCAAAGTAGTCGCGCGTCACCGAGCAGCTAAACAGTGCTCGAATCTCGCTTTGGCTGATGCCGGAGCGCTCGATCGCTTCGCGCACAACAGTTGTGCCGAGCTCGCTGGGGCGCTCAGAAAGGTCCCAGAGGTGGCGGCCGCTAATCCCTGTAAGGCGCTCAAGAGTGCCGAACGGGAGACCGAGGTCTTTGTAGACGTGGGCGATCCTGTCTTCGATCTCGTCTGAGGTAAGGATCTGCGGCGGGGTGAGAGTCGACCACGACTCAAGGCAAACATGCTTGTAACGAAATGCGACCATAGCGAGGATTGCTCTATTTAAAAGACGACGGGACCTTCCGGGTCCAAGCGAAGCAGCGACGCTCAGGGAAAGCTCAGACCGTGACAGCGAAGCTGACTGAGTGATGCCCTAAAGTTGTCGAGTGACCTCGACAGTGCCTAAAACCCCGTAACCGTAGAGGCGGGAGATACCACATTGCGATGGGTAGTACAAACATCGAGCGGGTCTGACAGCACTGGCAAAGACCCCGTAGGTTCCACACCTAAGTACCCTGCACTGATTCAATTTCCCAGCTCCGGCAGCAGCTCCGGAGCCGGCACCGGTACCGGCTCCGGTCTCGGCTCCCAAACCGACTCCGTCCAGAGCCCAAACATCCCGCATTTGAACCGGTAAATTAGCTGCCGCCGACTCGCAACATTAGTCCAGCAGACGCCGGACCTCGTCCCCTCGGAGGCGCGATAACTGCGCATATTCAGCCTCGACCAACCTTCTAAGGCTGTATTCATGGAGAGATTCGGCGAGCAGCCAAGCCTGTTGGACCTGTCGAACTGCTGGGGCTGAGGCCTCGATGTTGGCCCTTTGCACATCCGTTCGAGCACCCCATGCGTGTTTAATCACCTCGGAGGTCTCGCGGGCGGCTGAAACAGCCTCTTCAAGCCCGGACAGCACGAGGCTGTGCTGGACGCTTGAGCAACCGATGGTTCCGAACTGGCCCAGACTCAGCGGCTTGTTGGGACAGCAGCTCTCGCTGCCCGGCACCACCGCCGCAATGAGTCGCCGGTACGGCGAATCCGCGGGTGCCTTTTTTGATGATTTCAAGCGGAAGCCACTCATGGTTCAACCTCACTGCTTTGAACGCTCTCGTCCCACCCTCTTAGTGGAATTATCGGCTCGTCTGCCCGCCCCTGAACGCTTCCACGCTATTTTGTGTAACGACGTTTGCTAGTTAAGGGGGCTGCCTAAAAATAGTTGTTTATTTTCAAGATATTAGAATTATTGGCATGCGAGTTAGCTTCCCTGCATAGACCGTTATCCTCGGTGCTGCTGAACCCTTATCGAGGGTATACTCAGAAGCTGTACTTGTTACTGTACCGCAGAGTCGCTTGGGGTAGTCCGGGCGTCCCACTTTCATCGGGACTCATAGCTTCTAAAGCTCTCGAACTTTCGCCAGAAAGCCGTTTCCTCCATTCAAGGACCCGCTGAATGACTGAATCCCCACCACAAGCATTTCCTCCGGTTTTCGTTAAGCAGGTTTTAGAGCTGGTCGCTCCAGCGCAGCTCCAGCTGCTCAAAAGACTGACTTTCGCTGGAGCTTCGAACGATGAGTCGAGGCTAGGCGCCTTCCTGAACCAGCTCTTCTCGCGCGCAACACCAGAGATGATTAGGCACCGCACGGTGGCTGAAGTCGCAGCCTTAGCTGGGTCGTGTTTCCGGGCACTCGATTCGCTGGCGTCAGCTCCCGATCGTATCGCGTTGAGCATCGAGCAGGACGGAGCCGTAGCCCGGCTCTTCCTCGCCCTCGATGACCACCCGTTTATCATTAGCTCCATAGCAGAGAGGCTCTCAGATGCTGGTGCGCGAGTGGTTGCCTTCTTTCACCCGGTGGTGCGCTGTGATGGGAAGCCCATCGCGCTCTCGTACGTCGAGTTGGCAGATGCAGCAGATCTCGATGCATCACGCCTGCTGCCTCGACTGCAAGAAACTCTTCAGCTCCTAAAGCAAGTTGTCTTTGATTTTGAGGCGATGACAACGAATGCCGTGCGGGCAGCATCGCTGCTTGACGCTGAAAGCGTGGCGACTCCTTTCGGAGAGACGACGTCGATCGAGGCTCACGCTTTCTTGTCCTGGCTGGCTGATGGCAGCTTCTTTTTTATCGGCACCGCGCAGTGGGATGAATCAGCCAACCTGATTCCGGCGGAGAGTTTCGGCGCCTGGCGTGTCGCCGGGAGATTTTCAGAGCAACTTCGCTCGGAAACCCTCGAAGACCTCAAAGCGCTTCGCGCAAACAATCTGGGGTTATCAATTCGCAAGCTCAGGCTCAGCTCTGCCGTGCACCGGCCAGCTACGCTGCTCAATATCGTTATCGCCCTTCCAAGAGCGAACGGACAGGCTCTGTCACTCGTCGGATACCTGACGTCCAAAGCGTGGACCCACGAAGCGCAAGACATCCCGATCCTGCGCCACAAAGTTGCTGCCTTCTTGGCCCAGGAGGGAGCAGCCCCGAACTCGCACGACTACAAGTACATGCTCGAAGTTGTTGACAACATGCCCACTGACGAGGCGCTCGCAGGCTCATCGGACCGTCTGCGGCTTATCACTCGCCTGGCGCTCGGCGTGTTTAGCCATGAAGCGACCCGCACGCTTTCGTGTATCGATGAGCTTAAGCGCCGGGCTCTCACGGTGGTTGTGCTGCCGCCTGAGAGATTCTCGGCAGCAACCCAAGAGGAGCTTCAACGGATCATTGAATCTGCCTTTCAGGCACCTCAAGGCTCAAGCGAGATTCACCTCGACTCATCAAAGCGCCGTCAGTACCGTCTCTACTTCAGCACCCCGCTTCCTCCAAGCCATTCCGGCGCTGTCCCTGAGCAGGAGCTCTCTTCACAAATTCCGCATGCGACGCTTACCTGGGAGGAGCGGCTGCAGCAGCTTCTCGACGAGCCTGGTGCGCCGGTATGGGACCCTTCTGCCTTCCCGGCAGATTACCAAGCAGGCACTTCGGCCGAGGAGGCGCTGTTCGATATCCAGCAGATGTCCGGCCTCGCCGCACCTAAACGAATCGCTTGCGCATTGTACCTTGGGCACGCTCCGAACGCGCGTCCGGTCGTCTCTATCTTCTCTCGCGGGTCTGAAGTCTCAATCAGCTCGGCCATCGCCGTCCTCGAAAACATCGGCATCGAGGTCGTTCGGGCCCACTCCCACTCGTGTGCTCCCGCATCAGGCAGGATCCACATCCTAAAGCTCATCGCCAGAGCCTACGACGGGCTGCCGCTGAGCCCCGAGCATTTCAACACTGCGGTAAGCCCCGGGCTCACTGAGATTCTTGCTGGAAGGGCCGCAAACGACGTGCTCAACGTCCTCCTGCGCCGGATACCGATCACGATCGCCCAGATTAACTTGCTGCGCTGCTACTGCGCGTTGCTTTGGCAGGTGCAGAAGATCTCCACCAAGAGAACGATGTGGAAGGCGCTCGCTCAATCACCGAATGTCTCCCTCCAGCTGGTGAGAATGTTCGAGTGGAAGTTCGACCCGTCGCTCAAGCTGTCACACGATGAGCGCATCCAGCGGGCTTCCGAAGAGGGGGCGATCCTAGTCGACGCTCTGCGCTTCGTTGTGGATATCACCCACGACCGCGTCCTGCGCGCCCTAGTGTCTCTGGTGAAGAGCACCGTGCGCACGAATTTCTACTCAAACACCGGGACCACGGCCCTAAAACTCACCCCGCGCGAGATCGAGGTGATGCCTCACCCGCGCCCCCTCTTCGAGATCTTCGTCTTCTCCCCCAGTATCGAGGGCACTCACCTGCGCAGCGCACGAGTCGCGCGCGGCGGCATCCGCTGGAGCGAGCGGCCAGAAGATTTCCGGGCCGAAGTGCTCGGTCTCATGAAGACGCAGCGGGTCAAAAACGTGATCATCGTGCCGAGCGGCGCAAAGGGCGGCTTCGTGCTCAAGAGCCCGCCGAAGGATGCAGACGCGCTGCCGAAAGCAGTGGAATCGGGCTACCGAGAGTACATCACGGCGCTGCTTACCCTCGCGGACAACAAAGAAGGAGCAGCCGTCAAGCATCCTGCGGGGCTGATCGTCTACGACGAGCCAGATCCGTACTTCGTCGTGGCAGCAGACAAAGGAACCGCCACCTTCAGCGATATCGCCAACAGCATCGCGAAAGAGCAGTTTAACTTCTGGCTCGGGGACGCCTTCGCCTCCGGCGGCTCTGCTGGATACGACCACAAAAAGTACGGCATTACTGCCAAGGGCGGCTGGGAGTGCGTGCAGCGACACTTCAAGGATCTCGGCATCGACTACATCGCCGCGCCCTTCTCGGTGGTTGGAATCGGGGATATGTCGGGCGACGTATTTGGCAACGCCTTGATGCTCAGCCGCAACATGAAGCTCCTTGCCGCATTCAATCACAAGCATATCTTCATCGATCCAAACCCCGACCTCGTGAAGAGCTTCGACGAGAGAGTTCGTCTCTTCGGAGTTCCGCGCTCACAGTGGTCTGACTACAACGCCTCTGTGATCTCGGCGGGAGGCGGCGTCTTCAATCGCTTCGACAAGGAGCTCGCTCTTTCTCCGGAGGCTCGTGCCGCTCTAGCGATCCCCGAGGACGCTCCCGCCGTGATGTCGGGGGAGTCGGTCGTCTCGCACATTCTCAAGGCCCCAGTTGACCTGCTGTGGAACGGCGGAATTGGGACGTACGTCAAAGCCCACACCGAGACACACGCCGATGTGAATGATGGCACTAACGATGGGGTTCGCGTCAATGCCGATGAGCTTCGGGCTCGCGTTGTTGGGGAAGGCGGAAACCTTGGCTTCACGCAGGAGGCGCGTATCGAGTACTCGCTACGGGGCGGAAGGATAAACACTGACGCAATCGACAACTCAGGCGGCGTCGATCTTTCTGACCACGAGGTCAATCTGAAGCTCCTGTTCGCGCCGTTGGTTGCATCTGGCTCTCTTCCTCTGGAGTCGCGGAATGTGCTCCTGAAGGAGATTGCGGCAGATGTTGTGGGGTCGGTCTTGCAGCAGAACCGCGATCAGTCTCTACTGCTCTCGGTGTCCGCTGGGCGGTCCGCCCGGACGCTTGAGCAGTACCGCTACCTTTTGCGGGACATGAATCGGCTCGGCTTCCTCGACCGAGTCAGAGACTCTCTCCCCGACGAGCAGGAGCTTGACGACAGGGCGGAATCGCTTGCGGGGCTGACCAGGCCCGAGCTTGCTGTGTGCAGCGCTGCCACTAAGATGTGGGTAAAGGAAGAGATCCGGGCGTCTCGGCTCTGCTCAGACAAGGCTCTCGAGCCGTTCCTGCTCGGGTACTTCCCAGCCAAGGTGCAGGAGAAGTTCCGCACCCCGATCCTTGAGCACCCTCTCCGCAATGACATCATCGCAAGCTGCGTGATTAACGAGCTGCTCCCCGTCATCGGCATTCCGTTCGTCCACAATCTCTCTTCAAGCAGCGGAACACCGGTGCCTGCAACAATGAAGTGCATCTTGGCAGCGGACCTGATTCTGGGCTCCAAGCAGCTCCGGGAGCGGCTGCGAAGCCTCGATGCTCCGTCATCGTCGGCCGCCTTCACCGAACTCTGGCTTGAGCTGGGTTCTGCGCTGCGCGAGGCAAGCGCATGGCTCCTGCACACCCACGGCGCCCAGATGTCGCTGCTTGAGATGGCAGACCTCTATGCGCCGACATTCCAGACGCTTGCCGAGAACGCAGAGCTTGTCTTCGCCGGCCAAGAGCTTGCGCGCTTCGAGCGGCGAAAAGAGCGCTACAAGAGCCTGGGAGCCTCAAGCCAGGATGCGGTCCGCATGAGCTTGCTGAGGCGCGTGCTGCCAGTGCTTGAGATCTTGTGGTCGTCTCGAGAGTTCGCCAAAGACGCAACAGTCGTGGCATCCGTGTACTCACGGATCCTAGAAGAGCTGGGCATCAACACCCTCTTCAAGTACGAGCACATCCTTGAGTCCTCAAATAAGTGGGAGACTGAGCTCGTGGCAGGCTCATACCAGGAGATCCGGCGGAACCTCTCGCTGCTCACCGGCAAGGTGCTCAGCAAAGGAGCCGCAAGTGCTGACGACGTAGCAGGAATTCTCAGGGCATCTGCCGGCCTGGACTCGATTCGCACGACGATGGCGGATGTGGAAGAGGCGGCTCGCCACAAGCGTCCGTTCCAGGTAGCCGTGCTGCCCGTCATCTCTCGCCAGCTTAGGCTGTTGGCTACCTAGCCGCCCGGTGCCCCGTTCGGCTAAGCCTCGGATGGCACGAGCGCGAGGAAGTTTGTCCAAGATGGCAACTGCGCCAGCCTGTTAGGCCAACTCACGTTGCTTTTGGGCTCGCCGCTCCGCTAGGATGCAAGAGTCCCGGAGGTCGTTCGTGGCAGCCAGCACCTGCGTCGCGAGCCTCTCGGTTTATGCTCAGGCGCGTGCCGGTATGCAGGACAACTCCTTCGCCCACAAAGCACTCTCCGGTCGGTCCTCAGGCGCCGAGACGGTGGTCGCTGTGCCGAAGGACAACGCCAAGCTGATCGCGTTCTATCTGCCGCAGTTTCACCGCATCCCAGAGAACTCTGAGTGGTGGGGGCCAGGCTTCACCGAATGGACCAACGTCGCCAAGGCCAAGCCCAACTTCGAGGGGCACCACCAGCCTCACATTCCACGAGAGCTTGGATTCTACGACCTCAGCTCCACCGAGGTGCTGCGGGAGCAGGTCGAGCTCGCCCGCCTGGCCGGCCTGAGTGGCTTCTGCTTCTACCACTACTGGTTCAGCGGCCGCCGGATCCTTGAGACTCCAGTTAACAACTTCGTGGCTTCCGACATCTCCTTCCCGTTCTGTGTCTGCTGGGCCAACGAAAACTGGACCCGAACCTGGCAAGGGGACGAAAAGAGCGTGCTGCTTGAGCAGCGCTACGAGGAGAACGACGAAGAGCGACTTATTCAGTCGCTTGCTCCGCTCTTCCGAGATGCGCGCTACATTAAGATCAGCGAGAAGCCGCTCTTCGTTGTCTACCGCATCAAGGAGCTGCCGAACCCGAAGGCCTCCATGCAGAAGTGGCGCGATGCCGCCTCGCGGCTGGGGTTCCCTGGGCTTCACATCGCAGTCGTTGACTTCTACGACATCGCAGACCCTCGAGAAGTAGGCGCCGATGCGCTCATCGAGTTTCCGCCTCACAAATTTAATGGCGCAGAAAACTCGCCGGCCCAGCCACCAGCCGTGACCAACCCGAACTTTCAGGGGAGGTTCGTCGATTATCGCAGTGTAATTGCCCAGAGCGCCGCGCGTGAGGCGCCGCAGTACACCCTCTACCGCGGTGCCATGCCGGGCTGGGACAACACAGCGCGCAGGCAAGACACGCCGCTCACAGTCCTCAACAGCTCGCCAGCGCTTTTCGGCGCCTGGCTTCGGTACCTGAGAGCGTGGACGGCGGTCACTCGCCCAGGCTGCCAGGACCCTTTCGTGTTCATCAACGCCTGGAATGAATGGGGCGAGGGGTGCCACCTTGAGCCTGATCTGCGCGACGGGCTCGGATGTATTGAGGAGTGCGGCAGGTCGGAATGGGTAGCGGCGCTGGATCCTGTTGCAACTATCGACGAAGCGAGAGCCCGCCTTGATCGCGAAGTGGCAGTCGCTTGCAGTTCAAGCGCAATAGAGCCGGCAGAGAGCGTGCTTCGTTACCGTGGGCGCAGCCCGCTCGTTCATGCGATATCCCGGCTGCTCCGGCCCTTCACCTTCATTCATCGCCCAGCTCGCTCGGTGTACCAGCGACTGCGCGCGGCGAGGGGGTAGCTGTGCAGGAGCGCGTCGCTGCCGTGCTGGCTCACTACGACCCTGACGGCGGGGTCGACCCAACGTTCGAGGACACCGTTGCCGGGTTTCTGGCCGTAGCTAGCCACGTAGTGGTGGTATCCACCAGCAGCTCTGAGGCGAGCGAGGCGCTGCGCGATCCGAGAGTCTCCTGGATCCACAGGCCGAACATCGGCTACGACTTCTACAGCTACCGAGTGGGCTTCGAGGCCCTGCGCGATGTGAGAGAATTTCACGGTATCTTCTTCGCAAACTCAAGCTTCGTAGTCTGCTCGCAAGAGCACTTCGTCAGCACGCTTACATCCATGCAGCAGCTTGGAAGTAGCGGCGCTCTGGTCGGGGCTACCGAGTCGCAGCATAAGCAGCATCACGTTCAGTCCTACCTCTTCTTCGTGCCGCAGCAGGTAGCCACCACCGATTGGTTTCCGCGGTGGATGAGAGCTGTTCAACCGAAAGATTCTAAGGCGGAAGTTATTAGCAGCTACGAGT
The DNA here is from genome assembly GCA_964413875.1 of uncultured Bdellovibrionales bacterium. Taxonomy (GTDB): domain Bacteria; phylum Bdellovibrionota_C; class UBA2361; order UBA2361; family OMII01; genus OMII01. The sequence goes on from CAYPUA010000002.1 coordinate 87,959, forward strand.
TTGGGCTTTCAGCTGAAGCGAATCGGCGGAACGTCCCGTTGCGGGCTGCTTTTTTGCCCACTAAAGCCGAGAGGAGCGTAATGTGGAGAAGCTCCGTCCGCGCCAAGCTGCAAACAGGCGGGGTTCTTCGGGCGCTTGCGCACGTTATTTCGCTGCGCTGCTTCGTGGCTAATCCGGCTCACTTTGCAGCACAGCCCCTCGCCTCTCGGCACGGCATCGCCAAGCTTGAGCTCCTGAGAGACAATCCGCACAGACTTGGCCTCGCGTGGCTTCCGGCTAGCTGCCCTAAGGATAGTCTTGGGAAAATTCAGTCACTTATCTCTCGAACCACACAAGTAGCCCAGCCGTCGGTGCTCCCGCCTCTGCCAGCGGTCAGAATTGTCCCGATTTCCGGCGGCTCGGAACTCAAGCCGGACCTCGCAGTCGTGGTGCATGCGTACTACGTAGACCCCCTGCCTGAGCTCCGCCGGCACCTGCTTCACTTTACCGAACCCTTTGATCTCTTCGTCACAACCCCGCACGAAAGTGATGTGCCCTACATTCTTGACCAGCTCCAGGGCTGCGCAGCAAGCATGACGATCGTCATCTGTGAGAACCGGGGACGGGATATCGGCCCATTTGTCTCTCTGCTTCGCACCGGCTGCCTCGACAGCTACAAAGGGGTCCTCAAGCTTCACCTCAAGAAGAGTTTCTACAGCAAAGAGGGCAACGCCTGGCGACAATCACTGCTCCGGGAGCTGTGCGGGGATGCTGCTGCCATCAAGCGATGCGCGCAGCTCTTGCGCCGTGGAGACGTCGGGCTAATCGGCCCACAGCAGTATTTTCTGACTGACGAACGGTTCTGGGGGGCGAACCTCGCCCAGACCCACGCACTTCTAGTCACGGCGGGAGCTCTCTCAGAGAAGCAGCAGCCCCCGCTGGCCTTCTTCGCCGGCTCTATGTTCTGGTTCAGCCCCGTGGCACTCAGTCCACTCTGCGAAATCCCTGATTCGAAGCTCTCATTCCCGCCCGAGACCGGACTTCAGGACGGCACCTTAGCTCATGCACTTGAGCGCGCCTTTGCGCCGCTAGTACGGGCCCGTGGCTTCCGGGTGACTTCTCCCCCCCTGGATGGTATCGATATCCACACGGTCGACAGCTCACGGAACACTGTACCCGTCCTGTAGCCGACCGACCGCGGCTGACGTCTCTCGGGCTCTCATGGCTAATCTCGTCCTGCACATCGGTGGTCATAGAACTGGCTCAACATCTATTCAGGCGGCCCTGCATTCATCCAAGTCAAAGCTCTTGTCGAGTGGTGTCCTATACCCAGCCACTGGCCTGCAGAATGTTGCGCACCATACGTTAGCCATCGCACTGAGAGAAACTGAAGCCTCGCAGCCATTCGAGGCGATGCTTGAGGATCTGAGCCGGGAAGTCACAGTCTCAAAGTGTGAGACAGCGGTTCTGAGCTCTGAGGAGTTAGTGCACCCATACGAACTATCAGGGAAGCGACTTGCCGCTCTCCTGTCGTGCTTTACCTCTGTTAGAGTGGTGTGTTTTCTGCGTCACCAGGCCCCTCTGCTTGAGTCGGGCTACAAATTCGAGGTGCTATGGGATAGCTCCGTCCAGACAATCGATTTTGCTGATTACGTTCATCGAAACACGATTGGCGATCACCTCGGCTACAGCCACATAGAGCCCCTGTATCGCGCTGCTCGGCCAGATATCGAGATTCGGTTCGGTAGTTTTGCTGCTGCACAGCGCTCAGGTTCACTCGTTCGGGAGTTTTATCGAATTGCAGGCCTTCCCCTGTGCGGGATTAACGAACTTCACACTAACGAATCGCTCGGACGAGCGGCTACCCTCGCGTTACTGCTGCGAAACCGCGGCAGCGTTCAGGATTTCGGCTCACGCCGAAATTTTATACGCTTTGTGAACCTGCTATTCCCCGAGCAGAAGCAATCACTCTTCACTACAGAGCTGCTTCAATCCGTCGAGACACGGTTCTCAACAGGGAATTCCACACTGGCAGGAGAGCTGGGTTTTGACCTCAACGACGAGGGTGCAGTTTTTCGCCAAAAAAATCTGCTTTTGGGTTCGGAGCTGCTTCCAGACGAAGAACAGCTCTTCTTCGCTCGGCTCGCCACCCGCAACCGCTTTCCGCGCCTCTGCTTGGCGGCTGAGTTGCTGTCACGCGCTCAAGCAGTGGCGCAAAAGCGCCTAGGGAGCCTGTTCTAGCTCCCTAGGCGAACTCGCCAAGTCCAATCGTCGGGTTAGCCCGGCTCTATCGCGCCAGGATGCTAGCCACGAATTTCAAGACCTCAGTAGCGCTATCGTCGTTGTAGCCAAAGCGCCTGATCAGGCGATCCTTGAGGGTGTCGAAACGCTGCTGCTGCTCGTCGTCTTGCACCACTGACACGAACTGCTTGATCTGGATCGTGTCCTTGGTGTCTTCGAAGAGCTTCTTCTCAAGAGCCTCCTTCAGCCGCTCGTTGTCGAGCGGATTGAACTTCTTGCCGCTCGCCGCCATCGCGCCGATGGTTTGGAGGATCTCACGACGGAAGTCGTCTTTCGCCGACGAAGCTATTCCGATCTTCTCCTCAAGCGAGCGCATGAACCTCTCGTCCGGCTCCTCAAGGGTCTGCGTCAGCGGGTTCTTCACCTTCTGCTTGCGCTGGTAAGCGGAGATATTCTCTACGTACTTCTGGCCCATCGTCTCAAGCGCCTTCACGTCCCCGGCGATTGCGAGCTGCACCTCCTTCTTGACGATCTCCTTATACTCCTGCTCGACCTTGTCGAGGATCGCGCTCAGCCGCGCCTTCTCCTCATCCGAGGTGATGTGCGGATTCTCTGGGAGCCTCTCACGGAGCACGTTGAGCAGCATGAACGGGCTCAGGAACTTCCGGGCCTCCTCAGTGTCCTTCACGAGGCACGCGCCGAGTGAGTCCTGGATAAAGCGCGGCGAGATCCCTCGGTGGCCTTCGCGTGGCGCGTCGTCCTGAAGCTCGCGCACCGTCTGCTCGGTGTAGCCAGCAACAGCTTCTCCGTTGTAGAGCCGCATCTTCTGCAGCAGCGTCATTCCGCCCTTCTTCGGCTCGTCGAGACGCGAGCAGACAGCAAACATGGCAGCCACTTCGACCGTGTGCGGCGCGATGTGCCGACCAACCTTCTCGCTTGTGAAGTCCTTCTCGTAGATCCGCTTCTCATCCGAGAGCGTAAGCACGTACGGGACATCAATCTTGAGCGAGCGATCACGAAGCGCTTCCTGGAAGCGGTCCTGCTGGAGCTTCTCGTACTCGGCTTCGTTTGTGTGGCCGAGCAGCACCAGGTCGATCTCCGTCTGGGGGAACTTCTTCGGCTTAATCACACGCTCCTGCGTGGCGGTAAGCAGCTCGTAGAGGAACTCGCGCTCCAGCTTGAGAACCTCGATGAACTCGGCCATGCCTCGGTTCGCCTTGCAGAGCTCGCCATCGAAGCTAAACGCCCGAGGGTCCGAGTCAACGCCGTACTTGGCCAGCTTTCGGTAATTGATGTCACCAGTCAGCTCCGTTGAGTCTTGGCTCTTCGGGTCTTTCGGCTGGAACGTGGTGATTCCCGTCCGCTCCTCCTCCGAGATGACCACTCGCTTGACGATGACGTGGTCGAGCGCCTTGTCGTAGTCACCGTTGTAGGCCTTGAGCAGCTCCGAGAGCTGGTAACGGCTCACGGGATCGAGACCGCCATTTATCTGGACCTTCTGGCTGTCGCCAGCCCTCCGGGCATTGAGCACCCCGAGGAATTCCGAACGCAGGTGCTGCGGAATGATGCTGAGCGGCTCGACGTTCATCGGAGACCACTCCACCTCGCCCTGAAGCGCGCGCGCGACGTTTGCCCGGCTCTCTGCCGCATCCTGGCTTCTGACCGGCTCCTTCGAGAACCCAAAGGTGTAGATGCCGCCTTCAGCCGTGTGCGAGTACGCCTCAATGCCCCGCTTGAGCAGCCTCGCCACGGTGCTCTTCGATGAGCCGACAGGCCCGAGCATGAGGAAGAGGCGCTTCTGCATGCCGAAGCCCTTGGCTGCCGACTCGAAGAACTGCACGAGCTTCATCAGCTTGTCGTCGATTCCGTAGACCGCGTCCTGCCCGCCGCCGAGCGGATCGTCAAAGAATTTAAAGCGCGTGTACTCCCTGCCGCCGCGCACGTACTTATCGGCGCCGTACGACATGATCATCGTGTGAACGCGCTGGAACGCATTGGCTGTCACCGTCGGATTCGCCGCCGCGATTCGCAAGTAGTCGTCAAACGTGCCGACCCAATGAAGATCTCTGTACTGCTTCTGCAGGTCGCCGCGCCGAAAGAGCGCTCGCACATCAGCTGACTCGCTTCCGAAGTTGCTCCGGCTGATGTCGGTGTTTACTGCTGCTGACAGGTTTTGTTCTCTGTTCATAACTACCTCATTCATCTTTTCCAAAAGTCGTTACCGGCCCGTGCCAAGAAGCTCCTTAATGCCTGGTATAATGTCGCCCCTGTTATCCATCTGTGTGAGGACAACGCCCTCCTTGTCCTGAAACTCCGAATCGAGGTAGCGAATAAACCCGCCACCCCCTGCGTGCCCGCCCACCTCTACGTAGCCGAAGAGGTTAATGTTTGGGAGGATGTCCCTCTGCAGAAGCTCTCCTGCTCGCACGTTGTCTTCTTTTGAGCTGTTGTCACCATCCGAAAAGTGGAAGACGTAGATGTTCCACTGATCCGGCGGAAAGCGGTTCGCCATCTGCTCCTTGGCGAGCTGGTACGCCGACGAGATCATGGTGCCGCCCGACTCTTTGGTGGTGAAGAAAGTCTCCCGGTCGACCACTTTAGCCGCGACATCGTGGATGATGTAGCACTTCTCCGCGCCGTGGTACTGGCGGTCGATCCACGCGTCCGCCCAGAATGCCGTGTTGCGAGCCAACGACTTCTCCAGGTCGCCCATCGAGCCTGACACGTCGATGATGTAGAAAATCACCGCATTCGTCTTGGGCTTCGGCTTGAGCCGCGGGCTTCGGTACCTGAAATCCTCCTTGATCGGGACGATCATCGGGTCTTCTTCGTCGTAGGTGCCCTCAGCGATGGTGCGACGCAGCGCTTCTCGGAACGTGCGCTTGTGGTCTCGTAGCGATGGCGGACCCTGGCGAGAAATTCCCTCGTAGCGCGGCACCGCCTGCTCCAGGCCCGATGTCAGCCGAGGCTTGATTCGAGGCAGCTCAAGCTCGTCGCCAAGCAGGTCAGCTAGCTCCTCAATGTGGAAATTCTCCTCGCGCAGGTGCTGTCCTGGCTCGGTGCCCCCCTTCTTGCCCGCGCTCTCACCCTCTCCGTCTTCCCCCTCGCCAACGCCGTCTTTTTCGCTCCCAAAGGTAAATCGCGGAATGGTGATCTCTTTAACTGGGACCGAGATGATGTCTTTGCCGTGCTGCGCGATGATATCGTCGCTTGTGATGTACTCCTTCAGGTCATCTCGGACCTTGCCTTTCAGAATGTCGCGGAAACGACGGACGTCCGGCTCAATTCCGAACGAGGCGGTGTCAAGCGCGCTGAAGTGCTGCTGCATCTGCGACAGATTCTCGTTTTGCTTCGGGCCCTGCTCCATTTCGCCTAATCCTCGAGCTTAAAGTACGACTCAAACTCTTTCGGCACTTGGTGCACGCCGAAATTTCCGTTCTCGAAGGTCATCTTGAGCACGTTTCCGTTTTCGTGGCGGCTCAATACATGCACCGGGCGCGTCCATAACATGAAGAGGTTCTTGCATGTCGTCTTGGCGTACCCCAGGTCAAGCGCGCGCCCGTCAAAGCTGTGAACGATAACGAGCTCACCTCGGTTCCCGTGGTTCGCATTTACAACTGAGAGCCTTGGGCGCCCGAGGTTCGTGAGCGACTGCACAAGCAGCGAGCGGACTTGCTTAAAGTCCTCCGAGGTGACCTCGAACTGGCCTTCATCCACCTCCTTGTTGGCGTGCAGCTTGTTCTCCGCGCAGAAATCGGGCGTGAGGTAACGATCGATGAAGGTCAGGTCGTTATGGGCCAGCAGCGCGTTGACGATCTCCTCCTGCCCCTTCCCCGTTTTCATGTCCCAGTTGCGGCGCTGCTCCATGTCACGGCAGCTTTCCCAGTCTGGCCCGAACTTGCCCTTGTCCCAGCGCTCCTCGATGTCACGGAAGAGCCTGACGCCGAGCCGGTACGGGTTGATTCGGTTTCCGCCAGGAGCCAGCACCGACGCGTTAAACTCGCAGTAGTCCACAGTCTCGGAAGGGTAGAGCGGCAAGAGGTGATCGGTCATGAGCTTCGAGTGCCAGTAGCTAGCCCAGCCCTCGTTCATGATCTTCGTCATGCCCTGTGGGGCGAAGTAGTACGCTTCATCGCGGACCATCGACAGCACGTCCCGCTGCCAGGGCTCAAGAGGGGCGTGCTTCATGAGGAAAAGAAGCACATCTTGCTCCGGCTCTGACGGAAGAGTCTTCGCCCGCTTCTCCCTCTCCTTCTGCTCCCGATCAACCTGGGCCTTCAGCACCTCAGGCGGATTTACGTAGCGCTCGAGGTACTCCGGCACCGAGAAGCGAACTGGCTTAATCGGCTCCGGCGCCCGCAGCTCAAGGCCCGCCGTTGGCGCAAGGCTGTCTCGGTTCCGCTGCAGCGCGACCGAGTGAATATCAATCAGGTTATCGAGCGAGAGCGCTGTATCAAGGAACTTCTCTACTGCGTCGGGACCGTGATCTTCCTGGTATCGCTTAATGCGGTCCGCGTGCTCCCCCATTTTTCCGAGCATCTTGCGATTCGTCTCCCGGAAGTACGGATTGTGCTTAAAGAACATGTTGTGGAAGTAGACATGCGCCATGACGGTTCGGGTCTCTTGCACCGAGTTCGAGTCGAGCAGGTAGGCTACGCATGGATCCGTGTTCAACACGAGCTCGTACGTGCGCGAGAGGCCGTAGGTGTCGTGAACTTGCTGGCTCGCGTACTTCTGCCCGAAGCTCCAGTGCTCGAACCGTTTCGGAAAGCCGTCTCTGGCAAGAATGACCTGGAGCTGCTTCCAGGTTACAACCACAAATTCTTGCGGAAAGAAGTCGAGCGGACACGCTTTTTTGACGGCCTCCTCAATCTCGCCCTTCCACTGCGCAATGAGCCGCTCCTGCGCAGCCCGTGATCCGGCAAACTCCTTGACTGTCAGCTTGTGCCTTGTGAGGGCCTCAGTGTCGAGGGACGGAACGTCATTCTGTCGAGATGTATTTGCCTGAAAACTGCTCATGTCCCGTACTGCCTACTTCTTTACCGCCCACTCAAGGTGCTTTCGAATCGTCTCCCACTTCTCCTCTCGTGGGTACTTTAGCGTTTCTTCGAGCGCCCGAATCGTCTTCATCCAGCGCTGTGCACGTCGGCGCTCATCCTCTTTCCCGTCGAGATCCCTGTGGTACTGGAGCGGATCCTCGGCGTACTCGCGTGAGAGCTGCTCGAATTCCTTCAGCGGCTTCTCAAGCGACTCTTTCTGCACCTTGCGCATTCCGACCACGAGCTCGCCGAATATCTGCTCGTAGTTGTTCGACGCGCTCTCAGTCGGGTGCTCTGCCTGCCAGTTCCCTATCTGCTCGAAGAGATGACGCCGGAACTCCTGGCGCTTTTGCGGAGTGGAGAGGTCCTCGTTTTTTACCACTCGATCCTCGAAGTCCTCGAGGAGCTTGTCGTTGTGGCCGCGTTCGCGCTCGGTGACCCGGTGCTGCGGCTCCACTTCGTGCGGTGGCTGTCCGATTGAAACTCGGGCATGCGCGAGGTATCGCCTGAGAGAAAGCGTGCTCTGCTCCTCGCTCGCTATCCCCATGGCGGTGTAGAAATCCTCTTGGACCATGCGCTTCGCGTACGCCTCAACCTCTGAGATGATCGCATCAGGCGACGGAATCGGGAACTGCTTCTCAATCGAGTCGACGATCGACTTAATCGCCTGCTGCTGGTCGCTCTCGCTCATCGACTTCCCCTGGCGCATCGCTTCTTGCTTCTTCTCTTCGAGTCGGCCCTGCACTGTGCGCTGCTTCGCTTCCGCGATCTTCTCGTAGTACGGGAAATTGCCGTTCTGCTGCTTGAGAACCTCAAGAACTTCGAGGACGGTGATGGGCTCTGCCGGCCTGAAGACCGCCACTTGCCGCAGAAGGTCTTGCGCATTCGCGGTCGAGATGCCGAAGCCGCCGTCGTACAGCGAGGACAGCCTCATCTCGCCGAGAGCCGACGTATACTCTGCCGCAATTTTCGGCAGGAACTTCTGCATGACGCTAAGTTCGTCCTGCGACCAGCGCTGTTTCTCGTCAGCTTTGAGCATGTTGATGTCGAATTTGATGCCCGGCTTCGGTTCCTGCAGAAAGAGCGCCTTCTCAACAACGCTCATGCGGCCAAGAATTTTCGGAAGCTGCTCGTGAACCGGCTTGTAGCGGCTTGGGTCTGGCTTGATGAGCCGAGTGGCGGTGGCGAAGAGCGAGATAGTCTTTAGGACGTGCGGGCAGATAAACCGGTCTGCTCCGACGATCGTGCGGAAGAACGGCTTGTGGGCCGCCGCTTCAGAAAGGTAACGGGTTACATGCGGCACATTTATGAACTGCATGCGCCGACGCAGGGAGTCCCAGCCTTGGGCTGAGGTCTTCATCGCTATCAGCTCGTCATTGGCGTCCGCTCGCAGCAGCACGTTTACCTTCTCAGTCTTGCAAGACGCAGCCTGGCGCAACGAGAGTATTTGGGTATGACCGGACTCAATCTCGTTGAGCAGGTGGTTCAGGCCCGAGATGTCATCCTTGCCGCGGTCCATGGGATCTGGCCGGAAGATGTCAGAAAAGTGCAGGTGCCCCCTGTTCGCCCGGAGCATGAAGCTGGTCGGCATGTGCAGGTCACGCTCTGCTGCCCTAATTTCCCCAGGGGGCGGCGAGTATGAGCTGTAGAACGGCTCAATGTCGGCGTTTCGGTTGGCGCTGCCCCAAATAGAGCAAAGGCCCCTGCCCTGGCGGCGGGAGAGCGTGTACCTCTCGACGCGAACGTGCCGATTGAGAACTTCATCAAGCACGCGCTCGTCGCTCACGGGCTCTCTTGAGCCCGGTTGCTTGAGCTCCTCACGGTAAAACGCGAGAAGCGTCTCAAGGATGGCTTCCGAAAACGTGTCGAGCTCCCCGCGCAGCAGGTAATCGCGATTGAGGTCCGCCGGCAGCCGTCCGCTTTGCTCAAGCGCATGCAGCAGCTTCTCGCGCGGTCCATCTCCGTCGCACGACGTAGAGAGCAGGAACAGCGGGTCCGTGTTCCCGATCGGCCGGTAAATGAGCCGGCTTCCCTGTCCTGTAGAATCTTCGGAGACTTCGACATCTCTTCTGCGACTAGCTGCAAATCCAAAGGGCCTGGCGAGGTTTTCCTCGGAGAATACCCAGGCCAACCGATAGAGCGCCCCGCGCGGATCGAACTCGGAGAAGTGCTCAAGCATCGCGTCGAGCGTGTCGTTTAGCCTGGTTTTGCCCGAGCCAGGAGGCCCGTGGAAGATAAACATCCGGTTTGCGTACTCACGGCGGCCAAAGAGCTTCATCTGCTGATGAAACTCGTTGAGCGCAAGCTCCTGCCCCTCGAGGTTCTTCTTGTCGAGAACCATCGACGACTCCCACGGCCACTTGCGCAGCGTGAAGTCGAGAATCTCCTGGCCGAGCACGAGACGCTTCTCGTAGCCGAACGACTCCATGGCATCCGCGGTGTACTGAAACGTGTTGCGGATCATGTAGCGAGGGTTGCGCAGCACCTCTTTGAGAAAGGACTTGAAGGAGAGTTCTTGGCAAACGATCGAGTGGCGCTTGACCTCCGATGACTTGAAAGCCTCTAGCAGCTGCGAAGATTGGTCGCCCAGAGCGGACTCAGACAGAGTATCCCTGCGAAGCGGGGTGGCGCCGACGGCTCCCGATGCACGCGGAGCATCATTACCCCGAGCCTGCGAAAGCGCCGGGTCACTTGTACCAGCGACTCGCTGAGCTCTTGCGTCGCCTCGTTGCCCGTCGATGTTGAACCCTTCGATGCTCATCAATACATGCTCACGCAGAGTCGCCAGCCGTTAGAACACTCTAGGACCAAACTGCGAGATCCCGTTTTAGCCTACGAGCCTGGCGGTTCCTGAAGAACGGTGCACAGGTCGGCGACCGACCAGGATACTTATCACTAAGCCACCGTTCTATGAAACGTAATTTCTTTCGAGCTTTTGCGAACCGCTGTTCTATTAGGAAGAACACCGGACCCTGTGGATAAGCTATGCATCCACCTGTTGAGGCTTGAGTTCCCGGCGTCGACCGACGGCGCTTGCTGCGTAGAGAAGCAATACGGCGATCGGATACCAGAGGTCAGCGCTATCCGGCTTAACCTCTCCCGCCGCTTTTGCAAACGAATACTGCACGAACATGAGGGCGTTGAAGGCGAGCAGCATCAACGGCCCGAGGGTGCGCGCGCGAGCCTGACAACCTTCACACACCCAGAGCATCAGCGGCAGAAGCAGCGCGTAGTCGTACGTCCAGAGGTACGGAGAGGCAAGAAGACTGCCCGCGACAAGCAGGGCGGCAACGTGCAGCGGAGATGGAAGTTGCTGCTTGAGCAGAAGCACACATGCGATAAACACCGAGCCCAAAACCGGAGCTGCGACGAATTTCCCCCCTGGGAAATAACTCCCTGCGAATGACGCTAAGGTGGGAGTCTCGAAGATGACTACGTCCCGAAGACCCACTTCGAAGTAAGTGACGAACGCTCCTGGATTCATCCACCACGCCAGCGCTGAGAGAACCGTGGCCGAAACGAGCGCTCCAATTACTAGCTGCATTCGCTCCCGCCAGCCCAAAATCACAATCCAGGCGGGAACGAGAAGCCATACTAGCTGCGGCTTCATCACGAACATGCCGAGGCAAAGCCCCTGCGTGAACGCAGCGCCCACCCGAGGCGACCGAACCGCGCAGAGGAAGCCGGCCAAAGAGAGAAGGAAAATCGGCGTTAGCTGTCCAATCGCTGCCGCGAGCAGCAGAGGGGGCGCGGTCGCAGCCACAGCCAACGCGAGCACGGGCGAGCGATCGACTGCGGCACACCGCGCTAGAAGGAGAAAGGAAATTGTCGACAGCGCTGCGCCACACAATCCGAGCAGGCTTCTCCACCATGATTCGGGGAACAACAGAAAGGGCGAGAGCGCGGAAAAAATCTGGGGCGGATACGGGAAGACGTACGAACCAGGCGGCCCAAGCTGCCCCCGCGTCACCGCACACGCACCGTATTCCGGATTGCCGTATACAGCCACGCCTCGAGCGTAGAGCTTGAGTGCGCACGCGAAGTACTGGAAGTCGCGCTGCTCAGAGAGTTCGCCTACCACTGCGAGCAGGACGAAAAGAACGGCAGCGCATAAACAGAGCAGCTTCATCTCGACCTGACGATGCCTAAGCCTCAGTCACGGGGCAAGGGCTAGAAGAACGCTCGACTGCCGTCACTTACATGACCAGCTCAGGGCCGCTGTCTACCTTGTCGAGGATTTCACGCAGCTCAAGCGCGGGCTCGTGCTTCGGCTCTACCACGAGGATCTTCTCGACCTGCATACGGGCCTCGTTCACCCGCCCCTGCGCGTACAGGAGCCCCGCAAACGAGTAGATCATGTCGAGGTTCGCCGGATACCGCTTGAGATACGAAAGAACCATCCTCTCCATTTCAGCGTACCGCTTGAGAGGGTAGCCAAGCTGGAGAACTCCGAGCAGCGCGCGGTGGTTCTCTGGATTGAGTGTCGCAGCCTGTGTGAAAAGCGCAAACGCCTCTTCCGGCTGGTCTTGCACCATGCGGCACAGGCCAAGCCCAGCTAGCGCAACGTCGTAGCTTGGGTTGTAGTCGAGGGAGGTCTCAAAGAACGCCTGCGCGGTAGACCAATCCTGCGACTCTGCCGCAAGCGCACCCTTGCCACACAGTGCACGTGCCAGGTGCGGATTCCGGTCTAGCAATGCGTCATACATGGCTGAGGCCTCCGTGAGATTGCCGTCGAGCACTGCGAACTCGGCGCGCAAACACCCGAGCACCTCACGCTGCTCTGCGTCAAAGCCCGCTCCTGAGGGAACCCCCGCAAGGATCTCCTTCGCCTCGGTGACCTTTCCAGCCCGCTTGAGTGCCTCAAGGTCCGCAATGACTACCTTGCAGTCCGTCTCTGAGGGCCTTGGCGCAGGCACTGTCGTGCTCTCCGCCGCCAACTGCTCCGGCGCCGGGGTCGCACTGCCAACAGTCCATGCCTGAATCCGCCGAGAGAGATCTTCAAGCCCCTCAGGCGAAAGAAGCGGCGCTGCCGACACTTCTTTTTGCTCAACCGGCCCCACACGGGCTGCATCACGCGCCGCAATCTCCGCCTGCACCCGAACCTGGAGCTCATGCCCCCCTTCGTGTTGCGGCTTCTCTGCCAGGACCCGGGCTACTTCGTCCTCGCACGCATTGAGCTGTCCGCTCTTGTACAGGCAGCCTGCCAAGCAGAATCGAATCTCTGTATCAGCAGGCACTACCGAGAGGTACCTTCTAATCGCTGCTTCTGCCCTGTCGTAGCACTCAATCCTGTAGGCACACTCTATCATCTGGTACAGCGCCACGAGGGTATCGGGGGCGATGTCGAGAGCTTTCTCCAAAAAGGGCAAAGCCGCCTCTGGCTTGCCCGAAATCGTCTCGCACATGCCGCGACCGGCGAGCGCCTTCGGGTCAGCGGGCGAGAGCCGCAGCGCCTTGTCGAACAGCTCCCGGGCCTCATCAGCCCGAGACTGCGCAAGCAGGACTGCTGCCAGCGACTTCGCTGCGCGGGCCGACCCAGAGTCAATCGCGTCAGCTCGCCGCAGCAGCTCTTCCGCGCGACCGAAGTCCATCGCCTTAGCTGCCGCCTCACCCTGCTCAAGAGCGTCTTCCAGCTCCATCGCATTAAAGCTCATGTCGTAAGCGCCTGCCGGTGTTGCCGCGACGAACGTCGGTGCAGCTGCGGCTGTCTCCGGCTGCTGGAGTGCTGCCTTGGCGCTGATTCCGAGCACAGCCTTGTATACCCGGACCGTTTGCTCGGTCGCTCTCTCCCAGCTGTACGACATCGCTGTCTCAACTAAGTTAGGACGAGCAGGGCTGTGGTAGGCAGCCATGACAGCGGAGAAGATTGAGTCCTCTCCCGATGGAGAGCAGAAGAAGGCAACATCCCCCATGTAATCGGCGGACGTTCCAGTGCGAGTGACAACAACATTCTTGCCAAACGAAGCTGCCTCAAGCGATACCAAGCCAGGGAGCTCGTACCAACTCGGCAGCACGTGAATTCTGCAAGCAGCGTATGCCGCCGCGAGCATCTCTGGCGAGAGCCGGTCGAGCACGAGCGTCTTGCCGCGCCGCTTGAATGACCTTACCGCGTGCTCATACTCCGGCTGGTAGGAGAATCCTCCTGCGGCGAGCACAACGGGGAGCTCGCAGTCTTCTAGTGCCTTGAGAAGCATCAGCTGATTCTTTCGTGACTCAAGCCGCCCAACGCACAGCACGAAATCACGCATGCCGAAGGTCCGCTCGAAGAGCGCTGCCTCTCCTGTTCCGCCCGTCTCGTGGCCAACTGGCACCTCGACGATGTTGCTGCTATCCGGAAAATCACGCCGGAGAGCAGCCGCTTCTCCGTTTCCATTTACCAGGACGGCCGCCGCATGCTCCATCAGCCAGTCGCATGGGAATCGCTGAGCTCGAGGAGCCGCTGCTGAAATATTCTTGTGCTTGAGCCACAGCTCTCGGCTCTGTCCAGCCCGCACGTACTCGATGAGTGCCGCTGCGAGAGCATGCGACTGATTGTGGAACTCAGGAACATCCTCATACAGCGATGTCACGACGAAAGGCACCCCGGCGGCTTGTGCGCGTTGTGCGAGAGCCTGGGTCAGCTTCGGTGTTGCAAAGTTAAAGAGGTGGACAAGGTCGTAGCCACGAGGATCGCGGGCTCCCTCGACATCAACCGTCACCTCGTGGCCGAGCACTGCGAGGCCCTTGCTAAGCTCCTCAAGCACCACCGTGTCGCCGCCCCGCTGCGTAAATGTGTTGGGGCGATTCTGAATCAGCACTCGTAGCGGACGCTCCGCTGAAGGTTGTCGCGCGTGTGTCACGGTTCTCTCCTCCTCATCATGTCGCCCTGCGGATGGCTTGGCCATCGAAGACGACTGTTGGATTTGTCGGTACTGCTCAACAACTCGGGTAGCGATCTGAGCCCATGAGTTCTCCTGGGCGTAGGCAGCGGCTCGAGACTTCAGCTCACGCCGAAGCTCGGCGTTTGTCAGCAGCAGCTCGGCAGAGAGCCCCACTGGGTAGCCGCTCGTGCTGTGCCACACAGCATCCCCGAAGCTCATCATGGCTGGCGCGAGCGAGGTGATCACTGCCGCTCCGGCGCCAACGGCGAGCGCACAGGCGCCCGAGGCCTCAAAGTGCTGAGACTTGTAGTTCATGATGACCACGTCCGCCGCTGCGAGGAAGTCGCCTACCTGCTCATCGGGCACGTAGGTGGCGATGAACGTGACGTACTCAGTGACGCCACTGCGATTCACTAGGTCCCGAAGCGCCCGCATGTATGCCGCGCTGTTCGGGTCATCGGAGCGCGTCTCGCCGACGATCACTCCACGCGCCGGAATGCCGCGCTGGCGGAGGTGCGTCACAGCCTCAACGAGTGCCTCAAGCCCTTTGTGTGGCTGAACGAAGCCAAAGGTGATGAGGAGGGGCTCATCGCCCTGAACACCTAGTGAAGCCCTGATTGTGTTGCGAGCTTCTTGGCTCGGCTCCGGACGAAGCACAACACCGTGCGGGACAACTGCAACACGCTCCGGTGCTGCTCCGTTTGCTATCGCCTCAAGCCGATTCTCTGGCGTATGCACGAACACGCGGTCTGCGTGGCTTACGAGGCTGGAGAGATCTTCGGAGACAGTAAACAGGTTATGAAGCTGCACAACCACCCGGATGCCCGCAGCCCGCAGGGCATTGAGCAGATCCTGAAAAGCAACAGGGATGAAGAAGCGGGCCTGGCAGTTAATGTGGAGCGTCGAGATCTTCGCCCGCTCGATCTCTCTTCGAAGCTCTGAGTAATCCGGCGATGGCGCAGCGGGCGAAACGCGGCGCCAGCACCGCCGGACGAACGCCTCGTCTTTCGACGTAGTAACTTCGCCTGATTCGGCGAACACAACTATTTCAACGCCCTGTTGCTCAAGCTCAGTGACGAGAAACTTGCCGTACGTCGCGAGCCCGCACGACTGGTTCCACGGGGTGAGAAATCCGACGCGGCCAACTGCTGTGCCACTCTGTGGTGTTGATTCGTTTCGCTGCGTGTCCGTAGGAATTCTCCTCGTGTTCAACCCCGCCGAAGCTACACTCCGGGCGCACTTCGGGTTTTTGCCTAACGAGTTAAGATGCAGGCCTGGAGCGGGAAGCCACAAAAAGTTGGCGCTGCAGGAGAACCTCGCAACCATCTGGAATTACGATAATTATCTGTTTCCGCCAGCGTTGCCTGCAGAAACACCCTCAAGAGACCTGCCCCCGGGCGAGCGTAATAGCTAAACGCCGAATCCTTTAGGGTCTAAGCCTCGTCCAAAGGAGACATTGTTGGTTGGGTAGGCCATGAAGACTTTCTGCTGACGCGACCGAATTAGCGTTCGCTTGAGCGGAACAAGTCCCCCAAAGGTTTCTTTTATTTACCGAGGTTTTTTCGGTTTTCTCAGGTTCTAGTTTTCTATTAGGTTCAACCTCGGTTATTTGACTTGTTTCGCTCCCAACTATTATTTGAGCGGGTCTCCACTCCGGTCCCGAGACTTTTGTCAGTTTAGCATCAACAGAAACGAGACAGACTCATACGTCGACGGCATATCCAGATTCATGCGTCTGTAGCCTGTATTATCGCTAGTCGAAGCTCCTGAGCGACACCCCTCCCTCGCTGCCCTCGCCGCTCTCGTTGTTCATATCATCCGTGAACGTGCTCGTAGACGTGCCTGTACTCCTTGTTCACAAAGAGCACAGCGAGAGCAGCGAGGAGACCCCTATAAGCTGCGCCCCTCGCCGCTCTCTTTGTTAATATCGCCCGTTCACGTGCAGGAAAAAAATAGGCGCATGTATCATCGGCTTAGCCGGATACATGCGCCCGTTTGCTTCGCGTGTAGCTATTGAAACTAGCCGTTGACCGAGCCCTGAGCCTCGCGGGCAACCTTACGGCAGGTGTCCTCGAGCTTGTCGAGCTTGGGCTCGAGATCCTTCTCAAGGCTCTCGCCGAGCGCCCACCATGACTGGTAGAGCTGCTGCTGAACGATCTTCTTGCAGGTCTCCGAGATGTCGACGACCTCCTGAGAGATGTCGAGCTTGGCGCGTGCACCTTCCGGAACGAGCTGCAGCAAGGTGCCGTACCACTCAAAGAAGGCCTTCAAGGTGTCTACTGCTACCTTGAGGCGCTTGTTTCCCATAGCGGTGTCGCCATCCTGGAAACCCTTGCGCGCATCGCGGAACTCAAAGAAGCACGAACGCACAACCGAGGATGCGTCTTGCAAACGATCGGCGACGTACAGCTCCGGGCGTCCTGAGTGGAAGTCTAGGTGTTCACCCTGCAACTGCGCAGGGCTCATCGACCACTCGTCGTCGCGAAGATCGCGGCCGTCGAGGCTGATGACCGTTACCATGTGCTCTGGATCGATCGAGGACTTTACCAGCTCGATCAGGTCAGCGAATGTGCTGAGCCGCTCTACGGGGATAGGAAGCGTTTGCCCGTTAACTCGTACTTGAACCATAAGTCCTCTCATCCATTTTTGTGTCCCCAGCGCACTACTCGCCGAGGTAAAAGGAACCAAACCTGACGCAGCGCCGCTCAAGGTCCTGGTATGCCCTGTTCATTTGAGATGCGAGGTCGAGAGGATCAGTTCCTTTTAAATTCTCCTTGGCGAAGATGAACATCCGGCTAAGAGACTCAAGCGGGCCATGCTTGAAGCCTAACCCCTCAATTTCACTGTCAACTGTAGTTAGCCGCTGGCTCACGTCACCGAGCTCTGCGGCTGGAACCGAGGGGTCCTTGATGCACACCTCAAGTCGCCGAATGAGCTCCTGGCCGGCCTTAGCACACCGCACAATCTCTTCGAGCCCCCGCAAGCCCTCATCAACCACGGGCAGCCGGCCTTGAGGCTTCGGTTCCGCGACCTTGAAGCCTCCTAGATCTTCGAGCCAGAGCTTGCGGTAGGCACGGCGGTAGCGGTTCATGGCATCCGGGTGAGCCGTGTTGAGAGGCACAAGGTCGCAGAAGCCATGCTCGTCAAACGCCGAGCGATACACAACAACCTGCCGTGGATCTGCAACAGCCGGAGAAACCTCTTTGACGTCTCCTCTCAGGCGCTCCGCAGTCAGGTGCGCAACCAGCTCTGGGGACACTGTGTCGTGACAGTCCGGCCGACCGCAGCTCTTGTTGGGATTGCACGGGCCACATCCGATCACTGGCTGCAGCACGATATTTCCCTCGCTGTACGGTCCCGTCTCAAAGCCGTACGCCGACGCAAGAAACATCGAGATCACTGGCGTTCCTACTGCAACAGCCATGTGCATCGGCCCGGTGTCTCCAGTTATCAGGATATCGGACATTTTGAGCATAGCAGCGAGTTGAGGAACCGTGGTCTTGCCGACCACCGAGAGCACATTTGCAGAGGCGCATCCCGCCACGATTGGATCGACGATGCAGGCTTCCTTCGGCGCTCCGGTCAGGACAACTCGCGCATTGTGGTCTCGCACTAGGATCTTGATCATCTCAACGAACCGCTTCGGCGACCATTGGCGCTTGGCCTGGCTCGCTCCGGCCTGCACTGCAATCAGGGGCCCAGTGTTGGTGAATGGCGCTGCCTTAATGAGAGCCTCGCAATGCGCGATCGAATCCTGCTCGACGTTGATCAGAAGCTTGTGGGGGTGCGCCTCCACGTCTGCCGAGCAGCGGAACACATCAACGAGATTAAGCGAATTGTACTGGCGATTCTGGTGGAACACCGAGGTCGCAAAGAGCTGTGCCCACTGCGACTCGATTACGCGGTAGCCCTGCTCGTCCGAGGTCCAGCCTCCGTTTCGCCCGATTCCCACCAGGTTCAAGAGCAATGCGGTGTAGGCGGAAGAAGACATGTTGAGGCAGTAGTCAAAATTCTCGTTTCGGAGCCGCTCGACCATCTCGTGAACATACTCGTAGGCATCAACGATGCCGTCACCCTCACGGTCGAGGCTGCGGCAGACAAAACCGAGGTCTATCCCCATGACCTCATCGATGTTCGGAATAACGTGGCAAACATCAACGAACTGCTTCTCTACTAATACGGTGATGTGGCACCCCGGATTCTCGGCTTTCAGGCCCGCGATCGTCGGAGTTGCCTGGAGCATGTCCCCTAGCCTCGTGATGTTCACGAGCAAGACTTTCTTCTTGTGAGGGTATCGCTTTTTCATCGAGCTACTTCTCCTCCTTTTTGCCCTGCGCCGGCCGCAAGATGTGCTTTTTCACGTGGAAGAGGAACATCAGCTTCTGCTCTGTCTCGGTGAGCTTGCCGTTGCCCGTGACGACATCAGATACCAACGCATCGAGCGTTGGCTGCTCTCCGCGCGCCCGAGCCTTCTCGCACCGCCCACGCAGCTCTTCGTGCTCACTGCTGCGCTCGACCATTCTGGACCAGGGGCTCTCCGTCTCGCGGGCCGAGAGGTGCTGAAACTTGCTGCCGTACACAATCGACAGCATCTGCTCAATACGGCGGTCGTAGGTGTGATCACGAAGCACACGAGCCCGCCCAGCCGCGGCGATTGCAGCCCGCTCTTCCGGCCGAGACTTGTAATGCTCAACTTTTGCCACCAGGTCAGGGAGACTGGAGAATGTCACGATCTCTTTCCCCGCCTCGAAGCACTCGCCGAGCAGCGTGCGCTCATCAACGAGCTGGAAGGCTCCACAGGCAGCCAGTTCGAAGGTTCGCGGATTAACAAAGTCGCCATTCGGCTCAACCCCATCGCGCTCTGTGCTCGAGTGCAAGTTTAGGTTGATGTCGCTGGCACAGAAGATCTTCACGTACTCTTCCGGGGAAATTCGGCGGGCATCCTCCTGAACGAGCTTGTCAAACGGCTTGCACATCGGCCACTCGCTGCCCCAGATCTTGAACGGGTAGTGCGCAAGCGAAGCGAACATCTGCTGGCGATTGTGGTATCCAGCACCAACAAAGGAGAGCTGCGAGCCCCACTGCTCCCGCTCCGCGGATGTCAGTTCGACCGGTCGGTGCAGGAATGGGTCACAGGCCGTCGGAAGGTAGTGCACATTACCCGCGCCCGCCGCTTTTATCGCCTCAATGCAGCCATCTCTCTGGATGGTAAACACGAAATCGTAGTGCCGCGCCATGTCGCGCCAGTAGGTGAAGCGCAGGTAGTCTTCAACGAACCACAGCACGGTCACGACCCCGCGGCGGCGCATCTCATCGAGGAACTTGGCGGATGCCGGAGCCTGAGCCATGCAGATCAGCACATCGATCGGCTTCTCCTCGAAATTCTGCAGCATCGTTGCTGTCAGCATCTCCACGTACGCGTTGCGAGCAACTGCACGCCCCCGGTCTGAACGGGCCAAGTCATCGAGCAGCTCGTACCCCTTGTTGAAGCCGCTCATGTCGATTCCGCGCGAGTGCTGCCCGAATCGCTGCAATGCAGCCTGCGTGTAGTACCCAGTCGGAATCGTGCCGCCCTGCAGAGGGCCGAGCACGGCAATGCGGGGGTGAAGGAGAGAGAGCCCTCGGCGAGAAACGACCTGGACGCGAAGGGGCTGCACGAGATCGGCATCGAGCAGCGCGTTCTGTGGCCTGACGAGCAGCTCGAGCGCTCCCGAGATACGCGAGGTGTCTGGAGAGCCTACGCTTAGACCCTCCAACCCAGCGAGGCATTTCGTCAGGTCACGAGATGAGAGTGCCGCACGCAAGGCAGCCACACTCGGCTCGCAGCACCAGATCTTCCTCTCGCCGCTGCATGCCATGAGGCTCTCGATGTGGTACCCAGCGCCGAATCCGACAACGAGAACATTTGGGGCATCTCCCACCCTCTTCTCTTGCAAAGCACGAGCGGCCCACGCCGCAGCTGCCTGCTGAGGCTTCTCAGCATGGTCGAGGCAGGCACCATCGCGCCAAACTGCCGGTCCCTGCTGAGTCTCTGTCACGTGCACCCCTGCAAGGCTGCCCGGGCCTTCAGGCTCAAGTGCCGCATGCACCTCTGGGAAGCGCTCCTTGAGGACCCGCATATTCGCGGCGTACAGCGGAGATGCGCCCCGGCTCTGGGGATCAATCTTCGGAGCGGTACGGGTGAGAACTCGCTCAAGGATATCTCGTATGTCGATCGTTGCTGTGCGGCAGCACGTCTCAACGTACTGAAGAATCTGTCGCGCACGCTCGCGTTCCCCTTGATCAGCAAGGGTCGCGGCGAAATCAACGGAGGCCAGCGCTTCCATATCCGGAAGCAGCGGTCCTGCACTTTTGGAAGCTGGCTCAAGCGCGGCAGCGATCGCGTCTATACCGGCTGCAGAGCCCACCGGGCGCAGCGTGACCGCGACCGTCTCCACACCATGCCGGGAGAGCGCTCCACCAATCGATGGCATCGCCTCCGTCACCTCAGTTACCTCAAATCCTGCCAGGCGGCAGGCCTTTTCGAAGCTTTCCTGCCGGTACGCTCTCGGGTGGATAACGCTCGCGCCTGAGAGCACGACATCCCGGCCAAGGAAGAGCCTCAGCCGCATAGAGCCTGTTGCCTTAAGAACCCTGCGGCTCTCTTTTAGCAGCGCCGCAACCGCTAAGGGCGGCATGGTCGAGAGAGCTGAGAAGCTCCAGACGAAATCAACGCTGCCGTCTGTCAGCGCAGAAAGCATCAGGTCCTGGCTGACGAGGAGCTCTACGCGTGAGTCGGCCCCGATTGCAGCTCGGGCGCGATTCACTGCCAGCTCGGAGAGGTCCACTCCAACGACGCGCCCAAAGCTGCGCGCAGCAGCCCGCAGCATCCGCCCACTGCGGCATCCAATCTCGACTGCTGTGCGATCATCGCCACCCTCAACTCCGTTGGCAAGCGCCCGGAAATCTCGCTCTCCGCTCTCCCACAGGGGCGACTCATGCCTCGGCAGTGCGTCCCCCGAGAGCGCCAGATCCGCGCCTAGGCTGCGGTCGATCTCGTGCCGCATCTGCTCGGCAAGCTTTAGTAAACTCGACATGCTGTGTTCCGTAATAAGGCGGCCCCGTCTGCTGACGTGGCCACTCGACACCTCGCCCAGTACGGGCGGAGATGCACGAGTTAGGATGCGACCGTGGGAGATTCAGGCTGGCAAAATCACAACGCTTGGGGGCAGCCCGCTCCACAAGCAGTATCTACCTGGAATCACTGTTTTTACAGGGCGACCTGGACCTTACGGAGAGCCTCTCCGATCTTCTCGGCTTCAACCGATGCGGTCATCCCCTCGGCTCCCTGCTTGCCTTCGATAATCTCTCGGTACGCCGAGTAGATCGTGTCGATCAGCCCGATCACCTTCGTGATGCGCTGAGGGTCGCGGTACAGGTTCGCTTCGCTTAAGTAGAAGAGCATGAAGTCGTACAGTCGGTCGAGGTCGCGAGCGATCGTTCCGCCCTTCTCGAAGTCGAGCGTATTCATGAGCTCCGCAATGATCGCCTGTCCCTTGCTGAGGTAGCGGCAGAACTTAGGAATATCCTTCTCCTCAAGGCCAACGACGGATAGCTTCAGGAACTTGATCGCCCCCTCGTACATCATCAGGAGCAAGCGGCCTCGATCCGTCGTGGTTACTTGGACTGCTTGGTATGCGTCGTGCGGGTTTTTGCCGTACATAATGCGCTAAATCCTCGGTATGTAGCTTTTTGTCTAAGCTGCCCTCTCGTCGTCGCCGGCCATCCCAGCCAGCCAAACTACTCGAAGAGAAAACAGCCTTGCTTGCTAACCCGTCCTTGGATTAACCGCCTCGCGCTTCCTATCTAACGGCTGCGGGCGGGCACATCGGAAACCGGCGAAGGAGACTATCTCGCCTACAAAGGTGTTATCGGTGACGAGGCCTTTTCCCTTGAGAATAAAAAAAGCCC
>CAYPUA010000002.1:110127-126365 GCA_964413875.1 uncultured Bdellovibrionales bacterium
TCAGCATCCTGGGGCTTAACGGTGAGAACGATAACGTCTCCGCTTCCGAGCCGAACCGCCTCCGGGAACTCTGCTTCTACCCGGCATCCGTACCGAGCTTGAAGCTGCTCCCGATCACGCTCGGCTCGTTCAATGAGGAGCACGTCTTCGGAGCGATACGAAGCAGCTAGGAGGCTCTCAACGAGTGCCTTCCCAAGATTTCCCACCCCGACAAGCGCTACGGTCATTGACGACGACCCCGCTCCGAGTTCTCCACTTCGGCAACAGCGCCCGCCTCAAGGCCGAGAAACCGCATCATCTGGTCAACGAGAACCTGATAGTCGCGCGGATCGCCCATATTGAGCCGGTACTCGTTGAGCACCTTGATCTGGACATCCTTGCTCCACTGGTTCCACGCCTCCGCCGAGACCGACTCGAAGATGCGCTTCCCCATCTCCCCCGCAAAAGGAGGCTTATCAAGCCCCGGGAGCTCCTTCTTGAACTTTGAGCAAAGTACTGTTCTTGCCATCTGTATCTCCTTCTCTGCCGCAGCGGATTCTGTCACGCTTTGCAGCCCCTGTCATTCCCGCTCCGCCCTGCCGCCCCTTTCCGGGAACGGCAACGGCGCCGGCTCCGGTACCGTTGCCGGTCCCGACCCGGCCCCCGCCGACACCAGCACCAACCCAAAGGCCACCCAATTCAAGGCGTTTTTTTTTGCTCCCGGCACGCCAAAAGGTTAACCCACCAACACCACTAAATAAGCGCCCCTAGGCCCCTGGCCGACCCTGTCCCCATCAGCCCGGAGCTGCCGGCAAAAGCCTCGCACCCTGCCAATCGATTTTACAAATCCGTGACAACTCCTGTGAAAGGCTGTGACAGGGTTGAGACCTAACGGGGACGGTTTTCTTGGAGGGAGAACTATGGCAACGCGAAGAACGGACGTGGAGCTTGTTAAGGGAGTGCTGGTTCGTCAAGACGATTGCTTCGAGGAGCTGATTGAACGCTACGCCTCGAAGGTCCTCAACTTAGCCCTGAGGATCACCCGCTGTCAGGAAGATGCTGAAGAGATTCTCCAGGAAGTTTTTATAACCGTTCTCACAAAAGTGCAGAGCTTCGAGCATAAGGCGCAGTTCTCAAGCTGGCTGTATCGCGTGACGATGAACGCAAGCTTCATGAAGATCCGATCGCGCAACCGGCGCCGTTCGGTCTCGCTTGAAGACGTTGAGCCATCCATCAAGCAGAACTGGGTCGGCAACCGGACCGAGCTGTACGACATCGACTTCATGTCTTCGCGTCACGAGCTGCGCGGCGCAATTCAGGCAGCAGTCGACAAGCTGCCTGAGGAGTACCGAGCAATCTTCATCCTGCGTGACATCGATGGGATGTCGAACGAAATGGTCAGCCGGGTGCTTCAGCTCTCAGTTCCAGCCGTAAAAAGCCGGCTGCACCGCTCAAGGCTCCTGATGCGGCAGCAGCTCAAGGCACACTACGAAGGCTACAGAAACTTGAGCGACGATACGCTTGAGCCTACGCACGTTGTGTAGCACCAGTTATCTCCAGTGTTCGGGGGCTGGAAGGGGAATCCCTTCCAGCCCCTTTTTTTATCTCTCTTCTCCCCCGTACACGGCACCGGCCACGGCGCCGGTTCCGGTTCCGAGGATTTCATAGTCCGCCTTGCGCGCCCTAATCCTTCTCCTCATCTTCCTCTTTCTCCCTCTCCTTTTCCTGCACCTGCATCAACTCCCTCCTCGTGCTCCTAATGTCTCAACACGAACATCGTGGGCACCCCGAAGCAATTTCCTGATTATGAGGAGGATCTCACTGTAGGTGCAGGAGAAAGAGAGTGGTTAGGATGAAGAAGATCAATAAGAATCCCCCCAACGACTCCATTGAGGCGGTGGGTGTTTTCTGCCGAGTCCCGCCGGCCCCAAAATCAACCCAATCTCGCGCCCCCATCCACTGACTCCGCCCACCCGCCGAACAATATCCCCCCGAAAAACGTTGCCATCCTCCGCGACTTGCGCCAGAAGGTGCTCAGGGCACCTGTCAGCCCCTGGGACTCGCGCAGTAGCCATGTCGTTCGCAGCCGCTTTTTTTAACTTCTCAATCGACCTCAGCAACGCTGATCGGGGGGTGTACGCCCGTTTCCGGGTGAAGGTTCCACAGCATCCGCTTGAGTCACTAGAGCACCTGTGCGCCAGGCTGCTGGCGTACTGTCACTGCTACCGTGAGGGCCAGTCGTTCTCGGGCGGGATGTTTGAGCCGAAGGAGCCTACAATCTGGCAGAAAGAAATTACTGGCGAGCTGCTCCTGTGGGTTCAGCTTGGGTGCCCTGACCGCAAAAAAATAGAAACAACGCTGCGCTCTGCGCCCAGCGCCGAGCACCGCATCTACTTCTTCGACGATCAGCAAGTAGCAGAGTTCTGTCACTTGCTGCGGGGCAGTAAGACCAACTGGGTCGAGCCGATTCAGTTCTTCATGCTCCCGGAGGAGCTGCTTGAGCAGCTCGTGCCACTCTGCCGCTCAAGCCCTGAGTGGGGGGTAACCTTCATCGACAATCGCCTCTACTTGAGCGTTGATGGCACGGAGCTAGAAAGCGAGATTCGCCCTGTGGACATCTGGCAGGAGTACCAGAGCACCATTCAAGCCGACGCGTCCGCCAGCTAGCGACCCTCCCGCGGCGCTGCTACTCTCCTGGCATGAAGCGGCTACATGCGTTTATCGAAGGTCGTGTCCAGGGCGTCGGTTTCCGACAGTGGACCTGCCAAACAGCCCGCAAACTGGGCCTTTCTGGCTGGGTTCGCAACCTTCCCGACGGTCGCGTTGAGGCTATCGCCGAGGGGGAGGAAGCGAGTGTAGGTGCCCTTCAAAATCTCCTGTCCCAAGGCCCCCCGGCCGCACAGGTTACGACTGTTACAGCCCATACCGTAGAACTAACGAAATCCGAATTTGTTGGGTTTGAGCTGCGCAGGTAATTACTATACCGTGCAGAGCAACCCACCGCCTCCTGTTTCGCGGTGCATAAGGAACGGAATGTCCAGGACTGAATCAAAACACGCAGGACCCGAATCTGCGAAGCCGTTCCTGGATTCTCTCGACGCCTCGCTCCCCGCTCTCCCGGGGCGCCGCCCAAGCCTCTCACCCCGCGAAGTAGAGGTACGCTACTTCGTGCCAGAGACCCTCGTGCCGGGACTTACTCGAGGATTGGAGTACGTCTCAATTCGGCAGCACTACTTCCCCTCAAAAGCTCTTCGCTCAGTAATAGAGCAGTTCAAAATCGCTGAGCATGTCCGCGACTACCAAGAGTTTAGTAGCGGCCGCATCAGGCGCACCAAGGACAAATCCGGCTCGTGTGTGTACGAGCTTGAGTTCAAGGGACCAAAGGAAGACGCTCACGGAGCGCTCATCTCCCGCCGAGAATTCGGTGTGAGAATCTCAAAAGAGCTGTTCGAAGACTTGCTGCCTGAAGCCACAGCCGGCGCACTGAAAAAACGGCGTTACGAGATTGCCGGGAAAATTGTCCAGGCTGGAACTTTGGTGAAGGCGTACGGTCACCTCGATGTCCTTCGCCGCGCTGGTAACGATTTAGAGAAGCTTCCTCGCCCCTTCTGCACGATAGACATCGAGCTCCCTTCCCCAACGTTGATCCGCCCTCTGCGCGCGGGCAACCACTCCTTTAAGTTCCTGCGCGAATGTCTTGAGATAAACGGCCTCGACAATGATCTGCGAGAGACCCTCTCAAACAGGGCGATCGCCCGCAGCGGCCTCGCGGGTCATGTAGTGGAGCAGGTGCAGGAAGAGGCGGAAGACCTTGAGCGGATGCTCCGCAAGCTGCGGCAGTAAGAGTAAGAGCATACATAAGCTTTACATGTAGATCAGATTCAAGAGGCTCGCGGGGGAGCTAGTCGGACCCGTGCCCGGTGCCGCGCCCGGACAAGACGTGTCGCGGGGTGCGCCCCACTAACCGGGAGCGGCCACGGCTCCGGTTCCGGCTGCGGCTCCGCAGCGCCCCAAGGTCGCGAGGTCTTTTAACCTGATTACATGTAAAGCATATTGAGGGATTGGCCCAGCCTAGCTCGCCATCTCTATCCCATGCTTCCCCTTGAGGCTCTCAAGGAGGGTCCCCATGCTTGAGTCAACCTCCTCGCTCTTGAGGGTGCGGTCCGGGCGCTGGAAGATCACGCGGTACGTGACGCGGCGGAAATCCTCTTCGGGACGGCGGAAGTCGTCGACGATCAGGGTCTCTGCCAGAGCGTCGAGTGACGCTTCCTGAATGAAGCGCAGCACCCGTGCGGCCTGCTCCTTGGCGCCGACTTTGAGCGTCATGTCACGCCACACTGCTGGGTAGTCGCTCACTGTTGGAGCCGGAACTCCGATCATGAGCTTCACGAGAAGCCGCGAGTCTAGCTCGCAGTAGAAGACCTCTTCCTTGATGTCGCACGCTTCGCGGATGAGCGGGTGTACGACGCCGAAGAATCCGACCACGTTGCGGCCGCACTTCACTGTGGCCTGAATCCCAGGGTGCAGGAGGGGCGACTCGCTCTTGCCAACCGAGAACTGGCACCCGAGCCCCTTGATGAGCCCAGCGACAGCGCCCTTGAAGAGCCGTGCGTGCTCTTCGACGCTCTCGGCTTTGCGCCACTGCCCCTCGAACCAGCGCCCAGCGGACGCCATGCAGAGGACGTCGTGCTCAAGATTGTAGTCGAGCTCATCGCGTTCACGAGGCTCATCTGAGGGCAGCTCTGCGGGGCGGCTAAACACCCGGCAGTTCTCGAACACTTTTCCAGCTTCGACTCCACGCTTCTTGTTGAGCGCCAAGAGCTTCGTGAGGTGCACCACGTTTGTGACTTTGAGGTGCGAGTTCTTCGCCTCAAGCGAATTCTTGAGCGAGACATGCTGAGCTGTAATCCCCGGCGATAGCTGCTCAAGCAGCGACACCTCTGCCGCTGAGATAAAGCCAGTTGTAATCACCTCAACGAAACCGCTTCCGATCAGGGCCGCACGTGTCGCCTTAACCAGGCGCTCGATGCCGTTTAGGGGAGCTGCCTCGACGTCGAGCGGCGGAAGCTCTGGGCGCACGCGGTTTAAGCTGACAGAGCGAGCTAAATCTTCGTAAATGTCCTCAGGGTTCCTGACGTCCCACAAGCGCCACGATGGCACGGTGAGGGTAAGCTCCTTGTCCTTCCCAGACGCGGCGGCACTCTCGACCTGGTAGCCCAGAATCTTGAAGCGGGTTGCAACTTCAACCTCTTCAAGCCGTGGAAGGTTGAGCTCGCGGCGCAGGCTGCTCAAGAGCACAGGGATCTTGCGCTTCTCAAGCGGCGTGGAGTCAGTGCTGGTGAGCCCAATCACGTGCGCGGCTTCAGTGTCTTTTGCGGTGCCAGCCGATCCGCCAGCCAGGTATGCCAGCCGCTTCAGCGCAGGCGCGATTCCCTCGAAGTCACAACCACGCTCAAAGGCGTACGATGCGTCGGTTGAGAGCCCCATCCCGCGCGCGGTGATGCGCACACTCACTGGATCGAACACAGCCGCCTCGATTAGCACCTTGCGGGTGCCGGCAGTAACCATCGAGTTCGCGCAGCCGATGACGCCTGCCACTGCGATGATCTTCTTTCGGTCCTTAATCAGGATAGACCCCTCGGGAACTTTGTAGCTCTTTCCGTCGAGAGCCTCGATCTCTTCGGGCTTCGTTGAGAGCTCAACCACCACCTCGCCCTCAACCTTGTCAGCATCGAAGGCGTGCATCGGCTGGCCCATCTCCATCTGCACGTAGTTGAGCAGGTTCACGATCGGGTGCAGCTTCTCGGGCTCGTCTGTGAAAGCAGCGACATCGTTCCGGAGCTTCATGTCTGACGGAACGCTCATCTCCATCAGCGAGTAACGCATGCACTTATCAGTTGCGCGTCGCACGAGCACGGAGGCCTTGCGGTCGCTCAGCTGCGTTGCAACGGTAGGCGCCTTGATTTGGGCGAGAGAGCGCGCGGAGAGCTCGCGTGCCACGCCGATGTGGCTCAGGTGGTCCCCACGGTTAGCGAGCGTCTCTAGGGTGTACACCACTCCTTTCTCTTGCGAGGCTTCAACGCCTTTTACCTCAAGGCCCAGGTCGTCGAGCAGGATGCGCAGCGGGGAGTTTGAGGCGCCCTCGACGGTGCACTCAGGGATCTCGATTAGCTTTTCAAGCAAACGGACGTGAAGCTTCATACGATCTCCTTCAGGACGCGCAGGTCGTTGTCGTACACCGATCGCAGGTGCGGGAAGTTGTAGAGCTGTCCGGCGAGGCGCGACGTGCCGAGCCCGAACGCGAAGCCCGAGACCTTCTCTGGGTCGAAGTTAAACTCCTTGAGCACGTTGCGGTGGATCATCCCGGAGCCGCCGACAGTCACCCAGCCAGCGCCGCCGCATGCGCCGCATCCCTGCCCTTTGCACACCGAGCAGTCGATCTGCGGCCCAACGGAAGGCTCCGTGTATGGGTAGAACTTCGGCACGAAGCGCACCTTGCGGCGCTTCCCGTACAGCTCCTTCAAGATATGCGTGATGAGCCCAAGCAGGTGCGAGAGCGTGAGACCCGGCTCAACCCACACCAGCTCGTACTGGTGGAACATCGAGGTGTGAGAGGCATCCTCTTTCTCATTTCGGTAGGAGGGGCCAAACGACGCAACCTTGACGGGCACTCGGTTGTTCTCAAACAGCGCGCGGTGCTGCAGGATACGCGCCTGAACAGAGGTGGAGTGCGTGCGGAGCACGTGGCCCGTGGTCGTGTAGAAGGTGTCCTGCAGGTCGCGTGCCGGGTGGTGCTTCGGGATGTTGAGCGAGTCGAAGCAGTAGTAGTCGGTCTCAACGAGCGGCCCCATGACGTTCTGGAATCCGAATGGCCGCAGGATCTCCGTGATGCGCTCCTCGACTACGGTAATCGGGTGAACGGAGCCGAGGTTCGTTGCAGCTTCTGGGAGCGAGAGGTCGATGTACTCGCCCGTGAGCTGCGCTTTGAGCGCTTCACCCTTGAGGTTGCGCTCCTTGGTGCTCACCCCATCTTCGACCGTCGTGCGCAGCTCGTTCAGCAAAGCTGCCACAGCCGGCTTCTCGTCGGCTGGAACGTCCCTCAGGCCCTTGAAGAGCTCCTTAACGAAGCCGTCCTTTGAAACCCAATCACGCTTGATGAGTTCGAGGTCTTCCTTGCAGCGCACCTCTTTGAGCTGCTGCTCAAAGCGCGCAATCAGGTCTTTAATGTTCTGGGGCGATAGGTCAACGCTCATGCAACCGTCCTTGTGTGGCGCCTTTCCATGGCTCGTGGCGCGAGGAACGGCGTACCAGAATGTAAGCTAAAGAAGCCAGTCGGTAAAGGCTCAGTCCGCTGCACAAAGGGGCTAATTTGCAGGGGTTTTCGAGGCTTCACGGTTGCCACACCGGTGCTATCGGGGTACAAGCCGTGGGTCGCCAACAGCCCCTCGAAGAGCATTTGTGGAAGACCGACTCAAGTCAACACGCCTCACGGTATTCCTGATCGTACTGCTCGACGTGATGGGGCTTGGGCTCATCATCCCGGCGCAGCCATTTCTCGCGAAGAGCCTCGGCGCCAGCACCACGACAGTAACTCAGCTCGGCACGATCTACTCCCTGATGCAGTTCGTGTTGAGTCCGGTGTGGGGCTCGCTCTCAGACCGCTTCGGGCGTCGGCCAATCCTGTTCTTCACGCTCTCCATCACAGCTCTCGGGCACGTCGCCTTCGCGTTCTCCTCATCGCTTGTGCTGCTCTTTTTGGCACGTGCGCTAGTTGGCATCGGGGCAGCGAACATTGCAACTGCGCAAGCGGTCATATCGGATACACATCCACCCAGCGAGCGCAGTCGGGCGATGGCGCTGATCGGAGCGGCTTTCGGCCTTGGCTTCGTGCTCGGACCAGCCTTAGGCGGAATCCTCTTCGCGCTCGATGTGCGCGCTCCCGCGCTGCTCGCTGCGGCGCTTGCGACCCTCAACATCGTGCTCGTGTTCCTGGCAGTGCGAGAGACCTCATCTCAAAGAACCCACGCAATTAGCCTGCTAGCTCTCTTCCGCGCCGATGGAGCACTGCGGCAGCTCATCGTCACCACGCTCTTCATGATGACCGCTTTTGCGCTGATGGAGCAGAGCGTTGCCCTCTTCATTGAGTCCATCTGGGTTCCGGAAAGGGGCGACATCGGCATGAAGCAGGCGACAAAGCTCACCAGCATCTTCCTTGTGGTGGTGGGAGTCACTGCTATATTCGTGCAGGGATTCCTCGTGCGTAAGTGGCTCAAGGTGGTGCGCGAAGAGCGGCTGCTCAAGCTTGGGCTCGTCGTGATCGCCTCAAGCCTCGCTCTCATTCCGCTTCTCGGAGCTCTCGGCAGCTATCCGCTCTTCCTTCTGTCTGGGTCGCTCTTGGCGCTCGGAAGCGGGCTGTTTAACCCTTCGATGCTCGGGCTTGTCTCCCTCTCTTCCCCGCCAGACCGCCAGGGAGTGGCGTTGGCGATTAACCAATCGGCCGCAGCACTCGGGCGAATTCTCGGCCCCCTTTGCGCCGGCGCGCTCTTTTCGTGCTGGGGTCCGCTGCCTTTTACGGTAGGCGTTGCCCTCACCCTCGTGGCGCTTGCGCTTAGCTGGCGAGTTGCCCCAGCAGCTGGCGCAGGCTCGTGACAGCGGTGACGGCTCTACGCCGCGATACACTGCAGCCGCTCAGCTCTGATACCTGGCTTGAGTCGTCCCTCAAGATTCTCTAGCAACTCACGTAGTGCCTCACAACTCTGAACCGGCTCGCCATTAAGTACGAAGCGAAAGTCAGTCGTCTCCAGCACCGCCGAGTTGTAGCTCAACACGACAGGTCCTGGCCGCTTTCGCTCGGGATTCGAGCGAAGCAGAAATCGACGCGCACACGAGATCCCCTGGCTGTCGACACCGAACATCTCCAGCAACCATGCTGGCTGCTTGCTGATCGCAAAATCGAGCGACGCAGCGAGGCTTCCCTGGTAGCCGGAGAGCATCCCTTCAGACCCGTTGCTAACCTGCTCTTTTGCGAGCGCAGCCTTAAGCACCAAAATAGACATCGCCTTTACCGCTGATGTCCACTGGAATGACCCAGCGCCCCGGACAGCCCCCGCACTCTTTCCGCGAACAGAGTGCCTCTCTACGTTAAGCGAGAGATCCGAGACCCGCGTCTCGACCAATTGAACATCGGGATTTCCGGCAAAGTGCAATTCAAACAACCGTCTTGCCATACTGTAGCCCCTCCCAAGGCTTATGTTTCGGACGAAGAGTAGGCGAAAGAATCCCGTGGAGAGGTACGAGCCGATTTCGGATGCGGTTTCCGAAGAATCGCGGTTCGCTATCGGTCAAATGGGGCGCAAGTAGCTGTATAGACGACACTTGTTGAGTTACTACAAGGTCTCTGAGACCTTGTAGTAGCACGTGTTGGGTTACTACAAGGTCCTTACTACAAGGTCTCTGAGACCTTGTAGTAGGGCTGCTCTACCACAACGCCTCCGAAACCTCAGAGTGAGGCTTCGGAATGTTAGCGAGGATGAGCGCCGCGATAATCACGACCGCGCCGCATGTCTGGGAAAGGGAAAACCTTTCGCCGAAGAAGGTGTAGCTGAGCGCTATCGCGAATACGGGCTCCGCAGAGAAGGTTAGCGCGGTAAAAGACTCCGAGACTGTTTTCTGTGCCCATGCCTGAAGGAGGAACCGGGCGACTGAGCCGACCACCACTAGGTACCCCAACGTGGCGACAGCGCCGCTGCTCCACCTCACTTCCGCAAGAGATTCGCCGCAGAGAGAAATCGCAAATGACAGTACGCTTATAGAACAGAAAGAAACGAACGTTCGGGCGAAGACTCCTCCACAGCCAGAGAGCCTTGAAAGCGCTATCGTGTACACGGCGTAGGCAACTCCGCTAAGGAGCCCAACGACATCCCACCACGAGAACGAGCTGTGCTCGTCTCCGACCATGAGCCACAGCCCGAGCACGGCAGGCGCAAGCGCCGCCACCTCGTAGCGACTGAGCTTCTGCTTGTATATGCCGGCGGATAAAAGCGGAACCAGCACCACCTCGAGCGCTATCAAGAAGGTCAGCTTGCCGGCCCGGACGTGCGGGAGCGCCGCGTAGAGCAGCGCACAACCAAGCCCGAAGCCCATCCCTGCTATGAATCCTGCCCGGATCACGCTGCAATTAAGCGGGAAAACTCTGCCAGGCACTACTAGCGCAAGCAGCACCGCCGCAAGCGCAAACCGTATCGCCAACAGAAGCATCGGTGGCACAACGCTGATTAGCGGTTCGGCGAGAACGATCGTTGAGGCGCCAATGAAGGTGCACAGAAGGACGGTAGCTTTCGGAACGAGATGCATGGCGAGAAACGAAGGATGGGGACAAAACGAGCTTTAGTCAAAGAGTGCCGCGCCTGCTGCACGAACGATATCTTACTAACACTTCTCTGGGACCTCAAAGCCCCTGTACTGCGCCAACTTTGCCGCTTGGAAAAAAAAGAATGGATTACATAACGGAGTAATCCCGGCCGAGACCAGCGGTCTAGGGTTAACCTTGAGGGTCAGAGGGCACAAAAGGACCCGGTCCCGTTACAATTACCCCAACTCAGACTCCAGACCACGCATGAAGAGCGACGCCTTTGATAATCTCGTGAGGCAGCTCCCTCTCGATGCTAAGGAAGAGACACCGCCACACCTCCTTCTCATTACCCGCGCGCTCGAACATCCGCGATGCCGTGAGCACACATTCTTTAAGGCTCTGCTCCGAGGCACGTTTGAGCACGAACCGGCCAGCCCAGGAGAGCATGTTCTGATCCGTCCACCAGAAGTACTCCATCCACTCCACCAGCGGCCCTTGTTTGGGTTCCCAGCTCACCTGCTGAAATACCCGCTTGAGGAGAGGACCTAACACTTCACCCTTGGTTCGAAGATTAACGTCATCATCGAGGTCCTTGGGTGTGTAGCCCCTGCTCACGAACTCTACGAAGGCAGCCTTAAACGCTCTTCTGTTCCCTCGCCTGTCGCCCGCGCGAAGTCGGGTCATGACGCTGGCTGGATCGGCCTTGTTGTCTGTGTGGCTCATAGCAACCTCCACGCCTTTGAACCCCTGATCGAGGATTCAAAAAACCTTTGTAGGAACCCGGCAAGTACCGAGTTTGATCAGAGCTCAACCGTAGCGTTTGAGGCGGGGGTATCAAACAAAAATGTTTGTGCTTCGGGGGCGAAAAAGGGAACGGACACCTTTATCCGCGGCGAAGCCGCATGGATACAGTTGTCCGTTCCCTTGTTCGCTACTTCGGGGCCGCAGAGCACTCGTAGCAGATACCCCGCTTATGCTTCCGCATCACCCCTACTCGAGAAGGCCTAAAAGCACGTTGATGTCGTCTGATTTTGGGCGAGCGGCTGGAGCGCGACGCTCTCCTGCTCGTTCGGTGGGGTAGCTTTTGTCTAGGAAGTCGGAGAGGGAGGTGAAGCCGGAGTTTTGCAGGCCGCGGGCGGGGCGGCCCTTCTGCGCCGTTCTAAAGAGTTCGTCGAGCCCACCCCAAGTCTCACCCGTCGGGCTCCCATCGGCGTTGAGTACCTTCCCGCTCTCCGCGCTCGGAAATTTTTCATCATTCGCCGCACGGTGCACGTCAACCCAGCCCTCAATCTGCTCGATTGAGAGGTCTTGCTTCCTTAGACGCTCACCGGGATAGGTCTTACTTAAGAAATCGGCCAACGACTCAAAGCCTAAGCCTTTAAGCCCGCGGGCGGGCTGCCCTTCCTGCGCACCATTAAAGAGTGAATTGAGCCCAACCCAAGTCTCCCCCGTCGGGCTCCCATCGGCGTTGAGGACCTCTCCGCTCCCTTGGCTCGGAAACTTTCCGTCATTCGCCTCGCGGTACACATCAACCCACCGCTTAATCTGCTCGATTGAGAGGTCTTGCTTCTCTATCCGTACCCGCACCTTCCGCTCATCAGGATAGGTCTTATCTAAGAAATCAGGTAATGACACAAAGCCTGAGCTTCGGAGGCCGCGGGCGGGGGCTCCCCTCTGCGCCGTCTGAAAGAGTGCATCGAGCCCACTCCAATTCTCACCCGTTGGGCTCCCATCGGCGTTGAGGACCTCTCCGCTCCCTCCGCTCGGAAACTTTCTGTTATTCGCCGCACGGTACACATCAACCCACCCCTTAATCTGCTCGATTGAGAGGTCTGGCTTCTCTATCCGTACCCGCACCTCTCGCTCATCAGGATAGGTCTTATCTAAGAAATCGGCTAACGACTTAAATCCTATGCCTCGGAGACCGCGGGAGGGACAGCCCTTCTGCGCTCTATTAAAGAGTGTATGGAGCCCACTCCAACTCTCACCCGCCAGGCTCCCATCGGCGTTTAAGACTTGCCCACTCTCACGGCTCGGAAATTTGCTATCATTCCCTTTACGATAAACCTCAACCCACTCCCGAATCTGAGCAACAGAGAGATCACTCTTTCTTCCTGCACCCTCTTCAGCAGCTCCCTCATGACTGCTAGGCCGCGCCGGAAGTACCAGCTTCTCATCTTCTGTTTCTGTGGCGCGCTTATGCTCCTGCATCTCTCTACTCCAGAAGATCTAAAAGCACGTTGATGTCGTCCACTTCAGGACGTGCAGTTGGCGCGCGGCGCTCTCCTGCTCGTTCGGTGGGGTAGGTTTTGTCTAGGAAGTCGCGGAGGGAGGTGAAGCCGGAGTGTTGGAGGCCGCGGGCGGGAAAGCCCTTCTGCGCCCCCCTAAAGAGTGAATTGAGCCCAACCCAACTCTCGCCCGTTGGGCTCTTATCGGCGTTGAGGATCTCTCCACTTAACCTACTAGGAAATTTTCCATCATTCGCGGCACGGTGCACATCGACCCAGCGCTTAATCTGCTCGATTGAGAGGTCTGGCTTTTCTATCCGAACCTCTCGCTCATCTGGATAGCTCTTGTCTAAGAAATCAGGTAATGACTCAAAGCCTGAGCTTCGGAGGCCGCGGGAGGGAAAGCCCTTCTGCGCATAAATAAAGAGTGCATGGAGCCCAGCCCACGTCTCACCCGTATCGCTCCCATCGGTGTTAAAGATCTCTCCGCTAGTTTGGCGAGGAAATTTATTACCATTCGCTGCACGGTACACCTCAACCCAGACCTTTATCTGCTCGATTGAGAGATCCTGCTTCTCTATCCGAACCATCCGCTCATCGGGATAGGTCTTATCTAAGAAGTCAGATAACGACTCAAAGCCTAAGTCCCGGAGGCCGCGGGAGGGGCGGCCCTTCTGCGCCCTTCTGAAAAGAGCATCGAGCCCACCCCAAGACTCAGCTGTCTGGCTCCCATCGGCGTTCAGGACTTGCCCACTCTCACAGCTCGGAAATTTATTATCATTCGCCGCACGGTACACCTCAACCCACTCCCGAATCTGAGCGACAGAGAGATCTCCCCGTCTTCCTGCACCCTCCTCAGCAGCTCCCTCAAGACTGCCAGGCCGCGCCGGAAGTACCAGCTTCTCCTCTTCTGTTTCTGTGGTCTGCTTATGCTCCTGCATCCCCCTACTCCAGAAGATCTAAAAGCACGTTGATGTCGTCCACTTCGGGACGCGCAGTTGGAGCGCGACGCTCTCCTGCTCGTTCGGTGGGGTAGGTTTTGTCTAGGAAGTCGCGGAGGGAGGTGAAGCCGGAGTGTTGGAGGCCGCGGGCGGGAAAGCCCTTCTGCGCCCACCTAAAGAGTGCATTGAGCCCAACCCAACTCTCGCCCGTTGGGCTCTTATCGGCGTTCAGGATCTCTCCGCTGTCGATGCTCGGAAACTTTTCATCATTCGCCGCACGGTACACATCAATCCAGCCCTTAATCTGCTCGATTGAGAGGTCTGGCTTCTCTATCCGTACCTTCCGCTCATCAGGATAGGTCTTATCTACGAAATCGGCTAACGACTTAAAGCCTAAGCCTTGAAGGCCGCGGGCGGGAAAGCCCTTCTGCGCCGTCTTAAAGAGTGAATTGAGCCCATTCCATGTCTCACTCGTCTCTCTCCCATCGGCGTTCAGGACCGCTCCGCTATACGCACTCGGAAACTTTCCGTCATTCGCCGCACGGTACACATCGACCCACCCCTTAATCTGCTCGATTGAGAGGTCTGCTTTCTCTATCCGGACCTCTCGCTCATCAGGATAGGTCTTATCTAAGAAATCAGGTAATGACTCAATGCCTGAGCTTCGGAGGCCCCGGGCGGGAAAGCCCTTCTGCGCATAAATAAAGAGTGCATTGAGCCCGACCCAAGTCTCACCCGTCGCGCCCCCATCGGCGTTAAGGACCTCTCGACTTCGCCTGCTCGGAAATTTTCCATCATTCGCCGCACGATACACATCAACCCAGCCCTTAATCTGCTCGATTGAGAGGTCTTGCTTCTCTATCCGTACCCGGACCTTCCGCTCATCTGGATAGGTCTTATCTAAGAAATCGGCTAACGACTCAAAGCCTGAGCCTCGGAGACCGCGGGCGGGACGGCCCTTCTGCGCCGTCCTAAAGAGTGCATGGAGCCCAGCCCAATTCTCACCCGTCGGGCTCCCATCGGCGTTCAGGATCTCCCCGCTGTACATGCTCGGAAATTTCCCAACATTCGCCGCACGATACACCTCAACCCACTCCCGAATCTGAGCAACGGAGAGATCACTCTTTCTTCCTGCACCCACCTCAGCAGCTCCCTCATGACTGCCAGGCCGCGCCGGAAGTGCCAGCTTCTCCTCTTCTGTTTCTGTGGTGCGCTTATGCTCCTGCATCTCTCTAGTCCAGAAGATCTAAAAGCACGTTGATGTCGTCCACTTCAGGACGTGCAGTTGGCGCGCGGCGCTCTCCTGCTCGTTCGGTGGGGTAGGTTTTGTCTAGGAAGTCGCGGAGGGAGGTGAAGCCAGAGTGTTGGAGGCCGCGGGCGGGAAAGCCCTTCTGCGCCGTCTTAAAGAGTGCATCGAGCCCCTTCCAAGTCTCACCCGTTGGGCTCCCATCGGCGTTACGGATCTCTCCGCGCTCACAGCTCGGAAATTTTCCATCATTCGCCGCACGGTGCGCGTCAACCCAGCCCCTAATCTGCTCAATTGAGAGGTCATGCTTCTCTATCCGTACATCTGGATAGGTATTATCTAAGAAATCGGCTAGCGACTTAAAGCCTAAGCCTCCGAGGCCGCGGGCGGGAAAGCCCTTCTGCGCCGCTCTGAAAAGAAGATCGAACCCCCTCCAAGTCTCACCCGTTGGGATCCCATCGGCGTCCAGGACTTGCCCACTCTCACGGCTCGGAAATTTTCCATCATTCGCCGCACGGTGCGCGTCAACCCAGCCCCTAATCTGCTCAATTGAGAGGTCATGCTTCTCTATCCGTACATCTGGATAGGTATTATCTAAGAAATCGGCTAGCGACTTAAAGCCTAAGCCTCCGAGCCCGCGGGCGGGGGCTCCCCTCTGCGCCGTCTGAAAGAGTGAATCGAGCGCACGCCAATTCTCACCCGTCTTGCTCCCATCGGCGTTAAGGATCTCTCCGCTGAGCATGCTCGGAAACTTTCCATCATGCCCCGCACGGTACACACCAACCCAGCCCCTAATCTGATCAATTGAGAGGTCTGGCTTCTCTATCCGTACCTTCCGCTCATCAGGATAGGTCTTATCTAAGAAATCGGCTAACGACTCAAAGCCTGAGCCTCGGAGACCGCGGGCGGGACGGCCCTTCTGTGCCGCCCTAAAGAGTGCATAGAGCCCACCCCAAGTCTCACCCGTCGGGCTCCCATCGGCGTTAAGGATCTCTCCGCCGAGCATGCTCGGAAACTTTTCATCATTCGCCGCACGATACACCTCAACCCACTCCCGAATCTGAGCAACAGAGAGATCCCTCTTTCTTCCTGCACCCACCTCAGCAGCTCCCTCAAGACTGCTAGGCCGCGCCGGAAGTACCAGCTTCTCCTCTTCTGTTTCTGTGGTGCGCTTATGCTCCTGCATCCCCCTACTCCAGAAGATCTAAAAGCACGTTAATGTCGCCCACTTCGCGGCGCGCGGTTGGAGCGGGATGCTCTCTTGCTCGTTCGGTGGGGTAGGTTTTGTTTAGAAAGTCCGAGAGGGAGGTAAAGCCGGAGTTTTGGAGGCCGCGGGCGGGGCGGCCCTTCTGCGCCTTTCTAAAGAGACCGTCGAGCCCACCCCAAGTCTCACCCGTCGGGCTCCCATCGGCGTTGAGGATCTGTCCGCTAACACTATTCGGAAACTTTCTGTCATTCGCCGCACGGTACGCCTCCACCCAGCCCTTAATCTG
>CAYPUA010000003.1:0-8788 GCA_964413875.1 uncultured Bdellovibrionales bacterium
CCTAATCCTCCTCTTTCTCCTGCACTTGCACTGACTCCTGCTCATAATCAAGAAGCTGCCGCGGGTGGCTAATGACACCGCTGTCTGGAGAGTGGGCTGAGGATTAGGAATTTAGTGCAGGTGCAGGAGGAAGAGGAGGAGAAGGGCTAGGAGGAGGGAAAGAATGGGCTGCGTAAAAAAAGGGGACGGGTTATCCCCGTCCCCTTTTTTCGTTTCCTCCCTCTAGGGAAGGATTGGCTACCTAGCCAACCTGCTTGATGCGGGCTGCGAAGAGCTCGGAAGTGGTCACAACAACCGTATCGCCGACCTTGAGGACCTTGAGGTTCTCTGGGTACTTCGCCTTAACGGTTACGAAGCCCTCGCCGCTGCGGAGCGTGAGGAGCTGCTTCTGCTGATCGATCGACTCGATTGTGAGCACGTCAACGCGTGAAGTCGCGAGCACAGCAGCCGGCTTCTCGCCCTTCTTCGCTACTGCAGCAACGTCCACAACTAGCCCGCTCTCAGCCAGCTCCTTCTCGGTCGGCTTGCGAACGTCGAAGTCTACGGCCTCGTAGAAGTCGAGCACGAGCTTGTCGCCAACCTTGACCTTCTTGAGGCTGCCTGTCTGCGGATCAACCTTAAGGTCCACAACGCGGTTGTCAGCAGTCTTGAGCTTGAGGGTGTTGGTCTTCGTGTTTACAGCCTCAACAGTTGCCGAGAGCTCTTGCAGCTCAGACTCTTCGCCAACGAGCTTAGAGCCCGGCGCCTTGGCGCGGATCGAGGTCTGGATGACGTTTAGACCCTGCGGCGTCGTTGACTCAACGATCGTTTCGCCGGTGTATGGCGTTGCCGAGCATCCCGCGATGAGCAGCGAGAGGGCGAGGACTGATGCGTGCTTCTTCATGCTTATTCCTTTCGTAGTAATAGCGCGCCGCCTGAGGTGAAACTGCTCTCGTGCTGCGACGCGATTCAGGTGGGGGATTTCTAGCTGAAGGGAGCGCTGTTTGCCACCCTAAAGCGGGAGTCCAGCGCTGCTTTCAAAAAGATTTTTTGCCCTGATTATGCTCAGGGCAGCGCGAGGACTGTTCGTTTTCTGCGCCTTTCGCGCCGAAAAGACCAAAGAGATGGCTAGTGCCTAGCTTAGACGAGGCACTAGTAGCTCGAATCGACGTTCTCAATCGACTGCAGGCCATCGA
The DNA here is from genome assembly GCA_964413875.1 of uncultured Bdellovibrionales bacterium. Lineage (GTDB taxonomy): Bacteria > Bdellovibrionota_C > UBA2361 > UBA2361 > OMII01 > OMII01. Next base: position 1,176 of record CAYPUA010000003.1, read on the forward strand.
AGCCCGAGCCGTCTTGCGGGTCGTCCATCGGCGGTTGGCTCAGCGCTGAGTCGTCGGGGTCAGTCAGGATCATGCTCGGAGCTTGCTGCTCCTGCATATCCTCTTGCTGCTCGACAACGTTCGGTGGAAGCGGCTGTGGAACCTGCTGCTGCTGCGCGGCCCCGTATTGGCCAGAGCCAGAGGCGTACGGAAGAACCACGAGAGGCTCGGCTGGGTAGCCCCCTGCCGCTGCGGGAGCCGCAGCCCCGCCAGCCACGCGTATTAGGCGCGCCTGCCCCTCAGCCGAGAGCGGCGAGCACATGAGAGCTATGGCGGTAGCGGCGATGGTAATTGAGAGCTTCATGCGTATTCCTGTTCTTGGGGGGACGCACATCGAGAGGCTTTAGCCCCCACTGGTGAGATGCGAAGCCCGCGATTGAGGAAGCAGGAAACAGCGGTTCATTTCTGCGAAAAAGGGACGGGCATACCCCGGAGAAAACATGGGGGGCTCAACGCGGATTGTATCGGGGCCTCGCATCCCTGGTCTTCATCCTTCTCTTCCTCCTGCACCTGCACCGAATTCCTCGCTCTTCCCCCGCTACCGCGGCAAAAAAGCGTGAGCAAGCCTAAGCAGTTTTAGGATTATGAGGGGGAACCCAGTGCAGGTGCAGGAGGAGGAGAAGGATGAAGATTAGGGGACGGAGGCATGAAAAGGACTCGAGACGTGCCGCCCCTCTTTTCGCCCGGTCCCCTTTTTAGCAACGCAGAGATATACTGCGGAGCGTGAAGCTAGAGATTAAAGCCGAGCTGCTCAAAGAGCTGGCGCTTGAGAGCGCCACGCCGTCGCCTGACATCGGCCTGCGGGCGGGAGTTGACCAGTTTCACCCCACGTACCGGGGGCGCGCGATCGTAAGCTTCGCATCGTGGGATCTGCTCGATTTGCACCGTCGTCGCGAGGTTGCTGCGAGCGTAGTGCAGGCAGTTGAGCAGTTCGGTGGCGCTTCAAGCGCGGCAAGATTCTCAGGCGGCCTCACGCCTGCGCACCTCGAGGCAGAGAAGCGAATCGCACAGTTCTTTGGCGCAGAGACCGGACTTATCTTCTCTTCGCGGAATCAAAGCGTTCTAACTTGCGTGACGACGTTATGCTCCGAGGGGTGGGTCGTCCTTGGCAACGCGCTCTCTCCCCTACCCCTCGCGGATGCCAGTGCGCTCGTCGGCGCTGAGTTTTACGAGTTCGATACCGAGGAGACTCTCCGCACGCTGCTTGAGCGACACCAGCTCGGAAAGCGGATCCTCGTGGTTGTCGAGAGCGTTTCGTCGGTCACAGGCGAGCACATTCTTAAACCTCCCGTCTGGTCCGCTCTGGAGCAGCTCGGGGCATGGGTCCTGGTCGATGAGAGCGCAGCGCTCGGCATTCTCGGCATCAGAGGAGCTGGCTCGGCAGAGTCTCACCCTAAGTCGAGCTCCCTAATCGGCCGGATCGTGGGCTTCGGACCGATCTCTGGTTTGGAGGTTACCGGGCTAGGAATATCCAACGAATTCAGGGAGTTGGTGCTGAAGCGGTCGCGCTACTTGAAGTCCGAGCCTGCTCCCCACGCGAGCGTGGTGAGCGGCGCGGAGAAGCTCCTGAATCTAATCGAGGTAGCAATCCCGCAGCGTGAGCGCGCATCGAGCCGTGGTCGGATGGTGGAGACTGCGCTCCGCGCGCAGGGGTGGAGCGTGCTAGGTGGTGGAGAGATTCCGATAGTGAGCGTGTGGTTTGAGAGCCTACTCAAGGCGCGCGCTGTGCAAGATGCCCTCCTCCAGCGCGGAGTCTTCGTGGACGCGATCGCTGCTCGCAGCATGCGGAAGAATGGAGCCGTGCTCAGAGCGCTCGTGTCGGTTGCGCACGCTCCGCAGGAGGTTGAGCGATTGATCGAAGGGTTCGCCGAGATCTCTCGCAGAGGGGCCGCTGAAAAGTAGTCGTTGAGTTGAGTGTTCCACGTGGAACACTCGCGCAGACTAAGAAAAAAATGTTCCACGTGGAACAACTCCCCTGCCCTTTTTAGTTGTTCCTGATCCGCACTCATGATACCTCTACACGCCTTCGAGCGTTAAGAGCTACTCACTACCCATGGCGCACATCATCGCCCTCGCAAACCAGAAAGGCGGAGTTGGAAAAACAACCAGCACCGTAAGTCTCTCCGCGCAGCTCGCTCTACTTGGCTTTAAGGTTCTCCTTCTTGACTTCGATCCACAGGCGAGCGCCACTAGCGGGCTCGGAATTGAGCGACACGGTGAAGGATCGGACCTCTACGATGTTTTTTTCGGCCGTATCCAGCTCGCGCAGACGATAGTTCCCTCCTCTATCCTTAACCTCGACGTTGTCCCTGGCTCCCACGACCTCGTAAGCCTTGAGCTAGAGATCGGAAAGACTCCTGGACGCGAGCTTATCCTTCGAAGCGCCCTTACTGATGTGGCTGAGTCCTACGATTTCGTTCTGATCGACTGCCCGCCCTCTTCTGGGCTTCTAACTCTGAACGCCCTCGGCGCGGCTCACTCGGTGCTCGTTCCGCTCCAGGCCGAGTACTACTCGTTGGAGGGTTTGAGCGGTCTCCTGAACACGATTGCGTTCACGCAGAGCACCTTCAATCCTAAGCTTGAGCTCCTCGGCGTGTTCCTCACCATGTACGACAGCAGGACGCGACTCTCGGTGCAGGTGCACGAGGAGGCCGAAAAGCACTTCGCGGCGAAGCTCTTCAAGTCGAAGATCCCGCGGAATATCCGGCTATCTGAGTGCCCGAGCCATGGCATGCCGATCTGCACCTACGACCCTCAGAGCGCAGGAGCTAAGAGTTATCTGGCACTTACGGGCGAGCTAATTGACAGACTGGGTATTGATAAGAGCGGAACGGCACGCGCAGCGTGATTGTTCCACGTGGAACACTTTTAAATGGAGAGCCTCATGGATGCAGCTAAGGGCCTAAAAAAACCGGCAAAGATGGGGCTAGGCCGAGGTCTAAGCGCGCTAGTCTCAACTGCAACGCCGGTTTCAGTGACGCCGCAGACGACTTCGGCAGCCAGGACAGAGCCGTCAAATACGAACGACGTTCTGCAGGGAGGCTCGTCGGCAGGGGTGAAGTTCGTTGCACTCTCTCAGCTCCAGGCTAACCCGTCACAGCCCCGCACCGACTTCTCGGAGCAGGAGATAGCTGAGCTAGCTGAGTCGATTAAGACACTCGGCCTCCTTCAGCCGATCTTGGTTCGGTCGCACGCAGGCGGATACCAGATCATCGCGGGCGAGCGGCGCTACCGCGCGGCGATAAAGGCAGGCTTAACCCAAGTACCTGTAATCATAAAGAGTTTGGACGATAGGGAGACCCTCGAGGTGGCTATCGTCGAAAACGTCCAACGGCAGAATTTGAACCCGTTCGAAGAAGCGAAGGGGTATCAGCGGCTGATGGATGAGTTCGCCCTCACATCGCAAGAGGTCGCGGATAGGGTAGGGAAAGACCGAGCTACGGTTTCGAACCTGACCAGAATTTTAAAGCTCCCGCCGATCGTGCAGGAGATGGTGCGCGACGGCCGGATCTCGGTCGGACACGCCAAAGCGATCCTCACGGTCAAGGAGCCGGTGGCGCAGATTAGCCTCGCCAACAAGGTAATCGCAGAGAGCCTCTCGGTGCGCGCGCTTGAGTCGATCGTGTCGCGCGACGTTGTGCTTGAGTCGCCGCGCAAGGCGGAGAAGGGGGCTGCGAAGCGCAATATCATCTCGCCGCACCCCGAGCTTGAGGAGCGGTTGCGCAACGCGCTGGGAACAAAAGTTTCGATCCATCGCAGTGCGCGAGGCGGATCGATTGAGCTGCACTTCTTCTCAGAAGGGGAGCTCGATCGGCTGGTAGATATTTTGAGTGCAAATCGGGAGTAGGAGAGGGGAACATGGCAAACGCAGCAAATACCGCAGATACGCTCGGAAAAACGGCGAAATTCTCGCTTGGCGAGGGAGCGGCGCGCGCCGGCGCGACGGTGCTGGGCGCAGAAGCGCAGATCACCGGGAACCTCGCAGCGACTGGCGACATAGTGATCGCTGGGACGATTGAAGGCGAGATAACATCGCAGGGCCGAGTCACGATCGCCAACGGTGGCGCAGTGAAGGGGCGCGTATCTGCGACTGAGATCGTAATCGAGGGGAAGCTGCTCGGCGATTCCGTCGCGACGAAGTCGCTCTCGATGATGACGAGCGCGCAGGTGCGCGGCGACGTCTCAACGCCGGTGATCGTTGTTGAGCCTGGAGCCTCGTTCGTCGGGCGTTGTGTGATGCCGGAGAGCGCTGCTCGCGCAGCGTAGCCAGGCCTCACCAAAGGCAGCACGCCGCCGCAAGAACCGAACCGATTCAAAACGGGCATAATAGCCCGTAATTATGTCTAGTCCACGCGTCCGACCGGGTACCACGTGCACGTGCTCGTTCTCGCGAACGTGCACGTACCCGCATCACCGGCAGCACAATCCCCTGGCAAGAAGCTACATCCATCAGAAACTCCTTGCCCCCCATCACACCGCCTCTCCACAGCCGCCTTCAACCTCTCTCCCCGCCACTAAAATCTTAAACCTCTCCCAGTTGATTTCCTCCCGGAAATCGAGGAAATTCAGCTCCCATGAGCCAAACCGCCGCACAGCCGACTCACCCAGCCCTCCAGATGTTGCACCTCACGAACGAGGATGCGGTGATGATCCTGGTCGGATTGGCGTTCATTTACGCGCTCTACTTCACGCTCTCTAAGAAGCTCTTTGGCCCGCTGCTGGCTCACCTTGAGCACCGCGAGGGGGTAACGGCTGGAGCGGTCCACACGGCCGACCAGATGCGGCAGAAGGGCAGGGCGCTCAGGGCGCGCTACGACGAGGGGCTTTTTCAGGCCCGGCTTGAGGCAAATCGCAAGAAAAATGAGATACTTGCGGATGCCAAGAAGGTAGCCACCGAGACCATCGGATCAGCCGAAGCTGCCGCGGCTAAGGAGCTCCAGGCGGGTCGCGCTGCCATCGCCAAGCAGATTCAAGACGCGCAGGGTCGGATCGAAAGCGAGGCGAAGGATCTCGCCCAGAAGCTCGCCTCAACGGTCGACGCGCAGCTCGCAGTTCACTAAGCACGAGTCATTAAGCGCAACGTTCAGCAGTCGCTGAAAGCCGCGGGCCCCTGGCAGCCGCTGCTGTGGTCCTTTGTGGTCGCTGAAAAGCTGCTGCGAGCAAACTGCTTTTTGCCCCTTTTTTCGCGCCCCGATGAGTGCAAAAAACCCCGAAAAAACACGGGCTAAAGAGGTGACTTCTATCGTGATAGTGGCTATCCTTCCGCCGCCCTCGATAGGGCCTAGAACGAGCAAGTTTTCATGATGCTTCGAATGATTGATATCGCCCGGTTCGGCTCACGTGCAGCTCTCCTGCTTACGGGGCTGAGCTCACAGCTTCTGATAGCGACCGCCTCCGCAGCAGAGGAGGCCGAAGGGCCGCACCATGGCTCGATCCTCGACCTGGTCTCGAACTGGGTAAACTTCCTGATCTACGTAGCGGTTCTTTACGTCTGCCTGCGCAAGGTAATCCCGAGCGCATGGGCTGCTCGACGCGAGAAGATTCGCGAGACGGTGCTCTCGAGCAAGTCGGAGCTTGAGGCTGCTGAGCGCGAGCTGCACACAGTCGAGGCGCTGACGCAGAACCTCTCGCAGGAGCAGGCGCGAGCAACCAAGGAGATCCTTGAGCAGGCAGAGCTTGAGGCGAAGGCGATTAAGGCCGCTGCTGACGAGCGAGCTGCTCGTATCAAGAGCCAAGCCAAGGAGCTGCTCGTTGGCGAGACTCGCTCGGCTGAGGCGCAGGTTCGCCAGTCACTCGTTGCGCGAGCGCTTGAGATCGCGCGCGCTCAGTTCACGTCAGGGCAGTTTGCAGCGCGCCAGCAGACCTACGTCGATGCGGCGATCGATCGCTCAAAGAGGCTCGTTCAGTAAAGATTAGCGGCAGGGGAGAAGACCACGATGAGTTCAGGACGCCACACGCTAGTCGCCAAGAGGTACTCAAAGGCCCTCTTCGGCGTTTGCCAGCCGGCTGACTTCGACAAGACGAGCGCGCAGCTCAAGTCGCTCGCCGCAGCGTGGCAGCAGTCGCGCGACCTGCGCGAGAGCATGCTCAACCCGCGCGTCAACGATGCGCTGCGCGTTTCGACGATCGACGCGCTTGTTCAGGCTATGGGCGGCTGGTCCACAGAACCTCTCAAGCGCACCGTGCACATGCTGGTTTCGTTGCGCAAGGCTGCTGTGCTTCCGGAGCTCTCTGAGTCGTTCGATCGTTTCGTTGCTGAGTACCGCAAGAGCTTAAGCCTAGAGGTGACGCTCGCGACTGCTGCGACGGAGAGCGTTGTTGGGGATCTCAAGGCGCGGCTTTCAAAGGCGCTCGGTGGCGAGGTTTCGCTGCAGGTGAAGAGCGATCCTGCGTTGCTCGGTGGTTTGACGGTGCGGCTCGGAGACAGGCTCCTTGACCGCTCGGTTGCTGGTTCGCTCCAGCGCATGGCTATTGATCTAACACGTTAGGGTGATTTGACGCGCAAGGCGGATCGACAAGAGATTTTTTGGAGACGAGGTAAACATGGACATACGTGCAGATGAGATTAGCAGGATCATCAAGGACAAGATCGGCGCCACCTCCGGCGACCAGGATCTCTCCGAGGTTGGCTCCGTTCTGAGCGTCGGTGACGGAATTGCCCGCGCCTACGGCCTCGGCAAGGTCGCCCTCGGCGAGCTCGTTGAGTTCTCCAACGGCACCAAGGGAATCGCGCTGAACCTCGAAGAGGACAACGTGGGCGTGGTGGTAATGGGAGAGACAACCTCCATTAAGGAAGGCGACACCGTCAAGCGCACTGGCGAGATCGCCAGCGTGCCGGTTGGCGAGGCGATGATCGGCCGCGTTGTCGATGCGCTCGGCAACCCAATCGACGGCCTCGGCGACATCAAGACTACCGAGACTCGCCGTCTTGAGATCAAGGCCCCGGGCATCGTAGGCCGCAAGTCGGTTCACGAGCCGATGCAGACCGGCATCAAGGCGATTGACTCCATGACGCCAGTCGGCCGCGGACAGCGCGAGCTGATCATCGGTGACAAGAAGACCGGCAAGACCACCGTTGCGATCGACACGATCATCAACCAGAAGGGCAACGGAGTAATCTGCATCTACGTGGCGATCGGCCAGAAGCGCTCGTCGGTAGTGCAGGTAGTTGAGCGCTTGAAGGAGTTCGGCGCGATGGATCACACCATCGTCGTTGCCGCGACTGCTTCTGAGCCAGCTCCGATGTCGTTCCTTGCTCCGTACACGGGCGTGTCGCTCGGCGAGTACTTCATGAACAAGGGCAAGCACGCTCTCGTGATTTACGACGACCTCTCGAAGCACGCCGTTGCGTACCGCAGCGTTTCGCTCCTCCTGCGTCGTCCGCCAGGACGTGAGGCGTACCCAGGAGACGTGTTCTACCTCCACAGCCGCCTCTTGGAGCGCGCTGCGAAGCTGAGCGACAAGCTCGGCGGAGGCTCGCTCACGGCGCTTCCGATCATTGAGACGCTCGAAGGCGACGTGTCAGCGTACATTCCAACCAACGTGATCTCGATCACCGACGGACAGATCTTCCT
>CAYPUA010000003.1:8888-126041 GCA_964413875.1 uncultured Bdellovibrionales bacterium
AAGCAGGGACAGAACGTGCCGATGCCGGTTGAGCTGCAGGTGCTCTCGATCTACGCGGTAGCCAACGGCTTCACCGACAAACTCGACGTGGCTCAGGTTCTCCCCTTCGAGGAGGCGCTCCACAGGCACATGCTGTCGAGCCAGGCCCAGCTCATGAACGACCTTCGCACGAAGGCCGAGCTCGACAAGGACATCACCGAGCGCCTCAACAAGGCGATCGGGGCTTTCGTTGAGCAGTTCATCGCAGGTTCGGCAGCGTCCCTCGGGGCCTCTTCAAACGGCGCTCACGCGCCGGCTGGAAAGGCGAAGAGCGCGCAGGCACACGCTAACGCAGCATAAGGACAGCTCCTCATGGCAGGTCTCAAGGACATAAAGCGCCGCCTGAAGTCGGTCAACAACACCAAGAAGATCACTTCGGCGATGAAGCTCGTCTCGGCGGCTAAGCTCCGCAAGACGCAGGACGCGGTGGTGCGCTCACGCGCCTACACCGACGCCCTGCGCGGCATCTTGGGCCAGCTCCAGGGCGGCTCGGACTTCTCGCATCCGCTGATCGAGGCCCGCGCGACTGTTAAGAAGGTGCGCGTGCTCGTGATCGGTGGACAGCGGGGCTTGTGTGGTGGCTTCAACACCAACACCAACCGCCGTGTCGAGGCGCTCTACCAGGAGCTTCAGAAGAAGCACCCGGGCGCTGAGATCTCGGCGGTGCTGCTCGGAAAGAAGCCGGCAGAGTACTTCCGCCGTGTTAACCGCGGCTACCTCGACGCCGTAGAGAACCTCGGAGACGATCCAGCGACCTGGCCGACCCAGGAGGTTTGCCAGCGTCTTGAGATCGACTTCCTCAAGGGCGAGTTCGACGAGCTGTACTTGGTGTACACGCGCTTCCGTTCTGCGCTCTCGACGATTCCGACTGCTGAGCGGCTCCTGCCGCTCGACAAGGAGTCGCTCTCGACGTCAGCCGCAGCTCAGTCTGGTGCGGCGGCAACGGGTGTAACGCTCTTTGAGCCGAACCCGCAGCGCGTCTTCGATGCCGTCGTTCCGCGCATCGTGCGCGCAATCGTGCGCCAGGCCGCGTTCGACACGAAGGCCAGCGAGCACGCAAGCCGCATGACCGCGATGGACAACGCGACCAAGAACGCGAAGGACCTCATTCACAGCCTCACACTCAAGCGAAACAAGCTTCGTCAGACGGGAATCACGAGCCAGCTGCTCGATATCGTCGGTGGAGCTGAAGCGCTCAAGTAATTTTAGGGAGAGATCGTATGACACAGAATATGGGACGTAAGGGCAAAATCGTTCAGGTGCTTGGCGCCGTTATCGACGTTGAGTTCCCGCAGGGCGGCGGCATTCCGAACATCTACGACGCCGTAGTGACCACCAACCCTAACATCGACGACCAGCAGAACAACCTCGTACTCGAGGTTGCGCAGCACCTCGGCGACAACGTGGTGCGCTGCATCGCGATGGACTCCTCCGAGGGTCTCGTTCGTGGACAGGAGGTCATCGACACTGGCGCGCCGATCTCGGTGCCAGTTGGCCAGAAGACTCTCGGCCGCATCATCGACGTCACTGGCCGCCCGATCGACGAGCTCGGCCCGGTAGACACCGACACCCGCTGGCCGATTCACCGTCCGACCCCTTCGTTCGAGGACCAGTCGACGTCGAAGCAGATTCTCGAGACCGGCATCAAGGTCGTTGACCTGGTTGCTCCGTTCCTCAAGGGCGGAAAGATCGGCCTCTTCGGCGGCGCCGGCGTAGGCAAGACCGTTATCATCATGGAGCTCATCAACAACATCGCCAAGGCGCACGGAGGATTCTCGGTGTTCGCGGGCGTGGGCGAGCGTACCCGTGAGGGCAACGACCTCTGGCACGAGATGAAGGACTCCGGCGTTATCGACAAGGCCTGCCTCGTGTACGGCCAGATGTCAGAGCCACCGGGAGCGCGTTTCCGCGTTGCTCTCTCAGCGCTCACGACCGCTGAGTTCTTCCGTGACGAAGAGGGCCGCGACGTACTGCTCTTCGTCGACAACATCTTCCGATTCCTCCAGGCAGGCTCGGAGGTATCCTCGCTCCTCGGCCGTATGCCGAGCGCCGTAGGGTACCAGCCGACTCTGGCAACTGACATGGGCCAGCTCCAGGAGCGCATCACTTCGACGAAGAAGGGCTCTATCACCTCGATTCAGGCGGTGTACGTGCCGGCGGACGACTACACGGACCCAGCTCCCGCGACGACCTTCGCGCACCTTGATGCGACGATCGCCCTCGAGCGTGCCATCGCCGAGAAGGGCATCTACCCAGCGGTAGACCCGCTCACATCGAGCTCGACCGTTCTCGAGCCGGGCGTCGTTGGCGAGGAGCACTACCGTGTTGCGCGCAAGGTTCAGCAGACCCTCCAGCGCTACAAGGACCTCCAGGACATCATCGCGATCCTCGGAATGGACGAGCTCTCAGAGGACGACAAGCTCACTGTTGCGCGCGCGCGCAAGATCGAGCGCTTCTTCTCGCAGCCGTTCCACGTCGCAGAGACCTTTACGGGAACTCCGGGCGTGTACTGCAAGCTGGAGGATACCATCAAGAGCTTCGGCGAGCTCGTCGACGGCAAGCTCGACGACCTCCCAGAGCAGGCGTTCTACATGGTCGGCACGCTCGATTCAGTTCGTGCCAAGGCCGAGAAGCTTGCGGCTGAGTTTGCCAAGGCAGCGTAACGAACGAGGCGAAAGGGTAGGGGATGTCAGACGGAACGTTTCAGCTCAAGGTCTTCTCCGGACGCGGTCTCGAGGTAGAGGCGACGGTTCGCTCAGCGAACGTGCCTTCCGAGAGCGGCGAGCTCGGGTTCCTCGCAAACCACTGCGAGTACGTAGGGCTCCTCTCGACCGGGATCGGCGAGTACATTGCAGCCACTGGCGGCTCAGCAGCCCAGAAGTTCATCGCGTCTGGCGGCATCGTGACCTTCAGCAACAACGTGCTGACGCTCCTCGCTGACACGGTCGATCTCCCAGAGTCGCTCGACTTGAAGCCGCTCTCTGATGACGTATCGCTCCTCAAGACCGAGCTCGAGCGCCTAAGCCTCTTCGATCCTGAGCACGAGGCGCTCTCGCAGCGTGTTGCGCGGATTGAGGCTGTGAAGTCGCTGGCTGGAAAGGCGTAGGGCGAGATAGAATAAAGAGCGAGCGGCCGTCCCCTTTTAGGGCAGCAGTGACGTCTCGTTAGAGTTGCCTCGGCTGAGGCTCATTCGTGCGCACGAGTGCGTCAAGGCTCTCGATAAATGACTCTGCAACCACGTGACGATCTGCTCTGTGGTCTCGGGCAAGCTTTTTTAGTCTTTGCGCTGATATTGGACTGTCTTGCCGGTGTCCACGATCTTCGCAGCCTTCAGAAAGTCGCCATCGAAAGCGAGGGCGATGCTCATGCCATCGGCCTCGAGGTGAGCGTCGCTGCCGCCGGAGCCCTTGTTTCCGTGGTACGAGAGAGTCTTTGCGCGAGCTACACTGATCACTCGCTCCTGCGATGTTGAGTTGGTTGCCCAGTAGCTGTCGTCTGTAGCAACGGGCATCTGTACCACTTCAGTGCGGTCACCGTACGAGATACGAAACTTCTCGCCCTCTCGCTTTCCATGAATGACGAGGCGCTCGCCATCCCGCTCTGAGAAGCCGTCTACCGACAATAGCTCAGCGGCTTGGCTCCATAGCTCGACGGCTTCGTGGTCTTCTGAGAATGCCTTTACGAACAGGACATCTACCTCGATGTGGCGCTTGTGCGAGATTTTGATGTTGTCGCCGCTGTGCTCAACTCGAATCGTGTGTGAGCCAACTACATCACCGTCGTAGACGATGTCGTACTCGAACTTTGCGCCTTCGCTGGGCAGGGGCTCTTTCAGGGAGAGAGCGGCTGCCGGGGTTGCTACGCCAAGGACGGCAATGAGCGAAAGGAGGCGCTTGGATAGTTTCTGAATCATCGGAGGAATCTACCGGAATGTGAGCGGTGCTTCCACGGGAAAAGGGCGGTGCCGAGCCTAGCGAAAGAAAATTACGCCTTCTTCGGCATCGTCAGCGCCAAGCTAGTCGACACGCCGATCCACCACACGAAGGGCTCGATAAAGAATACCCAGCCTGGCTCTGGGAACAGGAGTCCGATGGCCCACACGGAGCTTAGGCCGCAGCCGAGGCCAATGGTCCGTCCGACTATGGGAAGACGCAGCACGAGGGACATGACCCCCAAGTACATGAGGCATCCGGCGACGCTTGCGATGACAACCGGAATGAAGGTGGAATCTCCGAGAAGCCGGAACCCCAGGATGAAGACCACGAACGCACCTATCTGGGCTACGGCAGAGAGAGCGATAAAGCCAAGCTTTCGCGGTATCGAGGGGCCGTACGTTGTCACAGCAACAAGCGATGAGTGGATCAGCGCAAGCGACGGAGTGCCGGCGAGGAGAAACAGAAAAGCGAAAGCATTAGGCCGCGAATTGTCGGAGCCCATCGCCCAGAGCTGCAGCAGCCCGATTGTGATGAAGATCGCAGCCGCAAGGAGCTGTATGTGGCTCTTGGCATTAAATGTGATCTGATTCGTATTCATTGGCAAAACCTCTTGGCTACTGCTGCATTGCTCGTCGGAGCTACGGCGGTCAGCACCCTCAGAAATTATGGGGCCGCCTGTCCCAGGCGTAAACTAGAGATTGCAGAAGGGAGCTCTTGCGGACTCTAGAGAGTCGTCCGCCACACCCGGAAAATACATCTCCTATCAGGCTCTTGCCGACCTGAAGAGCAGTTTTCCTTGGCTTTCGCCAAGGGCAAAAAGTATATTCCTGCGGTCTCGGCCAGATTGCTGTTACATGCGGCTCAGACGACGAGGTGGCGTGGGAGTCGAGCCGAATAAACCAGAGAAGCTGCTGAATTTAGTCGATGCGCTGTCCGCTGCGCGGCTCCCGGAGCGGCCCACGCAGCCTGAGATACCGACGCGAAAAGTGCTCTTGATTGAAGACGGCAGGGCAACCAAGGCAGTCTCGCTACAGAGCTTCCCACTGCGACTGCTCCTCGATCAGCCAATGGCGGCGCAGGGCGGCAGTAGCAGCTCGTCTGCGGCAAAGGCCGATAGTGTCAAAGAGGCATCCTCGAAGTCGATTCGCCGGGCTCTTTGGAGGAGCGTTCTCTTCCGCACTACTTCCGGGAACATCTACGAGATATCGCGAGACCCCGAGAACCGATGGCAGCTCGACAACGCCCGAAACGGAAAGAAGCTCATCCTTGCTGACACACAGGTCTGGAACGGCGAGGTGCGCGTAGGGCGCGAGCTGAAGCAGGAGGGCTTCAAGACCGGCTGTGTCGCACAGGTGTTTGCGGTTTCAATTTTCGAGGAGAAGGGGGCCGCGACAGATGTCACCACAGCCTACACGCTCGCTGCGAAGCGCTGCAGCAGCGAGATCTCCTGGATTCGCGCGAGCCAGCGTGAGTTGCGCGAGGCGGCAGTGCCACACATAGGCAGCCCGATCCGGCCGGAGGTGCGAAGCAGGCCGGTGCTTCTTCCGAGCGGCCGCTCAATGTGCCTCGGAAAAGAGAGCGTTTCGGTAGAGCTAAAAAAGCTGATAGCGCCGAGCAGCGATGCTCCCAGCGAACTGCTGGAGGTCTTCTTCCGAACTAAGTCTGGAAACCTCTACGGTATCTTCCGGAGGCGAGACAACTCTCATGTGATTCTCAACTCGCGCTCGGGAACTGGCGAGATTTTAGAGAGGGAAGGGCTGGCTAAAGGGCACATGCAGCTTGGGAAAGCCTTAGTGCTTGCAGATAACGTTAGGACATCTCCGGTCTCGCAGATAATCTCAACATCGAAGCTCCAGAGGCTTCCTCAGGAGCCCTCGCTTGAGCAGCTCAGGAACATGGCGATGGATCTCTCCGCGGGAAACATCTCCTGGATTCGGCGGGAGCTGATCGAAGATTGCTGCGCGCGGCTCGGCAGAGATAACGTGAAGAAGATTCTGCGGGCGCAGGCGTAATCGAGCTATCCGGCGGAGAGCCTGGCCGGGTTTCCGAGCAGATAAAACTACTGCGCGAGCTCCTCCGCGGTCTTACAGCGACACTTCAACGCCTTGATGTGCGGTGGATTGCCAGCACCGCGGGCTCCAAGGCATTGCTTGATCGTCCAGGAGTTCGCGCGGAAGGAGCAGATTACGGCGCCTGCAGTTGACTGAAAAGTTGCCGTCTCGACTCCGTATGGCATTACATACTCCCAACTTGTGGCCTGTAGGGCGCGTGTGCAGATTTCAAGGTACTCTGGAATGTCAGCCAAGACTCCGTGCGAGTCATCGAAGCCTGTGCCGAATAAGTTGCTCGCGTGCTTCACGCCATTTATGTTGAGTGGGCCGCCGCGACAGTTTGCCTCAAGGTTTGAGCACGGTGAACATCCGCATGGGCCGGGTCCGGGGAGCCCGCAGCCGCAGCCTAGGTCAATGGATTTCCCGCCTGAGGGAGTTGTGCAGCCGAAGCATGAAAGCCCTTTTCCGCAGCCGCAGCCTTGGTCAATGATGTTCGGGTCACACCCGCACTCGTTCGGGCCAGGCTTTCCGCAGCCGCAGCCGATATCCGTTACCGATCTGTCGCAGCCGCACACTCCAGGAGCGTCCATGTTGCAGCCGCAACCCTGATCGATGGCGCCGCCAAGGTCGACGCCCAGGCAATCGGGGAAGGCTTCAGGGGAGGCAACGGCGGATTGAGCAGCGGCGTCGATTGCTAGAGCTGAGGCAAGGAGCAGGAAGCCAGCAACGAGATACACGACCGCCTCTGGGGCCTTCGAGCGAACTATACGGGGCATGATACTTCTCCATCCGTTCAGATCACCAAATGAGGTGGGGGCTAACTCAAATGGTACGCCTCTGTGATTGAATCCCCCAAGTGAAAACCGGCAGAGGGAGCCTGCGAGTTTTCAGGATTCTTGCTGGTGCTTTGAATGAGCTACTGGCAGCTAATGGCGCCGTCGTTGCAGGTGCACGGCCGAGCCGTCCCGGCTTCGGGGCAGGTGAGTAGCTCACCGCGCACGTTAGTCGCGTAGATCCAGCCACTTTTTCCTGGATCAGCACAGCCCACGCCCGGATTCTGCCCGCCACAGCACGGTTGAGCGCCGGCTACGCGGTAGTCTGCTGAAAGAATGACTTTGTAGAATGTCTGTCCGTGAGAGAGGTTCACTGGACCTGCGTTGTACCAGCCTCCGGGACAACCAGTGCTGTGCTCGTGGTACATCGGCCAGCCGAGAGAGTGGCCCGCACGGCAGCGGCTCGTGGGGCAGGATCGACAGCCGCTGCAACGACCGCACGTCGGCGTGACCCCTGGGGCACAGCATACGCCAGAGCTGTCGAGGGTTCCGCTGGAGCAGCACACGCCGTTGCGATCTTGCTTGCTCGCTGGACAGCAGGTGCCGTTCTTGTCTCTCTTGTCAGTAGATCCACATCCGCATTCGGGCTTGATTCCGTTGCAGCGACCGCACTGGATAAGGCTCTTGTTGCAGCACGTTCCGTAGCTGTCGGGCCCGATAGCGGGATCGCAGCCGCAAGGAGGCATTACTGCGTAGCAGCGCCCGCAGGCCTGCTCGCTGAGCAAGCAGCATCCACCGAATTGGTCGGGCTTGTTGTTTCCGTTCTGAACTCCTTTGCAGTCGAGAGAGGCCTCTGGGGAGTGAACGGTCTGGCTCAGGGCTGGAGAGACAGAGCAGATGAGAGCTATTGAGAGAGCAGCGGACAGCTTGAGTATTTTTCGTGTTAGGCGACTCACTCCAGTACGTTTAAGAACCCTCATGCTGCAACCTCGGAAAGTAATAGGGATGCGTATCCTCGCGCCCATCGACCAGTGTACGCCACCTGAACCCGCTACCCTATGGGTATTCCGTGGCGGGACTCGCGGCAGGGGGGTGGTCGGGCTTGTTGAAGCTAACAACTCGTCAGTGATTCCGTAAGGCTAGGTTGCTGACAGATAGACCACCAGCTGTGTCTGAGAGGGGCCGACCGTGGGAGGAGGAGCCGTCCTAGCGCCTGATGCTTGCGCTGAGTCAGGCGCCGCCTGGAGAGGGTTGGTGCTGTGTGGTGATGCGCCATCTATGTAGCTGAAAGCATTGCGCTTATATGGCTTCGATGAGGGGGGGATCCTCGATTCAACACTTCGCATCTTAAACCCTGAACCGAGGAAGCTGCTCGCCTGGCCGTTCTCCGTCTACGCAGCGCCTCGACATGGCACCGATAGGGAAGCTTATGACCAGACCTACTGCAGCTCGACTCACCATGACCATATTCACAGTGGCTCTCCTAGCGCTGTGCATCACCGTCCATCAAGGATTGGTAAGAGCTTTCATCTCCAACCCATACTTCAACTCTGGCATCCTCGTCACGCTGCTCTTCGGCATCGTCGCGTCGTACCGCCAGATCCTGCGGATCGACAAGTCGGTCAAGTGGATCCACAGCTTCAAGGGCTCTCAGTCACTCCCCTCTGACCCGCCGTTCCTGCTCGTTCCTCTCTCCTCTGTCCTCCAAAAGAGCGACGCCATGCCGTACATCGGTGCTACGTCGCTTCGCGCGATGCTTGATGGCGTCTTCACCCGCGTTGACGAGAGCCGCGACCTTTCACGGTATCTCATGAACGTGCTGATCCTGCTTGGGCTTCTCGGAACTTTCTGGGGTCTCTTGGAGACGGTCGGTGGTATCGGCGCAGTCATCGGCGGACTTTCCGTAGGCGAGGGAGATATCAAGACTGTCTTTAACTCATTCAAGACAGGCCTTGAGCGGCCGCTGCTTGGCATGGGCGTGTCGTTCAGCGCCTCGCTCTTCGGACTTGCCAGCTCACTCATCTTGGGCTTCCTCGACCTGCAAACGGGGCGCGCACAGAACCTCTTCTGCTCTGAGCTCGAGGAGTGGCTGGGTCGACGCAGCGCTATCGCCGAACAGATAGCCCAGCCGCATGGCTCGCATCCTTCGCTTAACGTTGCAGTTCCGCCGGCGAACTACCAAGAAGCCCTGATTGTCGCTGTTACTGAGCAGCTTGAGCGACTGCACAAGAGCATGCGCCAGCAGCACGAAAACCAGATTTCAGAGCAGGGGCACCTGCGCTCGCTCGCTGAGGCTGTTGCAGCACTCAACGACAACGTAAAGGCGCACCATATGCTCATGGCGAAGCTAACGCAGATTCAGAACGAAACAACGCCGGCGCTCTCACAGCTCGTTGAGGTAATGCACGTGGCGAACTCAGCCCGTGTTGAAGAGCACGTCCGAAATGTCGACGTGAGCCTGAAGGAGATCAGCCGCCAGCTGTCTAGCGCCGCAACAAATCACACCACCGAGCTGCGTGACGAGCTGCGAGTAATAGCGAAGCTCCTGGCCGCAGAGGCACAGAAGAACGACACGAGGATGAACTAGCATGAGCTACATCGCACGCAGGGCGAAGCGCCGCCACTTCGACGTCTGGCCGGGATACGTTGACGCGCTGTCGTCGATGTTGATGATGATCGCCGTCGTTCTCATGATCATGGTGGCAGCACAGTTTTACCTCTCCAGCGCAGTTGCCGACAAAGATATTGAGCTAGGGCAATTAAGCGAAAAGCTCAAGCAGCTCTCGGGCATGCTCTCATTCGAAAAAGAGAGCGCTGATGTCGCTCGCTCGCGCGCCGCACAGCTTGAGTCTGAAGTGGGAATGCTCTCGACGACGCTCACCACCGAGAAAGCCAGCGCCGACAACGCCCGGACACGGGCCAATCAGCTCGAAGACGAGATGCGCCGCAACGCCGACGAGCTTGGCCGGAACAAGGGCGAGCTGATAGCGATGAAGGGCGTAGTTTCGGAGAAAGAGCGTCTCTATGCCGATCTTGAGGCGAGGAAGAAGAGAGTTGAAGACAGCTTGGCCGCGACTGAAAAAGCCAAGCTCGACCTCGCAGCACAGCTTGCCGCTATCAGGGCGATGCTCGCCGAGAGGGAGAAGAGCAGCAGCGAGCTTGAAGCCCAGAAGAAGAAGCTCGACCAGGGGCTATCGGCCACAGAGAAGAAGCTTGCGGACACCGAGAAAGCGAAGCTCGACATCGCGGCACAGCTAGCTGCTATCCGTGCGGCCCTCGCCGAGAAGGAGAAGTCGGCGGGCGACACAGAGCGGAAGCGCAAGGAGCTAGACTCAAGCCTCGCTGTGACTCAGCAGAAGCTCTCTGAGACAGAGAAGGCGAAGCTTGAGCTCGCACTGCAGCTCGCAGCACTCAAAGCCGCCCTTGCCGAGAAGGAGAAGGTGACTGGAGAGACGGAGAGGAAGCGCAAGGAGCTTGACGGAAGCCTATCTACTACCGAGAAGAAGCTCTCTGATGCTGAGCGCGAGAAGCAGGAGCTTGCTGCGCAGCTCGCAGCGATTCGGGCGCTTCTGCAGACCAAGGAGAAGGAGTCCTCGGATCTGAGCGCACAGAACAAGAAGCTCGATCTCAGCCTCTCCACGAGCGAGAAGGAGCGGATTGAGCTGTTGGCGCAGCTAGCAATCATCAAGCAGGCCCTCGCCGACAAAGAGAAGCTCTCAGCCGACCTCGGCACAGAGAAGAAGAAGGTCGACGCGAGCCTTTCGGCGAGTGAGCTGAAGCTCACAGCTGCCGAGAAAGAGAAGCTTGAGCTTGCAGCTCAGCTTGCAGCGATTCGCGCGATTCTCGCCGAGAAGGAGAAGCTCGCTGCGGACCTTGAGGCACAGCGCAAAACGCTCACGGCGAGCCTCTCAACTAGTGAGCAGAAGCTCTCAGTAACCGAGAAGTCAAAAGCCGATGCAGAGGCGCAGCTAGCAGCGATTGCGCTGCAGGTGGATGAGCTCAACCGCAAGCTGCGGCTTCTCATGTCAGACCTCGATGCCGAGAAGGCCAAGGTAGTAGAGAAGGACAAGAGCCTTGAGGACCTAAACAAGAAGCTTAACCTGGCCTTTATCAAGAAGGCGGAGGAGCTGGCCGACTACCGCTCGGAGTTCTTCGGGAAGCTTAAGAAGGTGCTCAGTAACCGCCCTGATATTCGCATCGTAGGCGACCGCTTTGTGTTCTCCTCCGAGGTTTTCTTCGCATCTGCCTCTGCCGACCTGCAGGAAGGAGGAAAGCAGGAGCTCATGAAGTTCGCTGAGACGCTCAAGGAGATGCAGCGCAGCATGCCGAAGGACGTCGATTGGATCCTGAGCGTTGTGGGGCACACCGACAAGCTCCCGATTAGCAACTCTGTGTTTCCGTCAAACTGGGAGCTCTCGACTGCACGAGCCATCTCAGTGGTGAAGTTCCTCGCGGAGCAGGGGATTCCGCCGAATCGCCTCGCAGCGATAGGCTACGGAGAGCACCAGCCTCTCGATGCAGGTGGAAGCGTTGATGCGCTCGCCAAGAACCGCCGCATTGAGGTCAAGATCGACCAGAAGTAGCCGTTTGGGCCTCAGTGCTGGTGACTCTCGCTGGATTCTGTCCCGCCGGAGGTGGGGGAGTACGCCTCTGGGTGTCTTATCTTTCCGCCCTGAAACGCCGCGTACGAGAGAAGAGACGCGGCTGCGATGGAGATGGGGAGAGCGAGAATAGTTGCGCGACGCGCCCACGCAAGCCTGAGCCGGCAGGCAACAAGCGACGTGAGGCTCAAGAGACCCGATGCAACGGTGACCCAGAAGGCGACGTCAGCAGCCTCTTCGTGCGCCTCGATAGTGCTCTCGGAAACGCCAGGAAGGTGCTCGACTATCTCCTCTGCCCCCTCGCCGAGGAGAAACGCCGGCACAGCTACGACCGCAGCTAGGAGAAGAATAGAGAGCGCGGTGTTAGAGACAGCGCCGTTTCTTCGCGCAAGCCCTACGGCGAGGATCGCCGCTCCAAGTGGAACGATTACAACCGGGATGTGCACTAAAACTATGTGAAGGTGAGCGGCGTTCATGCGGGAGAGATACCACAGGCCGCCCCGCTGCGCTATGAACGCCGGCAGCGCGCAGGCTACTGCTCAGAGCGAACTCCGGCGAACAGATCGCTGAAGAAGCTCCCCACCTGGTTGACCCCCCACTCTACGACCGGAGGCAGGATTGCTATTGCTGCCGCGCCGGCAGCGAGCACACCGAGCGGGGCACCTCCGGCGGCGATCGCTAAGGCAGCCAGGCCGGCAGTCCCTACCGCTACCGCACCTGTTGTTGCAGAGCGGCTTATGAAACTTACTCCGGCGTTCCGGCTCTCCGGGCCCATTCGCCCGTCATCGCACAGGTCTCTGGACACAGTGTCGAGGAAGGTTGGGACCTTAGTGACGTAATCGATGGCGGCGGAGGCGGGAGAACCTTGCTCCGGCAGTCGATCCTGTACTGCGGGAGCGAAGGTATCCGAGAAGAAATTAGGGTAAGCACAGGTAGTGCGTTGTGTTTCCGGCTCCATTTCGACTCCTGGTTTTAGGATAGACAGGGAGGTGTTCGTTCATGCTCCGAGCAAAGTTGCTTGAGCAGCGCGGCAGCTCCGGACGTGCAGGTTGGTATGACACCGACTTCCACGCCGTTTACTCCACAAAAAGCCAGTTTGGCCTCCTCCCTCGCTGTCCTCTTTGTGAATACAAACACCACTGGTGGAGTTGAAGGTGCCTGAAGAGAAACTGAAGCCGGGTATGTACCGGGTTAAAGCGGATGGGGGACTACAAAGAGAGCGGCGAGGGCAGCGAGGGGGTGGAGGAAACAGGGAGGTGTTCGTTCATGCTCCGAGTAAAGTTGCTTGAGCAGCGCTGCACCTCCGTACGTGCACGTTGGCATGACACCGAGTCTCACCCCCTCGATTTCACAAAGAGCCAAGTTGGCTTTCCCCCTCGTTGTTCTCGCCGTTCTCTTTGTGAATAAAAATCTACCCGTGAAGCTGAACGTGCCCCAACAGAAGCCGAGACCTGATATGTATCGGGTTCGGGCAATGGAGTCACAGAGAGAGCGGCGAGGGCAGCGAAGGGGGGGAGCTGGGGTATTCCCCCCCCCACTATTCTCTTCTTAAATTAGGAGCGTTTTGCAGCAACAGCCCTACGGCTGTCGATCGTGGATGTCGAGGATCCTAATCTGGTCGACTGCCCAGTCGAAGCGCGCAGTGCCGGTCTGCCGAATGAACACGCACTGCGCTTTTACTGGCTCGGGAAATACGATGCGCACTTCATGGTGTCGGCCCCAGTACGGGATTCCCTCGCTGGTGAAGAGGATCGGGCCCTGCCATTGCGGGATAGTTACAATTGGCTGGGCGGCTGTCTTTGAGCAGGAGCCGGCTGATATCTCCACGCTGCGGGGAAAGTCGCCCCAGTTCTTGCCCGGTGACACCTCGATTCCAGTTAGCGTCTCTTCCTTCGACAGGGTGGCTGTGCAGAGCTCATTTCCTAGCTGCCCAGCCCGGCCAGTTGAGAGGCGGGGGCGTCCGCCGGGCCGATTAGGGTCGTTACGAGAGACTGATGGGTCGAGCGTGTAGGTCCCTCCCAGCCTAAAGAGGTCGTACATGCGCCGGGTGCCCTGCTCGCGGTAGTACGGGATGCGTTCTAGGAACTTCGGATCTTGCAGGAGGAAATTTCGCACTACTGATGAAGACGGCGACTTGATGATTCGCTGCGCCTCGGCTGAAGCGCCACTCTTCAGGTGCTTTGCTAAGACGGGGACCCACAGCTCCGGCGGGGCGAGAAGCGCTCCGAGTAGCTGCGCGGCGCATGTTACGAGCGCGACCACGCGGCTTGTGTGACTGACAGCTGCAACCGCGACGAGCCACGCTACGAGACCAACAGCCAGGGATGTAATGCTCACGACGGTTCCCCATGGCATGAGGCGAGAGATCGTTGCTAGAGGCGCAATGAGCGACCAATCGTGCGGAAGCGCGCAGTCAAGGGCGAGGCAGAGCGCCGCAGCGCTCGCGAAGAGTGGCAACCGAATTCGGCCGTCGGACCTAGCGCGCCTAGTTGTGGCAAGGAGGGCAAGAGCGAGCCCCAGCAGCAGCACGCTTACCGGGAGGTAGAGCGCCGCTGTCGCAGGACGATCGAGGGTCAGGAGCGGGTAAGAGGGACCTACCAAGGCGTGGTACAGAAGCCCTGTACCATCTTCCGGGGCAACGTGCGAGTTCTCTGGATAGCTGGGGAGTGTCGCGGTCGGAGCGGCAAGCGACGCCCAGAGAGCTGGCGCGGCAGCGACGAGGAGTACGGCACTCCCAGCTCCCGAGGACAGCGGGCGGCCCTCAGCATCCCGCTCCCAGAAGTAGCGAGCGATAAGCAGCGCGAAGAGCGCAGTAAAGAGCGAGGCCTGATTAGCGCTGTTGCTGTTCTGAACCGAGACGAAGAGGGCGAAAACCCAGAGAGGAAGCACCTGTGCTGCCGCGTGGGCTCGCGTGGCATTCAATAGGGCGAACAGCATCATGGAGAGCAGCGGCAGCCAGGCAAGTGCGCCTATTACGAACGGATCAAAGCCGACTGAGGCGATGATGGCCAAGCACGGCACGGCACTTGCGAGCCATCGAAGCGCTGGGTTGCGAGCAAAGAGCGGCGAGTGCTGCCGGAGGGCAAGCCATGTGCCGACCAGCATCAGGACCATCTGAAAAGCCGCTACCGGCTGGGCGGTGAGAGCGGAGAGGGCCTGGAAAAATGGGTCTGCGCGCCACAGGTGAAACGCGTTCACGTTGAGGTTCACCAGCGCTTGCCACGATCCAAGAGCCTCAGCACCTGGCACAGCGCTGGGATCAAGGAGCAGTTCCGGTGCTATGACGGCGGCTGCGGCAACAAAGAAGCAGAGCCAGGCGCCGAGTCGAGCTATCATGACTTGGGCCCTCCCTGTGCCATGAGCCGCTCAAGGGGTGAAGCGGAGGCAATCGTTACAGGGGCGCCGGGTGTGCAGCCAGTCAGCTCGATGAACTCCAAAGCGTACGGCGCCTTGAAGGGCTTAAGCTCGCACTGGGTGCTTTTGAGAAATGGGAAGTACTTGAGCTTCAGCACAACTCGCTCGGTGGCCGGCGTGAATGTTACCGAACCTGAGGTGAAGGCATAGTCACGGCCATCGCCCTGCAGAAAGAAAGTTGGCTGGTACGAGATGCGCTCGAACGCGTGCAGTTTGGGCCCCGCGTACACCTCCCGATACTCCGCTGGATAGCGTCGGAAGAGATTAATCCAGTCCGGTTCATGCGCGAACACGATAGAAACGTTCATTAAGTCCAGGTAATCGCGGATGCCAGACTCCTTGCTCTGAAGCGCGATGGCCGGGAAGGGTTGCGTGTACTGCCAGATGTTGTGGGCGTAGCTTGTGGCGATAAGCTGTTTATCGGCCCAGAGCGCAATGGGCGCGATGTGTGCCCCGTTCACCTCATGCAAGACGCAGCCCGAGAACAACACGCGGCCTGAGGTCTGCGAATGAGCGAGGAACTGCGCCAGGCTTTTCATCTGCTCATTCTGGAACTGGTATCGCTCGCCGGAGCGGTTCTGGATGATCGTTGAAGCCGACAGCGGAGAAGCCAGCAGGAATCCTCCCGCTAACACGGCGGCTATCTTCCGCCACTTCGACTCCATTGCTGACTCGAATAGCCGCACAAGGTATGCAGACACCGGCACAACGCACAGCATCGAAGCGATAGTCCCCATCCGGTCGAGCTCTAGTTGCGGCTTCAGTGACACGCCGAAGGTTCCGAGGAAGAGCAGCCAGCCAGCGGTCAACGCGTACGTGAGGCGCTTTCGCCCGCCAAGGACCAAGATAGCGGGGATTGAAAAGACGACGAGGAGCGGATTGGTTGCAGTCGCCTGTGTGTGAAGTTCCTGCATCGCGCGGCGGGTATCGAGCGAGCCTTTGCGGTGCCGAAAGTTCTGCTGGACCGGCGGCGGAGCCTGGGCAGGCGTATCGCCCTCGACCTCTGCATTCTCCCCGGTCGCGGTTGCTTGTATCGCAGATGGTGCGCCGGAGCCTTCAGCATTCAGGAAGCTCCCAACGTTTGAGACTGTCCACATCATTGAGACCCAAGGAACGTTCAGGCACACCAGCAGGAGTGCAGTGAGCACGTGACGCGGCGAGACGACCAGTCGCGGGAGCCGCAACAGCGCGACAATCCCCAGCGGAAGCACTGCAAGCGCCGACGGCGACCAGAGGAACATCAGCGTCGAAAGCAGCGCGAGCGCGAGACAGTCTCGCCAGCGCGGCTTTGGGCTCTCGATGAAGCGCAAAGCTAGCGCGACCACTAGCGGCAGAAGCCCGGTGCTCGTGATAAAGCCGATCGTCCCGTACTTGAGCGCCCAACGGTACCAGATGAGGCTGAGCGAGCAGGCAAGCAGGGCTGCAATACAGGAGGCGGTACGATTGCCGCCGAGGATACGCGAGGCGGCGTAGGAGCAGCCCGGCACCAGAACCCAAAGGATGCCGATGATGATGAAGTTGTACACCGACTCAACTGGGAACAGGTACACGAGCGGCGAAGAAATGATGAAAGCGTTCAGCGCCCCCGTTGCGAAGAAGTCCCGCGCGTCAAAGCCTGTGTTCCAGAGCGGAGACCAGAACGGGATGGAGGGGAAGTGCTCCTTAAGCAGCTTTAGGCGGAAAAGAAACATGGCGTGATCGTCACTGAGCAGCAGCTCCCCGCGCGACTCGCTCACGAAGGTCGCGATCAGAAGCGCGACGGAGCCAAGCGCCCAGACCTTGAGCAGCAACGACCAGCGCAGCGTCAGCAGCCACGCAAATAAAATTGCCCCGACGATGATAGGGCCGCGCGAGTACGGGTCAGCGAAGAAACCCCAAGGGCGAACGAGCCACTCAGAGCAGAAGAGGGCAACGAGACCAATCGACCACACGACGGGGTCAGTGCACTCGTGCAGCTTCGGGAAGCGGTGCTGCTTAATCAGCGAACGGGCGCACGCAAAGGTAGCAAGCAGTAGACCCGCGGCGATCGGAAAGCGGCCTGCGGGGATGATAGCAGGAGTGTGGGGCGTCCAAAGGTGCCAGGCTCCACCGGAGATGCCGAGCACGAGAAGCAATAGGGCTGCGGACGCTGCAACATTCATGGGGGATGAGTACGGGCAACCCTTCGGTTTTTTGAACTAAGCAGTTAGCCCGAGGCTCGGCTGGGCTGGCTAGTGGCAAGGGCAAGGTTTTACCACCCCAGGGGGGTGGCAGGCAAAAAGCCAAATAGGCAGTAGACACAGGTAGTTAGTGTGGTGATTTTAGGGTGTTGGGCACTTGGCGGCTGTTTTTAGAAAGATGTTTGCGCTGTTGGCGTCCAGCGGGCGTTTCTGATGCAGCGACCGGTGTAGGAGTTAGTTTAAAAAGTTTGAGGCTTCACGAAATCGAGCCGCTAGCTTTGCGCAGAGAGGCGCCGGTTCTGGAGCTTCTTAGGGGAGCGGTTTTACGCAGAGAGTGTGGAGGGCCCGCCAATCGAGGCGAGCACCTTATCACCCCTCGCTGGTCTCACCGGTCTCTTTGTGCAGACCGTGCCCTTTCGGCGCGCGACAACTGTAGCCTGCGCAAGGTCCCGTTATGCTCGAGCGGTTGTGGGGACAAAGAGAGCGGCGAGGGCGGCGAGGTGGAGCATAGTTCAGCAAAAACAGATCTTTAAGTCTCGCTGCTCTCTTTGGTCAAATTTTCGGGATGCCGGTTTGCGTAAACGAAGATGGGAGCCCTTCCTTGTGTCAACCTCAAGGACTGATCGGTCCCTCAAGCTTACGGGCTCGACGAGTGTCTTCTCAAGCCGTATTGAGTTCAGAGGCGAAGGGAATCCGAACGCCTCGCTTCGGCTGAGGAATGCTTGTAGCATCCCAGGCGGCAAGGTTTAGCATGCGATTCTATACTATCTCTCACGCCCTGATCTTCTGGATCACCGCAATGGTGTCAGGGCTCTTTGTGCTCATGGGGATGTGCGGCGGGCTCTACTCGCCGTTCGGCGCCCTGCTCACCGTTTGCGCTGTAGCGCTCGGAGCGATTGCGCCGCGCCTGGGGTGCGCGCTTGGGCTTCTCCTGCTGCCCCTTGGCGGAAATCGGCCGGGGACGACCCAAGCCTTCCTCTCAATCCTCGCCGGCAGCGCGCTGCTCTTTGGAATCGCAGCGCGAGGTCTCGCCTCGCGGGCCAGGTCCCTCGCACGGATCAGCGAGGAGGAAGCAAAGAACCCCATCATCTTCTTTGCGCTCCTGTACTGCATCTTCTCGGTCGCGAGCCTTTCATCCATTCCACTTAACCACACCCTCGATAATCTGCGTAACGTCGTCGGGTGTGAGTCGTGGCAGGCGATGGTGCTCTCGTTCAAGAAAGTGGTTTTCACCAGAGAGCATTCATTCTTTTACAGCTTCCTCTCAGTGTACTGCACTGCGCTTGCCTACCTGCTCGGGCTCGCGGTGTATCGAATCTGCCGCGGTGGTACAGCAGGTGCAGCAAGGCTCTTCATCGGCGCAGCATTCATCGGCCTCCTGCTTTCTCTCGTTGTCGGCGTGCTCGACTACTACGGCTTTATCGATCTCCTTCCGTTCCGGGACCTCGACCCGATCGTCAACCGGGGCGGCAAGCAGTTTCGCCTTCAGTCAACCTTCGGGCACTCTGGCTGGTACGCAGAGTACCTGACCCTCGCGATGCCGACGTGCCTTATTATCTTGGCGCTCAGGGCGCCCTTTTGGTTGCGCGTGTCAGCAATTCTCGCCTCGCTCGCTCTGGGCGAGTTTGTCCTCATTCTCACCTACCAGCGCGGGGGCTGGCTTTCGTATCCGCTCACGCTGGTTGCAGTTTGGGCAGCGATCTACGTTGTGCGGCTGCTAGAGCGAAACGAGACGGATATCTGGCGCGCATTCCGACGCTCGCTGCTTAAAGTTCTGGTGTCGCTGCCGCTGACGGTGGCGGTGAGCCTGCTGCTCGTAGTAGCTGTGCAGGGGCGTGACTCGGTTGAGGGAGCGATCTCGCCCTACGTCTCGCGCTTTAAGGAGATCCAGCGCACAGGCGACCGCACGGATTTCTTGCAGGCCGGCATGCTGATAGGCTCGCTCCATCCTATTCTCGGCGCTGGGGCGGACTCATTCGCATGGCAATTCGAACGTGAGGTTGAGGCTCCAACAGGAGCTTTTGCGGGCCGCTTTAACCTCCCGCTGCACGGCTCTGCTCACAACGTGTATGCGCAGGCTTTCTCAGGAAAAGGCATCTGCGGACTCTTGGCGCTAGTTGCGATTCCGTTTGCCATGCTCACTGCTGCCCTCGTTGGTCTGCGGACCCCGGAGCGCACGGTAGCAGAGAAACTCCTGCTACTCACCGGAGCTTGCTTCGGCTGTGCGTTTCTTATCTACGGCAACGTTCAGGAGGTCTTCTACATCCAAGCGCTGCAGTTCCTGTTCTTCGGGATGGTCGGGGTGATAGCAGCCGTCTCACCCCAGCGACCAGACCGGCAGTCAGGACGCCCGCTCGTCTCACCGCTCGTCTGTGTCGCAGCAGTTCTCTTGCACCTCGTATGGGAGTTTCTCGCCCCTGGCCGCACGAGCTCATTCTACCGTGAGCAACGTGAGTTCGGGTGCTTCAAACTCCAAGCCCCTGCTGAGGGCGCTGCGTACCGCTGGTGCGGCCCCCGGGCGGTGCTTCGGCGCGATCTGGGTCCTGGCGCGGAGGTTGTCGATGTGACGGTAGAGGCTGGACTCGTATCAGCGCTGGTCACGCTTCAGGATGAAGGCGGGAGACCCGTGTCCGAGTGGCTACGAGCAGGTGAGCGGCGCACGGTACAGGTTCCCGTCGGCGCGGTTTCAAAATCACGGGGCTTCGCGTTAGTCCGTGTAGAGTCGAGCAGCTCATTCGTTCCAAAATTTGTGTTACCTGGCAAGGGGGACGGCAGGCGGTTGGGGGTGAAGGTGTACAGCTAATCGCTCCGCGGCTCCGGCGGGAGATCTGCCATATTCGTTTGGGAGGTCGGCGCATGCGGAGAGCAGCCCACCGGCCTGAAACCGTGGATTCAGAATCCGTTGAGTAGGAAAACTGATCGCTTTTTTTCAAGTGGCTGATTTGCGATGGGGAGATACATTTTGAACCCCGAAATACGAATTAGAGTGGGTAGAAGTGGGCAGTTTCCAGGTGCATCTTGTGGTTTCCAGGGTCCAAGAAGAGGGAAAGCTGGTGGCCTCAGTTACTAAAGGCAGCTGTCCGGATACACGGCCCCAATCCCATCACGAAGGAAGCGGGATTAAGAACTCATCAGGAGCTGACTCGAAGTGGTTGTACGAGGGGAGTTCATCGGTAGTGGCAGCGGGATCGATGAACTTAGGGATAGAGGGAGGCGCCTGAAAGTCCGGTACAACTCGAGCCTTTAATTGAGTACTCATCTTGAATGAAGGCGATGATGCGCATCTGCCTTTTACACTTGGCGCACTCAAGAGGGTCAATCTCATAGATGCGCTTTATGCGCGCGGCCTAGCTACTCTTGCGAAACTCACGGCGATAGTCACTCTCCTGTTCCTCAGCTGGCGGAGGGGAGAGTTTGGCGCGTTCACCTGCCTAGATCTGTTGATATTTTTCGCCGGTTGCGAATGCCTGTTCAGGACAGAAGCGAGGAGTGGATTTAGAAAGGAGATGCGCAGAGCCTGTTGTATTTGCAATAGAAAAAGCGATTGCGTTAATGTCAAAGAACAACATCCGGAAGCAAACGACCAAAGACAGCGTCGATGTTTGCCGGCTCACATACGGGTAGTTCTACGCTATTGAAGGTTTTTTCAAAAAGCGAGGCATTTCGATCCTTGGCCGCATGTTGTGTGTGGTGAAGCATCGAAATCCAAAGCTTTTAAAGTGGTGTCGCTTTGCTTGGGTGACGATGGAAGCATCAGTTAGGAGACACGGCCATGTCTGCTGAAATGAAGAGTGGGTCGTTCACGATCAGCCGCCGCGGTGTTGTTTGGTTGACAGTAATCCATGCTGTGGCGCTCATGATCTTTATGACATTATCGTTTGCCCTCGTGCCCCGACAGCGGATCGATCGCCCTAAGGTGGTCGTTGAGGATCCCTCTGCTCCACTTGTAGTCGGTGCTGAAACGCGCATGAAGACGAATGAGCGAGACAACGAGTTCTTCAAACAAGTTGACTCGGACTTCGCGCTCAAGATGAGCAACTCATCGATTCATGAACTGAAGGCGAAGAGAGCTGAGATAGAGGGGATCATGCGGAAGTTGCCAGCCGATGATTTGGATCAAATGGAATATGAATTCCAAATTGGGTTCATCGCTATCGAACTCAAGAAACGCTACGGGGCCGTGCTTGCTCAAGTCGAGTAAAGATGGCGAAGCGGCAGTTTTATGAAGGATTTTTTCGCGTAGAACTGCCGCCCTTTTGTCGTTCTCTCCCCGCAGCTCCCGTCCGATGATCCGAAAGTGGTATGGAAAGACCGAGCGCCTTTCGTCGAAGAAAAACGCGAACATCGACAGGCGTAGTAGCTTGTCCTTTGGTGCTGGATGCTCGAGTGGCGCGGGAGGATCTACGGCGCAAATGTTGCCTGCGGGGATTGTTACGGCTCCAACTTGAATAGGCTTTCGCGTAAGCGATGTTCGCTCTCCGTGCGATGCCTCTTCGGTGCACTTGTGGATGAAATAGTCATCGAGGTGGCATCGAGAGCCGAAAGTGATGCCTGGGGCGTATCCAGCAGCAGACCAAGTAGCCGACCGAGTCGACCTGTAGAGCATGCTACTTGACTTCCGGGGCGCGCGAACTGAGAGCCGCGTAGCAGGTGCCCCCTGTCACGAACCCTCGATTCAGATGGCTTTTCCGAAACGCGAGGGGCCTGTTTGCTTAGACTGGCGATTGGCTACAATCCCTCAACACGCTACCGAGTCTTACGCAGGTGATTTAGCATGATGCAACGAACCTCCTCTCCAGTTGAAACCGGCAAAGCCGCGCTCAACCTCTTGGCGACGGTTAGGCCAAATCTTGGCAAGGCACTGGGTCTGGGCCTCGTCGGGGCGATGTTGATGCAAGGTGCTGAAGCGATCTATTCGCGCTCCGGCTCGACTAGCCGTCCTGACGCAGCAGCCGTGAAGAAGGAGAAAGACCTGCTCGCAGCGGTCGCTGAGCACTCGAAGGCGATCGAGCAGGACCCCACCAACCCGGCTGCGTACTTCAACCGAGGATGTGCGTTCCAAGATCTAGGACGGCACGAGTTGGCGGTGCTGGACTACAGCAAGGTGATAGAGCTAGACCCAGAGTACACGAATGCACACTACAACCGGGGTTGCGCACTTCAGGATGTAAAGCGGTTCGCCGCAGCGGCTTTAGACTACACCAAAGCTATCGAGCTAAACCCAGAGTTCGCCATGGCGTACTACAACCGTGGGTGTGCGAATCTAGCGTTGGGGAAAAAAGAGAACGAAGATCAGGTGGGCGATGACTTTAAAAAGACGGTCTCACTTGCCCCCAAGTTTGCTGAAGGCCACCTAAACCTTGGGTGTTGGTATCTTTCCGATGACGACCCCAGGTGGTGCCAACATGCAAAATACTACTTCGACAAAGCGATCGAGCTTCAGCCAAGATACACTGAAGCGTACTTCAATCGAGCGCGGGCGTTCACCAGGTTAGAAAAACTTCACGAGGCCGTGTCGGACTACAGCAAGGTGATATCGCTTGACCCGAAGCATGCTGTGGCGTACTTCGAGCGCGGAGAGGCTTACGAGAAGCTAAAGCTGATAGATGAGGCGCTCGCTAACTACAGCAAGTGCATCGAGCTCAACCCCACCGACGTCAAGCTCTACACCAAGCGCGGAGAGACATTTGAGAAATTGAAGAGAATTGATGAAGCGTTGGCTGACTACGGAAAATGCATAGAGCTCCGGCCGACTGACGTGGAGGCCCTCAATAAGCGAGCGTTCGCTGCGGCTGCTGCCGAAAAATACAGCGAAGCATTGAAGGGTTGGCTGAAATGGAGCGAGCTGGAACCAGAGAGCTACCCTCCCCAATTTAATGTCGGGATCGCGCTAAAAAGAATGAAGAGGTTCGAGGAAGCAGCATCCGCCTTCTCGAGAGCGATTGAGCTTAATCCCAAAGACGCCGA
Organism: uncultured Bdellovibrionales bacterium; assembly: GCA_964413875.1. Taxonomy (GTDB): domain Bacteria; phylum Bdellovibrionota_C; class UBA2361; order UBA2361; family OMII01; genus OMII01. The sequence continues at coordinate 31,828 of CAYPUA010000003.1, forward strand.
ATCATACTTTTATCGTGGCTACTGTCTGGGAGAGCTCAAGCGACACGTTGAGGCTGTGGCGGATTACAACAAATCTTTAGAGTTGAGTGACAACAGCCATGCCCGCAAAAACCGTGAGATTGATCTTCAAGAGATCGCGAAGAAGGCCAAGTAGCGTTCGCGTAGACCGCTGTGAAGCCGGTTCCTTGACGTACGAGGCGCGCGCCAGCAGGGGCTAACGCGTGCGTAAGGGCACTGCTCTGCCAGATAGTCATTTGGTCCATCGCTCGATTCCGATGGCTTTTCCGAAGTGCCCCAGGCTTCTTTGTTTAGCCTGGCGATTGGCTACAATCATCGAAGGTATGGCTCGATATTACACAGGTGAATTTGTATGACGCAGCAAAATTTCTCTCCACGAGACGCCATCAAAAAGGCGCTCAAGCCCTCTGTAGCAGAAACCAACAAAACAGCACTCAATCTTAAAGCGTTGATTAGCCCGAGCGTTGGCAACGTATTGCGTATCGGCTTCGTTGGGGTGGTGTTGCTAGGTGCGGGAGAGGTGTATTCGCGGTTCGGCTCGTCTACGCGTCCTGACGCAGCGGCGGTAAAAAAGGAGCAAGACCTGCTCGCGGTGGTCAGCGAGTGCTCAAAAGCGATCGAACAGGACCCTACCAGCGCCGCCGCTCACTACAAACGCGGAAGCGCGCTTCAAGAATTAGGAAAGCACGAGCTGGCAGTAGCTGACTACGACAAGGTGATAGAGCTTGACCCTGGGTTTCCGCAAGCGCACTTCAGCCGGGGGCGCTCGCTTCACGAGCTGAAGCGGTTCGAGTCCGCGGTATCGGACTACACAAAATCTATCGAGCTAACGCCGGAATTCGCCATGGCGTACGTAGGGCGCGGATGTGCGATTCAGGCCCTGGGGAAAAAAGGTAAGGAAAAAGAGGCGGGTGATGACTTCAGGAAGGCGACCTCGCTTGCGCCGACAAGCGCTGAAGCACATGTAAGCCTTGGTCGATGGTATCTCTCCGATGGCGGCCCGACTCGGTGCAAAGATGCGAAGGATTGCTTCGACAGAGCGCTCGAGCTTCAACCAAGATACACCGAAGCCTACCTTAATCGAGCTCGGGCTAACATCGGACTAGAAAAACATCACGAGGCGGTGTCGGACTGCTGCAAAGTGCTATCGCTTGACCCTAAACATGCAGCCGCCTACTTCGAGCGTGGAGAGGCTTATAAGAAACTGAAGCTGATAGATGAAGCGCTAGCTGATTACGACAGGTGTATTAAGCTTAATCCTGCGTATGCAGCAGCCTACATGATGCTGGGATTCATTGCACATGAGGCAGGCAAACACAGTGAAGCAATGAAGAGCTACTTGAAATGGAGCGAGCTAGAACCGGAGAACTACAATGCCCAATTAAATCTTGGACTCTCACTGCAAAACCTGAAAAGGTATGAAGAAGCAGTAGAAGCTTTCTCAAGAGTGATTGAGCTTAACCCAAAAAATTTGAGATCGTTGTTTAACCGTGGCTACTGTTTGGGAGAGCTGAAGAGACATGTCGAGGCTGTAGCGGATTACAACAACTATTTAGAGTTGAGCTACGACTTCGCGGTCTACAAAAACCGTGAGATTATGCTTCAAGAGATTGCGAAGAAGGCCAAGTAGCGTTCGCGTAGACCGCTGTGAAGCCGGCTCCTTGACGTACGCGGCGCGCGCCAGCAGGGGCTAACGCGTGCGTAAGGGCACTGCTCTGCCAGAGATTACTTTGGTTCAGCGCTCGATTCAGACGGCTCCTCGGAAAGGCTCGGGACCTGTTGGCTTCGCCCACCGGTCAGGTACAATCGGTAAGTCTGTATTGGAGCGCTTTGGCGTCAGTCTCGTATGTTGCAGCAATCTCCGAGCTCAAAGAGCAGTTCAAAGAAGCCGGAAGCTCCCGCTTCGCAGACGGAGAAGCAGAGCGGCTGGGGGCCGACGAGAGCTATGGGGCTACTTCTGTGTGGTGCACTGCTGGTAGCCGGCAAAGATGAGCTGCTCTCACGTCGGGCAGCGTCTCTTCGTTCGGACTCGGTAGCGGCCCTCCAGCAGAAAAAGCTCTTCACACAGGTAGCGACGTGCTCCAAAGATATCGAGCAGAACCCGAGAGCGACCGGTGCATACTACAACCGAGCGTGTGCCCTACAGGAGTTGGGAAGGCACGACATGGCGGTGCTGGACTACTGCAAGGTGCTGGAGCTAGATCCTCTTGATCCGAGCGCTCTGTACAACCGGGGGTGTGCCTTCCAGGAGCTAAAGAAATTTGACTCGGCGGTTTCTGACTACACCAGGGCGATTGAGCTCGACCCAACGCACGCCATGGCATACTACAACCGGGGCTGCGCGTTCCGTGAGCTTGGGAAACCGGATGCCGCAGAGAAAGATTACCGCGCAACCATCGAGCGAGATCCTAATTATGCGCCGGCATACAACAATTTGGGCAGCGTTTTCCTGTCCTACTCGGAGCCATACTTTGCCGAAAGAGCAGTACAGGAGTTCAGCAAGGCGATTGAGCGTCAGCCGAGCTACGCAGTGGCGTACTTCAACCGAGCCAAAGCACAGGCGAAACGAGAGAAGTTCGCCGAGGTGGTAGCTGACTGCAGCAAAGCGATCGATCTCGACCCTAAGAATCCATACGCGTACTTTGAGCGGGCAAAAGCGTTTTCAAAGTTGGGTAGGCATGAAGAACGAAGAATCGACTGCACCAGGTGCATTGAGCTTAACCCGACGTTCATTCACGCTTACTCAGAGCGGGTTAGTGCACTGCTCGATATGGAGATCCCTGAGTTCAACCTACTATTGGCGGACATCAGTAAGTGTATCGAGCTTGCCCCAGGGGATGAAAAGTTCAGCGGTAAGATGGGAAAACTCATCGGTACGCGAGGCTTGTGCTTGGCCTCCTTAGAGAGGCACGCAGAGGCAGTAGTAGATCTTAAAAAAGCTCTTGAGCTCGAACCCGCTAATACAACATTCGGGAAACAGCTTAACACTTCGTTGCAGCATCTTAGTAAAGGCGGACGTTAAGCCCAGCGAGCACCCGTCCCGCAACGATTTTCATGAGTTGCAGGAGTGTGCAGTCGTCTGAAATGTGCCCACTTGAGGGCAGGGGCGGCGCTAGCGGACAAGCACCCGACCGATTGGGTCGGCATCGATCTGAATCCTAGCGGGAGTCCCTTCAGATAGCTTTTCCGAAGGTCCGGTCGCCTCTTGGTTTATGTCCTCTTTGGGCTAAACTCTCCCCTCGGAACATAAATCCCTCTGCGGTGAATTACTATGGTGCAGCACCCCCTCTCCTCAAGTCGCAATAGCAAGAGCGATACCAATCCTGCTCCGATCTCAAAAAAGCAGGCCGGCTGGGGCGCGGTCGAAACCTGCGGATGGCTCCTGTGTGGAGCGCTCGTGATGAGTGGCTGGCAGCAATTCCAAGCGCGCAAGGCAACGACTAATACCCCTACAGGGGGACCCGCAGGCACCCCTCTTGCTCCTCCCCCGGCATCGGGGATAGTCGCTCCGCCAGCGGCGCAGATCCGCGGAGCGACGACGGCTGCGACAGTTATACGTCGATTGGATAGGATAATAGAAAGGCTTGAGGGTGCCTCCACCTCGAAGCCAGCAGAGGTTGCGGCCCCCACCATGCCTGCTGTCGTTCCGGAGGCTACGCCCGAACCCCGCTCAGAGGTGTCAAAGCCTCAGCAGGTTTTGACTGACTTCGGCTCATCGTCGAGCCCAGCCTTACTGGTTACTCAACCTGTCTCCAAGCTGAGAACGTTCGCTCAGCAAGCTGAACTCTGGAAGTCAGCAGACATCACGGTAGACCTGGATGTAGAGGTTAGCGAGCTGCTGGTTGAGCTGCAGGGGAGCATCCGGGCGGCGATAGATTTCCTTAAGGAAAAAAAACGAAATGAAGCTCAGATCGTCTTTCCAATAGAGAGCCTTTATACCAAGTACAGTTTGGTAGTCAGAGAGATTCGTGAAAAGCTGGAGCAAGCCGACGAGAAGGTTCTGCCGGCAGAGGAGCGTGTCACGCACCTGTTCGACCTACCTGCCAACCGGCTCAAGAAAGACAGCTCCTTGTACCTCGATTCCCCGAAGGTTGCGAAGTACGGAAATCCTGAAGAGCTGCTGCGTCGCGTACTAAAAGAGGCAACGGGCAGAGAGCTTGGAGCGGATATCACCCTGACAGGCGATCCGTCCATTTCGGAGCCGTTTGCAGTTGATACCGCTAACCGCAAGGTCTCGGTTTTTGTGAATGGCTCCCTAGGACGCTACGAGCTCATGCTCGGCAACCTTGCGGCGGGAACGGGCGCGATGATTAAGCAGATCTTGGAGCAAGGAGACGCAGGAGCTGAGAAAAAATCGTTCAGTAAGCAGCTCACAGCTCGGCAGCACGCAGCTGGCTACGCGCTACAATCGGTCGTGCTTGGACACCTGATTGCGAATTACCCGGAGTTTTCTTTCGACCCACAGCTCGGACTCCTGACTGACTGGTCATTTCGGGAGGGAAGTGGTGACGAGGTCTTCGATTCGGGGCGGAAGATGTACAATGCGGTGGTAACGGTGCTCGGCTCTCCGCATGAGGCTTTCAACTACCTCATCACTGACAAGAGCCTTACAAAAGAGATGGAGAGCGCAATGAATTCCGCGCCGACTATTGCACCGAGGCGAATCGATGTCGTGCACGAAAAGCTCTCTAAAGTGCTCGGTGAGATTTCAGCAATCTTTGCGTTTGAGGCGGGACGCTGCCTGGAAGAAAAGAGGTATAGGCTAGCAGTCGAGTACTACAGCAAAGCTATCGAGATAAAGCCGGAAGAAGAGAGCTACCTCAAATCGCGTGGAGATGCCTACACGGCCCTCAATGAGAGTGAGAATGCGAAGGCGGACTTTGAGAAAGCTGGGCAGCTCGCTGCAGCCAAGAAAAACAAAAAGTAGCGTGCTCGGCCGGAGTCGTAATTGACCCCCGCATGAGCACGTGAGCGTGCCGAGAATACGGCCAAAGAGGCGCGTTCGAGCGATGCGTGACGAAACTTCTCCCATGTCGCCGCCGATCAAGCTATCATGGAAGATGCAGCACGCCCGGCGGCAAAGGCCCTCACGACACAGACTCCAGGCATCGGGTCGGTACAAGCCCTAGCGACCTGTTCAACCGCCGAAGCGCGCTCCTTTCTGCCATTGAGAGAGGCTACAGCGCACAAGACCCTTCCGTTGCACGTAATCCGGGATGGCTCTTCGGTCACCCTGCGCTGCGCGGTCACAACGGACAGCGACGATCTTCGCAGCAAGCTACGCTTCCTGTGTGGCGTTGATGTGACCCTAACGATTCTGCCGCCGTCCCTCCTTGAAGAGGGTATCGTTCTCGCCTACCTTGGTTCGGTGGAGCGGTTGGCAGCTGGGCTCGCTGAAATTTCAGGCCGGCATACCTCGCATGTAGCTAACATTGAGGCACGTCCATTTCCTGAGCCTACTGGCGATGCCGCTAAGTTCCTGACAGCTCTTCTAGAGTTTGGTGCAGCGAGAAACGCCTCGGATCTGCATCTCTGTCCCGGCAGAAAGGGAGCTGTAGTCAAGATTCGCATCGACGGCGAGTTGATGAGCCAAGAGTCTCAGCCGTACGCATCAGCGCTACATGCTCAGGTAGTTCTTCGGCTCAAGGCCTTATCCAGCCTCAACGTCGCATCGAGACGGTTGCCACAAGACGGAGCGTTTTCGTTTGTGGTAGCTGGTCGACAACGAGCAGCACGGCTAAGCATCATGCCGACATGCCACGGAGAAAGCGCGGTAATTCGATTCCTTCATGCCCGCGAGCTACCTAGCGTGGATGACCTGGAGCTTGAGGCGGAGGTGTTGCGAGCTCTACGTGGGGCAATCCTTCGAACACAGGGGATGGTTCTCGTCACAGGACCGACCGGGAGCGGAAAGAGCACCACGCTGAGCGCTGTTGCGAAAGAGATTAAGCAATCCGGTCGGAACGTGGTAACCGTCGAGGACCCGGTCGAGATTGACTTGCCGGGCGTGGTGCAGGTAGCCGTCAACGAGGAGCAGGGGCTGACCTATCCGAGGGCTATTCGCTCTATCCTACGGCACGATCCAGATGTGATTATGATCGGGGAGATACGCGACGCTGAATCTGCGCGCATAGCGCTCGAGTCAGCAGCCACCGGACACCTAACATTATCCTCACTGCACGTGGGGTCAGCACTGTTTGCGCTCGACCGCTTGCAGGCGCTCGGAGTGCCTCGGCAGATCTCCGTTCCAACGGTGTCTCTCGTCATTTCGCAGAGGCTGATTAGAGCGCTGTGTGAGGGATGTAAGCGTCGAGATGCCGTCGCCTCGCGAGTCTTCGGTGCCGACGTCTTCACGCCGGTCGGATGCTCTGCCTGCCAAGACAGTGGGTTTGTCGGGCGAGCGGTGGTAGCCGAGGTTCTCGATCTGCGCTCTGGGGATGCGAAAGACGCCGCTCTTTCGAGCCCAACAGCGTCTACCCTTTCTCGAGCGTTACCTGATCGGGCGTACAGGTCTTGGGAGTGGTCTCTGCGCGCCTTGGCGTGCTCCGGGAAGATTTCCGCGCGACAGGTAAGCGAGTTTATTGAGCGAGAGCAGTAGGCGGAAGAGAGTCAGCACAAACTCGTGCCGGGTTGCGACGATCGCATACAGAGGATAGGTTGCCCCCAGACGAGGCGACCCTGATACAAAAATGTGCTCACCCGAGGGGTGTCACCCGTAGCTCTATGCCGAAGCGGAAGCTCCCACTACGCCCAAACGTTTGCATGCTTGTCTACAACGCGCGGGGACAGCTCTTTCTGGGCGAAAGGCTCCGAAATAAGGGCCACTGGCAGTTCCCGCAAGGCGGAGCGGAGCCGGCCTACTCGCTCCGAGAAAACGTTGTCCGTGAGCTTAAAGAAGAGCTCGGCATTCCGCGGCGCACCATCGGCAGCATCCGGAAGCTAAAGGCGACGCACAGGTACGACTGGGAAAAGATCCCAAGCTACGCCAAGGGGAAGTGGCGGGGGCAGTCACAGACCTTCTGGATGGTAGAGTACCGGGGAAAGTGCAGCGAGATCGACCTCGACGCACACAAAGAGCCAGAGTTCAGGCGCTGGCGCTGGGCTTCAGTCTCGATGGTGCGTAAGCTTGCTCAGCCGCGCCGCTTGGTTGGATACGAGGCAGCCCTGAGGGAGTTTCAGGCCAAGAGGGCCGGGCGCAGGGCCTCGAAACGAAAGCCGGGCTCGTAGCGCCCGCCGAAGCAATTCGTCATTGTGGCGAAAAGCCAGCGCCCGTGAGAGAGAACTTGCGGAGTTGAGGGGATCTTTTGGTAGTATCCCCCCGGCAAGCAGCCTGAACGTAGAACCTGTAGGCGTGTAACCAAGGAGAGCTTCATGTCATCACGAGGAAAATGCCCTGTCATGCACGGTGCCATCACCGAGACCGGCCAAGCAACTAGCAACGTTGCCTGGTGGCCGAAGTCGCTTAACCTCGACATCCTTCATCAGCATGACACCAAGACCGACCCGATGGGCCCCTCGTTTAGCTACCGAGAGGCCCTCAAGGAGCTCGATGTTGAAGGGCTCAAGCGTGACCTGAAGTCGCTCATGACCGACAGCCAGGGCTGGTGGCCGGCTGATTGGGGACACTACGGTGGTCTCATGATCCGCATGGCGTGGCACGCCGCCGGTACCTACCGCATCGCAGACGGGCGTGGCGGCGGAGGAAGCGGGAGCCAGCGATTCGCGCCTCTTAACTCGTGGCCTGACAACGCCAACCTCGACAAGGCTAGGCGCCTTCTCTGGCCGATCAAGAAGAAGTACGGCAACAAGATCAGCTGGGCTGACCTCATGATCTTGGCCGGCAACATGGCCTACGAGTCTATGGGCTTCAAGACCTTCGGCTTCGCCTTTGGGCGCGAGGACATCTGGCACCCGGAAAAGGATATCTACTGGGGCTCCGAGCGCGAGTGGCTGCAGAAGAGCGGCGGCGAAGGGAGCCGTTACTCCGGTGAGCGCGACCTTGAGAATCCGCTCGCTGCCGTCATGATGGGGCTCATCTACGTAAATCCAGAGGGTGTCGACGGCAAGCCAGACCCGCTAAAGACCGCGCACGACATCCGCATCACCTTCGGCCGCATGGCGATGAACGACGAAGAGACTGTTGCGCTCACAGCCGGCGGGCACACTGTGGGCAAGGCGCACGGCAACGGCAACGCCGCTAACCTCGGGCCCGCTCCAGAAGGAGCACCGATTGAAGAGCAGGGGCTGGGATGGATGAACCACAAGACGCGCAGCATTGGCCGCGACACAGTGACGAGCGGTATCGAGGGAGCGTGGACGAGCAAGCCAACCCAGTGGGACAACGGCTACTTCGACATGCTGCTCAACTACGAATGGACGCTGGTTAAGAGCCCGGCGGGCGCCTGGCAGTACGCACCCGTCGATATCAAGCCGGAGCACATGCCGGTAGACGTCGAGGACCCAAACATCCGCTGCATGCCGATGATGACCGACGCCGACATGGCGATGAAGGTTGACCCGGCGTACCGCAAGATCTCCGAGCGCTTCCACGCCGATCCTGCCTACTTCAGCGATGTCTTCGCGCGCGCGTGGTTTAAGCTTACACACCGAGACATGGGCCCCAAAGCCCGCTACATCGGTCCAGATGTGCCCAAGGAAGATCTCATCTGGCAGGACCCAGTTCCAGCGGGTCGCAAGGACTACGACGTTGCGGCACTCAAGCGAAAGCTCTCCGCAACTGGCCTCTCAGTTTCTGAGATGGTCAGCACTGCGTGGGATAGCGCCCGAACCTTCCGCGGATCAGACAAGCGCGGCGGCGCCAACGGCGCTCGCATTCGTTTGGCACCACAGAACGATTGGGAGGGGAACGAGCCAGAGCGCCTCTCTAAGGTGCTCGCTGCATACGAGAAGATCTCCGCTGAGACCGGCGTGAGCGTCGCCGACCTGATCGTGCTCGGAGGCTGCGTTGGCATCGAGACAGCCGCAAAGGCCGGCGGCTTCGAGGTCACCGTGCCATTTGCCCCAGGGCGTGGAGACGCCTCTCAGGAGCAGACCGATGCTGAATCGTTTGCGGTGCTTGAGCCGGTGGGCGATGCCTACCGTAACTGGCTCAAGAAGGACTACGTTGTCACGCCAGAAGAGTTAATGCTCGACCGAACGCAGCTCATGCGCCTCACAGCTCAAGAGATGACGGTCCTGGTGGGCGGCATGCGCGTACTCGGCACGAACTACGGCGGAAGCAAGCACGGCGTCTTCACCGAGCGTGAAGGTGCTCTCAGCAACGACTTCTTCGTGAATTTGACTGACATGGCTTACAGCTGGAAGCCGACAGGCCGCAACAGCTACGACATCGTCGAGCGCGCAACTGGACGCACGAAGTGGACAGCCACTCGCGTCGACCTCGTCTTCGGCTCGAACTCAGTGCTGCGTGCCTACGCAGAGCTGTACGCCCAAGACGACAACAAGCGGAAGTTTGTTGATGACTTCATCAAAGCTTGGGTGAAGGTCATGAATGCGGACCGGTTTGACTTGGGGTAGTCGGCGAATCGCTGCTTCGGGGAGTTTGGTGCGTCGTGTCCTAGAAACGGAGAGTTCTCGGCTTTTATTCAGCCCAGGGTGAGGATGTTGGGAGCGCAATGCTAATGGGGAGAACGTAAATAGATACAATTAGTTGTGTGCGTTCAACGAAGCTGGGGAGAGACTTCTTAATCGATTGCCGCCGTATCGTTAAGCTCACCGTACAATCGTCCGAGCAGCTTGTAGGAATGGGGTGGAGGATTGGATATGAAGAAGCTTTGCGGGATCGCTGTTGCTGGAGTTCTTACCTTCCTGTTTGCAAGCGCTGATGTCGCATCCGCGCAGAGCAATAAGAAGCCAAAACCGCCATTGCCTAAACCACCGCCGGTTCAGGGTGTTAACTCTGGTCCGCTAGGTCCCATTTACGACGTGGGAAACTCGCTGAGTAGTTTGAACGACGCTCTCGACAGGGTTCTCAATCCAGGGAGGAGGCCTGTTGCTCAGCCACCGGCAGACACCGCGGTGCCCGCGGTGCAGCCTGAGCCCGTCATGTCTCCCAATCCGCAACTCAAGCAGGAGTGCGAGGCCGCCATCGCGCGACTGCAGGACTCGATGAATAAGTACTTTAAAAGTGCCGAGTCGAGATATAGAGAACGACAAAAGCGCATTGCGGGTCGGATAAAGCTAAAGCCAGTCGAAAAGCAGGCTCAATTGCTATCTCTTGAAAAATGGTGGCAAGGAGTCTTGGCTGACCAGCAAAAAATTAACACCGAGATTGGCGCAAAAAAGGCCTCCTGCGCAGATACCCTGCCCCATCCCAAAAAAGCTTGGACGTTGGAGGAGGGGGATCGTATCAACGCCGAGGATAGCAAGCAGCTTGCCGATATCCTAAATGGGCTCATTTGGAATCCGCCGCCGGTGCGGGGACCGTTCCGCCCCGATGAGTTCTTGCTCCTGATCAAAGAGCCGCGAATAATACCCGAGTAGCCCGGAGGAGCTTCTTCCAATCGAGAGGAAAATCCTCTCGCCACCTCCGGCATCAGAATCTAGTACGCCCTCCGGCTTTTAGGGCGCCACTCGAATAGCGCCGTAGAAATCTTGCGGGGCGAGTGTTGGGCTTGGTGGTGCCGCGGTCGTAGCCCCTTGCAAAGCCAGCGCCCACCACCCTGGTGAGTGAAAAAGTTCGATACTTCAGTGGTCTATCCGGCTCCCAAGAAGAGAGACTTCAGGCGGAAACGATGGTATAGATGGCATCCTCTTCTATGGTAATCCCCGCATGTAAAAACGAGCCGACGTCGTCCCGCGTCAATAAGCGCATTCGACTGAAGGAGCAGGAGCCAGAAATCGCAGCGGCGATTACGGCCGAGACGAAGACCAACCCGGTTGTTGGGCGCATCCTGGCGGCACGCAAGCATAAGCCGGGTGACGAGCTCTCAAGCTACCTAAAGCCTGAGCTCAAAACCGGACTTCCCAACCCAGCGGCACTCAAAAACCTCGCAGAGGCATCAAAGCTCATCGCTGATGTGCACCGCGGCGGCGGATCAATAGCGATCTGTTGTGACTTCGACGTGGATGGCCTTTCTGGCGGCTCGATCGTGCACGACTTCTTCAACGCTGCAGGGGTCTCCTCGAAGGTCTTCGTTCCGGACCGCTTCGTCGATGGCTACGGGCTGAATGAGAAAACCGTCCGAGAGATCGCCGCTCAAGGATTCCAGCTCCTGCTGACGATCGACTTCGGAACTACGAACGTCAAAGAGATCCTCGCCGCGAAGGCTCTCGGCCTCAAGACGGTCGTGGTGGACCACCACCACATTAGCGGAAGAAACCCCCCGGCAGATGTCTTCATCAATCCTCACCAAGAGGAATGCGGGTTTGCCAAGGGTGTGGCCTGTGCTGCCGGCTTAGCGTGGTACCTGGTAGTTGGTCTCAAGCGTGAGCTAAAGGCTGAAGGAATCGACGCTCGCAACTACCTCGACTTGGCGTGCCTCGGAACGATCTGCGATATGGTTCCGCTCGTTGGCCTCAATCGCGTTATAGCTACGCGCGGCTTGCAGCTGCTCTCAGACAGCAAGCGCCCAGGTCTCCGTGCGCTCCGCAATGTAATCGGAATCAAGGGAAACGTCGGGTGCAGCGATGTTTCTTTCGGAATCGGGCCACGCCTCAACGCCGCTGGGCGCATCGTTCACGGGGAGCTCGTGGTAGAGCTACTCACCACGAGCGACTCTGTAAAAGCTGACAAGCTTGCGAGGCAGCTCAATGAACTGAACGCTGAGCGGCAAGATGTAGAAGCTCAGGTCAAGGAAGAGGCGATCAAGATCGTCGAAAAGAGCGTTGGCCCAGGCTGGGCTAACGTGGTGTGGAACCCCGAGTTTCACACGGGAGTGATCGGCATCGTGGCACAGCGGCTGGTGGAGCACTTCTACCGACCATCGGCAGTCATGGGCATGGATACGCCCGGAATCTTTAAGGGCTCAGTCCGCGGCATTAAGGGCTTTAGCGTTGTGGAGGCGCTGAGTGGCTGCAGCGAGCACCTGCTTAAATTCGGCGGCCACGAGGGCGCAGGCGGCTTCTCGGTTAAAGAAGAGAACCTAGAAAAGTTTAAGAATGCTTTCGTCGAAGAGTGTCGCAAGCGGCTTGAGAAGATCGAGACGGAGCCGTTCGTCGATGCCGACACCGAGGCGACTCTTCCAGAGATCACAGTTGATCTCGTGCACGAACTCTCGGGCTTGGCGCCGTTCGGCATGGGTAACCCGGCTCCGCTGGTCCTTACCAGAAACCTGCGGGTGGTTGAAGTAAAGTCGCTGAAGCAGGGGCAGCACCTGAAGGCGCTCTTTAGCGACGGCAAGCGCTTCATCTCAGGGGTCATGTGGCGACAGCAGTCCCATCCAGCGCTTCGCCCAAACAGCACGGTCGATATCGTCTTCCGTCCTGAGGTTAACACCTTTAACGGCGTCACTGAGCTGCAGGCGAACCTTCAGGCGGTCGAGGCGGCAGACGCCCGACCGTAGGTATCCCCAAGTATGTACACCGCCACGCTCCAGGAGTAGTCTCTTTGGGGGCTTCTACCTATGGACAAAACCCCTAAAACTCCCGTCAGCCAAACTCCCATCAGTCGCAAAGCCAAGCTGGTTCTGCTGGGGCTTGGGTTCGTGGTTAGCCTAGCGGCGATCGAAGTGGCAGTCCGATTGGCTGGCAGCCTTGTGAAACCGGAGCGCTGGAGCGACAGGCCGTACGCATTCTTCCTGCCGAGCGATTCCTATACGCTGCAAGACTCCAAGCGCCACCCGAAGCAGCCTGGAGATTTTCGGATAGCGGTTGTCGGAGACTCGTTTACCTTCGGGCCGCACATGCAGCTCACCGACACCTTCCCGAAGAAGCTTGAGCAGATGCTCAACACGAACGCCGGTGCGCAGCGGGTTGAGGTGCTCAATCGTGGCCACAATGGCGCCTCAACGTTTGTTGAAACTGAGCTCGTGCGTCTTGCCCTTGAGGAGTCGCCGGATCTCCTCATACTCGAAATCACGCTCAACGATGCAGAGCCGCACCCGCTCACTCCTGAGGAGCGAGCAGCCGTCTACCAGCCGAAGTGGCTTACCTGGAGGATCTTTTCGTGGTGGAGGTCTCTCGGGATGCTCGCCAAGCGAATACACAACTCACAAACCGTCCGAAACTACGTCGATTACCATCAAAGGTTCTTTACAGAGCCAGAGCCGCACGCCGCTTTCGCCTCTGCCCTTAAGCGCATCGCAGCACAAGCTGCCCAGGCGAAGGTGCCGGTCGTAGCAGTTGTTTTCCCGCTCTTCGATTTCCCGATAAACGAGCAGTATCCCTTCACGGAAACGCACGAGATAATTCGCCGCGACCTTGAAGCAGCAGGAATCCGGGCAATCGATCTCACCCGAGCATACCGAAACGTTCCGCCAGAGCGCCTGCAGGTAATCCCTGGCGCTGACAATCACCCGAACGAGATCGCGCACCGCATCGCCGCAGAGCGGATTCTCGCAGCTCTCGCAAAAGAGCAGCTCGTTCCGCCGGCAACGTTGCCAACTCATGTCTACCGAGCGCGGACCGACATGAAGAGCAAGTCGTCCGAGCCAGCAAGGATCTGGCCGAGAGCGTCACGCATCGTGCTTGATAGCAAAAGTGAGGACGGGGCGCAGGGAGAAGGTGAGGAGAGCGATCAGTAACCCTACGAGTTGGCAGGTCCGCTTACGACAGCCGACCGGATCTTCTCTTCAATCTTGTTCACCACCGTCGCCATATTCGAAGCCGCACGCTGAATCGCGGAGAGCGCTTGCTCAGCGGATGGCGAGAGCCCTTGGCTTGAGTGCGCGACGAAGGCCATCGCGACGATCTCTTGCAGCGGATTGTTGAGGTCATTCCTGATATCAGCCCCTAGCTCAGAGATGCGCGAGAGGGGAGCCGCAGGCGATGGCGGGATCTGTGGCACAGGCTGCTGCCGCATCGAAACCCGGCGCAGCTCGACGAAGCGGTATCCAGGATGGGAGCCCATCTCAGAGCGAGTGGTCGTGAGGTCGCTGATGACTACCAGCTCGGGAGGCGGGGTCATGAGCTCAAGGAACTCGTGCAGCTTCCCAAGCGGCCCGTCAGGCAGCACGGAGCTTGAGAGGATAATGTCGATGCTGCGGCGCTTTAAGATCCAGAGCGCGAGGTGAAGCGTGGGCGCAAAGAGGATCGTTGCCCCAGGCAGTGTTCGCGAGAGCTCAACGGTGATCTCCTGCGCTAGGCCCTGGCTCGCGTTGATTACTAAAACAGTGCTTGAATCCTTCGATATCCGCGCGGAAGGGGGGAGGATGGGGGCGCCCTCAACAGGCTTGGTGGTAACGTGCCCCAGGAAGGGATCTTGGTACTCAACCTCCCGCTGCGGACGGATAATCCGCACGTCAGACGCCGACGCAACCTCCTTAACTACCTTGTCTTGGTCAAGGGTTACGGTACGGCGCGTAAGCTGAGGCTGGTTGAGACTACGGGACATGTCGACTCCTAGAGACATCCAAAGGTTAGGATTCACCAGGCGCCGATTTCGTTGCAAAAAAGGCCCCCGCGATTTTCCTAACCCTTATCTTTGTCCTCCTCCTTCTCCTGCACTTGCACCAGATTCCTCGTCCTCATCTGGACAGTCCGACACGAGCATCGCCGGCAAGCCAGAGAAATTTCTCGATTATGAGCCGGAGCAGGAGCTGGTGCAGGTGCAGGAGGAGGAGGAGGAGGAGGATTAGGAATGGTAGACCTTGCGGCAATCTACCCATCCCCTTTTTTGTCACCTCAACGCCTCGGCCGCCGAACTCTCCGCTTAGGCCTCGGCCGCCGCTTTAAGATCTTCGGGCGCGCCAGGATGCTCGGTGTTACGAGCTCCTCGTCTTTCCCCTGCAGCTCAAGGTTGTTAATCAGCACCGCAGGGCTAATCGTGCTGATCGGGAGGAGCCCCGACTCCGCGCCGCAGTAGCCGTTATCGAGCTCAGGGGTGTCACCTACAGCGATGACGTTGCTTAGGGCCTGGAGCGGCGTGCCGACAAAATTAACGCCACGAATGCAGACTTCTCGGCCGTTTGGGTACACGAGAGTTGCGTAGGCTATATCGCCGGAGAAGGCCTGAAAGTCGTAGTTAGTAGTGTCGGTTTCGCCGCCGTTTGTTTCGTAGACGATCATGCCAAAAGGCTTCTTCTGGCGCTTTATCTCCTGCAAAAGGCGCGCTTTGAGGCGCTCAAACGAGAGCCCCTTCTTTCCTTCGATGATAGTTACTGCCATGCGGCTGATAGGTCGCTGGTGCTGCTTGGTGCGCGCATGCCCGTTCGATTCGTGCTTTCCCTTCTTGTACGCTGCGCGCGTGGTGAGGAACCCCTTCAGGGTGCCGTCTTCTATCAGCACCGCATTTCTCCCGCGCACTCCTTCGTCGTCGTAGGTGTAGGCTCCAATGCACTTCTTTCCGCGGTAGGAGTGCATAGATGGGTCATCACGGACGGTGATTGGCAGCTTAAAGATCTCTTTCCCTTCTTGGTCTTTGAAGGTCTGCCCTTCGCCCGAAGAGAGGAGCCTGCTCGCTTCAAGCCGATGCCCCACAGCCTCGTGGAATAGCAGCCCGGCAGGGCCCGCACAGAGCAACACAGGCCCAGAGAACGCATGAATTTTGCGCGCGCGAGAGAGGCGCATGAGCTGCTCGTACTTCTCAAGAATCATCTTCTTAAAGCGCGCCATGTCCGGCAGCTCCTTGAGCGATCCGACGTTAATCACGAGGTCCTGCTCAAGGCGAGAGCCTTCTCGGGTAAGTTTGTGGAGGTTTGCGCTAAGCGAAAATACCTGCGCGTTTTGCACTGTGACGCTTCCCTCTGTGCTGACGAAGACGCGGGTCTCCTGCGACACGTCAAACTCCACCCAGCTACCAGAGAGCCTCGGCAGCATCGACATCCAGAGAGATGCGCGCTTGCAGAAACGGCTCCAGCGGTCATAGTCGACAACATCGAGCCGCGCGAATCGGCGCGAGGATGCGCGCTTCACGCGTACAAAAGAGCGGATGCCGCGATTGAGATCGGGAGTCGAGATGCGGCTTGCCTGCCGCTGGTTAAAGTCTGAGAGCGCCTCCCGGAACTTGCTCTCAAGGAGCTTCCAGAGGGTCATGCGCAGCCCATCGAAGGCTGTGTCGTCGATCGGCACGGTGTGAAACGAGTTGCTCTCAAGCTCGTCGTCAACCTCGCGCAACCCGCCATCGGTGACCTGGTCGTACTCGTACGAGCCTACCCTCAGGTCGCAGCAGACGGTTCGGTTACGGTCGGTCTGTGAACGGCAGGTCGAACCGGCGGAGGCCCACGTGTTAAAGGTATCTATGTCTTTTAGGAGGAAGGAACAGAAGTAGGGGCTCGGGAAACCGGGTACTCGCATGGAGAGCGCGCGCCGTGCATCCCTTTGGAGGATCGGGATGAGGCTCTCTACCGTGGCGCGTGTCAGCATACTTCTAGATTACGGGAGGTTTGGGGCCAGGCTCAAATGGTCGCACCTGCCTAAATGTGTAATTTTTAGGAGTGTTTAGGTCGTAAAACGGTGCGTGTTGCCGCACCTTTTTTTGATATTTTTCCGTTCCTAGTTTCAGTCAGTTAGGAGCTAAAAAACCTACTGCCGAGGCGGCTCTAGAGAAGCCCAAAAAGGCTCTAAGGGGTTGGCCCTTAAACCCCTGGTTCGGTGGTAAGCCAAGGATTGTTGCTAAGTAGCTGGGGGCTCGTGGGCGGGTCGGAGGCTATCCGAGCCCGTACTCCTTCAGCTTGTAGAGCAGAGCGCGGTGGCTAATCTCGAGGATCTTCGCCGCGTGAGTGCGATTCCCTTTCGTGTGCTGCAGAGCGCGGGTGATGAGGCCGATTTCTAGGGTCTTCGTGCGCTGCTTGATCGAGAGGTTGTCGTCGTCGTCCTGCGCCGCGCCCACCGCGGGCTGCTGCCCACCGAGCGCCCTCTGGTTGTGGAACGAGAGGATACGCTCGGGAAATGAGTCGCGCTCAAGCTCCTCGCCGACCGAGAGCACGAGCGCTCGCTCAAGCGAATTCTCAAGCTCACGCGCGTTGCCTGGCCAGGGATACTCAATCAGCATCTGCATGACGGATTGGGGAATGATCTTGATCTCAAGCCCGAGACGTTTTGCGTGCTTCTCAAGAAAATGGTGCGCGAGTACCGGGACATCCTCTGTGCGTTCGCGTAGCGGCAAGAGGTGGATCCCAACAACGTTGAGCCGGTAGTAGAGGTCTTCGCGGAAGCGCCCTGACTTTGTGTCGGCATCCAGATCGCGCAGAGTTGCAGAGAGGATTCGCACATCGACGGGCAGGAGCTCTTCGTCTCCGACTCGCCGAATTGCATGCTCCTGTAGCGCGCGCAGCAGCTTAACCTGCAGGTGGAGCGGCAGTTCGCCTACTTCATCAAGGAAGAGCGTCCCCCCGTTTGCTTCCTCAAAGAGTCCGCGCTTGTCGCGGCTGGCGTCGGTGAAGGCTCCCTTCTTGTGCCCGAACAGCTCAGACTCCATCAGGTTCTCTGGAATCGCTCCGCAGTTGATTGCGACGAATGGCTTGCCGCGTCGTGAAGAGCTCTCGTGAATGGCGCGGGCGATGAGCTCTTTTCCGGTTCCGGACTCGCCGGTTATCAGGACGGTTGTGTTGTACGGCGCAAGCCGCTTAACGGTGTCGAAGACGCCGCGGAAACTGGAGCTCTGCGCGATGATATTGTTGAAGGAGTACTTGTCAGAGAGGGAGGCCCGAAGCGCAGCGTTCTCGCGGCGTAGACCCTCAAATTCGGTGAATTTAGTGAGGGTGAAGAGCAGCTTGTCGGGCGAGATCGGCTTTGAGATGTAGTCGAAGACACCGCCCTTGAAAGCCTCCATAGCAAGGTCAGAAGCGCCGAAAGCCGTCATCAGGATGAACGGCACCGTGCCGCCAGTTGAGCGCAAAACGTCCAGCCCGCTTGCGCCGGGCAGGCGATAGTCGCACAAGACAATGTCAAAGGCAGAGCGAGTGAGGAGGGAGATCCCTTCCTCGCCGCTGGCGGCGGTAGCTACGTTGTAGCCAGAGGTCTCTAGCACCGCGCAGAGCGAGGACCTCACGCCATCGTCGTCGTCGATGATGAGAATGCTCCAAGGCGCTGTGCTTGAGGCTTGAGATGCCATGGCTACCTCAGCATCCTCCACGGAGCTGTCCCTTGTCCGTACAGCAAGAACAGAACGAGCTGGTGAACTTTAAAGATGTAGAGCAGCGCAGCCACGGCAAGGTATGGCCCAAACGGAATGTATGCAGTTAAGGATCTCTTGCCGAAGGCTATGCCCGCGATGCCGAACACTGACCCGAGAATTGATCCGATCAGGATCGTAAACCACGCGCATTCTGGCCCGCACATGGCGCCTAGCAGCGCGAGAAGCTTGATGTCACCCAGCCCGAGCCCCTCACGGCGTCGGATCAGGTAGTAGAGCGCCCAAACGAAGAGCAGCACACCGGGACCGCACAGCAGGCCGAGAGCAGACTCGTACAAGCTTGCGGAGAAGGGTGGCCAGAAGATGAGACGACCTGGCGGCGAGAGGTACTGGTTTGCCGCCGCAACTGCGAGTCCGATGATGGTTCCGGGGTAGGTAATCTTGTCAGGGATAATCATGTAGTCGAGGTCGATGTAGACCACTACCACGAGCGCGCACGAAAAGATGAATGCGAGGGCGCCAGTTGCGCTGAGTCCGAAACGCAAGAAACAGGCGGCGCACAGCAGCCCCGTAACGATTTCAATTACGAGGTAGCGGGCGGGAATCCTCGCTCCGCAGAAGGCGCACTTTCCGCGCAGGAGCACGAACGAGAGCAGCGGGATGTTGTGCCACCAGGCGAGCTGCCGCTCGCACTGCGGGCAGAACGAGCGCGCGGGCTTCCAGATCGATACGGGGGAGGCGAGCTCTCGGATCCCTTCACGAGCTGGCTCGTAGCGCGCCATGGGGAGTCGGTACACGCACACGCCGAGGAAGCTGCCGATTATCGACCCGAAAATAAAACAGAGGATTGAAGTCGTGGCGACAGAGAGCATGGTTCCTCGCCTAAGTTTGATTCCGCAAAATTGTAAAGGGGTCTAACTTTTTTGCGTAGTGCTAAAGATTGTGGGCGCGCGAAAAAGATGACCGACAGTGGGTGATTCGATTTTCGCAAAGAGAGCGGCAAGAGCAGTGGGGATTAGGTAAGTAGATCCACAAGAAGCTTGTTCAACCTCGCCGCTCTCGCTGCTCTCTTTGTTCATCCTACGCAGGGCTAGGAAGGTCGCCGCGGTGTCGGCCAGAGCTGGGCAGATGGGTAATCACAAAGAGAGCGGCGAGAGCAGAGAGGATTGGGGAAGTGGAGCCACTAAAGCGTTGTCCAACCTCACCGATCTCTTTTTGTATCTTACGCGCGGAGCGCGTAATGGCGTGATTCGCTCGGCGCTACTCGCCTTCCGCCTCAGCTTTCTTCTTCGACTTCTTCGGAGCTTTTGCGGCGCTCTTCTTTGGTGCTGCGGCAGCCTTCTTCGGTGCGGCGCGCCGACGACCCTTGCTTGGGCCTTTCGCTGCGCGTGCTTCAAGCAGAGCAACTGCTTCGGGGATCGTGAGAGCTTCCGGATCCGCTCCCTGCGGGAGCGACGCGTTGGTGGTTCCGTCGGTAACGTACGGACCGTAGCGGCCGCTCTTGATGTTGAGGGTCTCGCCAGATGTGGGGTGCTTGCCTAGCTCCTTGAGCGTCTTTGGCTGGCTCGACGCGCGGCCGCGGGTGCGTGGCTGCTTCAGTAGCTCGACCGCGCGCTCGATCGTTACCGAGAAGGGCGACTCATCCGCCGGGATTGAGCGGCTCTCGCTGCCACACTTGATGTACGGGCCGAAACGGCCGCTCAGAACAGTAATATCCTCGTTGTTCTCGGGGTTCTTGCCGATGACTTTCGGAAGCGAGAGCAGCAACAGGGCGGTGTCGAGGTTAACGGAATCTGGCGACATTCCGGGAAGGAGCGAAGCCATCTTCGGCTTGTCTTCGCCTTCGACCATCTCGCCGCGCTGGATGTACGGACCGAAGCGTCCCTTCTTTAGGTAAACGGGAAGCTGCGTCTCTGGGCACACGCCGAGCGATGCTGGACCCTTTGCCGCTTCAGCCAGGATGCCTTCAGCCTTCTCTGCCGTAAGCTCATCAAACGCGGCGTTCTCGGGTATGGACGCGCGGTTCTCGCCATTTGAAAGGAATGGTCCGTAGCGGCCGATGCGAACCTCTACGTCGCGGCCAGTGGAGTCCTTGCCGAGCGCGATTCCGCACACTTCTCGCGGATCGATCTTCTCTTCGCCGTTTGTTACGAGGTCTTTCAGCCCCTTCATCGAGGCGCCATCGACAGAGCCTTCGCCGAAGTAGAACGAGGAGAGCTTCTCGAGGTTGTCCTTCTCGCCGCGCGAGATGGCGTCGAGGTCGTCCTCAAGCTTCGCTGTGAACTCGTAGTCTACGAGGTGCGAGAAGTACCCTTCGAGCAGTCCCGTGACGCCGATAGCGAGGAAGCTTGGAACGAGAGCCGTGCCCTTCTTGAATGCGTAGTCGCGCGAGAGAACGACGTCCACGATCGTTGCCCAGGTGCTCGGGCGCCCGATGCCGAGCTTCTCAAGCTCCTTGATGAGGCTGCCTTCTGTGTAGCGTGCTGGAGGCTGCGTTGAGTGCTTGAGCACGTCGTATGCAGCAGCAACAACCGAGTCGCCCTGCTTGAGCGGCGGCAAGTTCCTCTCCTGCTCGGCGAGGTCAGCCTCTGGATCGTCGGAGCCCTCAACGTACGCGCGCAAGAATCCTGGGAAGGAGATAGTCTTCCCCGATGCCTTGAAGAGAGCATCGTCGACGAGGATCGACACCGAAACGCGCGTCCCTTCGGCGTCGCGCATCTGGCAGGCCAGCATGCGTTTCCAAATGAGCTCGTAGAGCTTGAAGGCTTCGAGCCCGAGGCGATCCTTCACAGTGGCTGGCGGAGTGAACTCGGTGCCTGCCGGGCGGATAGCTTCGTGCGCTTCCTGCGCGTTCTTCACCTTGGTCTTGTAGATACGCGGCGCTGGGCTTAGGTAGTCTTGCCCGAACTCGCGCGCAATAAGCGTTCGCGACGCAGTGAGCGCCTCTTCCGAAAGCGAGGTTGAGTCGGTACGCATGTAGGTGATGAATCCGTTTTCGTAGAGCTGCTGCGCGACAGCCATCGTGCGTTTAGCGCCGAAGCCGAGCTTGCGGTTCGCTTCCTGCTGCATCGTGCTCGTAGTGAACGGGGCGTACGGCTTCTGCGTGAAGGGCTTGCTCTCAATCTCGCTGACCTTTGGGTTGCCGTTCTTGAGCTTCTCGGCGAGCTTCGTTGCTGCTGCCTCGTCGAGCAGGAGCACGTCGTCTTTCTTGTAAAGCTTGCCGGTGTCAGCGTCGAAATCACGCCCGGTTGCTACTCGCTTCTGGCCAACATGCGACAGCTCTGCCTCAAACGGCAGATTGGTGTCAGATGCTGCCTGGAAGGTCGCTTTCAGATCCCAGAAGTCTGCCGAGTGAAAGCGAGCTCGCTCGCGCTCACGCTGCACGAGCAGGCGGATGGCGACGCTCTGCACGCGCCCCGCGCTTAGTCTCGGCACCATCTTCTTCCACAGCAGCGGGCTGACCGAGTAGCCGTAGAGCCGGTCGATGATGCGGCGAGTCTCCTGAGCCTTAACAAGATTCTCGTCGATGGTGCGGGCGTTCGAGAGGCTCTCCTCGATCGCCTTCTTGGTGATTTCGTGGAAGACCAGACGCTTGACGGGAACCTTCGGGTTGAGCACCTCCATCAGGTGCCAGCTGATCGACTCCCCCTCTCGGTCTTCGTCGGTTGCGAGGAAGACTTCTGAGGCGTTCTTGACGGCGCGCTTTAGCTCGTTGACCCGCTTCTCTTTGTCGGAGGGAATAATATAGAGAGGGTTGAAGTGGTCATCGACGTTCACCCCGAGACGTGCCCACTTCTGCTTCTTGATGTCGGCCGGGATCTCAGCGGCGTTGTTCGGCAGGTCACGAACGTGCCCATAGGAAGCTAACACCTCGAAATCCTTGGGTAAGAACTTCTCGATGGTCTTAGCCTTAGTGGGCGACTCAACTATGACAAGGCGCTTTGACATCTTTTGAAGGTGCATTGTTACAAGGGTTTTGGGTCCTCGCGCAACCCTAGGGGGACCCCAAAAAGACCCTACCAGTAAAATAACGGCGTTTTACAGACTGGCTCGATTCTCAGGCTACAAGATGCAGGCGAGGTCAAAACCGGCTCGGGGGGGCTGGTGAGGGTGGGGTACAAAGAGGGCGGCAAGAGCGGTGAAGTCAATCGCCAAGGGTAACTTTGCGCCTACCTCTCGCTGCTCTCTCTGTCCTCTTTGTGACTTTCTATTGCCACAAATCGGCGATTGAGGGTCGAAGTTGCGTACGCTTTAGGGGCGGCTCGCACGGGGGAATATCGGGAGCTCTTTTTTAACAAAGAGAGCGGCGAGGGCAGCGAGAGGGGTGATTGAGTCTTGCCCCCTGTTCATTATCCTATTTCGCCAACGTTGGTCGGCTGCCTAGCTTTTTGGTTAATTAACGCGGAGGCGCGGAAGACGCGGAGGACGCAGCGGGTAATTAGGGTAATCGGGAACGTCTCCTCAAATCAGACGCTCTCCTGCGCTAGCTCTCTTGAGTATTGTGGCAATCTCCCACCTGCGAGCTCCGCGCCTCCGCGTTACATAACCAAAAGATTCGGACTCAGAAGAACGTATGAGCCGGGTGCAAGAATATTCGCAAAGAGAGCGGCGAGGGGCCGAAGCGCTTGAGTCTTACCCCCTCTCTGCTCTCGCCGTTCTCTTTGTTTATTTTCAGCGCGCTCGGTAAGCAGACCGGGGCTCACATCAGGGCTCGGGAAAGCCTCACACTATCCCAGCTCTCTTTGTGAAGATCCCCCGCGCCGCAGCCCACGATTACGTTTCTTGGCTGACCGCAACTCGCAGCCGTCGCTCCTGCCGCGCTTAGTTTAGTATTTTACAGAGCAGCCGTACGGGTCAGTCGACACAGGGTCGAAATCCTTGCCCTTAGCGATGCCGTCGACGGCGTTGAGAACGTAGTTCGTGGCGCCTGCGATATCTTCAGAGTCTGTCGACGGTGTGCTGTCGATGGCGCCGGCGTAGACGAGTGTTCCAGCCGGATTTACGACGAACATGTGTGGTGTCGTGCGGGCGCCGTAGGCGCGCCCAGTGGTGCCCTTCGGATCGAGAAGGAGAGCCGTCGACTGAAGGCCCATAGAGGAGACTGTCTTGGGGGCATCTTGCAGCGAGATGTAGCCGGGCTTTCCCTCGGCGCTTGAGCTAATGGTGAGCCAAACGACTCCTTTTGCTACGGACTCCTTCTGGAAGCGCTGCATGTCGCCGCCGGAGTAGAACTTCTTCACGAAGGGGCAGTTGGGGTTGAACCACTCCAGCACAACTGTCTTACCTTTGAACTGAGAGAGAGTTGTCTCCTTGCCAGAGGCGTCTTGCAGCCGGAAGTCTGGTGCTGCGCCACCGACGTGAGCTTCAGCGAAAGCGGAGAGGGGAGCTGTGAGTGTTGCAATGAGAGAGAAGAGAGCGACGAAGATACGCATAAAGCCTCCGGGAAAAGCAGACCGTATCAGAGTAGCAGAGTCCGCGAAAAAGGGGACAGTCATGCTCTGCGGAAAACCTGCTCTGTCTCGAGAGATTTAATGGCCGGCCGCTCTGTTCCTCATCTTTCTCCTTGTCTTCCTCCTCCTGCAACCGCACTCGGGGCTTAGTTCTTATCCGGGTATTTCGATACGAATATCGTATGCGACTCCGGGAAATGTCCTGATTATGAGCAGGAGGTGGTGCAGGTGCAGGAGGAGGAGAAGGATTAGGATAAAGACGAGGAGTGCTATGCCCTGCTACAACCTGCCCTGATACTTCCCATCTTTTCCACAGAGCCCGGCTGTCCCCTTTTTCGCCGTGCAGCCGTTACCTCGTAATCGTAAATGGCGTCCTGCCGCTCGGCCTAGTCGTGCCCAGCACTACGTTACGCCCGCCTGGAATCCGCACCGAGAGCTCGATTTGGTACTTGGCAGTCTTTGCGCCAGCCGGGAGGTTGTTAAAGGTTACCCTGTTCCTTTTGTCGCGACGGATGATGGAGGAGCGCTGTATGCCAACCTGTTCGTCACTAGCGGCGGAGGCCGCCCCTCCCTGCGTTACCGTGAAGATGTACGTGACTATGATCTTCTTGTCGACGCTCGCTTTGAGGGCTTGAGCACGGGTCAAGCCCGCCGCCATGAGTTTCTTCACGCTGGCGTTTCTTGCGCGAGTCGTTAGCTTTGGGGTGACCTTCGGTGCGGTGACCGTAGCGCTTCTGCCACTGGTCGTGACCTGTGGCGCCGGGAGACCACCACCGCCTGGCGATACGGAGATTGGGGTTGGTGTCGGGGTTGGAGTTGGAGTTGGGGTTGGCGTAGGAGTGTTGCGGGGGATATTGAAGTCACTGAAGATGAAGGCTGAGCCCTGGTTCGACAGTGATGGGCTTCGCAGGTCATCACCCAAGATGACGTCTGGGAAGCCATCTCCATTTACATCTCCTGCGCTAGCCACGGAGATGCCTAGGTTAGTGCCGTTGAGATCGTTTCCAGTGGCGTACCACGCGTTCGTTGCCTCGGGACCTGAGGCGCTCCCCAAAAACATGAAGACTGTGCAACCTAAGCCGTCCGGGCTTCCGATCAGAAGATCGTCGTAGCCATCGCTATTGATATCTCCTGCCGAGGCGACGCTCGCTCCGAATTGCGCTATCGCGTTACCGCTGCCCGTCTCTGTCCAGTCCGCCATCGTAGAGGGGCCTGAAGCTGAGCCGAGGAAAAGTTCGACCATCCCATTCTGGCCCGAAACGCTAAAACTCTTCGCTCCCAGGACAACATCGTCGAACCCGTCATTATTTGTGTCCCCCGCTGACGCAACGCTAATAGCGCTATTAACCGTGAAGTTGTGATTCCAATCAGGGGTAGCTCCAGGACCAGAAGCTGATCCAAAAAAGAGATAGCCTTGGGCCGCTCCGTCCCAGTTTGGGGCGCCAGCCAGGATGTCGGAGAAGCCATCGTTGTTGGCGTCTAGTCCGCCAGCCACTGACAGCCCAAAGTTTGCGGCTCCTCCAGGAACTATGTCGTCAGCGGCTGGATACGACCAGTCAGGCCCTCCGGTAGGGCCGCTTGCGGAGCCGTAGTCGAGAAAAACTTTGCCGTCAGTATCAGCCATGCTGAGACAGCCCGGACACCCGTACACGATATCCGAAAAGCCGTCGTTATTGATGTCGCCTGCGCTGGCGACGCTCCAGCCGTGCCCCCCTCCAGCCGGTGCACAATCGCTGGAGCTGAAGAGAAGAGTGAGGCTGGAACTCCCTCCACGATACACATGGACCGTGCCTACGTCGCTCATCGGGCCGCAATCCCTGTACGGAGCCCCGATGATTACGTCCGAAAACCCGTCTCCGTCGACATCACCAGCCGAGGCAACGCTCCAGCCCAAGCGGGCACCCGCCTCGGCTCCCTCGATGACGTAACTCGGATTGGTCGACGGTCCGGTCGCTGAGCCAAGGAACACGTACGCGGCACCTTCAGCCGCCTGGCCGTTGGAATACTCCGGTGCGCCTACAATAACATCCGCGAACCCATCGTTGTTCACATCGCCGGCCGAAGCGACGCTGTAGCCAAATTGGTCGTTTGCGGCAGATCCATTTTTCGTCCACAACGGTGAGCTCGTTACAGGGTCAACAGTGACTGGGTACTGCGCCTGAGAATCGTCGATGTAGAGCGCCAGCTGCCCGCCGCCAGCACCCCGCTCAAACGAAAGCCGGCTAGGAAGCGTCTTCCCAGTTGAGTCAAACACGACCAGTTCCGCGTAGCGCACGAGGGCCTGGCCTGCTCGGCCGAAGGTGAGGGAAGCTGCGTCTTCAGAGATGAGCGAGAGATCGGTCTCAACTACGCCCCGTAGGATGAGCTCTCCTGCGTGGATCCGTAGCGGCCGCTCCCGAATTTCAAATCCCTGCTCGATCCCCGAGGGCGCATTTTTGTACCACTCCTTAACCCCGCCGGAACGTTCGAGAGTGACTGTTGCCTCTTGCGCAGATACTGTTGCTACACCGACTTCCTGCGAGCCTACATCGCGGGCGAGGGAGCTGAACTGGTATCTCCAGCGCCACTTCTGGTCTTCCCTGCTCGGCTCATTCATGCGAGTTGGCAGTGGAGGAATCGGTGAGAGGTCCCAGCCCTGATCACCGAAAGAGGAAGCGAAGCGGTGCCGAAGATTCCGGAAGCTCCAGCTCTCTTGCTCACCATCGATGCCAGAGACTCTCACTGCCTCAAACCCTTTTCTCTCAACAGAGTCTCGCACTGAAGCGAGGATAGCTGCACTTGCGTGCGACTCCGCTCTAACACGGCGTGGCTCGATGAATGACGATGCTTTACAGAGCAGGAACGTAGAGAGAAGAAGCCCAGCGGCGAGCCCGAGGGGCACCCACCGCAATTTTGTGGGGCCGGCGTGCGCCTGGAATTTTTGCACGTGCCGAAACATCATCCTTCTCCGCAGGTAGAGCCGTGGGGGCTGCGAACTTCCACCGATGGGGAATATGTCGGCATATTCCGGCTGTATCTTTAACGGAAAATGAGGGTCAAAACGGGCGTAACAGCCTGACGCGAGGGAAGCCGAGCTTCACCTCGTATGGCAGGAGCTACGGGAGGCCCGTTAGAGAAAATTGAGTCACGGGGAGATGGTAAAGGTAGTGCGGCTGCTAGGCTTCGTAGTGCCGAGCACTACGGGCGGGCTTCTCGTCGATATCTCAATGCGGTAGCTGGCGGCCTTAGCCCCCGGCTGGAGGTTTGCAAAGGTGAGAGAGTTTCGCTTGCTGCGACGGCTGATTGAAGAGGCGTGTGTTCCAACATCACCGCCTCCGTTGATAGACGCCTTGCCGCCTTGAGCAACGGTGAAGATGTAGGTGACGGTGAGCTTAGAGACAGCTTTCGTAGCCTTGGCTTTAGAGAGCCCTCGCTGCATCAGCTTTTTGATAGCCGCGTTTTTTGCTCGAGTGGTGAGCTGTGGAGTTACTTGCGGAGCTGTGACAGTTGCATTCCTGCCACTGGTGGCAACCGTCGGCGCTGGCAGCTCTCCTTTTCCGGGGAAGACGACAACAGGCGTCGGGGTTGGAGTTGGGGTTGGCGTTGGGTTGTTTACGGGGATATTAAAGTCGCTCCAGATCAGTGCACGGCCTGAGCTGTCTCCGTAGCCAGAGCTGCCGACTATGACATCCGGGAGGCCGTCATTGTTGACATCGCCAGCGCAGGCTAGCGATTTTCCGAAAGCAGCATTTGCCATGTCGCCGGTTGCTATCCAGGCCTCAGTGGTTTCCGGGCCAGAAGCAGATCCCAAGAAGAGGTATGCGCGCCCAGTAGGGTCGCCGTTGAACTCGAAGGCCGTGGTGCTCACCAGGATATCATCGAAGCCATCGTTGTTAATGTCGCCTGCGGAAGACACAGCCGAGCCGAGCAGGGTCGTTGAAAAGTCACTGCCCGTTTTGGCCCAATTCGCCGTCGTTGACGGGCCGGTCGCAGAGCCGAAGAAGAGCGCCACAAGCCCATGCTCGCCAGCGATGTTCACCGATGGGTAGCCAACCAACACATCATCGAAGCCGTCTCCATTCGTGTCCCCAGCGCCGCTCGCCCGAATAAGCGACGTCACAGGCAGCACATCTGACCAGTCTGGCGTGAGGGACATGGTGTTGCCGCCGTAAAAGAGGAATGTTCTGCCAGCGCTCGCCCACGCGTCGGCACCAACGAGCACGTCTGAATAGCCATCGTTATTTACGTCGCCAGCGCCGGCAACCGATGAGCCAAAGTTAGCAGCGCTCGCATCCCCGTCAGCGGTGTCGTAACGCCAAAAGGCGACAGTAAGGAGGCCGCCGGCGGAGCCGGCGAAGACAAACGCGTCTCCATCGAACGAGCCGCTGGACATGCAGCCCGGACAGCCAACAATAACATCAGAGAAGCCATCGTTGTTTACGTCGCCTGCTGCTGCAACGCTCTGGGCAAAAAAGTTTCCGACACATACGTGGTGCTCCCAATCAGGAGTAGAGGAAAGGCCGCTTGCAGACCCGTAGAACGCAAACCCCTCTCCGCCATTAGCGTATGCGCAGGGCTCAGAGCCAGGGGCCCCGACGATAACGTCCGAGAAGCCGTCGTTGTTCACATCTCCTGCACTAGAGACGGAGTAGCCGAATTGGGCGTTTGCGGAGTTGCTCTCGATAATCAAGCTAGGATCGGTCGAAGGCCCCGATGCAGCGCCCAGGAAGAGGTAAACAGCGCCCTCATCCGCCTGGCCACTGGCGTAATTGGGAGCGCCTACCACCACGTCTGCGAAACCGTCACCATTCACGTCCCCTGCGGAGGCAACGCTGAAGCCAAACTGGTTCGTGATATTGTCGCCATTCCTGGTCCACAGCGGCGAGCTCGTGACCGGGTCGACTGTTACTGGGTACTCTGCCTGCGAGTCATCGATGTGAAGCGCAAGCTGTCCGCCACTAGCGCCTCTCTCAAACGAGAGCCGGCTGGGGATAGTCTTGCCAGTGGAGTCGAACACAACCAGCTCCGCGTAGCGCACGAGGGCTTGGCCGGCACGGCCGAAGGTGAGAGAAGACGCGTCTTCGGAGATGAGCGAGAGATCTGTCTCGACGGCGCCGCGCAGGACCAGCTCTCCGGTGTGCGCCCCTAGCGGGCGCTCCTTTATTTCAAATCCCTGCTCGATTCCAGAGGGAGCGTTCTTGTACCACTCCTTAAGCCCACCAGAGCGTTCGAGTGTAACTGTCGCATCGGAACCATGAATGATGGGATGCCCTACGGGAGTAAAACCATCGCTGCGCCCCAGCGCATTGAATTGGTAGCGCCAATGCCACCGCTCTGCGATATCCAGATTGTCTTTGTTTAGTCGACTAACTGTACT
The DNA here is from genome assembly GCA_964413875.1 of uncultured Bdellovibrionales bacterium. Taxonomy (GTDB): domain Bacteria; phylum Bdellovibrionota_C; class UBA2361; order UBA2361; family OMII01; genus OMII01. Next base: position 60,845 of record CAYPUA010000003.1, read on the forward strand.
CGTTGGTGAGAGAGCCCAACCCTGCGAGCTAAAAGAGGCACTGAAGCGGTGCCGAGAATTGTGAAACGTCCACGAATCCTCAGGACTATCCTGGTTTGAGACCCGTTTCGCTTCGAGCTCTCTTCTCTCCACAGACTCTCGGACAGCCAAGAGGGTCGAGGCACTTGCCTGTATGCTAGGTCCGGCACGGTGGGGGTCGTTGAAGTTTGAAGCCCGGCACAGAAAAAGTGTCGCCATCATCAGAGCAGGTATGACCATGAGTCGCTGTATCAGCGAATGGTTCGTAGCAGAAACGTTTCTTATGCAGCGGTGGTTCATAGTGAAATCGGGTTCTGCTCCGTGCGCTTGAGAGATGCTCAGACCCCTTGAGGATCGTCGACATTTGGCTGATACCGCTTAACGAGTAACGCCCCAAATTTGCTCCTACAGAGCTCTGCCAGGGCCCTTAACCGGCTGGTTTTCGGCTTTTTAGCCACGTCTTCTCAGGCTGTGCCGACTTCTGCCGACACCACCGGGGAAAAGGGCAGGGGAAATGTCTTTAGAAACACCGAGTCCGCAGCAAGAGCCCAGAAGTCCGGGAGCAGGTAAGGGAAGCGTAGAGCAAGTCCCTGGAGCCCTGGTCGGGGAAGAGACGCCCCTGTCGGGCGCTCCGCTGCCGAATGTGGACGATGCTTCTCCTCAGATAATCCCGACAAAGTGCTTACAGTGCGGCGGTCCTCTTAGAGGCCCCGCTGAGCGGTGTGTGCTCTGCTCGCGCTTTCGGTCGATGACGTACCTCCTGCTGGCAGGATTTTTACTGCTCGCGCTGGGATTCTTCTTCCTCTTCCTATTCGTGGTGTTTGTAAAATTGTCGCCCGTCTCGTTCTGGCGACATTCCGTCTCTAGCTCGCAGTCGAGCAGCGAAGCACAAGGCGCAGCCAGCTCCGGCAGCATTCGAGGCCCCGGAGATAGCAGTGTGCAGCAAGCTACTAGTCGAGAGTACGTCGGAGCAGGATCGACGCGTAACGCTTCATTCCGCGAAGAATCAGCGAGAAGCCGTGGTGTGCCATGGGAGATCGCAAGAGAACCAGATGTCGTCGTCGACGAAAATCGGGAAAGTCAGGCGGAGTTCATCGACGGTGAGGGAAATCTGCGAGAGGGGCCCGGCATCGAGTATCAGGTGCTCTTTACGCCGAGTCGCGGGACCACAGGGACGATGCTTGGAACTAGCGGCGCGTGGGTCCTAATGGAGCTCGAAAATGGCAGGGTAGGGTGGACGCATAGGCGGAATTTGAGGGGGATACCTAGTCGGGAGGGGGGAGAAGCAACGACTTTGTGTGTCGACTGCCCATTGAAAAACGAAGCGGACCTCGATGGCGATGGTGAGCCCGAGGAGCTGCTTTTAAGACCATATCAGTGGGAGAATGGCGGCGGCGGTTTGTCGTTCGCCCTCTCTGTGTACAAGCACGGCCGAATGATTTGGGAGGATAGTGCGCATGAGTTCCCATTTTATCAGGGCCATGCGGGGGTACAGGACTTGAGAGTAGTCGGAGATGCTAACGGTGATGGAAGGATCGAAGTCCTATCGACAGCTCCCGGCTCAGATGTCAGTCCAACTGAGGTTGCTATTCTGCAGTGGAACGGCTCGGGGTTCTCAGTGTGGAGAAAAGGATTCTACGTTCTTAACAGATCGCTCGATACCCTCTCCTTGGAAGACTGGTCGCAAAAAAGCGATAATGAGTATCCGCCCGCTATCAGTTGGTTCGAGAAAATTCATCGGCCAGGCTTTGTAGAGGCGTACATCGCTAATGCGTTCTACAAGGAAGATGGGCTAGCAGAAAAGACGTACCCGATACCGGGGCAAAATGGGAGACGTGCCATCCTTAGGTTTGTCGGCGATAAGCTTGTGGTTGAGAGGTGGCTTCCGCCAGAGGAGTAGGCAGCTCGAAGTCATCCAGAGGTAATTCGTAGAGCCTTCCAGGAACCTTCTCGAGACCACAGTAGAGGCTCTCTCTCCGTTTGTGGCTCAGGGCAGATAATTCGGCAGCTGGGGGATGGTTTGCCGAGATGCTCGTAGCAAAGCAGCCCCATACCCTAAAGCTCCTCAACCAACTGCCGACCGCTTCGATAGTAAGGGCTGAGACAGTGGTATGACCCTACAACCCCCACCCCTCCCAGGAGAGAAGCTCGATTTGCCAGCCGGTAGTGGTGTGTCCCCGGCCCCACCAGGAGAGTCGCATTTCCATGAGAGCATCAGTACCATTCCGATCCTCAAGGACGATCCGCCTCCGCGGATCAGCGCTGCGGCATGCATGAGCTGTGGCGCACCGCTCGCTCGGCTCGATGAGCCGTGCTTGCTCTGTAAGCGCTCACGGCTACTCACTCGTCTCACGCTCGCTGCGTTCCTGGCGGTGACGGTGGGGTTGGCTGGCCTGATGCTCTTCCTCGTTTTCTTTAAGGCGTCGACAGGATCCTTTCCAACTCTTCCTCGCTGGCCCTTCGGTGTACCGAAGGAGGAGGTAGTTGCTGTTCAGCCGGTGGAGAAGAAAGTCGTCGCGCAGCGAGAGTCTGAGATTGTGGTCCTAAAGGAGGAGAAGCAGCCTCCGGTTGTGGTCCCGGAACAGAGGCAGGAGGTTCCGGTCATCCTTGAGCTGAGTGAGGATGAGCGGGCGCTCAAAGGGGACAGTCAGCTTCAGCTTGCTCTTGCCGAGCGGTACTACCGGGGCGACCGAGTACCACGCGACTACGCCAAGGCGCTCTCGTTCTTCGAATTGGCGGGTCGAGGTGGAAACGTCGTGGCGATGATGAACGCGGCGGTGATACACGAGAAGGGAGAAGCGGGAAGGATTGACCAAGTACAAGCTACCCGCTGGTACCGCATGGCCGCTGAGCACGGGAACCCCGTTGCACAGAATAGGCTCGCCATCAGGCTTTTTGAGGGCGAGGGCACCCCTCGGCGGATTCCGGACGCAGTTACGTGGTACCGCCGAGCGGCCGAGCAGAGGCTTCCCGATGCGCAGTACAACTTAGGGATTCTGTATTTCAACGGCGAGGGAGTGCCGCGTGACCTTGCCCTCGCTCACCAGTGGATCGGCTCTGCGGCGTCGGCAGGGAACGTGGACGCTCTTTACTGGCTGGGACAGATGTACGTGTCAGGCACTGGCGTTGCACAGAACCTCTCGTTGGCCGAAACCTACCTACAAAAAGCCGCGCAGAAGGGGCACCCAGGAGCAGCAATGCGCCTTCAAGAGCTCCGAGGCAGCCGCAGCCAGCGAGAAAATGGCGGTGCTTCTATCTCGAATCTGCAGTCTCGTGCACAGAGCGGCGACCGAGATGCGCAGTACAAGCTTGGGGTGATCTACGACCGCGGCGATGGGGTGGCTCGTAACGCCGCAAAAGCGGTCGAGTGGTACACAATCGCTGCTAAGGCGGGAGTGCCGGCAGCACAAGAGCGGCTCGGTATCATGCACATGCGTGGAGAAGGCACACAGAAGGATCTGATGACTGCGTATATCTGGTTGAAGATCGCTGCGGGTAACGGGCAGGATGGTGCGGAGACAGCACTAGAATTCGTCTCTGAGCAGCTCTCGGACGCAAACCTCCGCATGGCGAGGGCACTGGCTGAAAAGGTTAAACAGAAGATTCGCAGCGGCGCCTACTCGGGCCGCTAGCAAGGAAGAGAAGCCAGTCGGCAGAAGCCTGGTAACTGGTTGGTATAACGATATATTAAAGCGCTCTCACGGGGCTCTCCAGAGGTATCAATTCACCTAACAAGAGAGCTCCCGTTTCTACAGACACATGGCTCCCTGACCGATACCCAAGAGAAGCGGGGAGGTCTGCTGGGATGGAAACACTTGGAAAGGTTGCAGAGTGGTTAGGGCGCGGAACGTCGGCGTACCTGCCGTCGACGCAGATATTCCCTCGTATCGATGCCGACGACCTCGCGCGCAGGCTGCGGATCCGGGATTTAGCGCGCGAACGGGCGTCGAAAGAGGAGCCTCCCACCGGCGCAGAGACGCTCGATGCTGTCGAGCAGGACATCCTCCGCCACATTGCAGACGAGATCGCGCAGGGTCGCTCGTATGCGCTGCGTGAGCTGCAGGGGTACGGAGCTAGGCTCTCTGCAACTCGGCTCGATACAAAAGAGGTCGAAATACGAAATGTGGCGCGTGATGCAGTCTCCCAGTTTGGAGTTGAGATCCGCGATGGTTCCAACCGACTCAACATCTACTTTCAAAATGTGCGCGATGCGCATGGTGAGCGGAAGCGGTTCCGGGAGCGTAACGCACTTGAGCGACCAGTTGATGAACCCTCATCGCTGCTCCTCTACTGGGGGCTCATTACCGTCTTGTTTACGATCGAGATAGTGTTCAATTCGTTCTTCTTCGCCGTGGGGCTCGAAACGGGGCTGCTCGGCGGCGCGATAGAGGCAGTCCTTTTCGCTTTGCCGAATATCGGATCAGGATTGCTGGTAGGCTGGTACCTCTACCCGCTCATGAATCACGTTAGCGGATGGAAGCGTTGGTACTTCCGCTTCGGAGCGCTTATACACTTTGCACTCGTCGCCGTCTTTAACGTTGCAGTGGCGCACTACCGGATTGCGTTGCAAGGGCCGACTCCAGAGAACGCGGCGCATTTGGCGGTGCAAACCCTGATAAGCAACCCGCTCCTCGTCAACGACATGCACTCGCTGCTCTTGATAGTAGTTGGCGTGATGTTCTCTATCTTTGCAGCGGTCGACGGCTACCGAATGCAGGATCCCTACCCGGGATACAGCCGGGTACAGAAGCGATACCGCAACTTTGCCGACCAGTACGCTTACTACCAGCGAACGATCGTCGATGAGCTCGAAGAAGTTAAGAACCAAGCGGTTGATGTGCTCAGCCAGCTCAAGGACGAGATTCCGCGCTTTCACAGTGATCTTGAGGGGCTTCTCGGCAGTCAGTCGCAGCTCATTAAAGAGTTTGACGAGCACTGTAACCACCTACAGCGGTGCTGCCTAAGGCTCATTACGTTGTATCGCGAGGAGAATAAGCGTGCCCGCTCGTCAGAGACGCCGGCGTACTTCATGAAGGCGCCGGAGCTTCCAAAGGCAGTTGCAATTGACGTCAACAACGGGCCACGCATCGACCTTGAGAAGCAGTCAGAGGTTGCGGCTGGCTGCACCGAGGAGCTTGAGGCGGCATGCCAGAAGATCTACCAGCAGTTTGATGAGCTACAACGAAAGTTTCCGCTCCTAGAGCAGATTTTCAGCGAGGCAGATAATGAGAAGGCGAGATAAGTACCGACGCCAGAAGACGCGCAATGATATCATCGGAGTTGCTCTCATTGGGCTCGTTCTGTGTGGCATGGGAATCGCGGTTGTCGCGAAGACCTCGCTCGATAAGGAAGCGAAGGCGATCAATCGCAGTGATTCGTGCGACAAGCGAGGCAACGCGTCCGTGACGGCCATCGTCATCGATAACACCGATGATCTGAGCGAAATTCAGAAGGCTAGTCTGCGAAGCAAGCTCAAAGCGATCGTCGAGAAGGTCCCCGCGCACGGAAAGCTCGATATTTACCCGATTCGTGACACGGTCAGTGGCATCGTGCAGCCGGGATTCAGTCGGTGTAGTCCCGGGAGGGGCCGCGATGTTAGTGAAGTAACCGGAAATCCGGAGCGTGTCGAGAAGCGCTGGCACGAGAGCTTTCAGAAGCCTGCCTGGGACGCGATCGAGGAGTACCTTCATCCCTCAAAAGCTAAGACATCGCCCCTCATGGAGACGGTGCAGTCGGTCGCGATCTCAAGCTTCGGTGAAGATGTCACTATCCCTGGCGCAGAGAAGACTCTCTACGTCATCTCCGACATGCTGCAGAACAACGGTGGCTTAAACCTCTACAAGGGGTTGCCGGCGGCTAATGACTTTTTCAACAGCGAGTACTTCCAGGGAGTGTCTGCTGATCTCTCAGGAGTCAACATTGAAGTGTTCTTTCTAAACCGGAATAGCACTGCGCAGAGAAACGACAGAGCGATTGCGGAGTTCTGGAACCAGGTATTTGCCAAAGAGCGATCCGCGGACTATCGCATCACGAGGATCTCAGGATAGGAGTGGTCGATGCTCATTAAGAAGACGCAGCAGCACAACATTCGAGACAGGATAGGGCCGTTCACCGACCAGGGCTGCTTCCTTGTGGCTTTCTTCACCGGAGTCATCTCGATACTCAGCCTCAAGTACCTCGCCGCTCCTCAGCTCGTCGTGACCGGCGTTCCGGTACTGATAATGCTCGCGTACCTCTCCCTCATGCTCGTCTTTCGCCGGATGCGAGTGGATGACGACCAAGCCGGAGACAATCTGTACTACCTTGGATTCCTATTCACACTCACCAGTCTCGGGTGTGCGCTGTTTCAGTACGATGGGTCGAATTCAAAGGAGTCGATCATACAGAATTTCGGTATCGCCTTGGCGACTACGATTGTGGGCCTCATCTGCCGTGTGATCTTCGGGCAGATGCGCCACGACCCAGTCGAAACCGAGCGTGAGGTGCGTATGGAGCTCGCACACGTAGCCGGCCGCCTGCGCGATCAGATGATTCAGGCGAACAGTATTCTCGACACAGCGTCGACGGCGGTCCGGCAGCAGTCGGCCGAGGTGCTGGCGAAGTACATCACCGAGCTCAATGCTCTGGTGGGGGAGTCGATGCGTAGCTCAAGTGAGCATGTGGCCGCGCTGACACAACAAACGCTAGTAGTAACGAAAGAGACGTCAAGACTTGCAGAGCTGCTACGAGAGATGGCGCAGAGGGTGGACGATGCCGAAGCACCTCACAGGTCATCGTCGAAGGAGGCGCCATTCTCAGTTGAGTTTGAGGAGCTGCGAGGAAGAGTTACGGAGGCGGCTCTGGCGACGCAGGGTGCTGCGTCAGATGAGGCTCTGCACCAGCTTGAGGCCTCTATGCTGGAGACGATTGATCGCATCCGGGCGCGGGTCGGAGGTTTTCCGAGCGAGCGTGAGGCAGAGGACGAGCAGGATGGCGAGGAGGACCTGCAAGAAGACGAGGCAAACGAGCGGACTGCGTAGCTGACGGGCGGCTTCGATGGCGAACATTATCCTGGAACAGAAGAAGGCCTACCGGAAAGGCATGGTGCTCGGCTTCACCATGGCAGAGATCGCGATCATGCTCCTGTTCTGTATCCTGCTTGCGATGGCTTTCGTGGTCGACAAGCAGGAGCACCAGCTAACAGAGGCAAAGGCTGAGCTGGTGAAGACCCGCAACGAGATAACACAGCTCGTCGATATACGAGAGGCGGTTACCTTAGTGCTCGGCACGTTGCAAACGGAGCAGGAGAAGCAGCAGTTCTTCCACGAGCTGCGCCGGGTGAAGGACTCGGCACAACAGGTACGGCTGCTTCAAGAGACGTTACAGGCAAAAGGGGGTGGAGGAGACGCATTTGAGCCGATACTTCTCGCCATCTCGCTCGGCAAGGGGCAGGGGCTCAGTGAGAAGGAGATCGTAACTCGCCTCATCAAAGATGCCGAGTACGGCAGAGCAATCCGCGAGAGCCTCAAGGGAACCACATTCGGCGGGCGTGGGCCGGACGAGATAGCAGGGCTGGTGAGGCTTCAGCAGGAGCAGCCTGTTGGTGTTGTCGAGTGTCAGGCGCTCCGGGTAGAGAGCGAACGACTGAAGGGGCAGGTGGCGAATATTCAGGGCAGGATGAACAGCATGGGAAGAGGTACTGAGATGCCAGCATGCTGGGCGAACCCCGGAAATGGAAAGCCTGAGTACATCTTTCAGATCGACCTTACGAGCGCTGGCCTCATCGTTCACGACCAGAAGCTGCCACATCGCGTAGCAGACCAGGCGCAGCTACCGATTGGCGAGATACAGTTCGAAACACCACTCTCACGCGAGGCGTTCGCATCTCAGACAAACCGTATCCTCGATTGGAGCCGAACTAATAACTGTCGCTTCTTTGTTCTGGTGAAGGACATGACCGGGTCACGCGACAAGGATCACTACAAGGGGATGCTCTCAGCGCTTGAGTCGAAGTTCTACAAGCTGGAAGTGCGCTGAGAATGTTGCAGAGGGCGGCCGATACGTGCTTCACGCTCGCGTTACCGTGGCAAAAAAGTAAGGCGGATGGTTGCCCGGGATTTCTCTACTGCCTTCCCACCCTACAAACAAAGGGTGGGGAACTGTACGTCCTATGAGTGCAGACGCTGGGGTGCTTGTGTAAGCGCCCCAGCTCCCCCCAACCTCTTTACTCTTCGGCGGCATTCGCGACTTCTGCTGTTGTTAGGCAGCGAGGGTCGAGAAATGACCGCAATGGCACCGACACTGCTCTGAGCAGGCGCCGGTACGTCTTCTCGGACATGTTCGCCTCAGCGCTCCGGTACCGCTGCACCTGCCTGGTGCTGATACGGAGGCGCCGCGAGAGGAACTCGTCCTGATCCCGAGTGGTGAGATCCTTACCGCTCAGGAGCCGGACTAAGATCCGCAAAAACCTGGTCCGCTCAGCGGCGGACAGCTTTCTGGACTTTAGCATTTGCCCTCTCTCCCTGTATCAGGGACATGATGCCTTCCAGGTGCTGCTGCCAGCACTTGCCCATCACAGCAACGCTGTGATTGGCGCTGAAAATGCCAAGTTTTTCTGAGAGAGCTTTCAGCTTCCTCTCAGAGAGATTGTCCCAGCCGTTGCGCACGCAGCGAATGTAGCTGAGTGACGCTCCGGCATCGGCTGCCACGAGCAGGTCGAGGTCCGTCAGCCCTACCAGTTTTGGTGGAGCCTTAGGTTGCTGAACTCGGTGAACGAGGGTCACGTAGACCTTCATCCACCACGTTCGGGCAACTCGAAGCTCGTCCGGGCGCACAAGGCGCCGGGCTTTCTTTGCCATTAAAACCTCCTCCTAAACCTAGTGGACGTACAGTTCGCCACTGTTCACTCCGTGCCGTGCAGGGAGTCACCAGAAGCGACCAAAAAAGATCGGGGGATGTGACCGGAAAAACCGTGTCAAAAACCCCGACCTGCGCTGCACTACCGCCTTGAGAGGTCAGTATGCAGGTCAGACAGGACCTTGGAGAGGCACTGTCGGAACAGGTTGTCAGTTGGCGAATTCAAGTCGCCAAATACAGTGTCCGGATCAGCGTGTTTCGCGGTCCGAACCAGAGGAGGAGCGCTCAGCTCCGCAGGCAGCTTCCAGAGCAGGAGGACGGGCTCTCGCCTTGGTGCCACAGCGCTCTCTTTCGGGGCAGGTGTGGCAACACTCGCCTCGACATCGGCTTGGTCAGGCCGATCGAGCAGAGCCGCGCCGAAGCGCTTGTTGTGCCACGGCAGAAGCCAGGCAGCAAACTGTAGCGGCCTCACTGCGTCCGTCGCTTTGTCGCTCAGGAGCAACGCCAAGAGGCGCAGCAGATCATCGCCGGAGAAGACAGGGTTGACCCCGTTTGTTCCGACGATAACGATCTGTCCCGCAGTGTCGGCCCGGAGGCTAACCGAGTTGTTTCCGTGTTGCCAGAGCTTCACAGTCTTCGGGGCAGCGGCAAGAGCGTCTCGTATCGCGGAGCTCTCCCTGCCGTCCCCGTACTGCTTGCTATTTCGGACACGGATCTCTTCCTTTACCGACACGTGACGCTTTGCGCCGGCGGGGTAAAGCCAAGACTTCAGTTGTTGCGGGCAGAGCGGCATGTCGCCGCACGCCGCTTGAACGACCTCTGGCGGAAGATCCGCCAGCAGGTCTGCTACGGTGTCCACAAGCTCTGCCCAGTCGGCGAAGCGTGGGGTGTTGGCCAGGTCACCGAGATACAGAATCTCGGTGGCACCCTCCGTCTCGTCCTCAATCGCTACGAGCTGAAAGCCCGCAGCTACCCGCGCAAGCCCGATTGAACTCGTGGCGTTGAGCGATGCCAGGTCGAGAGGCTGCGTTCCGCCAGCGGCCGGGCTGAGGGCAATCAAAGACGCTGAGGCAGCAGCGAGCGGAATCCGCTGCGCTGCATCAGGGCCAGCCTTGCTCTCGCGCGCTCGTCGCAGCTCGTCGTTGTCGGCGAGCCAGGGGACGAAGTAAGCAGGCCATTCCTTCGCCGTCTTTTCGTCCCGCAGAATTCTGGCGGCGAATTTGACCGCCGTTCCCAGCGGGATCTCCCCTTGGGCGAAGTGCCACTCATCGTGGCGCTCATCCCAGTAGAGCTCAATCCCATCGAGCACGATCCTCCTCGTCCTTGCGGCGAAGAGGAAGAGGGAGCGGTGTGCAGCAGGCAGGTCGAGCCCGCGCTCCTCGCGGCCCTCGGCAAGACTTTTGAGAATCGCCAATGCCGCGGGAGTAGGGCTCTGCCGCCAGTGGTTTCCTCCCCTGATGTCGAAGTCCCCGAGGGATTGGTCAGGAAAGGCTTCGCCCACAAGCTCGGCACCCCTGGCTCCCAAGAGTTTCACGGCCCACTTCACAAGCAGGCCGAAGGAAAGGCCAGGTGCCCCGGGACTCTTCTTCTCTCCGAAGAGCGGGAGAAGCTCTTTCTGGTTCGGGCCGTGCCAGAACTTGAGAATTCGCTTCTGCCGATTGGACGAAGACGTCTCGTCAAAAAACAGCCACAGGCTGCCTCGTAACTCAGATCCCCTAGAGTCAGTTCGCAGTATGATCACGATCTACCTCCTTGAAAAAACCTCGTTGAAAGTCACATCGAACCCGATACCTCAGGGCTACGCCCTCAAGAATCGGGTTGCGATTCTTTGTTCTTCTTCCCATATCTCGCTGTAAAAGACCTTGCTCACCGCACAACGTGCAGTCAGAAAGGAAACGGGGCAGGAAGTGTTGGGCAAGAGATCGCTCTCTTGCTGTAAACCTTCGTGCGCCGCTCCCTTAGATCACCTGCAGAGCGCGGGCGATCGTTGGTTGCTAGAGACCGAGGTAGTCAATCAGTCTCGCCTTGAGCCCTTTTTGGCTGGCGAGCATGAAGTTACCGCAGGTCATGGCGATGATGTCGAGCTCAGCTTGGCCGACATCTTCAAAGTTGTTTTTGACCCGCGCGTATCCGGCAACAATCTCCAGGCACAGGAGCGCCTTGAGCTGCTCACGGATCTTGCGGGTAGGAGCCCGGTCAAGGTGGGTCTTGAACAGGGGATGCTCCGGCCACACGAAGAGCGCATTCCGGTGTGCGCTGTACACGACAGCGCAACCTCCGGTCGCCTCCTCGTCGGCAAGCTGGGGCGTCGGCAGGCCACGCGGCTTGCGCCGCTGTCTGCTGCTGGAGGTTCGGGACGAGGGGCTTCGGTCCCCTCGGTCGCTCTCCTCCTCGCCGTCCTCAGTCTCGTCTGGCTCACCCTGAGGCTTCGTAGACTTCCCCGGAGGGGGAAGAATTCCGAAGATCTCGGGCAGGTGAGCCAGCCCGTTCAGGATGGCGGCTTGGAAGCTCTCCTGCGCACGGGTGTGCGCCGCTTCAAACCACTCCATGAACGCGGCGAGTTCCGGCAGCTCTCCGCTCTCGACCGCTTTCGCGATCTCAAGCTGGATCTCTTCGAGCTCAACACCCAGGACGTTCGTCCGGGAGTTGTTCCAGCGCAGGTTGCGTCCCCGCGGCTGAATCAGCACGAAGAGTTGCTTGTGTCCGACAGAGATGCCGGCCCCGTCGAGCCACTTCGCCGCTTTCTCGCCGCCCCTGGTGGAGTAAATCTCCCCGCGGTGGCTGAACGCCAGCGGCATGCCTCCCCACTCGTCCTCGAGCACTGACGTGTGTTCGTCACTGGAGCCTCTCTGGCCCCAGATGAGAATGCAGCTTCGGAGCTCGTGTCGGTGGACTCGGGTGCTCGCCCGCTCCATCGCCGAAATGTAGCCGCGGATCTGACGCGAGCCGCGACCAGATCCTGATGGGTAGTGGACGGTGATCCCCGCTCGCACCGACTCGAATCGGCCGTTCAGGGCTTTCAGCACCTGTTCGGCTTCGAATCCCGTGTAGCGGATGAACACCTCCGTCTTCCAACGAGGGTTCAGCTCTGCTGGCCGGATGATGTTGCCGTCGGCGTCTTCCACTGGACCGTGGACGAAGCCGTCGGTTTCTTCCGGTCCCCCTGCAGCGCGCCCAAGCTCAATACGGACAGGCTCCTTGTTGCCTTTGCGCGAGGTGACCGTCATGGAGACGCCACCCAGCGCGAGGAAGGCCATCTTGGCGCCGATACCGTAGTTAGCCTGGTCGCCGAGCGTCTTCCCAGTCTCGTGGAACCTGGAGAAGTTTTGCTTCAGCTCGGCCGCGGACATACCGCAGCCGTCGTCGACGACGGTGATTCCAGACTGGGTGAGCCGTATTTCTACGGTTTTCGCGCCAGCCTCGACCGCGTTCTGGACAAGCTCTCTTAGGGCAACGTCGGGAGTCATCTCCTTGGCTTCCCTGTAGAGACCGAAATATCCACGCACTTCAAAGACTTTAATGTTCATGTTCGAACAAGCTCTCGCAAACAAACCGAACAAACCTGCAAAAAGAACCTATCTTCCTGCACTCCGTTCGGGCGAGCTGTCGGCGCTTTATGGCGACAGGCCGACCGAACGGAGCGAGATTCTCACTATAGCGATGTAAAAGAGCGTGCCTCACAGTTGAGGCGGGATGGGGGTAGTCTCCTGGGAAAGTCGAAAAAACCTCCATTCCGCCGGTTGAGGGTTAGGCCGCAGCGATCTGCTGAGCCTTGAGGAAGATATCGAAGATCTCCTCGCCCTTCAGCGCAAGGAAGCTCTCAAGCTCGAGCTTCTCCTGCTTCAGTTTTTCTTGAGCGGCAATGAGGGCAGCTTCCGGCTTGGAAGGCTGCTGCTCCGCCCCGGGGACTGCTCGGGCTTGCGGCTGCTTGGCAGCTTCCTTGGCTGCCAAGAGCTCGTCCTTTCGGTCAAGAGCCTCGGCGCGAGCCGTAAGCTTTATCTCAAGCTGCGAGAGCCGGATCATGTCCGCGTCGACCGATTTACGGTCACGCGCGATGTCCTCCTCGAGCCTGCGGCGCTTTTCGTCGAGCTCTCGAAGCTGGAGGTCAAGCTTCCCCCTTTCGGAAGAGAGCTGATCCTCGGTGTTCTTGAGCTCGTTTGCCCGCTGCCTCCATACTGTGGCTGCGTGCGAGGTGACACGATCCTTCGCTCTTGCTACTGCCGCCTCGCGCAGAGAATCGGCGTTTGCAAGAGCAGCTTGGTACTCCTTCACGAGCTGGTGGAGCTTGGCTATCTCCGCCTGGGGAGCGAGCACCAGTTCACCAGCTAATGGAAAAGTCGGCTGGATCTTCTCAAGCACAAGCGCTGCCATCGGCAGTAGCGCTCCAGCAAGGCTCTGAGCCTCGCCAGGAAGAGCTATAGACCCCGACTTAAGCGCGCGTACCATCAAATCGAGCAGGGTGCAGAGCTCCCCGCCCGTCAGATTCTGAGATTCATTCACTGTAAAGTCCTCGCGAACCAAAAACCTAGATGGGACCACCCCCATCCTCGCAACCGCAGTCGGTTGAGACGATTGGGGCAGTCATCACTTCCCGTATTCGATTGTCAAAGACCCTGCTTGTAAAACCTCGAGCTACGCTGGATCACTTGGCGGGAGGTTTAAGCGCACCCAGCTTAGGATCTTGCGAACTTCAGGGCCTCCAGTGGCTGCCAGCTCTATCGGCCCCTGCCGGGACTCGAACGAGAGAAGCCCGCACCTGTCGAGGCTCCTGGCAATATCGAGGATCTCGCGAGCTGAGTAGCCATCAGCCGCCGCATTTTTTGCGAAGTTTTGCGTGCTCAGCCGAATATAGCTGCCCCTGTGGAAGCAGCCGTTGCGCAAAACTGAGAGGGCAAGCTGCGGCTCCTCCAAGCCGAAGTCAGCAAGGGCCGACTCGATTTCAGCTTTTTCAGCGAGGAACGCCTCCTTACGCTGCTCTCCCTCAAGCCACCGTTCGATGCTTTCAATCGATGAAAACTGGTCAACAGAGACCTCGGCACCACTCTCCAGGGCGGCTACGAGCTTCGGCGCCACTATCTCAAGGCAGAGCAGGTACGTGCGGAACGCGTCGGGATTGCGGTGTCGATCGATGAAGAGTGCTGGATTCGAGGCGAGAATCGCATCTCGCAGCTCAACACCTGGGCAAACTTCAGACAGCTCGGCGATAGCAGTGTGAATGGTCTCGGGCGAGACGATAGTGAGGATATCGCGAGCCCGCTCCTGGTTCGCTTCCGGGCGCTTGTGCCCCTTGAGATACGGACTAAGGAGTTGGCTGACGAGCACGGAGTTTGGGACCGAGACAACAGTGACCTGCTCAGCAGGAGTGTTCTCCTCCACCACCACCTTCATTGTGGACTGCTGCCAGAACGACTCGTCGACGCCATCGGGAATCATGGGGCGCCCGAGAGCCTTTCCGGCACGGTGGAGCTCAGAGCAGGCTTTTTCTCTTGCTTCAGGGTCGAGCGCAAGGATTTTGCGGCGCAGCTGGGCCGTCTCGTTCCGCAAAGCCTCAACCTCAGCCGCGAAGATCTCACGCTGTGCTTCCAGGTTTTGCGGCAGCGAGAGCTCCCCCTTGGCTGAATTAGTGTAGTAGTTGCGCATCTTCTGCAGCTCGGCGCTACCTGACGACGTCTGGCGGCTCGTCTGAGCCTCAGCAGCCTCTAGATTTTCAAGAGAGTCACGGGAGCTGAAGTACCCCAAGATAAGCGACCGCGGCTTGTCTAAAGGCACAGCCTTTGGCGGCTCAAGGGAGCCTAGCACCGCATTTGCGTACTTGAGGCGCTCAGCTTGGACCCGGCTTGTCAGGCAGCAAGTCGCACCGGCTGCGAGGAGCTCCTTCACCTCGGAAACGACTGCCGTGATGCCAGTGATGGAGGTGAGCAGTGAGCCCGGACCCGGGGGCTCGCCCTCTGTCTCAGGTTTAGCAAAGAGCGCTTTCTCAAAGTCCACAAGCACGGACTTCTTGTGCAGGGAGTTGAGGGAGCCCCTGAGCGAGCTTTGCAGCTTCGCAATCCGTTCGGCAGGAGCAGCAAAGGCTCCGTCAAGCTTGGCAATGTCTGACGCAAAGCAGGAAAGTGGGTCCACGTGCTCCTGAAGCAGCTGTTTCGACTGCTCTGCAAGCAGAACCAACGGCAGGGCACGAATCCCCTCGACAATTTTCTCTCGTGACTGACGACTTTTTTGCCCTTCGCCCGCGACATCTGAGCTGAAGAGCCGCGTCAGACGGGAGAGCCCCTGAAGGCGAAGGTTATCCTCCGCTTGCACCATCTTCTTGGCTACGTCGACCAATGGGGCTCGGACAAACTCCGGAACCACGACACCCGCAATAAAAGAGCAATTAAAAATATTGAGCGAGATCCACTTGAACTGTTCGCTGTGGTTCCTGTCAGAGAGTGACTGGAAGTGCGCGGCAAGCGCGCCCATCCGAGAAATCACATCGCGCAGGTTGTTGCACTGCGAAAGAAGGCTGTCGGCAGTGCCCGCAACTCGAGTCCTGACGTCTGCGTGCTCACGAGAGAGCTCGGCGACCGCCGATGTGGATTTTTCGCGCAGAGCAACGCGGTCGGGCAAAACTTCTGACCTGCCGATTACCGAAGAAGTCGGTGCAGCTTGTATCTCAGGCATGTTGGCTCCGTGAAGGGAAATGGTTAATTGGCTTGTTTCTTGCGCAGCCTGCTAGACTCAACACGAATCGCGCCGAGCAGCTCTGCCGCCGAGGGAATCTTGGCCGAGGGGCTCATTGCACCCTGGGGCGAGGGGCTGTCGACATCCTGCGTGACCGCCGGTGCCGCAGCCCTAGCGGCAGCGCCCTCGTTGAGCAAAGTCTCTAGAAGGTGAAGCTCCTCTTCCTTGTGCTTTAGCTCCTGTTCCTTGCCCTGTAGCGCCTCGCGAGTTCTGGAAACCGAATCCCTCTCTTCGTGCAGCTTCTCGCGCTCTCGATGAATCGAGCGCAGCGTTGCTTCAACTGCGGTCACTGTCATCTGCAGGTGCTTTCGCTCCTCTGGAGTTATAGCAGGGAACTTCGCGGCCGATGGCTCCATTGAGAGGGCGTTCATAATTCCAGCGATCGTATCGCGCGAACAGTCAGCTGCCGGGGCAACTTTTGCGAGGTCTGCAATCGCTAGCGTGAGCAGGGGCTTTAGCGCGTCAACGACTCCGGAGCCAGCTCGGGCGTTGGCATTGCCGTTAATCAGCTCAAGAGCCGCCTTAAGATGAGTATGCAGAGCGGCTACCGGGTCCAAGTTTGGATCAAGCACGGTGCCTTTTACGATCTCAAGTTTTACAGATGTCATCTGGTCCTCCGTAACAGCTTCTGAGTCGCCGCCTGAAGCGACGCGCCTCTAAGAGTAGCAACCTGTCTTCGCTACGCAAATTTAGTTGGACTTGCGACGGGTAGAGGGGAGGAGGGAAGCCTAGACACCCCCGATCTTATCCGGGCACATTCAGGAAGATTCGAACAGGTGCGAGCAGCCTCGCTCCGCCTACAGCTTCCTGAGAGCCTCCAGGACGATGCTAGGAGAGAGAACATTCGGAAGAATCTCGGGTTGCCGCCCCTTCGAAAGGATAACGTTGAGCGGCACCCCGTTTCTGCCGTACCTCTTGAGTGCTTGGGTGATGACGGGGTTGCTTGAAGTCCAGTCGCCTTTCACCAGAGCTACGTTCTTCGCCATCAGCATCTGGCGAAATTGCTAAGAAGATCGATCGTTTTTTCGTAAGCAGCTGAACTGTAGTAGCGGGCGGATACTTGTTCCGTGAGAGCGATTATAAACCTGTAGGAATGAGCAAATGTAAGATCAGAAATCACCAAAAAGATCACGGTCAAGTAAACGCGCAGGCTCTGGGCGGCCCAGCTACTGCGCGGGGCGGTCTTTAAAAGCGCCTCGCCGCCGCATGCTAGCGCTGGTAGCGCAGGAGATCTCCTAGCGTTTCTGAATTCATGGTGCGTAGTTAGTTGCATTGACCACCCCGTTTGTGGCAGTGTCGAGAGATGTCGTTACTTGCGGTCACCTCAGCACATCATCACGCCCCGCATCATCGCGCCTAGTGCGCGTACAAACCTTTCTTCTCCAACACATCTCTATCTACCCATTCAACCTCCTCATCATGGAGCAGTTGTGTCGTTATTACGTTTGGCAATTCAGAAGACCAGGAGACTCACAGAATCCTCTCGCGCGCTTGTTTCGGAGTGCGAAATAGAACTCGAACAGGCTGGGGCGAGATTAAGAGCCGCAGCGTTTAACTTCCCACTAGAGGTCATCTTCTTGCGGGACGATGACGCGCCTGGATACTGCGCGGATGGCGTCGTGGACGCCGCTATCGTTGGCAAGAATGTCCTACAGGAGAGAGGTTCCGACGCGAAGGTCAGTCGCGAGCTTGGCTTCGGTCGCTGCAGACTCTCGATCGTGGCGCCGAAGAGCTTTTCGTATTCCTCAGTGGAGTCTCTCAATGGCCTGAATATCGCCACATCATTCCCTCGCGTGCTGGCGGAATTTCTCGAAAGACGCGGCGTGAGAGCCTCCATCCACGAGATCTCAGGGTCGGTCGAAGTAGCGCCAAGTCTTGGCTTGGGAGAGGCTATTTGCGATCTCGTGAGTTTGGGGAGCACTCTTCTCAGGAATGGGCTCGTCGAAGTAGAGACCGTCATGCAATCGCAGGCGGTGCTGATCTGTAATCAGGCGCTCTCGGAGGAAAAACGAGCGATTCTTGACCGGGTCGTCTTTCGAATAGATGCCGCGTTGCGAGCGCGCAGAACGAAATACATCACGTTGAAAGCGCTCAACGAATCAATTCCCGAGATAGATCGATTGTTGCCGGGGCTAAAGAGCCCAAGCGTTCTTCCCCTGGCGATGTCGGGGTGGAGTTCTCTTCACACGGTGGCTGTAGAGGCACGATTTCTGGGGGTTAAGTGAGCGGCTTCGAGCGGCAGGAGCGGAGGGAATACTCGTGTTACTAATTGAAAAGGTGATCTAATGAACATAGTTGAGAATCCGACGAGAGAGCTCTGGAAAACACTCTGCGAGCGGCGCGGGTGTGACACGTCGTCTGTGAAATCCTTGGTCGCGACGATAGTAGCGGACGTAAAAGTTAGGGGAGACGCGGCGCTTCGGGAATACACGGAACGTTTTGACAAGGCCAAGCCGGATTCGGTTCTCTGTCCGCCGGAGAGCGTTCTGAAGGCCGCGAATGAGGTGAGCGCATCGCTGACGCAAGCGATTGATAGCGCGATATCGAACATCTCGGCCTTTCACCGCTCTCAAATTGGGGAGGAAAAGTCGGTAAAAACGGCGCCAGGAATTCGCTGCTTTCGTCAGCGCCGGGCGATTGAGCGAGTCGGAATCTATGTCCCTGGTGGAACAGCGCCGCTCTTTTCGACGCTTCTGATGCTCGCTATTCCAGCTCGCCTAGCCGGGGTGAAGGAGCTGGTTCTTGTCACCCCTCCGACCGCCGAGGGGTCAATTAATCCGGTGATAGCGTTGTGCGCGTGTCGTTTGGAAATAACCGAGGTCTACTTGATGGGAGGAGCGCAGGCGATTGGCGCGCTGGCATA
The DNA here is from genome assembly GCA_964413875.1 of uncultured Bdellovibrionales bacterium. Taxonomy (GTDB): domain Bacteria; phylum Bdellovibrionota_C; class UBA2361; order UBA2361; family OMII01; genus OMII01. Next base: position 79,284 of record CAYPUA010000003.1, read on the forward strand.
CGGAACTGAGACGATTCGGCCTGTGGATAAGATCTGTGGTCCGGGTAATCAGTTCGTGACAGAGGCTAAGCTTCAAGTTTCCAGCGCTGGCGTAGCGATTGATATGCTCGCAGGGCCATCCGAAGTGCTCGTCATCGCTGACGAGGGCGCTCGCCCAGAGCATGTCGCTGCGGATCTCTTGGCTCAAGCTGAACACGGCGCCGACAGTGATGTCGTCTTAGTGGCGCGCAGTCGCGAGTTTGTGAACGCGGTGATCGCGCAAGTCGAGGCACAACTTGAAACGTTGCCACGAGCCAGTATCGCCTCGCGGGTGATGGAAAGAAGTCGAGCGCTCGTCGTAGGGTCAATTGAGGAAGCGATCGAGTTTTCGAACCTATACGCGCCGGAGCACTTAATACTGGGTGTGGCGAACGCTGAGTCATACATCGCTCGTGTCATAAACGCGGGCTCGGTATTCTTGGGGTATATGGCGGCGGAGTCGTTAGGAGACTACGCCTCAGGCACTAATCACGTGTTGCCTACAGGGAGGTTCGTGACAACCGCGTCAGGCGTCTCTGTTGACACGTTCGTCAAGAAGATCACGTTTCAATCGGTAAGCGTCGAGGGAATAAAGTCGATTGGGGAGACGGTGGTGGAGATGGCTCGCGCTGAGGGATTAGAGGCGCATGCCCGCGCCGTCGTCGTTCGACAAGGAGGAGCGCTATGATAGAGAGGCTTTTACTACCGCACATCTCCGTACTCAACGGCGCGAGATGAGCATGGTGGAGAGGCTTGAGTGTTTCTTGACGCTAACAGGAAACTTGTGTCAGTCATGACTTTCCCGCTTTTTAGCGGATTGTCGTGATTGCTCACTTGGGGTTCAGGCGCGTCTACCAAGAGTCGGTAGGCCGAAAAGGCGGAAAGTCATGACTGACAGGGGTTTCCCTAGCAAGCTCCCCCGCTGACCGTAAAGAGGGTTCGGAATGAGTCGTGAGTAAGCTCCTGCAGAGTGATGGAGCTATCCTCATAACCGTGGATTTCGTTGACAAAATAAATCTTTCCTCCGACTTGAATAGCCCCAAATGGGTGCACGGACTGGGCTTCCTTGTAATCACAATCGGTCTCAATCACCCGCGGCTCAACAACTGAGTACTGGCCGCCCTCCTGAAATATCGAGCCCGAGACAACCCGCACGTTCTGACACTCCACCTCCGCGCTTGAAGCCGGCTTCGCAACTTTTTCGCCCGAGAAGTGATAGATAATCCTTCCATCCGGCAGTGTTGTTGCGCTGGCCCACTTTAACGATCCCTTTGCCCCTGATGAATCCGGTCCCCCGCCAAGCAGAAGGCTCTGAATCTCGGATTCAATCCGATTCCAGAGCGGACTGTTCTCGGCTATCTCTGTTGATGGAATAAGGGAAAGGCTCCCGGTAGTCACCAAGCCTCGCGACTCCACCACCGCATTTGACTCGGAGATGTCCTCATAATCGGTCTTTAGCCCCCACCCCAATTCGCAGTGCGAACGAATTCGCTGAACGCTCCGCGCTCGCAGCTGTGCAGGCGCGCCCCCCGGCTTCCAGAAGTTCCATGCGACGGGCGCTGCCTTCTGACCGCCAAGCCAGCCAGAGGGTATTTTTGACAGGGGCTCGCTGCGTGCCGACTCCGAGTCATCCGTCTCTTCCCCTGTAATTGGCGGCCACGGTGATATCCATCTCGCGTTTGACCTGAGGAAGAGCGGCATTACGACTGCATCCTCTCGCAACACGCCGACCCACCCATCAACCTCGCCCCCTGTAGCTCCAGTGGACGGCTGCTGGCGGAGACGGAGCATCGCACGCTCACGATTCCTCGCTGCCTGCCCAAATTGGGGGTTTAGCCGCAGGGCCTCATCGTAATCGGCGACAGCGAGGTCATAGTCACCACTATTTTCTCGCGCTAACCCTCGATTAAAGAATGCGAATGAATTCCGCGGGTCAATCCTGATAGCCTCGCTGAAGTCTTGAATTGCTCGCTCATGCTCGCCCAGCTCATCCCAGGCATTGCCTCTGTTGTCGAGCGCAGCGGCATACTGGGGCTCAAGTTGTATCGCTTCGGTATAGTCCGAAATGGCTCCCCGATAGTCGCGCTGCTGGGCCCGCACGAGCCCGCGATTGAAAAATAGCCTCGCGTCTTTGGGGTTCAGCCGTATAGCTTCCTCAAATTCCTGACCTGCCTGTTCGTAGAGCCTCTGAGATAGAAGGGCTCGGCCGCGCGAGTAGAAGGCCTCTGCTTTGGCCGGATCCAAGCGCACTGAGACGACTGAAGGCTGCACCACGCGTGCATCTTCGCGCTCAGCCGTCCTGCCAAATCCCCGCACAAAACTTCCCAAATCCGAGGCCATCCAAATTCGAGGCAGCGATGGCCACGATTCCCCCGACGCCTTCATGAACACGAGGAGAAGCATCAGCAGCGCTAAGCCCATCGTGACTGCGATGAAGCCTGCAAGCACTAGCCGCGTGATGAGCCTCGACCGCTTGCACAGCAGACATGGCTCATCGAGGCGCGAGAGTGGCGCGCCGCAGCTCAAGCAGGTCGCTGCGCTGACTCTCGGCGGCGGGTCTTCGCGGTGGTCTGGAATGGAGCTGATGCTCTCGTGCTGCTGGGGCGCCGCCTTGGGAGGCTCCTGCTGCTCTCCTGCTATAGGTGGTGGTTCGAGTGTCATAGCTACGATCCTACGCGGTCTACATGGGAGTCGGCAGGTGGCGGCGGAGCTTTAGAGAGTGAGGCTGCGTTGCTGAAAAAATTTGTCCTTCCAACGATCTAGGGGATCATGCCGCTTGGCATTAAAGCCTCTAGGGCGGAGGGCTCGGACATCAATACAGCGGGCTTCTTCTGGGTCGCCGATGCAAACTGCCCCAGAGCCGCTCCGCCACGACGGTCTTGGCGGCAGGGTAGGCCAACAGGCGCTAGGCGCTGTTCTCCCGAAATCGAGGAAATTCGGGACGTCTCAGCGGGTCGTATGACTCGTAACTGTAAGCTTTCAGAAAGCGGCATCGGTACATAGCCTCCTGGGGTGCTTGGTTTATAGGGTTAAGTGTATGCACATCATCTTAATCTGCAACGGGAACGACGAAGTAGCGTGGGGCAACAGGGGCAGTCGTAACCCGAGTGCCAGTGGGAATCGGTGGAAGCGAATCAGTGGTGGGGAAAAGTAACTCTGTCCCAATAGAGTTTAAGGGGCTAGAAGGGGAAGAAGGCTTCGTTTGTTAAGCGCGGCGGCGCTCCTGCCGATCGACGAAGGTACTTAGGGCAATCGTAATGAGTGGCGCGTATGGGGGAGTTACACAACGGCTCACAAGAGCTTCACCAGCGGATAAACCAGCACCATAGCACCCCGGATGCTCAGAATGGCGCACAGCCTCCTCCGCTGCCAGAGGAAACCCATCCTGGCTCTTCGTTGCCTTCAGCTTGTCTTCGCTGCGGAAGCCGCCTTTCTCCCCCAGGCAGCGCATGTATTCATTGCCATTCCCGAGGAGTAGATCCCAAGCTCGCTATCGGAGTTGTTATCGCTGTGTTTTGCGTCGCTCTGCTGTGGATATTTCTGCTGCCAGGCCGTTCCCTTCATTCCTCGAAGAGCACGGCCAAGAATGTGGACGTGGAGAAGAAAGAGAGAAGCTCCGCCGATGCGCTCCCTCCAGACAGGGGCAACGCACCGCAAGCAACTCCTGCCTCTGCTACGTCTGGGAACGAAAGTGAGAATCGCCGCGACAGTCGCCCCGAGGAGATGCAGGAAGAGGGGCCTCCAATCAAGGAAGAAGGCCTGACATCGGAATCCGGCGCGATGCTTGAGCACGAAGATGATGTTGTGCCTCAGTCGGGGGAGCGAGGCGATGACCGCACGGCTGGAGCGGATGTGATTGCAGAGACCTCCGGAGACTACGCGCCAAGGGACAGCGCTCAGCAGGTTCAACTCGCCGATAAATACTACCTGGGAGATGGGGTGCCCATCGATCACAGAAAGGCGCTCACGCTGTACCTTCTCGCGGGCCAAGCGGGGAATACCCAGGCGCTCATTAATGCGGCGAAGATGTACGATAACGGCGATGGCACGACACAAAGCGCCGATGCAGCATCGGAGATCTACCTGAATGCAGCTGAATTGGGTGATCCGATTGCGCAGAATAAGATTGCCATTCGCCTCACAGAGGGGCAGGGCATTAAAAAAAATCCGAAAGAAGCGATAAAGTGGTTTAGTCGAGCGGCGGATCAGGGATTCGCAGATGCGCAATACAACCTTGGAATCATTTACTTCAACGGTGATGGGACTCCAAAAGATCTGCGAGAGGCACACCGGTTGATTCGAAAGGCGGCAGATGGTGGCAATGTGGATGCGCTCTACTGGCTCGGCCAGATGTACTCGGCCGGAAACGGAGTTGGCCAAGATATGAATCAAGCGATTGAGTGGCTTGAGAAGGCTGCTAATCGAGGGCACCCAAAGGCAAAAGAGCCTCTCGCCGCTCTCAAGGCGTTTCAGTCTCAAATGAATGGCGGCTCGATGGAGGCGATGTTCCGGCAAGCTGCTGCCGGGGGAGACAGAACCGCGATGTATAATCTCGGAGTCATGTATGACCAGGGCAAGGGCGCTAAGCAGGACAAGAGGGAAGCCCGTTACTGGTACAAAAAGGCTGCCCAAGCGAATCTCTCCCAAGCCCAGCAAAACCTCGGCGTGATGTTGATGAGGGGAGAAGGTGGGCCCAAAGACCTTGTAATGGCCTATGTTTGGCTTCGTATCGCAAACGACAATGGCTCTGCCCGCGCCGGCGATCCACTTGAGTATTTGTCGGAGACGCTATCAAACAGTGAGCTGAAGCGTGCGCGCTCGCTCGCCGAACAAGTCAAACGACAAATACGCGACGGCGCCTTTCCCGCCGAGTAGCGATTATTGGAACCACGCAGCTACTCGGCGTCCGTGATTATTGCTCAAGCAACACGACTCGCTTGTCGAAGCCTAGCGGGGTTAAGAAATCCTCAACGAGCCACCGCGGAGGAACCGGCTTTAGACTCAATCGGTATTCGATATAGGCCTTCCACGCCTCGGGGTAGCCTAGGATTGGAGGCAGGTCTGAGGGCTTCGGCTCGCGCCCCTCTCGCACGAGCTGAGAAAACTTTCGGTCGTCGTACAGATTGCTTACCATGTTGATCTGCTCATCTCTAAACAGGCGGCGCGCTACCTCCTCTTTCCCACCTGCCCTCCGAAGTAATTCCGAACGGACCTCTGGTGTCACAGAATTGAAGTCAATTTCGGCTGTGATGCCAAAATCTCGGGCATCGGCCAACACCGACTCCCCCGGAAACGAGCTTCTCCGAAAGGCTTCGGCTGCCTCGGGGAAGCCGTGACTTTCGAAGAACAAGATTCGGGAGTTAGTAGCCTTATCGCCATCACGCTCCACATCTCCCAGGTACACTATCTCCGAGTTGGCTGAGGAGAGCCCCGTTAGGAAGTCTAGGGATCCATCCTTGATTGCGCTTGCCGCAAAACCTCCGTGGCCTAACACCATCCTCTTTTCACCGTTGAGGGTCATCGTTTCGACGTAAATTTTTGCGCGAGACTTGCTAAACTCGCTGTAGGCACGAACTGGAAATATCTTGTTCTTGTAGAGCCCGCTCCACAGCTGCAGGACTCGGAGTGCAAGATTCGGGTCTGGTGGCAGGAGCAACTTGCCGTCGCCGTTGATGTCAAGCTTTTTGCCTGTTGTATGGGGAACAACCAACGGAGTGGCCTGCCCATCGACCGTAAACGAGCCAGGGTGAATTGCGCCAAGAATTCGAAGGATAGTGTAGAAAGAACCGTTCAGTGCACCGCTAAATGTCTCACCTTCGACGGAAGAAAAAACCTGACCGTCCTTCACATACGTAGATGCAGCCTCGAGAGATGGGCTAAAGAGGGTTATCTGATAATGCCATCGGTCCTCCTGGTTAATTTGAGGGTCGTTATAATCCCAAGCGCCGATATAAATTGCCGGACGAGCCATTCCTCCGCTGAAGGAGTTAGGAGAGATCAGCGAGTCGAGCTTTTGGCCAACGTTGAGCGCAAGAAGCACCATGACCACAATCAAGATGGCCGTAAACTTCAGGACGATGTTCGAAAAAAGCTCGAACTCGACATCTTCTCCATGTGGTTGATTAAAAATCCCCTTCATCGAGCACCTAAAAGTCTCATCCTAGCTGCCAGCCTACTTGCGGGCATCCTGCAGGGCTGCGAGCGTCATCTCCAGTTGGCTCACAATCGTCGCCAACCTGGCATCGAGGGAGGCAGCCGTAAAGTTGCGGAGCTCTCTCTCGGCATCCGCCGCAGCGGTGGATAACTGAGCAAGATTGTGGTTCACCTCCACGTTGAGCTCCTGCACCGTTGGCGGAGCCGCGGTTGGAAGGAGCTCCAGGTACTCAAAGAGCCCACACGACATGCGAACGAGCGAGTTCGATAGGCTCACGCTCAACATGCGAAGAACCACGGCTCCCAAAATCGCGCCGAAAAGGGTGCTGTAAAAGGCGATGGCCATCCCCTTGATCGTTTCCTGGATGCCAGCTGTAAGACCGGAGTTCGCCACACCCACGTTCTGCATGATCGTCTCAAGGCCCGCTACCGAGATGATTAGGCCAAGGATGGTTCCGATCAATCCAAGCGTCACCATAAGCCCCGCCAAGATAGAGAGAGTGCGGAGCGGGACCTCGCTACTCGAGAAGTAAGAATCAACCAGATCCTTAATTCGAATCTGCTCTCGGTTTGGATGATTGAGGATGGTTAGCGCCAAGGCTTCGGCCTTCGATTGGGGTATCGTGGAAGAATTGAGCAGGCTGAGGCGATTAATTCCACGCCATTCCCGCTGCAGGCTCTGGGCCGTGCGAAAGGAGAAAATAAACGCCATCAAAAAAGCGACGACTATCGCTGCCGATATGTAGGAAGTGTCCGTCGACACGCCCTCGACCATTGAGCGCAGAACGGTCACCGACAGCATCAAAAGCATCACGAGCGTGTAGATCAACCACAGACTCAGAGGGTCCCTTGTCTTCGATATCAATCCGCCCGATATCGCCCCGTGGCGTGTTGCGCCGCCGTTCATCGTTGCCATGTTTCGACCTCCACACTAGGAGACGCCATCCTGTCGCCCCGCGCTACTCAAACGCGTATAAGACACCTGCTGGTATCTGTCTAGCTCGGTATTTGTCCTTTGCCATCCCGAAAAAACCTGGTTCCCGCATCATTCACAGGCCGCTCCTTCCTTTGACGGAAGAGCGCTTGCAATCCGAGCTCATTGGCCTTGGTCCGGGGTTGCCTTCCTCAGGGGCGTTTGAGTCTTTAGGGAGGAGAGCTCGGACAACAATACAGCGGGCTTCTTCCGCGGCACCGATGCAAGCAGTCCCATAGCCGATACGCCAACACCACCATGGCGCCAGGATAGGCCGACACGCCCTAGGGGCTCTCCTGCTCGAGCCATTCCTCCACTTTCAAGCCATTTCGAACAAATCGAACGAGGGCAGACCGGCCGTATTCTGGGAATCGAGGAAACTCGGAGCGTCTCAGTGGGTCGTAGGACTGGTTAATGTATGCTTTCAGAAGGCCGTTCCTTTCGGTCTTCTCCAAACCGGTAACAAACGGAACGTTTGTCTCAAGAGGAACCTCTTGCACAAACGAGAGTGTGCGCAGGGACCTATCTAGGTAAAAGGCGCCCTCTTTCCAGGTTACAATTTTTTCGCCGTCCCAACCCAAAACACTGTGGACGTCCGGCGAAGGGTCACAGCAGGAACGCCCCACAAGTATCTCGTCTCTTCCATCCTGATCCAGGTCGGCGATTATCGATAGATCGTCCACAAGAAGCGGAGTGTATCCGAAGAATATCTCGTCTTGGGGCGCCTCCCAAACCAGCTTACCCTGCTTGTATACAGCGAGCGAGAAGTCTAAACACTCGCTATACTCCCGTTTGTACGGCCTTAGAAGCAGATCTTCAGGCTCTCCGTCTCCATTAAGGTCCGCTTCATTTTTTAAGACGCAATTGCCACACTCGAGGTCCGGCTCTTGTCCCTGCGGAGTCGGTATTCCTCTCAAGTTCTTCTTATGCGTCCAGCCCACCTGACCATTATCCAGCTCGATAAGCGTCCACTGACCGCTAGATCCGATCATGGTGCCAGTCGTCCCGCGACTCGGGGTAAACAGCACCTGGTAGTCAGTGCCCGGCCCTTCACGTACGTTGCCCTCACCATCAACGAATTCGGCCTGGCTTTCTCGATTCTCGTCGAGCACTACATCTGCTTCCCTCGCGATCCGCCACTGCATACCGAGGCGCCTCGTTGAAACTTCGGGGTTCCGGTCATTCTTCGTAAATTTCGATTCAATGTGCCCTAGGCTGGCAACTTGCTGTGGTGAGCCGTCGTCGAAACCTGAAACGTTCGCTGAGCCGGTCGAGGCCCGCGTTTCAGGGCTCTGCTCCGCGGTTGATGATGGCTGCCGCCAGAATAAGAGTGAGGAGCCAGACGAGAGCTTCACGAAGACGATGAGGAGAAGGAGCGCGACGAATCCCGTTGCAAGCAGGAGAAAGCCCGCCAGCAGCAGGTGCGTCATTGATCTAAGCCGGCGGCAAAGCAGGCATGGCTCTGTGAGGCTTTTGAGGGGAGCGCCACACTTGGCGCACTTGGCTACGCTCGTTTGGAAAGGCGAATTGTCCGAGGGCGGAGACGGAGCACCGGCCACGTGTTCGGCGGGCCTCCCGGAGAGCTCTCCATGGTGAGGGCCCACTCCATCACCAGAGGCGGGCGTTGTTGTGCCCGTCAAAAAAGTTGGTGGTTCTAGAGCCATAACGCCTCCCTACCTCAGCGCTTGAGACGGCAGTCGGCGGAATAACTTGAGGTCCGGAAGCAAAAAAATCTGGGCCGTTATTCTCAACCTCCCCCCCCCCCGGGGACATTCATCTGCTAGGTCCAACACCTTGCCCCTTTATCTAAAGCGAGCGTGTTGATTCACCCTAGGGGCGTGAATCGCCTGCTCTCTCGGCATGTCGTCCCGCGGATGTCGGCCTCGGATGCGGGATGGGGGGTATCGCAGTAGCGCTACCTGCGATTGTCGCTGCCGGACTCGAGGGGGCAGCATCGCTACAAAACCCGCCAATAGGCTCCTTGGGGCGCGGCATAAAGGGTCCCTTTATGGACATCCTCTCAATCGGGAATTGAAAGGAAGTAGTTGCTGGGGAAGGGGGCTGTAGTAACTCCGTACCCGTGAGTTCATCCCTACTCAATCGGCTTGAGCATGAGAGGCGCATACACCGCGCTCGGCATTCTGTAGTACGCAGCCCACGCTCTGTCACCGTACAAGAAGTGCCACCTTTCTCAGTCAAAGGGCGCAAAGCCCTTGGCCATCAGCATCTCGCGCAGGAGGCACCGATTTTCGCGTTGAGATTTAGTGATTTCCTCTGCAAAGGTCGCTATCGGAGATGAGCTTTCAAGGTCCGAAATCGGGGTTCCCGTGTCGACGAGCGTTCCATCGTCGAAGATTGTGGCATCGATCGCCCCGCCAGTCGGATGCCCGGCCACTGATGGGACTGCGATTAGGGCATGCCCACTCTCGATCAGCTCCTCTTCAGTCACGCCGGGATCCTCTACCCGAATTTTCGCCGCGATCTTCCGAAAGTACCTCTCTTGAATCGAGGGGTGACGGTACCCGTACACAATCTGAAGCCGCGCCTTAGGGGCCGGCTTTGCAAGCTTTGCTGAGGCAAGGTGGAGCTTCTTGCCAACGCCTTTGCGAACCAAAATTCCTTCAGGACAGAAGAGGAAACTTGTGTCAGTCATGACTTTCCGACTTTTGAGCGGATTGTCGTGATCGCTCACTTGTGGTTCAGGCGCGTCTACCAAGAGTCGGTAGGCCGAAAAAGCGGAAAGTCATGACTGACAGGGGTTTTCAGACAGGGGTTTTCAGGTATTAGCCGGCATTGAGTCCTGCTTCTCTCCAGAATGACTCTTCCCTGCCTTATGGGCCCTGGGTCGGGTGCCTGCGGTATATTGTCTGGATCGTTCTAGCGAACGGATTCCTCCGCTGAAGACCTCTCTGAAGGTTCCAGAGTAATCGTTCGATTTGCTGTAGTAAGCTTCTTTGCTAACGCTACGAGCTGCGATTCGCAGAGAGAAGCATCGCAGTTCTGCAAAGGCTGAGAGGATAGACACTTTATGATGCATCAATCGAGAGACAATAAGCCGGTCAACAACGTGGGGTCGCAAAGTGTGGGCGAAACATACAGCTTGGCCCACGTAACCGGGCCGGCGGTTGGGCTTCGTGAGCCGTACGTTCCATCGGAAGAGCTCGAACGCGCCGCCAAGCTTCTACGCTTACAGGGCGAGGGCCCGGGCGTTCTCTTCTCGGGGGCGTTCCTTTGGCTTGAGGACGCTTTCTGGCGGCACAAGGATCTTCATCGGGGGCCCGAGTCCCCGATCCTGAAAATAATGCGTGCTGTCTGGCTCCTGCCGCGGAGAGCGACTTTGGACGATTTCAAGGAGGCGGTGGAATCAGCGCGACGGTCGCTTAATGTATTTGGTAGAGGTTTGTTTAGTGATCCTAGCCTACGATTCAACGTAGCATCTCTGATGCACTCAGAGGGGGGAGGAGGTAATTCGGAGGCGCGAAGATACATTTCAGGTGTCTTGGAGGAGGCGGACCGGAAACGTCGGGCGTGGGACATCATTAGGGAGAAGGGCTTATCTATTTGCGATCGATTGGATATCTCGCGGAAACCGGATGAGTTGCGGCCGCTGTGGTACGAACTGGAGGAGCTGGCCGCAGAGTTGATGAGCGAAATGTTTCGAAAGCCGTAGTGGCTAGTTGATATCGTTGAGCGCAAATTTGCGGACCTCTCCGGGCTGCTCAATTTGCTCCAATGATGTGGAAACTTGTGTCAGTCATGACTTTCCGACTTTTTGCCGATTGTCGCGGTCGCCCACTTGGGGTTCAGGCGCGTCTACCAAGGGTCGGTAGGCCGAAAAAGCGGAAAGTCATGACTGACAGGGGTTTTCTCCACCTACAGCTTCCTAAGAGCCTCCAGGACGATGCTAGGGGAGAGAACATTCGGAAGAATCTGGGGTTGCCGCCCCTTCGACAGGATAACGTTGAGCGGCACCCCGTTTCTGCCGTACCTCTTGAGCGCTTGGGTGATGACGGGGTTGCTTGAAGTCCAGTCGCCTTTCACGAGAGCTACGTTCTTCGCCATCAGCATCTGGCGAACTTCGGCTGAGCCGAACACGCGGGCCTCGTTGACCTGGCAGGTTATGCACCACTCAGCAGTGAAGTCGATGTAGACGATCCGTCCGCCTGAGACGAGCTCGTTGACGCGCGCCTCGGAGTAGGGCTCCCAGAGAAGCCCATGCTGGTCGGGCTCTGGCTCCGTTGCCCCGTCGGCAGAGCAGGCCTTGATCCGGCTCGACTGAATCTCTGGTCGTGTGGGGAGCGCGCGGATAACGCCGTAGATGAGGAAGAAGGTCGCAGCGAGGTTGAGCGCCATGCGCGACTCCTGCCGCCGCGCGTGGGAGGCGCGCAGCAGGATCCAGAACCCGAAGCCAAGAGCAAGAGAGCCCCACAGCACATCCATCAGCGGCATGAGGCCTGAGGCGTCCATCCCCATCTGCCGCGCGAATACGCGCACCAGCCACAGCACGCTCGCAAAGAGCGGGAAGGCCATCAGCTCCTTAAACGTCTCCATCCAGGCTCCTGGCTTCGGCAGGAAGCGCAGCAGTGCGGGCCTAAACGAGAGCAGCAGGTACGGGGCGCTCATTCCGAGCCCGAGCGAAGTGAACACGATCAAGCTCAAAAAAGCCGGCAACGTGAGAGTCGCCGCGATGGCCGAGCCCATAAAGGGTCCGGTGCACGGAGTTGCAACAGCGGTGGCGAGCACGCCGTTCATGAACGAGCCAGTAAAGTTGCTGCTGAGTTTAGCGCTCCCGGCGAGCGACTGGATCCGGGCTCCCAGCGCGAAGTCGCTCAGGAACATCAGGCCGAGGAGAAGGAAGACAAGGATCATCAATACGACAAAGGTCGGCGATTGGAGCTGGAATCCCCAGCCAAGCTGCTCTCCGCCCGCCTGCAGCGAGAGCAGGAGGCCAGCCAAGATCCAGAACGACACCAGCACTCCGGCGGCGAACGACATGCCGTGCAGCCGGATGGTGCGAGGGTCTTCCTTTGACTGCTCGACGAAGCCAAGGATCTTAATCGAGAGCACTGGGAACACGCAGGGCATCAGGTTCAGGAGCACGCCGCCGAGGAATGCGAAGATTACTGCGGCAAAGAATCCGGTTTGGTCGCTCGGCGGGAGGCTCGTGACGGCGGCTGACTGATCAGCCTGGCTGCCGCCGTCGGGCATCAGTTCCTCTGCTCTGGTGTCGATCGAGACCGCTTTCGGAGTGCCCTTTTCGGACCAGCCCTGCGGCGAGTAGAGCACGCCACGGATGCGAGAGATCGGCTCTCTATTGCTGGGATCTCGGGTCAGCGTGATCGAGAGAGAGTTGTCGCCGCGCTCGATCTTTTGTGGCGCTGCATTTGCGATCACCCGGCGATCTTCCGGGAAGAAGTGAACGAGGTTGGGCAGGAAGCGCTTCTCAAGGGGAATGATCGCAATCGTTATCTCCTTCTCCTGCTCTTCAACGGCAACTGAAACCCGGCTTAGCGGCGCGGGGATGTTGGCAAAGGTGTCTGAGAAGAGACCGGAGAACTTTGAAGGCTCGCCAACGCTGTCAGAGACTGGCATCGCTAGCTCAAGCATCGCCTCTCCGGGCAAGCACTCGTCTTTGCACACGAGCCACTTCACGTGCAGCGCAAGCGCTAGCGAGTCGCCAGCTTGGGCGCTCGCGGTAAGAGATGCGGGGAAGGGAATCAGCACGTCGCCGTAGCCGTAATTGACGAGCGGGCCGACCTCGATCCGCTCTGGGTAGGGCCACAGCGGCTGCTTAACGCTCACGCCGGAGGTGACCTTCCATGCAAACTCAGGAGGAAGTCCCGAGTCGCCGGGGTTGCGCCAGTAGACGTGCCAGCCGGGCTCCGGCATGAACTTTACGCCAAGTGTGAACGCTGCGCCGGGCGAAACGGCTTGATGGTCGGAGACGAGCTGGACCTTAATGTGAGGGCCCTCGCCGATAGATCTCTCTTTGCAGCCAGAGACAAGGAGCGAGAGGAGGAGGAAAGAAGTGAAGGTGTAGAGGAGGCGACGAGTCATAACAGGCTGCCTGACATGGTCAGCTCCTAGGGGTTGCAGTGCAAGTGCGAAAAAGGGGACGGGCACCTTTTATCCGCGGCAGCTGTGGATAAGGCGTATCCGTCCTGCTCCTTAGAAAACAAGTGGAGTCTCAAAGTGGGCTTTAGGGGAGCATAGAATTGAACAACTTCGCCCTAATCCTTCTCTTAATCCTGCGCCTGGACTGACTCCTCCGCATCATCGAGAAATTCCGGCGGATTGCCGTCGATATGAGTGTCGGACCAATCAGATTAGGACGAGGAATTCAGTGCAAGTGCAGGAGAGGGAGGAAGAGAGGGAAAAGGATTAGGAAAGCAGCGGTCAGCCGTTAACTCCATAGGGACGGAATGCTTTTTACGGAGCCTGCCCGCGTCCTCTTTTGTTTAGATTCTGTCGTCTAAGCAGCGCGCAGAAGAGCGTGCGGCGATGGCATCGAGCCTTGGATGTACGAATCGCCTAGGCCTTCGCGCTCAGCGTGACGATCAACCTGGAACCTGTAGAAGGAGAGCTCCTCGTCCGACGCGCTCTTTGCGATATCGCGCAACTCTGAACTAGGGGAGACCTCAAGCCCTACCACGCTGCGCACTGAGGGCATCGAGAGGGAATTCAGCTCCGAGAGCGACGGCACCTTGAGCTGGATGTCATTTGAGAGGGAAGGCATACCGAGGACGACCTCTAAATAAACTAAAGGGTTAAGTACCACCAAAGCCTTGAACTGCAAAGAGAATCTTCTCTCCGGCTTTCGGGAGTTTTCTCTCACATCTGGCGTCAGCAGAGGGAATGAAGAGGATTCAGACGGACTGATGAATGACTGGTCGGGCCGTAACCTCTTGATACTTATGCCCTTTTAGGCGTCCCTGAACGGGGAAGAAATGTTACAAGCCCCAACCAACTCCAGGAAGCCTCCCTGATCAAGCTCTCATCCTATCCACCAAGATACGGAAGCTACCGTTGTTCGCCCTCTCCGGGCCCTCATCAACACCGACTGAACGATCCCTCCGGCCGTGCGCCGTTTTCGGCGGGGACTTTTCGAGAACTGCTATGCAACTGCCGAAATTCTCTGTCATCACCGTCTCGTTCAACCACGGTGATTTCATCCGCCAGACGATTGAGTCTGTGCTTAAGCAAGACTACCCAAACTTCGAGCACATCGTTGTCGACGGAGGCTCAACCGACAACACGATCTCAATCCTCAAAGAGTATCCTCACCTGAAGTGGACATCCGAGCCGGATCGGGGCCAGTCGCACGCCCTCAATAAGGGCTTCGCGCAGGCGACGGGGGATGTGATCGCGTGGATCAACTCCGATGACTGGTACGCTCCCGGAGCATTTCACGCTGTTGCTCGGCAGATTGAGAAGAGCCCGATCGTGATGGGTGCTACCTGCGTCACGAACAGGGAGGGGCATCCGACAGAGACGGTCGAGAATATCGAGCGAACCTGGTTCGATGCGATGAAGTACTGGGTGTTCAATTCAGTGCCGGCGCAGCCAGGAATCTTCTTCCGGCGCAGCGTGCTCGATGAGCTCGGAATCGAGCCGATGGAGTGCTTCGACGAAGGGCTCTACTTCACGATGGACTACGACCTGTGGCTGCGCATGCTGGAGCGCTGCCCATTCTCGTGCCGAATTCCTCAGACGTTGGCGTACCTTCGAAACTACGACACGAACAAGACCGGCGCGGACATGGCCGGAGCGTACCGTGAAATGTCGCGAGTGTTCCGGCGCCACGCATCGCGCCGAATTCATCCTGAGCAGCAGCTCTCGTTTGTTGTTCCGCTCGCCGCAGAGGACCGCCGCCTCGAGAGCTTTGCCGAGGCAGTAGCGAGCCAGTCGCTCGCTGCCGCTGAGATCGTTGTCGTCGACTACGGCAACAGTCGCCAAGCCTCCAGCCTGATTCGCAAGCAGGTGGGCGCACTCGGGGTGAAGTTCCCGACGGTCGCGTTCCAGTGTGTGCTCGACGCAGAAGGATCTCCGCTCTCACGCACGACCGCGATCGACACAGGAGTTCGCGCAGCGCGCTCGCACATCGTTGCCTGTCTCGATATTCACAACGCTCTTCCGCGCGAATTTGTGCTGAACGCAGTAAACTGCTTCGCCCGAAATGACATTGGGCTCGTGTTTCCCAACCTGACTGAAGAAGTGCGATCAACGCTCTTCACGTCGGTTACGGGCGGCCTCATGTTCAACCCGGCGGGCCCCTTTAACCTTTCGTTCTCTGAGATCGATTTCGTGGTGCGTAAGCTCGCTTGGCTCGACTGCGGCGGGCTACAGCTCCGCGAGCAGCTAGACGGCAGCGACTACAGCCTGAAGCGGCTGCTCGTCATGATGGCTCACAAGGCCTGGCGCCTTTCCAGCGAAAACATGCTCCCGTGCTCTCCGTCGCGCGAGCAGCGGCAGGCAGAGGAGCCGTTTAGGCTCTACGTCAATTCGTCGGTCGTGGATGAGATTGCGCTTGAGCTGCGCCGCAATCCGTTCTCAGTGCTGCGCGCAAAGAACGGCTTTGGGCTCGTGCTGCCGGATGAGCTGTGGCACGCAGCGCTCAAGGTTCTTGAGGGGATGCCGCAGTCAGCTCGGCTGGGAAGCAGCCCCGCCGGAGTCGCGCAGCTCAAGGCGCTCGTCGAGAAGAATCCTAGCTTTGGTCCCGCGCACTACCTCCTCGCCAATGCGCTGGAGGAGTCAGGGCTGCCGAATGAGGCCCGCGCAGAGCGTGAGCGCTGGGCCGCTATTCGCGCACAGGAGGAGATTTCGCCGCTGTTTGGGGCAGCTGCGCGGCAGTAAGAGGGCACAGCGAGCCCACGGCATTATCCAATTTCTTATTCCTCCTCCTCCTAATCCTGCACTTGCACTAGCCTCTTAATCTTTGCGCCTCTTCTTGATGAGGATAAGGATTAGGAAACTAGTGCAGGTGCAGGAGAAGGAGAAAGAAAAGAGCGAGGAACAGGGAGAATCAGGCCCCTACGAAACCTGATACTCCCGCAAATTGCGCTGCAGCCGCCCAGAGATATCCGGATCCTTGGGCACAACGAACCGTTCGCCCGTCATTCTCTCGTACAGGTCGATGTACTTCATGGCGAGCATGACCCTCACTTCATCAGTAATCTCCGGCTTCCGTCCGCCGTACTCAAATCCCTGCTCCCGCAGCCAGAGCCGGAAGAACTCCTTGTCGAGGCTCTCCGGCTCAAGACCCTGCGCAAGCCGCTGCTCGTACGATGAGGCGATCCAGTAGCGCGACGAGTCAGGCGTGTGGACTTCGTCAGCGAGTGTCAGGGTGCCGCTCTTGTCGAATCCCATCTCGTACTTCGTGTCGACGAGGATGAGGCCGCGCGCGGCCGCGATCTCTTGGCCGCGGCGGAAGAGGGCGAGCGCCTTCTCGGAGATCTCGTCCCACTTCGCCTTCGTTGCGAAGCCACGTGCCACAATCTCGCTCGGCGCAATCAGCTCGTCGTGCTCTCCCTTTGTAGTTGGGGTAAGGATTGGGCCAGATGGGAGCCGCTGGTTCTTTGCGAGCCCCTCCGGAAGGGTGTTTCCGCAGAAGGAGCGCACACCTTGCGAGTAGTTTACCCAGGCCGATGTCGACGTAGAGCCTGCCAGGTACGCACGCACAACGATCTCGACTTTGAGCATGTCGAGGCGCCGCACGACGGTGGCGTTTTCGTCCGGCACGTCGATGACGTGGCTCGGCATTATCTCTTCCACCTGCTGGAACCACCAAGCGCTCACCTGGTTTAAGACCTGCCCCTTGAGCGGCACAGAGCACCAAGAGATGTCGAAGGCAGATTGGCGATCGGTCGCCACGAGGATGCTGCGTTCGCCTTGCGAGTAGACATCACGCACCTTGCCGACGTAGCGGCTGCCCAGGTTCTGAAGGTTGGTAGACTCTAGCGCCGTTGCGAGAAAGGCCCGCACGTCGCGCTCAAGAGTGGTGGAGGTGCCCATGAGCTGGGAGACTAGCATGTAGCGGGGATCTCTCGCTACGCGCAGGCGGCCTGCTTCTCGGAGTCGTTGGGCTCAGTCAGCTCAAGCAGCGAGAGGATAAGCCCGTTGGCTTGCCGCAGCACCGGAACTCGAGTCACTGCGAAGAGCTTCATGATGAGCGAGAGGCTGGCGCTTATGAGCCGAAGCGTGCGCGATTGGCCAGTGGAGGTGTCCCGCAGCCAGAAGGCTATCACCGACATCTGGTAGAGCCACAGGAGGCGCGGGAGGTGCTGCTTAAACTCAGGTGCCACCTTGAGGCTGCTGCCGTGAATGATGGAGCTAAAGAGCTGCATCTCTCTCGCCCGAATTTCGCTCGACTCCTCCGAGAAGGGCGAGAGTGCGCTGCCGGGTATGAGAGCGTGCCCGGCAAGCGGCCCAAGGAAATCCCTGAAGGGCTTGAGCAGCGAGAGCTTGAACTCAAGCGCATCCTTAACGCGGTCGGCGAAGTCTGCGCTCTTTGCGTTCTTAAACTTCGCGCGCTCAAGCGCGTCGTCGATAGTCGACTCGTAGAGGGCCAGAAGGATCTCGTCCTTGGTACGGAAGTGGTAGTACGCAGCCCCGACGGCGAGCCCTGCCCGGTCGGCCACCTCGCGCATCGTTGCTTGGTCGAAACCCTGCTCGCGGAAGAGGGAGAGGGCTGCTTCGAGGATGGTTGCGCGGGTGCGTCGGGCTTTTGTGGAGTTTCGTTCTGGTAACATTCTTGAGGTGCCCTGGCTGTTTTTGAGTTGGTTCGGAATAGCTGCAAACTCGAACCTGTTCAGATTCTTGCCGCAACACCCCTATCTGTCGAGGTGTTTTTTGGGGAGGGTTTGGCCGTTCCTTTCTTACTCGTGCTCGAGCCGCTCCGTTTGCCCGATAGCGGTGCAAAGCGCACGAAAACCCACAAACATATTGTTTTTAATTGATATTATTGGATTTTTTGGCGCTGTGGCACCCCCAGGGCTTTTGGGCTACTGCCACAAAGCGCAGCGGGTGCCGTTGGGGTGCTTCGGTTGACCCTAGTGGTGAAAGTATCTAAACTCGCGCCGTTATTGATAGGTAGTTCAGTATGAAACGCACGTACCAGCCCAGCAAGAAGAGCCGTCACTCCACTCACGGTTTCCGCAAGCGGAAGGCAACAAAGGGTGGCCGCAAGGTGCTCAAAGCTCGCCGTGCCCGTGGCCGCAAGCGAATCTCGGTAAAGTCACCGCGCAAGGGGCACTATCGTTAAGCTCTTCCCTCACGGGCCTGACGCCCGTCTTCGGAAACGCGCCGATATCGCCAATTGTCAGAGCCGTGGCGCGAAGATCTATTGCAAGCACTTCCTCGTCCTCTTCCTCCCTTCGGAGGCGTCAACGAGTCGTCTCGCTATCGCGGTCACGACTAAGCTTGAGAAGCGCGCCGCTGTGCGCAATTTGATTAAGCGCCGCGTTCGTGAGGTCTTCCGCTCTGTTCGAAGGGACTTTGCAAAGCCGTTTGACATGGTGGTGATTGCGCGCCGCGATGTTCAGTCGTGCGAGTTTGCCGATGTAAAGCGCGAACTGATCGGGGCTTGGAGAGCAGAGGGCCTGCTGCCTAAGGAGAAGCGGGCCTGATGTCGCAGAATGGCGCAGCGAGCTCTTGCGGAGCCAAAGTTCGGCCGGTAGCCCGAGCAGTGCACTGGGCGTACAAGCGCACCCTTTCAAAGATTTTTGGAAACGCATGCCGGTTTAGCCCGAGCTGCTCAGACTACGCTCTCGAAGCCGTGGAGGCGTACGGCTGGCTTCGTGGCGGCTGGCTTTCAGCTCGACGTTTCTGCCGCTGCCACCCTCTCAATCCCGGCGGGCTCGATCCGGTTCCGTAGGGACCTGAAATCAAACGCCCTAACGCCTTGATTTTCGTGGGGCATTTTCTTACAACATGCGCTGGGCGCGGGCTCCCACGTGTGTAATTTTCTCGCCGCGCTGCGTCATCAAACAAGGACCTTCGTGCTCGATACTAACAAGGAACAGAACACTCGAACTCTTCAGGCGATAATCATCTGCATCTTCATCGCGCTGATCTGGTCGAACTTCATGCAGCCGCAGAAGCCGGCCCAGCCGCCACAGCAGCAAGCTGCTCAGGCTGGCGCAACAGCAGCGCCGATTCAGGTCCAGCCTGTAGGGGCGCAAGAGGTCGTTCCAGCAGTCGCGCAGGCTGCCGCGCATCCGAGCCGTGCTGAGCTCGAAGCCGCAATGGGAGCAGTGGTTGATACGGGAGTTGCGAAGGTCACTCTTTCGCGGCTTGGCGGCCGTATCCTCAGCCTCCGCCTTAAGGACTACAAGGTAGGCCTCAACTCAGACGAGGGGCTCGACCTGATCGACAACCCAGATGGCTCCGTCTTCCCGCTCGGCGCGTACGCTGGCACAGAGAGCGACGAGCGCGTCATGTACACGCTTGCTTCGATTAACGGCGCTCCAGCGCAGCCGACACCGTCGATTACCGTTCCGCAAGGCGCCACTGCCGTCGTCGAGCTAAAGGGAACACTCGCGAGCGGAAGCGAGATTACGAAGAAACTCACCTTCCGTGGCGGCTCGTACCTCTTCGCTGCCGACGTTTCAGTGTCGCGCAGGTTGCCAGAGGGGCAGGCAGTGTGGCTTGAGTGGACACACTCATTTCCGCAGGCGGCAGAGACTGGCCGGACGCCGGTCACGCACATTACGCTCCTAGATGGCGCCGGCAAGATTAAGCATGTGGCCCTCACCGACATCGTTGAGGGGGTCCGCGGGTTCGGGCCGACGAAGTGGGCCGCGCTCGGCGACCTCTACTTCATGTCAGCAATCATCCCGATGACGCAGGCTTCGAACACGGTGCTTGGGCGTGAAGGAGAAGTCTACCTGGCGCGCGAGCCGGGCAGCACGGAGAGCGGGCGCTTTGAGGCGTACGCCGGCCCGAAGGATTACAAGACGCTTGAGTACGTCGGCGACTTCCACCTAGAGCGCTCGATCGACATGGGCTGGTTCTCGTTCCTCGCGCTGCCGCTGCTCTGGCTGCTGCACTACCTGTACCTCTACCTCCACAACTACGGCTTGGCGATCATCGCCCTGACCCTCATTGTGAAGACAGCGCTCCTTCCGCTCTCGAAGGCGAGCTTCGCCTCGATGAAGAAGATGCAGGAGGTTCAGCCAGAGATTAAGGCGCTGCGCGAGCGCATCAAGGATCCCACTCAGCTTAACCAGGAGATGCTCGCTCTCTACCAGCGCCGCGGCATCAACCCGATGGGAGGCTGCTTCCCAATAGCGATCCAGATCCCGGTGTTTCTCGGACTCTACAACGCGCTCTCTAATTCCATTGAGCTGCGCCACGCCGGATTCGCGCTCTGGATCACTGACTTGTCAGCTCCGGAGCGGCTAGAGGTGTTCGGAATCGGAGTGCCGGTGATGGTGCTTCTCATGTCAGCCTCAATGATCATCCAGCAGTGGACCACGCCGAACCCGTCGGCTGACCCACAGCAGCAGAAAATTATGATGATGATGCCGATAATCTTCGCCATCATGTTCATCATCTACCCGATGCCGGCAGGGCTTGTGCTCTACTGGCTCGTCAACAACATCATCTCAATTACGCAGCAGGTGTACATGCGGAACACGGAGAAGGGCTCTGTGTACGTAGCGACCTCCGTGGTGAGCATTCTGCTGCTCGCGGGCGGATACATCCTGACGCTGATCTAATGGATGGCTCAACGATAGCCGCGTTAGCAACTGCTCCCGCGCCTGCCGGCGTGGCGGTGGTGCGCGTGAGCGGTTCGCGTGCCCGCACCGCACTCTCTTCCCTCTTTCGGGGGAGCAAAGACCCAGTCACGAACCCGCGCCTGATGGTGTACGGGGAGATCCTCGATTTTAAGAGCGGCGAGCCCATTGATCGAGGACTGGCAGTCTTCATGCCCGGCCCAGCGAGTTTCACGGGCGAAGACATCGCGGAATTCCAGTTTCACGGGAGCCCTGTGCTCGTTCAGCGAGTGCTCCGCTCCCTGTACGCGTTTGGTATTGTGCCAGCTCCCGCGGGAGAGTTCACCAAGCGGGCCTTCATGAACGGCAAGCTCGACCTCGCGCAAGCTGAGGCGATCGCCGATGTCGTCAACGCCAAGTCAGAGGAGGAGCTGCGCTTCGCCGGAGAGCAGCTCAAGGGCCGCCTCAGCGAGGCGCTTTCCTCGATCGGAGAGCCTCTGCGCGATGCGCTCGCTGAGCTTGAGGCGACGATCGATTTCCCGGAGGAGGACATCAAGCCTGACGCGCTCAACCAGGTGGCAGCTCGCGCAGAGGTGGCGCGTGCCCAGGTGTCTCGGCTGCTCGCGACGTACTCCTTCGGCTCCATCGTGAAAGAGGGAGTGCGCGTTTTGCTGTGCGGACGGCCAAACGCCGGAAAATCGAGCCTGCTCAATCTGCTCGTGGGGAAGCGCAAGGCGATCGTGTCGGCTGTCTCAGGCACAACGCGCGACCTGATCGAAGAGGAGGCATCGCTCGCTGGCCACAAGTTTGTCTTCTGCGACTCAGCTGGCATTCGCGACACTAACGACGAAGTTGAGAAGATCGGCGTTGATCTCGCCAAAGAGCGGCTCGCCTGGGCAGATCTAGTCCTGTTCGTCGTCGATGGTACCGACACCTCTTCAGCCTGGAAGGAGATCCTCGAGGTGCTTAAAGCTTCCAAGAAGAAAGCATGGATGGTGGTGAACAAGATCGACGCGAATCCGGCAGCGCTCGGATTCTTCCAGGCCGATTCCTCGGTGTGCCAGCAGAACTTCTACGTGTCTGCAAAAACAGGCGCAGGCATCGGCCCACTGCTTGAGGCCCTCGTCGATGACGTAGCGCGTGAGATGCCAGAGAAGGGCGATGTTGGTGAAGTAATAACGAACGAGAGGCACCGCGACTGCCTGCGCAGGGCCTACGACTCTCTCTCTGCGTTTATAGACCAAGCGCAGGCGAAGCAGGCGCCGCTTGCAATTCTCGTCGCCGATCTGCGAGAGGCGCTCGCAGCCCTCGATGAGATCGTGGGTAAGACCTACACCGAAGACATTCTCGGCCGCATCTTTTCCAAGTTTTGTATTGGGAAGTAAGAATAAGATAACCAATCGCCTTTTTGTCCTTACTAGCTCTGCTGCAGCTGCCGACTCTTGGTCTCTGGAGAGCCGGTTAAATGGGCTCAAAATGCACAGTCGCCAGCGCCGCGTCAGGGGTGTAAGGCCTCCAGTGGGGTGGGCAGGATGGGCATCTTTTGATCCTAGTTATCCCTCAAATCCGCTGAAATAGGTGATTTGGTGCGGTTGGATTCATTACACCAATGAGGTGCCAAATGCCCAACGGAACGGCGGATTTTCGTCGGTAACGACTTATGGCCCTAATAATTAAAGAAAATTCGGCATCGCTAATATATCACCTCGTGCATACAAGAAAGCCTCCGACCCTGAGTGGCCATCTTTACGCTTGGAATCAATTACATTCTGAAGTAAATCTCCCGGCTCCGAAAAGGGGCCAGGCGGACGTGCCTGTTCCGCGACTTGGGCATGACAGGGCGCTGCGCGCAGACGGGCTCAAGACAAGCGGGCTGAAGATTTACAAGACCAGAGGCAATACATGCATAAGGCCGAATCTCCAGATGTGAAAGAGGAGTTCGAACGACTGCTCCATGAGATCAAGCAGCGAGTGGCAGTGTTATCTAAGCAATTGGTTGAGGCTCCGAGAGAAGAGAGTACGCGTGTAACCGACGAGGATAATCACTGATACCCATGAAGCAACAACAGCAAACGCCGTCGCTCCCTCCAAGCGACCTTACAGCCCTGATCGCTCGCGGAAGATCCAGCACCGAAAGCCTCTTTCAAGAAGTCGTTCAGACACTGAACAGGATTTCTGATCGGAGAGACAATCCATCGGAATCGGATTTGAAGCAGCTTAAACATCTTGAGGAGTATGTGTCGCGGTTGGAGCACGAAGCAAAAGTATTCCGGCAGGTAAACCAATCCATCGAGCCGATCTCTCTCGAGAAAGCGAATATTCTTCTGCTCAGCGGTCCGTCAGCTTTTGTTGAAGCGCAAAATAGTCAGGTCCTACTTACTTGGGCTCAGGACGAGATTAAAGATCTTCTCTGTGGCCTGACTGGTCCCATTACCTTTCTGCCCTACGCTCTGGAATGGGAGCGAGAATGGCATCAGGAAGTGGCCGCGCAGTGGCGCGCCATGGGGTACGACTTGGACTTTATCACTCGGCATGAGAAGCCCGCGGAAGCCATTGCACATGCTGGCGCGATCTACATTGAGGGCGGAAGCACTCCCACGCTTCTTCGGAGGCTTTACGAAAACGAGCTAATCCCCGCTATCAGGGAAGCTGTTGAGAGAGGCGTCCCATTCATCGGAAGCAGCGCAGGTTCTAACGTGGCCATGCGCGAGATTAGCACCACAAACGACATGCCGATTGTCGACATCCCGTCACGTCGGGCTCTGCACCTTCTACCATTCGCTCTAAATCCGCATTTTCTGGATCCTGATCCGACCTCGAAACATTGCGGAGAGACTCGTGATGAGCGCATCTACGAATATCATCAATTGAACTCCACGCCGGTGTTGGGCCTTAGAGAGGGAGGAGTGCTTCGGGTAGACTGTGGAAAAATCGAGTTCAAAGATCTGGTGAATCAACAAGGCACGATGCGGATGTTCGTTAGTGGACAGCGACCGCAGGAAATTGCACAGGGAGACCTAACCTCCCTTCTACTCGGAAAGTAAACCGAGCTAAGCCGCGGAAAATAGCGCTTTTACCTGCACACCACCTGCATATCTCCGGTCTCGGGCCCGAGGAAGTGGAGTTAAGAAGCCATAAGGAGCTAGCTCACACGAGTCGTCCGTCGGGAGCTCATCGAGGTCGCCTAGGCGCTGCGGGCGAGGTTGTCCGCAGCCATTCCCGGGGCCCATTACGAGGGTGATTGTTGGAATCGAGGGATTTTACCGCTTCGAAGCGCTCGTGGTCTTGCAACCACCGGCGATCCTGTTCACGTGAATGTCTATCAGCTTGATGAAGGTGCCGCGCTTGCCTGGTGCCGGGCACTCGACGGTGTATGCGCGGGTGAAGTCTTTGTAGCGGCGCTGCACCGAGAAGTTCCGGGTGCTCGGCGGCAGCACCA
This sequence comes from uncultured Bdellovibrionales bacterium, assembly GCA_964413875.1. Taxonomy (GTDB): domain Bacteria; phylum Bdellovibrionota_C; class UBA2361; order UBA2361; family OMII01; genus OMII01. The sequence goes on from CAYPUA010000003.1 coordinate 103,582, forward strand.
CGCGTTCTCCCGGCTTGAGGGATGCGCTCGTCCCCCCGCCCGAAACGGTTATAACATTGTACTCCGAGTCCTGCGAGTCGTTCTTGACCATGATACGGCCGGGAGGTGGCCGGTCGCCTGAGCAGCCCGCGAGGGTGAGAGAAAATAGGAGTAGGACGGAGCGGAGAGTTCTCAATGCAGGCCAGTGAATACGTTGGGCATGAATCGGCGGCGATTGACCAATAATCCAGGGTGAGGCGGAGAAGAGCAAGAGATTTGCTCGCCATAAGGAACCCCGGCGAGCAGATCCCAGGCTGGTGCCTGAGATAGCTCGCCGGGGTGCTCGTTACTTCCAGTTCGCGACCCGCGCGCGCGCAGAGGAGAATGTCTCGCGCATGAGCGGGAAGTTTCGCTCAATCCATGAAGCGCCCACGATAGTAGCGGTGCCGATTATGCCCAGCACCAGCCAGGGACTGACCGTTACCGTGGTGATCGCTATGCTGCACGTGTTCAACAGGGCGAGCGCGGTCAGCATAACGCTGGCGTAGAACTGGAAGCGGGCTTCCCGTACGCACGAGTAAGCTACCCCGAGGATGCCGAGCACGAGAGCTGTAATGCAGCTGTTCATCCCGCCCGCGGCTGTCAGCTCTGCGACACCGGTCAGTAGCAAGGACAGTGCGGCGGCAAGCCTGAAGCATGCTGCAGTCTGAGTCGCTCGGAGGGACATTGCGGTGAAGGCCCCCATCATCGACAGCCCAAGTCCCAGAGTAACGAAGCGGTCTCCGTACGGGCTGAAGGCCAGCCCGAGAGAGTTCGCGAGAACCAGGCCGGAAAGTGCCGTGCATCCAAGAGCGCCGAGTTCGCCAAATCCGATCAGCGTAGCCGAGCTTGTCACGCGCCGAACTGTGCTGAACAGAAATGTGGCCACGAGAGCGAACGATACCCCGATGAAGAGATCGTGCGCGCGGTACAGCGACTGGCGTCCAAGAATGAGCGCGAGGGCAACAAATGGCACCAACCGCGCCACCACCGCCTCGCGCGTTCGCAGATCGGGTGTCAGCTTTAGGGAAGCCTCGCTCAGCAGAGCTACGAGGCCAGCAGCACAGGCCATAGCCAACACCAAGAGCGGCTCGCGAGTAGGCACCAGGAGCATGCCGCTCACTGCGATGGTAGCTGTCAGGAGCTTGCTGGCATGGTTTCTCGCCAAGACGGCGTAGGCCATGTAGGCCATGGGCAGCAGAGCTATCAGTCCCACCGCTCCGACAAGCAGAGCAGTGCTAAGCGAGGGCACTGAAAAGAAGAAGATGCTCGGGTAGTCTCTCGCCGACACATTAGCTGCAACTCGCGAGTAGAGCATCGCCCCGATCTGCGCAAAGTGAATTGGGATGAGCAGAGCGACTGCTCCAAGCAGGGTGCGCGCACCCTTGCTCTCCCCAAGCCGCAGCCCGCACAGCAGCCCGCATCCGCACATCACCCCGGTGAACCCGAGGAAGGTACAGTAGCGCGCTACCTGAGACATTCCGTCCCACCTGCCCAGCAAAAAGGTAAGCATCGCGGCAGCGAGGACAGATGCGCCGACGACTCGCAGTATCGAGCCGATCCGCGACAGGCGGTCTCGCTCTTGCGTGGCATTCGCAAGGCTGTCTTTTGTGCGCTTCTCAATCGCCGTGCGCTCCAGGGAGAGCGCCTCCTGCACCTCTTGAATGGCTTGTTCGCTGTTAGTGTTCATACATCTCTTCCTCAATATCTCCTTGTCGCTGATAGCTATTACGATTTGGTTGTAACCAGGGAAGCCAACACTGCGCGGAGCTCGTGCTCCTCCTCTTTGGAGGTGAACTCGATGCTCAACTCGTCCTGTTGGCAGGATTCGGCCGAATCAACGTGCTCCTCGCAGGCAGCGATACGCGACTCCCATCGATCGAAGATGTCATCGATCTCGCCGATGGTTGACGACTCGATGCTGTTGACCGCTCGCAGGGCTTCAGCACGAGATTCACGAGTCCGAAGGATGTTTCTTTGCTGCCGGAGCGCCTTGAGCTTCTCGTTGACAGTTGTAAGATCGGTACTGAGCTGCCGCTCAAGCTTCGCATGCTGGGCTGCCTGCTCTTCGAGCGACCTTGCTTGCGAGGCGTAGTGCTGCCGCCGCTTGATGCACTCAAGAGCCTTTGTTTCGTCCTGAGCGGCGACACGCTTGGCGCGCTCTTCCCAGAGTGCGGCCTGCTCGCGCAGTCCCTCGACGCGTTTTCGCATGTCGACCCCGTCTTTTTGGACTCGGCCGAGCCGGGCTTTGGCTTTCCCGGACGAGTGCTCCGCCTCGCGAATTGCGGCGGTGACGAGGGCTTCGTGATTTTCGAGCTTGCCGACGATCCCTTCGACACTCGACATGATGCTGGCAGTTATTCTCCGTAGGCTGTTCATAGTTCCTCCAAAAAAGAGAAGTTATTGTCTCTTTTGAAGGTATCAGAGAGGCGCCCCAGCGCCCTTGCAGCATGTAGTTACAAAGTAACTAATGCAGCTCGAAGCCCCGCAACCTATTGCGAATTCATTTAAAATATACCTACCAGAGTACACTTATAAATGTTACAATGTAACAATGAGCACCGCATCTACTGTCGGACGCCTTGAGATCTTTGTCGCCAGCGCCGCTCTCGCCGCCCATGCAAGTTTCATCGAAGAGGGCTTCCGGCTGCGCGATGTCCGGTTCTTTACCGAGCTATTCCTGAACTGGACAGAGGCGCACCAGAGTTCGGGCAGCGCACTTCAAAACACCCAACTCGCCCGTTATGTGAGCGATCTGGTTGAAGCTGGATTTGCGAAGCAGAATGCGAAGAAGAAGGTGACGTTTTTTCGCCTCACCCGGCTCGGGCTGCTGGAGCTGTTGGCGCGGATCGTGTCAGTGCGGGCATCTTTGCAGCCCTCGGCGACTCTCTTTCGAGTATGCTTCCTCAAGAGCTACAAGTCCCGGCTTGAGGCTCTCGTCGCCCGAGAAGGCGCCCACTTCCCGCACTCGCTTAAGCTAGAGCTTTCGGCCTTGCTCGATGTACGGGCTCTTCTGCAGGCCCAGATTCGTGAAACAGAGGCGGCTCTTGGGCGGATAGAGCGCCGGATCGAGGACGCACGGAGCACGAGCGCGTTAACGAAGAACCTCCTCGCAGCGCGGGCTCCCTTCTCGCAAGTGGTAGAAGAGGTTGAGGCGCGATACCCGTACGAGCTTAACTCGACGAAGCCCTTGCAGGAGCTCATAGCATCGATCGCGCCTGACCAGCGCAGATGGGAGCTTGAGGAAGGCAACGTAATCCGCGCAACGGCTATTTGGGAGCCGCAACGTGCGCTGCTTCGGGAGCTTCTGCGCCAGCTAAAGACGTTGGCCGCAGCCGAGGACTCGCGTGAGCCGTCTCGCTGATTACTTCTGGTAGATATCCACTGTGCGACATCCGCCATCAATCTGCCGCATGTGAATATCGACCAGCTTAATGAAGGTGCCTGATTTTCCGGGAGGGGGACAGTCCACCGAGTAGTAGCGCGTGTAGTCGCGGTATGCTCGTTGCACCGAGAAGAACCGAGTGTTTTTGGGAAGAACTACATGTTGGCCGGGCTTGAGGGTAAATCGCTGTGAGCCGGCCACGACAGCGATAACGTTGTATTCCGGATCGCGCGAGTCATTTTTGACCATGATGCGCTCGGCAGGCACCTTCTCGTGCGAGCATCCGATGCCAGAGAGGGAAAAGAGAGCAAGCCCGGCCAGAGCGAGAGCTCGCAGTTGGCGAAGGATGAGGCGGACGGATGAGAGCATCGTGCCCGATTGTATAAGCCCGGCGGGCATCGGCACAAGGAGAAGCTCGGATCGTGCTTGGCGTTCAGTGCGGCGACTGCGTAGTATAAGAGGCCTGCATGGATGCATCTCACACGTACCCGAAACTTCGCTGGCCAATCGACCTCCGGCTGCACGATGCGGCTGGCAAGCGGGTGCTCGTGCTGCAGTGCCCACTCGGCATCTCGGAGAAGCCTCTGGTGCTCGTGCCGGCTGTGGGCCCGATCCTCTCGCTCCTTGACGGCTCACGTTCGCGTGAGCAGATCTTGGCGCAGTTCGGCCCCCAAGGGCTGACCGAGAAGACGCTCACCGAACTCATCCTGCTCCTCGACCAGCATCTCTTCCTGGCAAACGGGAAGTTTTTTGCCGCAGGGCAGGAGGCTCGTGAAGCGTTTGAAAGAGCTGACGTGCGCTCGCCAGCCCTTGCCGGCCGCGCGTACCCTGCGGAAGCTGCGCAGCTCAAGGGGCTCGTGGACTCGTACCTAGCGGAGGCTCCAGCAAGCGAAGCAAATTGTGGAGCGGTAGCCTGCTTGGTCGCACCGCACATCGACTACCAGCGCGGCGGGCGCTGCTACGGTGTGACGTACCCGGAGCTTCGGAGATCCTCGTCCGATCTGTACGTCCTGATGGGAACAGCGCACCAGTACAGCCCCGGAATCTTCCACCTCTGCGCAAAAGATTTTGAGTCTCCCCTCGGGAAGCTTCCGTGCGATATCGATTTTATGACTAAGCTCGCGGCTCGGTACGGAGTCGAGCGATCGTTTAAGGAGCAGTTTCTCCACAAGCGAGAGCACTCCCTTGAATTGCAGCTCCCATTCGTGAGTACTGTTAAGCCAGGTGCGTCGATTGCGCCCATTCTGGTGGGGAGCTTGCATCAGGCAGTCGTGGAGCAGCGTGCACCACAAGAGATAGATGAGTACGAATCTTTTGTGGGCGCGCTGTGTGAAGTGGTGCTTGAGCAGGAAGCGGCAGGGAAGAAGGTGTGCTTTATCGCTGGAGTGGACATGGCGCACGTGGGGAAGAGCTTCGGGGATGAAGACTCCCTGACTCCACAAAAAATGGAGAGAGTTGCAGCGAGAGATCGGGAGTACCTCTCAGCGATTGAGCGACTTGACGCATCAGCTCTTTTCACCCACATCTGCGAGGATGGGGATGCTCGTCGTATTTGTGGCTTCCCAACGATGTACACGATTCTCGATCTGTTCTCGCGCCTCAATCGGCGCCCGGCAGTGACGCTGATTTCGTACGACCAAGCGGTCGATTACCCCGGGGAGTGTGCCGTCACCTTCGCTGGCATGGCGATGTTTGAGCGGGAAAGCCGGAAAAACTAAGAGAATCACTTAGTTGCGGAGCGAGTAAAGCCCAGAAGTTTCAGCGCGTTAGCCATTTGTTGGAACAAGCAGAAGCACTTTCTCAAGCGCTGCGGACATGGGGGTATAGGTTGTAGAGCTTTTTAAAGGTGCTCAAATGGAAGATGCAAAGACCGCCAACTTCTTTGACAAGGTAAACTGCGAGGTCAAGTTTGGCGACGTAGAGGTCGGCTCTACCTATCCGCTCTACGGGATGATTACTAAGATCGTTGACGACACCCCGGGCAACGTGGTGGTCGAGATTAACTTCTCAATCAAGGCCAACATGACGATTCCGGACCGTGAGAAGATAGAGCTCCTCAAGGAGCGCGCCTTCGAGCCAGGAATCTTCGTTTCGAAGGTCACGTCGAAAGATCCCAAGGTTGAGGTCGACTGCAGCACGGTCGTCTTTGGCAAGCGTCAGGGGTTCAGCGCTTAGAGGTCCTCTCTCGATTCCTCCTACAACACTGCGGAAGCCGCATCTGGGCAACCCCCGGATGCGGCTTTCGGCTATCCGGGGGCAGGTTGACGCGCCTCGCTGTGCCCTAGTACCTTAAGCCTGCCTGCAAGGAGTGCTGCCGCTCCTTAGCGCCCAGGAGAGCCCGCTTGCCATCCCCCGTAGACCCGAAGGAAGAGAAGAATTGGAAGGAAGAGGCCGTCTCGTTCTTCCGGACGCTCATCACTATCTTCCTGATAGCAATCGGACTTCGTACCTGCGTCATTGAGCCGTTCAAGATTCCTTCAGGCTCGATGAAGCCGACGTTGCAGATAGGGGACTACATCCTCGTCCTCAAGTTCTGGTACGGGCTTCGCTTGCCATTTGTGACCGACTCTGTGGCCGAGTGGAACGAGCCGAAACACGGCGATGTTGTCGTGTTCACGCGTCCAGACGATCCTCGCACCGCAGACAGGGACGATTCTGACATTCACATTATTAAGCGCGTGGTGGCGCTGCCTGGTGACACCGTTGAGGTGACCGCCGGATCCTCGCTCGGGGGCGGCAGGGGATCCGCCGGGCAGCTCCTGATAAACGGCCAGCCAGTTGCGGAGCCGTATGCCCGCTGGGTAGAGGGGGGCGCGCCAGAGGGACGTTTCGGGCCGAAGATAGTCCCGCCTGGCCACGTTCTCTTGCTCGGCGATAACCGCGACCAATCGCAAGACTCCCGTTTCTGGACAGATCCCTTTCTCGACATGCGTCGAATAAAAGGCAAAGCCGTGCTGATCTTCTGGTCATGGGACAAGCTCTCCCGGATCGGAACCGTAATTCGATGAGCGCTCCCTGGTTTCTCTTCAACGATGCAATCGTTCTCAACGTGAGCGGCAAGGATGCCCGGCGATACTTGAACAATCGGCTCTCAAACGACCTGCGCACGTTGCAGCCCGGAGAAAGCACATCAGCAGCCGCGTTAACCGCCCAAGGGCGAGTTGAGGGGCTCTTTACGATCTTTGCGCAGCCGGAGGAGACGTTCCTGCTGGTGTGCGATGGCGGGCAACGAGAAGAGGTAACGGCCGCGCTCAAGCGCTTTATAGTTGCGGACCGAGTCCTGGTTGAGGATGTCTCTGCACAGAGCAGCTTCGTGCACGTTGCTGCCTCTGCCGATGACGCCAAGCATATCCTCGCCGGAGGCGGACAGAAGCTTTGTCTAATCGCCCCCAAGAAGCGAGTCGCGGAACTGGGGAGCGATTGCCTCGTTGTTGGAGATGCCTCGCGGGATGCCACTCTTCAGCTGGAGGCACAGTATGGAGCGAGTTTGACGGCGAGCGACTACAGGCTGCGCCGGATGAGGAACGGCATCCCGTCCTTTCCGGAGGAGATAAACGGCGAGATTATCCTGACGGAGGCTGGAATGCGCGAGTCGGTATCTTTCACCAAGGGGTGTTACGTTGGGCAAGAGGTTATCGAGCGCAGCGATGCGATCGGGAAGGTGCCTCGGACGCTCGAGCTGGTGCAGCTTGTTGGTCCAGCAGCGGTAGCTCCAGGTACCCCGTTGCTGAACGCAGCGCATGAGGCGATCGGGAAGGTCGTTTCCTCAGTGGTCGATACCGAAAATAGCTCGACGTTTCTGTTTGCCCTTCTGCGCACCGGGAAATATGGTAGCGCCGAGCGCGTTGAATGCCAGGGCCAAACGGGCGATATTGTGCCGCGCCAACTAACAACGAAGGGAGCGTAACCGGATGAACAAGGGGCAAGTAGTAGACTTTCTCGTGCAGAGCCAAGCTCTGAAGTTCGGCGAGTTTATGCTCAAGTCGGGCCGGAAAGCCCCGTACTTCATCAATACGGGCTGCTTTGACAACGGCGAGAAGATCTCGAAGCTCGCGCACTTTTACGCCGAGAAGCTCCAGTCGCTCGGATTGCACAAAGCCGACGTGGTATTCGGTCCGGCGTACAAGGGGATACCGCTGTGCGTTTCAACCGCCATCGCGCTCAAGCAGCACTTCGACACCAACATTGGCTTCAGCTTCAACCGCAAAGAGGCGAAGACGCGAGGCGAAGGTGGAGAGTTTGTGGGCACTCCACTGACCAAGGGCATGAAGGTTGTTCTTGTTGAGGATGTTGTCACGGCAGGCACAACGCTCCAGGAAGTGGTTCCCGTTCTCAAGGAGAAAGTTGGGGTTGAGGTCGCTGGCGTGGTTATCCTCGTCGACCGGGCCGAGCGTGGCAAAGGTGCGGCATCGGCCGTTCAAGAGGCGGAAAAGGAGCTCGCCATCAAGATTCACCCGATAGTCACGATTTCAGACATTATATCCTACCTCTCGAAACCGAATTCTTCGGGGTTTCAGATAGACGCAGCGTTGCAGACACGCATTGACGAGTACCGCGCCGAGTTTGGCGCCCTTTCTGTCGAGGCGTAGCGGATTGTGAAGATGATTCTCGTCGTCAGGGCTGCGCTGCTTTCTCTGCTCGTCCTCTACGTAGCTCCTGCGCGAGCAGACGAGCGCAGTGAAGCGCTCGACAAACAGTCGTACGAGATGTACCAGCAGGTTTTTAGCCCATTTTGTCCGGGTCGATCCTTAAACGACTGTCCTTCTTCAAAAGCGCATGAGCTAAAAGCCGACATGCGCGCGCAGCTTGAGCAGGGAGTTCCGCCCGAGCAGATCCTAAGCCAGGTGTTTGAGAAGTTCGGTGACAAGTACCGGGCTGCGCCAACGTTTGAAGGGTTCGGCCGCTTTGCATGGCTCGCGCCCATAACATTCCTATTGCTCGGAGCGCTGTTGGCGCTTGGTGTCGTTTTTAGGCGGAAGAAGTCGGGTCCAGTGGCGCCAAAAGCCGCCGATCCAGGGATTCCGCCGGAGCTTCAGCGCCAGATAGATGACGAGCTGTCGAAGCTTGATTAGCCCGCGCCTTGGGCGCACCATACCTGACGAAAAGCGACCTTAACCGCACTCAAACGGCGAGCATCAACAGGGTCGGTCCGGAGGAACCATGGCGGGCTCATTGATGAGCAGCGGTTTTACTGCCGGTTTTCGCGAGGTTCACGGTGGGGGTTTTCAGCTCAAGAAACAGTGCCGAGATCGGTACAAGTGGCGTCGCCGGGCGAAGCGTAGGGTCCGTCTAGCTTCGCGGCTGGCAATCATCTTTATCTTCGGGGCGCTGCTCATTAAGGGAACGGTGGTTGAAGCGTTCTTCGTCCCGTCAGGCTCGATGACACCCACTTTAGAAAGCGACGACTACATACTCGTTGAGAAGCTCCGCTACGGGCTCCGGGTGCCCTTTGTCGACCGCACGGTTGTTCCGTGGTCGCAGCCAGAGCGCGGCGATATCGTAGTATTCAAGCGCACCGACAACCCGACGACCCCTGCTGACGAAAGTGAACAGAACCTCGTCAAGCGCGTTATCGGTGTTGAGGGCGACATTGTCGAGCTTGTCGGCAACCAGGTCTTCGTCAACGGAGAGCTGCTGTACGAACCGTACGCGGAGTGGGGTAGCTACTTCCAGAAGGGGGCGCTCACGTTCCTCGTGCCGGAAGGAGGCCTCTTTGTGCTCGGGGACAATCGGGCGAACTCATTTGACTCGCGCTTTTGGGACGATCCGTACGTGGCAGCGGAGCAAGTCGTTGGAAAGGCGTCTGTTGTGTACTGGAACGCCGCGAAAGATTGACACTGGCCGGCAGGCTCCCTACCATCCAAACCATGGCATTTTTGGCCCTAAACAAAGAGAAGATTTCGGCGTACGTAGCGCTCACGAAGCCTCGTATTCTGCTCATGGTGCTGATCATGAGCGCCGCAGGCTTCTTCATGGGCGCTGGCGGCAGCTTGCGGCCCCTAGACAATTTTCTGATTATGCTGCTCGGGACGGCGCTCAGCTCAGGCGGAGCCGCTGTGCTCAACAACTACCTCGAGCGCGACAGCGATCAGCTCATGCATCGCACGCGCAAGCGCCCGATTCCGGCTGGCCAAATTACCGCTGACGAGGCGCTTTCGTTCGGCCTCCAGCTCGTTCTGATGGGCGTCACAATTCTGGCGTGGCAGGTGAACCTGCTGACAGGCTTCCTCTCTCTCCTCACCGTTTTCCTGTACGTATTAGTGTACACACCACTCAAACGTGTGACTTGGTGGAACACAGTAATAGGAGCTATTCCTGGAGCACTACCTCCAGTAGGCGGCTGGACGGCAGTTACTGGGCACCTCGATTACGGGGCCTGGATAGTGTTCCTGATTCTCTTCGTGTGGCAGCACCCGCACTTCTATGCGATTGCGTGGATGTACAAGGACGACTACGAGCGCGGCGGCTTCAAGATGTTGCCTGTCGTTCATCCGGACGGGCGAAGCACGTTTAACCAGGTTGTCGGATTCTCCATCATTCTCATTCCGATCTCCCTCCTGCCGTCGCTCGTCGGGATGGCTGGCCCATTCTACGCCTGGGGCATGGGAATTCTGGGGCTCGTGATGCTTGCGATCGGAGTCCAGTTCTCCCGAACTCGGTCAGTGCAGGACGCCAAGCGGCTGCTGAAGGCCTCAATAATCTATTTGCCCCTTTTCTTCGCGCTCATTTTGGGCGACAGATCGTTCTAGCAGTACGACCTCCACTCCCAACTAAACGGAAGCTATGAACCTCTCTCAACCGGGCAATCAGCCCCCAACGCAATTGCCGACTCCCCCGGCGGCTACATGGAGCCTTGTTTTAGGACTCCTGAGCATTTTCTGCTTCGGCGCCGTCGCTGGCATTCCGGCGATTATCTGCGGACACAGCGCCAGGAATCGAATTCAGCGTGACCCGGGGAGTTTTTCCGGCGCTGGTATGGCTTTGGCAGGACTAATCCTTGGGTACATCAGCACAGGTATTACCGTGTTGGTGCTGCTGCTCTTAGGACTCGTCTTGGTGGCGCCACAGGCTTCGTCTCTAGCACCATACATTTCCTCGTTATTCTGACCTTTTGCTTTCGGCCTGCGTGATCTTCTCCGGCGCGAACTGCGCCTTCACTTGCGGCAGCTCAGCGTTCATGATTGAGCCCCACCCGGTCTCCATTCCCACCTTAATGACCGCAAAAGCGGCAACGACGATCACTGCCTGCATGAGCGATGTTGCGCAGAGAAAAATGAGGAGAGCGGCCAGGACAGCGTGGGTGAGGAGCACCGAGAGCCACCCAACCTGAGGCGTCACGTACAGAGATATCAGGAGCCCGCCAACCCACCAGCCGGCGACCACACACACGAGCTTCCCCACATCCAGGTTGGCCCGGCGCCGCGCGACGAGCCAGGCGAGGATTGAGATGATGGTAAAGTTGACAGCCATCTCTCGGAGGACAGGTATGATCGCCATAGAGAACCTCGTGAAAAGAGTAAGTCAGCAGAGTATCGCGGCGAGAGCGCCGGGTATCAAGGGCGAAAAAGGAGACCGATATGCTCTATAGAAAGCATGCTCCGTCCCCGAGGCACTAAAAGCCGACTACTCCGTTTGTCGTTCTCCTTGTCTTCCTCTTTCTCCTGCACTTGCACTAAATTCCTTGTCCTCACCAAGCTATTTCGACACGAAGATTAGGATCGACCTGCAGCAATTACCTGATTACGCGCACGAGTCAGTGCAGGTGCAGGAGAAAGAGAAAGATTCGGATAAAGATGAGGAGTGCTATTCACCATCTTTTCTACAGAGCGGAACCGAGACTTTGATCCCTGTGCTGGAGCCGCAGAGAAAGGCTTCGCCTCCCTTCTCCGCTAGAACTCGCTCCGAAGCGGCCGAGCGAGCAGCGCAGCGGCCAGATCGCGTGCTGCAATCTCGCCAGCGAGCAGCTTCGAGATGTGCTCTGTGATTGGCACCTCTACCCCTGCCTTTGTGGCGAGCTGCTGAACGAGTGGGGCGGTGCTGACGCCCTCCGCCACAGAGCCGAGAGATGCCGTGATATCACTGATCTTTTCGCCCGCGCCGAGGCGCAGCCCCACCGTGCGATTCCGGCTCTGGTTCTCTGTGGCTGTCATCACTAAGTCACCGAGCCCTGAGAGGCCAAAGAGAGTTTGAGAGTCTGCGCCAAGGGCGACGGCGAGACGGGTCATCTCTGCCAGGCCACGCGAAATGAGCGCTGCGCGCGCGGAGGGCCCGTAGCTCAGGGCATCTGAAACGCCTGCTGCAATCGCGATGACGTTCTTCAGGATGCCGCCCAATTCAACGCCGAGGGGATCGGTCGATGTGTAGATGCGAAGCGAGTTTCCCGACAGCGCCTCTGCCACGAGGGCGGCTGTTTTCTCGGAAGAGGAGCCAGCAACGACAGAGATTGGGCGCTCTGCCATAAGGTCAGAAGCAAAGCTTGGGCCCGAGATGACGGCTACGGAGTCTTGCTCGAACGAGAGAGCGCCTGTGGCATACTGGAGAGGTGTCGACGTGGTGGTCGGCTCAAGCCCTTTGGTGGCGCTAACGAGGATCTTTGCCTTTACGTTCGGGATTACCTCTGCCCAGGCGCTAGCGGGCAACGCCACGATCGTGATGTCGGCATCTGCTATCTGCGAGAGGTCAGAGGTTACTGCCAGGTTGCCCGGAACGACCCCGCTCACCGAACCGCGCTGAAACGAGCGGGTGGAGAGTAGCCGGGCTACCTCGCCCTGGTCGTGGTGCCACCCGGTGACCTTGAAGCCGCGGCGCAGAGCGTGGAGCGCAAGCGCCATACCCCACGCACCCAGGCCAATAACGGCAACGTGCATGCTGGCGGCGTTCTTGAGCATCAGCAGGAGCCCTTAGTTGGAGCTCTCAGGGCCCGCCTCGGGCGTTGCCTCAGCGGCTCCGCTATCCTCAGTGCCGTTGGTATCGAGCGGAGCTGGAGCGACTGCTACGACCTTCTCGTTCTCGTCCAGATCCATCAGCTTCACGCCGCGCGTGTTGCGGCCGATGACCGAGATGTTCTTGGCGCTGGTGCGGATGATCTTTCCGCCTGAGGTGATGAGCATCAAGCCGCTGCTGTCAGTAACAGTTATTGCCTCGATTACCGGCCCGTTGCGACCCTCTGTCTGGATGTCGATCAAGCCCTTGCCGCCACGGCCCTGTGGGCGGTACTCGCTCACGAGCGTGCGCTTGCCGAATCCGTTCTCGCACACGGTGAGGAGCATGAGCTCCTCGCCTACCGCTGCGCCCTCTTTCGGCTTCTGGATGACGGTCATTCCAACAACCTTGTCGTCGCCCTCGAAGCGGATGCCGGTCACGCCACGAGCCGCACGGCCCATAGCTCGCACGTTGTCCTCGGTGAAGCGGATCGCCATGCCGTCACGGGTAGCGAGGATGATGTCATCTCCCTCGTGCGTGATCTTGGCGCCGATGAGCGTGTCTCCCTCATCGAGGGTGCACGCCATGATGCCGTTGCGGCGCGAGCGCGAGAACTCTTCGAGTGCCGTCTTCTTGACGACGCCTTGGCGAGTCGCGAGCGCGACGCAGGCGTTCTCGCTCCACTCTCGGATCGGAAGAATTGCGCAGACCTTCTCTTCCTCTTTGAGCTCAAGCAGGTTGACGAGTGCGCGGCCACGTGAGGTGCGGCCCGACTCTGGGATGCTCCACACCTTGAGCCAGTACATGCGGCCGAGGCTGGTGAACACGAGCAGGTCGGCGAGGGTGGAGGCAACGAAGAGGTTCTCGATAAAGTCCTCGTCGTCAGCGGCTGCGCCGATGATGCCCTTGCCGCCACGGCGCTGCTCGCGGTACTCGGTGACTGACGTACGCTTGATGTAGCCCTTGTGGCTGACCGTGACGACCATCTCCTCGTCCTCGATCATCTCGCTCATGTCGATCTCGCCGCCGTCGTCTACGATCTCTGTGCGGCGGGCGTCCCCGAACTTTTCTCGCACGTCTGTCAGCTCGGCCGCGATGATCGCGTCGACCTTCTTCGCGTCAGCCAGGATGCTCAGCAGCTCTTCGATGCGCTTGGCGAGCTCTTCGTGCTCCTGCTCGATAGCGAGGCGCTCCATGCCTGTCAGCTTCTGGAGGCGCAGGTCGAGGATCGCCTGGGCCTGAATGGTCGAGAGGCTGTAGCGCGAAATGAGCTCGTCGCGCGCGTCTTTAGGGGTCTGCGCCTTGCGAATGAGCGCGATGACTTCGTCGAGGTTGAGGAGCGCGATGCGGAATCCTTCGAGGATATGCATGCGTTCTTTGGCTTTTTTGAGGTCGAACTCAGTGCGCCGAGTCACCACGTCGCGACGGTGATTCAGGAAGTGCGAGAGCAGGTCGTGCAGCGAGCACACAACCGGCTTGCCGTCGACGATTGCGAGGTTGACGATGCCGAAGCTCGATTGCATTGGGGTCATCTTGTAGAGCTGGTTGAGCACGACGTCCGGAGTCGCGTCACGCTTGAGCTCGATGACGATGCGCATGCCGCTGCGATCGCTCTCGTCGCGAAGCTTCGAGATGCCCTCAATCTGCTTGTCGTTGACGAGCTCGGCGATCTTCTCAATGAGGCGCGCCTTGTTGAGCTGGTACGGGATCTCAGTAACAACGATGATGTCAGCCTCACGCGACTTGTTCTTGATCTTCTCGTAGTGGGCCTTGGCCCTGACCTGAACGATTCCGCGGCCGTTTGCGTACGCGCTGATGATTGGCCCGCGTCCGTAGATCGCGCCGCCCGTCGGGAAGTCTGGTCCTGGGATGATTGCGAGAAGCTCCTGCAGCGAGATGGCAGGGTTCTCGATCACTGCGAGCGCGCCGTTAATCACCTCGGTCAGGTTGTGCGGCGGAATGTGGGTCGCCATGCCGACTGCGATTCCGTTTGCGCCGTTGACGAGTAGATTCGGAATAACTGACGGGAGGACCGTGGGCTCAAGTGTCGAGTCGTCGAAGTTCGGAGTGAAGTCGACGGTTTCCTTCTCGATGTCCTCAAGCAGGCGCTCTGCGAGCGCAGTCATGCGGCACTCGGTGTAACGGTAGGCGGCAGGTGGATCGCCGTCGACCGAGCCGAAGTTTCCTTGGCCATCGATCAGTGGGTAGCGAAGGTTCCAGGGCTGGGCCAGGCGAACGAGAGCTTCGTACACCGGCATGTCACCGTGCGGGTGATAGCGCTTGAGCACCTCACCCACAACTCCCGCGCACTTAGAGTGCTTGCGGTTCGGTACGAGGCCTTCCTTGAGCATCGCGTACAGCACGCGGCGCTGCACGGGCTTGAGGCCATCGCGCACGTCCGGGAGGGCTCGTCCGACGATAACGCTCATGGCGTAGTCCAGGTAGGACTGACGCATTTCGGCTTCGATCGTTATGGGGGTGATTTGCTGTGTATTTTCCATTCGGCGAGCATAGGAGAAGGGGACTGGTAGTTCAAGGGGAGAATACGCTTAGAAACCCAATAAAATAGAGCCTTTTGGGTCGTTTCAAGCGAGGCAAAGGGGAGCTTCAAGAGGGCACAGAAAAGGCGTTTCGGGAAGCTAAAAAATGGCTGGCTGAAATGGGTTCAATCGGGCGGTTTGGGATGACCCATACACAGCCCCTGTGGAGGTGTGTCTTGCGCAGGCGCCCTGCCGTACGGGCCACCCCGTTTGGGTGAACGGGCGTGGGCGTAGAGGGCCCTGCGATAGCGCCGCATTGCATCACTTGGCTAGCTTTAAAACCGGGGGGAGACCTGATATACCCCCTGGGTACCTCAAGAAAGCCGCCACCATGAAGCTCTCAATCGTTATCCCCTGTTACAACGAGCGCGCCACCATCCAGCAGATCGTCACTGCGGTAAAAAACGCTCCGGTCAAGGACATCGAGATCGTGATTGTCGACGACTGCTCGAAGGACGGCACCCAAGAGGTGCTCAAGAACGTTATCGCCCCGCAGGTCGACAAAATTCTTTACCACGAGGTGAACCAGGGGAAGGGTGCAGCCCTCAGGACAGGTTTCCAGCACGTCACCGGCGATGTGGTCATCGTTCAGGACGCGGATCTGGAGTACGACCCCCAGGAGTACCCGATCCTGATGGACCCGATTGAAAAGGGCCGCGCCGATGTCGTTTTTGGCTCCCGTTTTATCGGCGCTCAGCCGCACCGCGTGGTGTACTTCTGGCACATGATGGGGAACCGCTTCCTCACCTTGCTCTCCAACATGTTCACCAACCTGAACCTGACGGACATGGAGACCTGTTACAAGCTCTTCCGTCGCGAGGTCATTCAGTCAATCGACATTGAAGAGGCACGTTTCGGCTTCGAGCCCGAGATTACTGCCAAGGTCGCCGCCATGGGGTGCCGCATCTATGAAGTCGGTATCTCGTACTACGGCCGCACCTACGCCGAGGGGAAGAAGATCGGCTGGAAGGACGGATTTCGGGCGATTTACTGCATCCTCAAGTACAACCTGCTGCGCAAGCCAGCGAAGAAGTTCGAGGCGCCGACAACGCACCAGGGCTCTCCGGTTGGCGGTTGTGATGCGAAGCGCGCAGCGAACGGCTCCGGTGAGAGCAGCCACTAAGCTTCCAGTGGGACAGCTGAGTTGGTTGCCTGCTGGTGTAACTTTGGCGCTGCCCGTTGGACCAGGCTCGGAGCATGAACTTTAAGAAGATAGGAATCGTTGCCGCCATGCCTGAGGAGTTCTCGCTCCTCACGAGGCGCTTCGGCGCCAAGTCTGTCGGCTCAATCGGACCGCGTGAGTTCTTCACCGCAACTGTCGGCAGCCACGAGCTCGTTTTTACCTGCTCGCGCATCGGCAAAGTCGCAGCCGCTTCAACAGCAACTACGCTTGTGCAGTCGTTTGGTGTCGAGGCGATGCTCCTTACCGGGGTGGCTGGAGCGATCGGCTTGCAGGCCCGAGTTGGAGACGTCGTCATCGCTGATTCGCTCGTTCAGCACGACATCGACCTCAAGGGAGTGCTCGGCTACCAGCGGTTTCAGATTCCGCTGCTCGACATCTCAGCCATTCCAGCTGACCCAAATCTGACGCGCATCGCGAGAGAAGCCGCTGCCTCGGTTGTTCGAGACGGCGAGTACGTGCGCGCAGTCGGAGAGCTGGCTCTTCGCGAGCCGAGCTTTCACTGCGGCACCATCGCCAGTGGTGACCGTTTTATTAACTCCGCGCAGGAGCGCGAGGAGCTTTTAGGGCTCATTCCAGGCGTTCTCGCGGTCGAGATGGAGGGAGCGGCAGTCGCGCAAGTGTGCGCCGAACAGCGAGTTCCCTTCGCAGTGGCACGCGTCATCTCAGACTCTGCAGATCACGGCGCAAACTTCGATTTCCTGGCTTTTCTCAGGCAGGCGGCGGCAGTGGGATCCGAGCGGATGGTGTCGGAGTTTGTTGGGCGCCTGTAGGAATGCACGAGTCCTCTTCGCATAGATGAGAGGCCAGTCATCGGCGATTGACGTTAGGGAAGAGGGGGGCGGCAAGCGATCCGCCCTTGGCTTAGGAGCACAGATCGCGATAAGGGAGCTGCATGATAGACCTACGAGAATACATCGCCGAGGTGCCTGACTTCCCGAAGCCTGGCATCCTCTTTCGAGATATTCAGCCGCTCATTGCTGCGCCGAAGGCATTCAGGGTCGCGGTGGAGCAGATGGCTGAAGCTGCAAAGCAGGCTCGCGCAGAGATGCTGGTGGCGGTTGAGTCTCGTGGCTTCCTCTTCGGGGCTCCGATGGCGCTGCACCTCAATCTGCCGCTCGTCATCGCGCGCAAGCCCGGCAAGCTCCCCGGAGACCTGGAGCAGGTGAAGTACGGACTTGAGTACGGCAAAGACTCACTCGAGATGAAGCGCGGTGCCGTCCCGCGCGGGGCGAGGGTATCGATCGTCGACGACGTGCTCGCCACCGGCGGCACATGCCTCGCTGCGGCAGACCTCGTTACTCGAGTTGGCGGAGAGGTTGTCTCGTTCACCTTCTTGCTGGAGCTCGCCGGGCTGCATGGGCGGGAGCGGCTGGGGGCGGTGAGGGTGGATTCGCTGGTTACTTACTGAGCGTCTACCATGGAGCGCGACTGAGCCGAGTCGGGCCCTCTTGTGCGCACGCACCTGGTGAACTCAGCGCCGACCTAACTAGCCAGAGAGCCTCCCTAGTTTTCGTGTCGCAACGGTTCGGAATCTCTAGTGGATTGCTTCCTTCTGGGTCTTCTCCCGCCATGTGACCTAACGCTTTCGTAGCGAGAATTGGTGCGCCAAACCAGGCGACGGCACGGGCCACTAGCGTTGACTTCCCTACGGAGCCCATATACCTTCCCTGGCACTCTGATCCGCGAATATGCTGCGCCTCCACGGGCTATTGGCGGGATTATGAGACACCCCTCTGGAGAGGTGGCCGAGTGGCTGAAGGCGCCTGATTCGAAATCAGGTATACCGGAAACGGTATCGGGGGTTCGAATCCCTTCCTCTCCGATCCCCCCCCTTATCTGACTCCTTTCTTCCCTCCCAAGACCTCGTTCTCCTGCTACCGTTCCTGCCGTTTAAGGGAGCGTCTCGATCAGGTTGTTTCCAGTCGGTATGCGCACGGACAGGAGCTATTAGGCCTGGGCCTGTGTTGTTTAGGTTAAAAATGTTGCTCGGAAGTGTTCGCAACTGAACTTTAACAACTTTAAAGCTGTTGACTATGATCGGAGGCTTCAGTAAAAAATCGTAAGTCCTCCCGGAAGATCTGTGAGTAGCTCCGGGCTTTGAAGAAAGCCTACGGCTAGTTGCAAGCGTAGTCTGGGAGACTGGGTGAGGGGTCCTTGAGTTGCGTCGCTTGAGGGGAGCCTTTCCGCTGACACGTAACTGTCTGGTGGTCCCAAGATGCCTGCTGCTCAGAGAGGAAATCAAGCCCTCCCTCAAGCCGAACACGGCCAATCCGCCGACGCCTCCAGTCATCCCAAAATTCAATACAAGCGACTAACCACAGAGCTGGCTGATTCGCTGTCTTCACTTGCTCGGCCGCTAAGCCCTGGGGGTGTGTGCCCACCGGACACGGTCGCGCAGGTCGGCGCAATTAGGGACAACATACCGTGCATCTCGTGCGTCGGTCTCATCGGGCGCCACAGCGACGAATTCCCGGCCTTGCCTCGGCGCGAGACGTTCGCAAAGGAGATGGGGGACCACTTTGAGAAGCTCAGCCCGAGAGCGGCGCTCATTGCAACGCTCCCCTGCATGCAGCAGCTCGCGAACGTGCCAAACAGCGCGGCTGCATTCACCCGATTCTTCGCCCAGGCTGACGTCGATCGGTTGAGCCACAGCAAGCACGCTGCCGCTAAGGTCCACTCTCTCAATTCCGACATCCGAAACGAGCTTACTGAACGCGAGTTCGAGGTCCTCGAGTGCGTTGCTCTGCTGCACGACTTGGGACACCGCCTCGGCTCTCATGCGCTCGACCGCATTTTTGCGGCTCACCCCGGAGCGCCGGAGATTCACAAGTTCGGCTGGGGCACTGAGTTTCATGAGTTCCACACAGCGGTCATCATCGCCAGGGACAAGAAGCTAAGGGAGGCTCTCGGTGACATCCACGGAGATGTACTGTCGGTGCTTACACTCTGCGACACTCGACCGAGAACGGCTGAGCGGACTGAGGACGATAAGCTGCCTTCTTTCACCGAGCACTTTGGCGTTTTCTCGTCGACTATTCCGCCTGAGCGGCTCAAGCTGCTGCTGCACTTAGTTGAGGACGTTCTCGATAGAAACTCCTGCCTTGAGCTGGACCTAACCCGCGGCGGTTTTGCGAGCGGCTATGTTAAGCAGGCCGCGGATCTGGTCCGCAGGTTTGAGAGCGCGCTGGTTGTTTTCAACAACGAGCTGCACGTCCGTGTGAACACGGGCGACCTTCCGGAAGGCACCGCAGGTTGGATAAGTGAGGTGGAGCTGCACGACTACATCTCCTACCGTCAGCTCTTCCGAGAGGTGGTAGCTGCGTCTCCAGCGAGCTGTAATGTGGATGTGTTCCTGCGCGAGGCGATTAGCGAAGGGCTTCGCCGTGAGGCTGAGAGCCGGCCGATGCCGTGGTCAGACCACGAAAGCTACGAGTTCTTGCGACGCGCGTTCTTGCAGGGACGCTACGAAGAGGTTCTCGATGAGGCGGTCTTAAACGTGCTCCAAAAAGCTCCCCACGACCCCACCCAGAAAGCGATCGACGACCTGATGGCTCCTTTGGTCACCATGACCAAATCGGACTTCCATACGAATCATCTAGATAAGCTTAGCCCGCACCAGAAGAAGGATGGCGAGCTTGGCGGAGATAGAGACAAAGCTGCCGAGAAGTCTTTCGAGGTCTGTGGTGTGCGCCGAACCGACATGACGGTATTCGAGTACGAGCTGCGCCAGTACCTGATGAAGTTCGGCTACGGCAGCCCGTTCAAGGGAACGCAACCTACCGGGCACAAAGTAGACATATCGGTGATAGTAACCACCGATATTGAGAAGCACCTACGGTACAAGACCCTTGAGCCGAGCGGACGTACCTCTATCATGGATGTGTGTGCAATTCGCTCGTCTCCAGAGTCGGTGAAAGTGGTAGTCGCAGCTCGCGCTGTAGATTCTAACGGCAGTCCGGTCCCCCTGGCGGAGCTGCAGCGTCTTGTGCAGCAGTTCTGCCGCGAGCGCGAGGAAGGCACAAAGCCGAAGACAAGCGCCACTCGCTACCTAAAGCACGGTTGCCTCAATCACTACGACCGCCACTTCTTCTCAAGAGCATTCATCCCCCAAGAGATCATATCCAAGATTCGCGCCGAGATGGCGGAGAAGGCACGCAGGGCAGTTGAGGATGGCGAGCAAACTCTGCACGTCAGCACTTTTCAGGTCGGTCTTGAGATGATGACCTCCGCAACGCAGCTCTTCTCAAAAGAGGTTCAGGAGCGGATGAAGAAAGCTCCAGCTCTTTGGTGGGAGCGCGAAAACAAGCACGGCCTGCGCGCAAGCGACGTCCAGTAAGACGCCAGCTAAAATCGAGGCCTCAAGTAGCAATTAGTTCCGGATAGACTTAAAAAAGTCCTTGAGAAGGGTCTCGCACGCCTCTCGCCTAATATTACGAATAACGCGAGGTGTGGGCCCAAGACGCTCATCGAGACTCAAGTCGTAGAGCGAGCCAACGGCGCCCTGCTTCGAGTCTCCGGCTCCAAAGACGATGCTCGGGATACGGGCGAGGCGAATAGCGCCGAGACACATCGTGCACGGCTCAAGCGTGACGCACAGGATGCATTCGTTGAGTCTCCAGCCACCGAGCTGCCGGGAAGCGTCGGTAATCGCGTGTATTTCAGCGTGCGACACGACGTGGGCATCCTTCTCTGCGGTGTTCCGTCCACGTCCGACGATCTTGCCAGCGTGCCATACGACCGCGCCAACGGGAACCTCACCGGCGCTCTGGGCCTTCTGGGCTTCCGAGATTGCCTCGTCCATGAGTGACTCCAGCAGCTGACGAGATGGGTTTGATTCCATGCCGACGAGTCATAACGTATCTGCAGTCGGGAGGCAAAAACCGCACACGAGGCGGCCTAGTGCGGGCTAAGCGGGTGCTTGGCAGCGAACGCCTCGAGCTCCTGCGGCGAAATCTCGGGCATGCCGCCCTTGCGCGCCGCGTTGAGCGCCCCGTTGATGTTGCCGAAGCGGCAGCACTCGGCCAGCGGAGCGTTGGCGAGTCTCCGAGCTATGAACCCGGCTGAAAATGAATCGCCCGATCCGACTGTGTCTGCGACCGTTACCGAGATTCCAGGCAGCTCGACCTCTTCGCCGCTGCGGTGCAGGGCGAACACGCCGTGGGCGCCGCGGGTGACGAGCACGCATTCCAATTCGAACAGGTTTAGTAGCTCTGTCACGCGCTCTCGTTCAGTGCTCGCGTCAAGCCCAAGGAGCCGCGCAACCGTGTCGACTTCGCCCGAATTGAGCTTGAGAATCGTGGCATGTTCGAGGGATGCGCCGATTGTGTCGCGCGAGTAGCAATCCTTTCGCAGGTTGATGTCGAGAAATCGAATAGCCTGTGGAGCAGCTTTGAGCAGTGTGAGAACCGCAGCCTGAGCTGGACGGGTTCGCTGAATGAGCGTCCCAAAGCACAGAAGTGCGCTCTCCTCTGTGGCACAGAGCAGCTCGGGAGATGCTTCAAGTGCATCGTAGGCAACGCCGGTGTTAATAGTGAAATCAGGGGTTCCGTCGGCGCTGAGGCGCACATCGACAGTTCCCGTCGGCAAGGACGGATCGCGCTGAACGAGAGAGAGGTCAAAGCCTCTGTGGGCGAGCGTCGAGGCGAGTTCCTCGCCGAGGGAGTCCCTGCCAATTCGAGTGGCCATGCGCGCGCGGACTCCGAGCTGAGAGAGCCGGAAGCAGCAGTTAGCCGGCGCTCCACCGAGCGCCTTGCCGCTCGGCAGGAGATCCCAAAGCAGCTCACCGATCGCGAGGACGCGCCCAATTTCGGCGCAGGAATTTTCTGTTGTGCCGCTCATGTCGAACCTGTGCGTTTTGGGTTTTTTACCACGGTTTAGGGCGAGGCGAGGAGTTGGTTTTTCTTCGGACCTGTATTTTCTGGCTCCTGTCTTCCGCGCGCGAGGCGTGCGAGCAGCACATCCAAATGAGCAGCGGCAGAGGCTGCAGCGCGGAAGATGAAACGCTTTGCGGGGCGTTGCGCATAACAGGAACATAGGTTCGGGAGAGGAGGGGTTATGCGTCAGAGAACCACGATAAGGGAGAAGGTGTGCAGCGGCGCGACGAAATCGGCGCTGTCTTGGCTGGCGCAGTGCGACAACATGAATGGGCCTGAAAAGGTCGACAAGCTGCTCGTTGCCCTCAACGAGATTGGGGCCACTCTGAACGACTTCTTTCTCGTGCTGGTCTTCTCGTACACCGACAACTTGGAAGAGGTCTTTCAGCAGGTACGGCGAGTGCGCTCACAGCTAGAGTGCGCTCGACCGCTGCACTACGAGGATGTTGTCGACGAGGAAGGTCAGTCGATCTTCGTAAACTAAGCTGTAGGTACCGTCGCGGCAGGTGCTGGATAGTCCCTGCCCGAAAACCCTTCTC
>CAYPUA010000004.1:0-85934 GCA_964413875.1 uncultured Bdellovibrionales bacterium
CTGGACGGAAGAAGGGGCACGCCACATGGTAAATCTATGGGAGGTGCTACGCCACGTTCTCCGAGAGAGAAGGCTGGAGGCTATTCCCACCTGTCTGAATCTGTCCTAATCCGAATTCTCTCCTGACGGAAAGTAGCAGTCATTTCGCGACTAAGGATCGCTGCTTTGGTACCCTTGGAGCGGTCGGATCTTGGAAAATTATCTGAGTCTAGCGAGGCTGTATGCAGAAGCTCATTCACATGGTTATGGACTATGCCCCAGGCGACCTTGCTTGCGCTGAGGTTGTCTCGGCTCTCGCCGCCCAGATCCCCGGCGACTACCACTGGCACATCACCTCGGTGAAGTCGTTCGATACGGTCTCGACCGGATTTGTGGTTGCCCAGCTCGGCAACCAGACCAACGCGCTGCGCCCGAGCGATACTCTGATCTACGCCAACTGCGCTCCGCGCAAGGACCGCCGCGAGGCCCGAACGAACAACGAGGGAGAGGGCTTCCTGTACGGTGTGCTCAAGAGCGGCGTGAAGATCATGGCGGTCAACTCCGGCTACTCGCTCTCGTTCGTGCGTGAAGACTTAGCTGAGCTGTGGACGATCACAGTCGACACAGGCGGCTCGCAGTTCCGCTCGCGCGACAACTTCCCGCAGCTCGTCGGGCGCGCAGCGCGCGGCCAGACTGACTTCCTCGTTGAGAAGCTAAACCCGCTCGACGTCATCCCTCCCCCGCCGCCAGCCGCCGTTGGGTACATCGACTCGTTCGGAAACTTAAAGACCACGATGCGCGAGGGCGCTGCCGTGCTCGAAGGGCTCACTCCTGGTCAGCGCGTGCGCGTTGCGATCAACGACGTCGAGATGTCGGTAACCGTTGCCTCAGGCAGCTTCAACGTGCAGGAAGGCGACATCGCCCTCTCCCCCGGCTCAAGCGGACACGGCCGCAAGTACTGGGAGATCTTCCAGCGCGGCGGCTCGGCGTGGCACACCTACAAGAAGCCGCGGCCGGGTGCGGTCATTACCATTAGGCCGCAGTAAGCGGGTCCGTAGCCAACTTGTCTGTCAACTTGCCCGTGGTCGACGCGAGCGACGCTGGTGCGTTCGGGTCTACTTGCGGCAGGATGTACTGGAGCTGGCGATAGTCAGCTAAGCGCAGCCCCGACAAGTTGCCATCTTCGTCAGCGAAGGTCAGGTGAAAAAGGCTCCCGGTGTCGGGGTCCATCACCGCGCACATGAATCGCTGCCCCGGGTTCGAATTCGGAGTGAGGCTGCCCACCTGGTGCACCGACACCGAGCTGCCGTCGCGGTCCATAATGACGGTGCACGCAGCATGCTGATCGAACGCGACAACGAAGCGGGTTCCGTCAGGCCACTTGGTCTGCCCACCAGAGATCATCGGCCTCTCAAGAATGACGCGATTGAGATTATCTCCACTCTCTAGGGGCTGATGCGACAACAACCCCTTCTGCGGCTTCTCAGTCGCACCGAGATCGACTTCGTAGTACTTGTCGGAGCGCTTGTTTAGTGTCTTGATGCCCAAGCACTTAAGATCTGACTGTAGCTCATTGGCCCAGCTTTCGTCGTAGTAGAAGAATTCGTGGAGCCTCTCAAGCTTTTCACCTTTAATCGGGTAGAAGATGCGAGCGACCTGGAGTATCTGCATATCTGTGAGTGCGTCAAACTTCTTCAAGCTCTGCTCGATTGCCCCGTTGGACTCAAGCGCCACGCGGAGGTCACTCCGGAACGAACGAAGCCAGCCATCAGCTAGTTGCCCGTTGCGAAGGCTGATCGTTGGAACCTCGGTCACCTCTAATCTCACGCCGAGGATGTTGTGGACTCCGCGCTGCTGAGCATCCTGCCTCATGGGTAAGGCGGTTTCGAGTCTCGGCATGTCGTGGTTGCCGAGCAGGAGCAATATCTTAGTGTCGGGCAGCTTCTTTTGAATGTCTTGCATGCGGTCGATGATCATCTGCCTCCGCACCGACGAGACCTCGCCAGGAGTCAGGCTCCCCTCAATCTTCGAGCGTAGGCGTGATGCTGCGACCGACAAAAAGAGGTCACGCTCATTTTTTTCGAGTGCCTTCAGGTATTCTCGCGGATCAGCAATGGCTCGGCCGATTCGATCGCAGACGCCCCTGAAGCCCACGGCGTCAATTATGTCCCCGCCGATAATGAGGCGCTGCGGCGGGCTCTTGGCTAAGGTCTCAAGCGCTGCGCTGAAATTACGCTCCTCCCCCCTGCTTCCTTTGATGTGAATGTCGGAGAGAAAGATCGTGGCTCGGGAAGTCTGAGCACCTTCAGGAACTGTTATTAGTTCCTCTACTTGCTTGCGAAAATACGGAGTCTCTACATTCGGGTCTAGCACCGGGTTCCCTTTGATAAAGACCACAGGACCGCTTGGGACTAACTCAGGGTTGATGAACCCGCTCTCCCCCGACTTCCGGGCCAGCATTACACGGATGCCGGCGCGCTCGTTGAGGCTAGTCGCCTTTGCGATCGCCCAATCGATACGCTCCTTTGGAATGCGCTGCACGATCTCAGAGAACGCATCCGACTGGGCATCCCCGCCGGATTGCCCCAACTTGCTCCACTCCTGCCGGGAGAACTCTCCGTACGCCCGCGTGTACATGATGGCCTTGAGAGCCTCTACTTGCTCGTCGTTCAGATGCTTCTTTGCTTCCAGCAGATCAAGACAGCGATGCAGATCCTTCCTATCAAAGACGGGGATGGCGTAGAGTCCTTCGCTCTCCAGGACAAAATGCTGCGGGTCCTTGCCCTCGTAGTATCTCTGGGCGTACTGCTCATCTCGTAGGAGGTCGGTTGCTGTTGGCACAATCGGCGACTGCACTCCATTGAGCGAAGCTTTAGAGCGGTCCAGCGGCTCTCGAATGCGCGAAAAGGATTTCGGAACGGGAAAAGGTCCTCGGCTATCAGCTCCGCTCGGGGCGTTTTGAAGAGCAGCAACAGCCGCTCCCGCTGCTCCCGCTGGGTGCTCGTCACGACCATTTTGGCTATTTATCCGCATAACTCTTTACTTACAGCCGATACACAGCCAGAGATATGATGCGAACGGCGCGCCGTGTTTCCTAGCGTTTGTGGGATAAAGAACAAGTGCTCACTGCCAGTTAGAGTCTCTGCTACCCTACCCCAGCCCCCCGGGAACGGGAACAGCCACGGCTCCGGCTCCGAAAACACCTACCAAACAAATTCATCGGCCGTAATTTTTCGTTCCTGGAGCCGGGGCCGTTCCCGGGGCCGGGTACACGTTCACGTGTTCATGAACACGAACGCACCCGATCCCCTCTCCCACCAGGAGCAGCGACTCCGGCCTCCGCCCTACGGCAACAGCTGCTCCCCAACCTGCCCAATAAAAAACTTCGCCCCTGCAGGTGTCAGGTGGCGCGGGTCCCAGACGAAGAGTGACTCGGGAGAGCTATCGTCGAGCCGGGTGCGGCACGTCAGGTTTTCGCACAGCACTCGCTCTGGTGAGATGTAGTGAATTCCATTTTCGCTGCAGAGTCGCTGCAAACCACTGTCAACTGCGCGGCGATCGCGCAGCTCCTCGTCGTCCAGCCGCGGCATGTAGAGCGGCGGTCGGGCATGGTGCTCTGCGACGTACTCCTTAAGCATAACCGGCAACGATGGGTTCCAGGACGGCATCGGGCCGATCACGACGATCTTTGTGCGCGGCAGCGCCAGCTTTAGCTGCTTGAACAGCTGTTCGCTCTTGGACAGCACTTCCGAAACCGTGTTGGGATAGTTGGGGTCAACCCAGCTGGCGTGCAACACCAGCACGTCAGGCTGCAGCTGCGCAACGGCCGGCAACGTGCGAGCGTTGACCTCATCGCAGCGCCCAATCGCCGACCTCGACTCGGGGAATGGCGGACATGCTGCCCGCGTCCACTGCGTGAGGCCAAAGTCACGTGATTGCTGCAGCTCTCGCAACCCAGGGTAGAGAGCGCTCGCGTGCGAATCTCCCCACAGCACTACCATCGGACGCTGCTGCTCCACGCACTCCGGCGCAAATTCGACCTCGTGCTCGGTCTGCAGGTGGCACGTCTTGTTGCGCACGACTGCGAACCAGTCATCGAGGTCCATGATCTTTCCGCTCAAAAACGGGGCGTCAACCTCCCCCTGCCGAAGCTGAGGGAATCCGTCGAAGCGCCACGCAGCGAGCCCTGCTGCGCCGAGAGAGAACACAGCCACAACCAGAACCGCTACCGTTCGCGCGCCTGCCGGACGGCGCCGCACCGGTCGTTCAACGAGCCAGTAGGTCAACGCAGCGAACAGAAAACTCGCTCCGAGCACTAAAAGCCTCGCCGCCAGAGGAACAGTCCCGTGAAGCTGCATGTAGGTGAACGACCAGAGCGGCCAGTGCCACAGGTAGAGCGGGTAGCTTATGAGTCCGATCGCCACGAGTGGCTTGCTCCCGAGCACACCGCGCGAACCGAACGCCGATGGATCGCAGCACAAGGCGATCGCCGTGCTCACCGTTGGCAGAAGCGCCCACCACCCTGGGAAGGGCAGAGACTCCGAAATTATCATGCAGCCAGAGATGATTCCCACGATCGCAACCGGGGCTGCGCAGGAGCTGATGTTGACCGGCATCGTGCCGTGCCGCCGAACGAGCCAGCCCGCAGCAGCTCCCAACGCAAGCTCCCAGAACCTTCCGAGAGGGTTGTAAAACGCAGCGGTCGGATCAGAGCCAGTGAGCGACACGCTCAAGGCCAGACTTCCCCCCACAACAAGCGCTGCGAAGAGAAGGAAGCTCAGCCGTATGCGGGAGATCACAAAGAGCAGCAGCGGCCACGCCAGGTAGAACTGCTCCTCGATGCTGAGCGACCAGAGGTGCAACAGCGGCTTCCGCTCTGAGATGGTGTCGAAGTAGCCGCTCTCGCTCCACAGCACGAAGTTCGACGAGAAGAAGGCGCCGGCGAAAGCATGCTTGCCGAGGATAGCGAGCTCATCGCTAAAAAGCAGCACGACTCCTGCCACGAGCGTTGCCGCGAGCGTGACAGCCAGCGCCGGGAAGATGCGCCGCACACGCCTCGAGTAGAAGAGCCGCAGCGAGAATCGCCCACGATCGATGTCGTCCCAGACGATCCTGCTGATGAGAAACCCCGAGATGACGAAGAAAACATCGACTCCGACGAACCCGCCTGGGAGCGTCGCTGGAAAGAGGTGAAAGAGCACCACTCCCAAAACGGCAAAAGCCCGCAGCCCGTCTATGTCACGGCGGTAGTCCAGAGCGGACGAATGGTTGGGGTTAAAGGACACTCTATACCTGTATCACACCCCCACCCCACGAGACAGGCGCTTCATTCGCCGCCATTTCTTTTCCGCCGGTCCCAGGAACGGCAACGGCTCCGGCCACGGTCCCGGCTCCGGCTCCGACTCCGACTCCGACTCCGACTCCGACTCCGGAAACAACTCTCATACGCCCTGCAGAAAACATATAAAGTCTCAAAGCAGATTGTATTGGGGCATAGCCTTCCTCACCTTCATCCTAATCCTTCCTTTTCTCCTGCACCTGCACCGACTCCTGCTCATAATCAGAACATCTCCCAAATTTGCCGACGATATTCGTATCGGATTACCCGGATGAGAACGAAGAATTCATTGAAAGTGGAGGAAAACAAAAATGAGGAAGAGAAAGATTAGGAAACAGGCGGCCAGCGATTAATGCCATGGGGAAATAGCGCGTTTTCTTCGGAGCAACTCACAAACACATTAAGCTGCCGTGATTTTTCGTTCCCGGAACCGGGGCCGTTCCCGGTGCCGGGTACGGGGTGCGGGGCGAATGGCCCAAAGACTACGGGCCCGGCGCGCGGGGCTTTCGCCCCCGCACCGGGCCCGCTCGTCAAGGCAGTAGCCTACGCGCTTAGCTCAGGAGCTTGAGCGCGAGGGCCGGAGCCTGGTTGGCCTGCGCGAGAACCGCCGCGCCTGCATTCTGCAGGATCGTGAGTCTCGTCAGGTTGGCGGCCTCCTCCGCGACGTCCAGGTCGCGAATTCGGCTCTCGGCTGCTGCGAAGTTCTCGCGAGCGACCGAGAGGTTGCTGACCGCCAGGCGCAGGCGCGACTCAGTCGCTCCGAGGGCGCCTCTCGTCTGTGCCAGGGACTGAATTGCCCCATTCACAGCATCGAGCGTGATGCGTGATGCGCTCTGCGCCAGCTCAAGCGAATTCGCATTGAGTGAGTACGTGAGCGCCGATGAGCCAGAGGCAGCGAGCCCCAGAGAGGCGAGCGTCCCTGTCACGTTGTTGAACGTGATCTGAGAATTCGCCGTTGAGTCGAACCCGACCTGCAGTGTGAGAGCGCTTGAGCTCGACAGGATCTTAACCCCGTTAAACTCAGTCGTGTTGGCGATTCGCTCGATTTCCGAGCCAAGCGCCGTAAACTCGCTCTGCAGCGCGGAACGCTGGATCGCAGAGAACGTGCCGGTGGCGGACTGCTCGGCGAGCTCTGCGAAGCGCGATAAAACGCCTCCAATCTCACTGAGCGCTGAGTCCGCGATCGCCACGGTCGAGATGCCGTCGTTCGCGTTTCGGATTGCGACCTGACCTATGCGAATCTTGGCCCTCAAATCATCGGCGATTGCGAGACCCGCAGCGTCATCGCTCGCCGTGTTGATTCGAAGACCAGAGCTTAACTTCTCATAGGTCTTATTGATGGCCAGGTCGGTTTTGGCCAGTCGGGACTGCGCCTTGAGAGACGCAATATTATTGCCTAACGTAATCGCCATGACTTATTCCTCCTTGAACAACAATGGCACTATGTAACGGTTTCCCGTTCGCAGCGGCGCAAGCCTTTTGAGCCTGCTCCGAGTGTGCGTGCCGATCCCCCAAACAGCGCATCCCTGCTCCGCTTGAGTTATGGAGGAGTACGAAATCAGGACTTCAAAGAACCACTGGGGTAACTTCTACAACCAAACTTCGGTACTGCCTGTACTGCAACACCACAACTGCTACAAAGGAAGTTACGGCAGGCGGCAATTTTTTCTTGAGTATGATTTTGCGGGTAGCGTAACTAGCTGTTGGACCTTGGGAATCTGATCGTCGCCGAGGGCTTTCTTTTTAACTCTAACAGATCGCCCCTGCGCGGTAGCGGGAACGGCCACGGCTCCGGTTACGGTTACGGTTACGGCTCCGAAAATCCCTGTCAAAAAGACCCATCTCGCCCGTATTGTTCGTTTCTGGGGGCGGTGCCGGACCCGTTCCCGGGGCCGTTCCCGGTGCGGGGCTTTGTTCGCTGGTCGAGGAGTGATTTGGGCAAAAAAGGGTGCGGAGTTTTTGGCTCCGCACCCCACGACAAAGGACTTACCACAACGGGGTCAAACAACGTGAACCGACCCGGCAACCGCTCGCGAGTGCTCTGCGGAGCAACTCCCGGCCCGGCTCGCCCGGGCGGAAGGTCCTTTGTCGCTAACGGGTCAAAATTGTCACGTC
Source organism: uncultured Bdellovibrionales bacterium (assembly GCA_964413875.1). Classification (GTDB taxonomy): domain Bacteria; phylum Bdellovibrionota_C; class UBA2361; order UBA2361; family OMII01; genus OMII01. The sequence continues at coordinate 7,433 of CAYPUA010000004.1, forward strand.
AATCTCGGAAGAGAAACGGGCGGCCCGCCTTATGCGGCGAGCCGCCCAGCTTCACTATCCACGCAGCAGTGAGAGAGCCAGCTGAGGCTGAGCGTTCGCCTGAGCGAGCACCGCAGCACCAGACTGCTGGAGGATGTTGAGACGAGTCAGCTCCGCAGCTTCCTGCGCGACATCTATGTCGCGAATTCGGCTTTCAGCGGCAGCAAAGTTCTCTCGTGCAACCGAGAGGTTGTTGACTGCCGTGAGGAGGCGCGACTCGACCGCTCCGAGCTGTCCGCGAAGCGTAGTCAGCGACGTGATGGCGTTGTTCACGCCCTCAAGCGCTAGCCGCGCAGCAGACTGAGCTACGTCCGCCGTAGCGCCCGAGATCGAGTACGTCAGGGCCGAGAGCCCCTCGCCAGAGAGGCCGAGACCGGCGAGAGTTCCCTCTAGCCGATTGACGATGATCTGGGACGTTGAGGCAGCGTCGAAGCCAACTTGCAGCACGAGCTGCGAGTTGCCCGACAGGAGCGCAACTCCGTTGAACGTAGTCGTGGTAGCGATACGCTCAATTTCAGAGCCCAGGGCAACGAACTCATTCTGCATCGCAGATCGCTGCTGCGCAGAGTACGTTCCGTTTGCAGCCTGCTCAGAAAGCTCAGCTAGTCGAGCGAGCACCTGGCCGATCTGGCCGAGTGCGCCGTCAGCGATGGTAATCGTCGAAATACCATCCTGCGCGTTACGGATTGCGACACCCGCGATGCGCTGGTTGGCCTTCAACGACTCCGCAATCGACAAGCCGGCAGCGTCGTCGCTGGGCCTGTTGATGCGCTGACCGGAGCTCAAACGAGCGTAAACGTTCGTGAGTTGGTCTGACGAGGCTGATAGGAGTCTCTGACCTCTCAGAGACGCCAAGTTCGAGTTAATGGTTATTGGCACAGTATATTCCTCCTTGAAATAATCGATGCCTCCCGTCAGTCCTTTGACAAGAACCTAACGGCTCATCGCCGTCTGGCTTCGACATCGACCGCAACAGCTCCCGCGGCTACCGACCTGCCTTTGTCTAGAAAGGCCGGACTGCGGAAACAGCTACGACACGGTTAACTGCTGGAACACGATTGTTTGGTACTGCAACTGCAAGGCACAGCGGATAAACTGCAACAGCTGCTACAACTGGAGGGGTGTTGTCCCCGATGCTTGTAGTTACGGCTGGAAAGACAAAGCTCTTGAGGGGTTTTTTGGCTCCGCTTTTTAGCTAATACTATCAATGGCTTAGAGGCCTCTCGGCAGCGCGATCCCTTTCTGACGTTCCCGACCCCCGCTTGTGGGCTCTTTAGCACATGCTAATTTTCGGCTCGCGGACATCGCGCAGCTTTGCTACCAAATGCACTAGAGTGATTGAACAAGCGCCCGAAGAGCTGCGCATTGCGGAGCTCGGTCGCTGGCGCTACCTTAGGTACCCTGAGCAACAGCCTCAGGCAAAAGCTTTAGGGCTCTCTTTGTTGGAAGATAACCGTATGTTGAGAAGAACGTTCCTTGTCCCTCTCGTCGCCACAGCGGCGCTCGCACTCACAGCCTGCGGACAGAATGGGCCTCAGCTCTCCGGAGCTGAGACTGGCGCCCTAACCGGCTCAGCTCTCGGTGCTGGACTCGGTGCCATCGTAGGAAACCAGACCGGTCACACCGGCGGGGGTATCGCAATCGGCGCCGCAGCAGGAGCGTTAGGAGGCGCCCTTATCGGCGGCCAGTCAGACAGGCAAGAGAGCCGTTCCCGTGCTCAGGACGAACAGATCCGCCGTCAAGAAGAGGAGATCAGACGGCAGCAGCGAGAGATTGATGAGATCCGCCGCAATCAGGCCCGCGACCCTTACTACCGCAGCAACAGTGGTCGCAGCACAGGCTCAAGCGGCTACTCAGGGTCGAGCGGAGGCTCGGGATCGTCAGGAGCCTCAGGCTCCTCGGGAGACCGATTCGATTACTAAATCCAGCTTGAAGGCAGGATAAAAAGAGATGGGGCGCTAAAGGCGTCCCTCTTTTTTGCCCCTCAGAACAGGGTAATTACCCGATGCACAGCCCGACTGTCGGCGCACTGCACACTACGGCAAGGAGACCGCAGCCGCAGCCGCGCCGCCACCTGCTGCGCAGATGCTGATAACCGCTCGGCGCCCGCCGCGGGCGCGCAGGGCCTGCAGCGCGTTAATAAGCAGCCTTCCGCCAGTGGCGGCGAAGGGGTGACCGAGTGCGATCGATCCGCCAAACACGTTCAGCTTCTCCTCCGGAATCTCGCCGATCGGGGCGACCTTCGGGTAGCGCGGCCAGCCGTCCCGCCACACACGCATGTTGCACAGCACCTGCGCCGCGAACGCCTCGTGAATCTCGAAGATATCGACCTGCCCCAGGCTCCATCCAAGTCTGGACATGAGCTGCGGCAACGCCAGGGCAGGAGCCATCAAGAGCCCGTCTCCTGGCGGGAGCGCCGCGAACTGAACTCCATCCAGGTAGCCCAGCACCTCCCTGCCCTGCTCACGCGCGGCAGCTTCTGACATCAGGCACACGGCCGAGGCCCCATCGGTTAACGCGCTCGCATTCCCCGCAGTGATGGTGCCCCGCACGCTTCGGTCAAAGACCGGCGGCAACGAAGCAAGCTTATCAATCGAGGTATCGCCACGAATCAGGTTGTCCTCTGCCACATCACCCAAGGGCAAGATCTGAGCCGCGAGAATTCCCTCTGACCTCGCTATTGCGGCGTTGGCATGGCTGCGAAGAGCGAGCGCGTCTTGCTCACCGCGATGAATGTCGAACTCCTGCGCCATAAGCTCACAGTGCTGCCCCATGGTCAGCCCAGTCGATGGCTCCTTCGGGCTGGGAGCTTGAGGAACGAGGAATCCAGGCCGGAAGGCCAACAGCTTGGAGAGTTTCTGCCCGAGCGAGCGAGCCTTGTTGAGAGAGATGAAGAACTGCTCGCCCTTGCGCGGAAAAGTCAGGGTCGGCTGCGACATCGACTCGCTGCCGCCGACTAGCGCGCACGAGATTCGGCCGCTCTGGATCGCCTCCGAGGCAGCGCTAGCGGCAACCAGTCCGGTTGCACAGTTGTTGGCGGAGAAGTTTCCAACGATTGACTTCGGAAGCCCAGAGCGCAGCACGATCTCGCGCGCCAAGTTCGGAATTCGCGGATCGAGCAGCACGGTGCCGAAGTACAACTCGTCGATGCGTGCTGCATCGAGCCCAAGCTTCTCAACACATCCGACAACAACGTGCTTGCCGAGATCGAGCGCCGAGTAGCGCGAGAACACCCCTGCCGCCTTCACGAAAGGAGTCCGAACACCACCGACGATTGCGACTTTCATTGATTACTCCGCGCCCATGCAAACAGGAGGAAAATGTAGCGTATGGAGGGCGATTCGGCACGGGGAAAAGGGAGCCCTACGTGCAGAGCAGGCCGCAGCGCAGCAACGCGCTTCTCATCTTTATCCTAATCCTACTCTTCCTCCTGCACCTGCACTGTATTCCTCGTACTCATCCCGCTCTCCGGAACGACTATCGCAGGCAATCCATGAAATTGCCGTGATTAGGTGCAGGAGTCTGGTGCAGGTGCAGGAGGACGAGAAGGAGAACGAAAAGGATTAGGCCCCCTTTTTCGCCCTACAGAGTCCCAAACAGCTTGATCTGCGGATCCACCGGAGCCAGTTCGGCCGGATGGATCAACCGCTCCTGCGCCATCGACTGCACCGCCTCAACCAGCGGAAGGTGCGAATCTTGCCTGAGCCAGAAGAACTGCCGATCCTGCGCCAGCTTCCTCGCGAGCGGGCTGTTGGTGCGGCCGGGACCGTTAGCCTGCATAATCGAGCTGATCGAAACGTAGTCCGCGTTGTCGAGCAGCTCTGAGGCGAATGCCTTGGCACTCCCGCGCCAGTCCCCGTACGGCAGGATTGGGCTAACCTGAATCCCTGTTCGAACTCCGAAGCGCCGCAGCGCCCGAACCGTCTTCCAGCGCTCGTCAACCGTGGGAAGCTCCGGCGTGTAGCGGCGGTGGATCTGCTCCAGCGGAGTCTCAATCCCCACCGTAACGCAGGTGCTCTCACGAGCCTTCTTCAGCATCGGCAACCCGATCACGACCAGTGGCGAGCGGGTCTGTATCACCAGACGCCCGGGCTGGTAGCGCTCAAAGAGCTCAAGGAACTTCATGCTGGTTGCAAACTTCTCGTCGAACGGATGGAACGGGTCGGTTGTGACTCCGAACACTACGGTTGCCCTCCGCAGCTCCCCCTTCTCCGAGAGCCGGCTCAAGTGGCGCTCAAGGTCAGCCAGCGGCTCCCCTGAACGCATCACGTACCGGCTTCGAAGAGGCATCGAACCCGACTTTTCACCCTCTATCTGAAGGCCGAGGCCTGGCCCTTGCGGGTCAATCCGTCCAATGGATATGCCTCTGGCGTAGGAATCAACTACGAGAACAGGGTACGGCGACTTTGTGAGCGGCGTCCGCCCGTCGTGTAGGTCCTTCATAGTACGTTTCTCCCTGTCCCTCTCCGCTGGTCGCAGCACCACCGGTCAGGACTTTAACTCTCTTAAACTTAGGAAGCCGAACACCTCGTCATAGGTTCAAACAACTTAAAGCTAAACAAGAAATCTTTGTTCCGGATGAGAGTTCAGAGCGCTCACCTGAGCAGATGTCGACTCAACACCGCGGACTCACGAGGAAAATGTGGGCTACCCGATTGGCGACCAGATTGCGCGACGCGCGAGAGCCCCCTACCCCGCGCCACGATCTGGCGCACACTCAGGGAGTTTCAAGGAGCATCTCGACGGTGCTAAGGTTAGGCGTCGCTCTCGCCAGGCGGCTCATAAAGCCCTCTCAGCAAGGGAGCTTTCGACTGGCAGCGTGAGCGGAAAACTTACCCTGAACGTTTCGTAGGAGTTTCAGTATGGGTGCTAACGTAGCAGAGATTACCGATGCAGATTTCGCGGAGAAGGTCCTCAAGTCCTCCACTCCAGTCGTTGTGGACTTCTGGGCGCCGTGGTGTGGGCCGTGCAAGAGCATCGCGCCTGTGCTGGAAGAGATCGCGGCAGAGCTCGCTGGAAAGGTCACGATCGTTAAGGTAAACGTGGACGACAACCCAAAGAGCCCTTCGCAGTACAACGTGCGGGCTATCCCGAACCTAATCATCTTTAAGGGCGGCGCGGAGATCGATCGCGTTGTCGGAGCAGTTCCGAAGGAGGAGCTGGTCGAGAAGATCAAGAAGTCGATCTAAGACTCCGGATCGCTCACATGAGAACGCCCCGACGACCCCTCATGGGTCGCGGGGCGTCTCTCTTTCTGCTGTAAAAAAGGGCGCCCATGACTTGGTACAAGCTGCTACTCCTGCCGAGCGACCCACAGATCGATTCTGATGGGCTCGACTCTATCTGCTCCGAGCTGATGGACGCTGGTGCCTCCGGCACAACTATCGACACACCGCCCGAGATAGCCTGCTTCGTTGAGGGCAGCTCCGTCGCCGAGCTGCAGAGGCTCTCTCTCGTCGCCGAGCAGCTAGGCTGCAGCGTTCTCTCTCACGAAGAGGTGCTTGAGGAGAACTGGACCGCCTCATGCCCTGAGCTATGGCAGCCGGTCGCGGCCGGGACGCTGCAAGTTGTTCCTGTTGAGTCCCCCGACGATCCACGCGAGGTGCCGGCCGGCTCGATCAAGATAATCCCTGGTCTGGGCTTCGGCACTGGGCACCACCCGACCACTAACATGCTGCTGGCGGAGCTGGGACAACTGCAGCCGAAAAATCCACTCTCGTCCGTTCTTGACCTCGGCACAGGGAGCGGCATCTTGGGGATCGCAGCGGCGAAGCTCTTCGGCGCGCCGGTGACAGCTATCGACATCGACCCGTTGGCAGTTGCAAACGCTACAGACAACGTAGCGCTAAACGGCGTACAGGGGCTCGTTTCGGTTTCAGCCACTCCGCTCAGCGACATTAGGGGCCCGTTCCCCCTGATTCTCGCCAACGTGTACGGCGAGGCGCTCGTGGCTCTCTCGGCGGAGATCACCCGCGTCGCCTCCCCCGGTTGTATCGCCCTCCTCTCCGGCATCACCGACCTCGTGTGCGACCAGGTGACTGAGGCCTTCTGCACCGCTCTCGGCTGGCACCTCGAGCGCGAGCAGTCACAAGGGGAATGGCTCTCCCTGGTTCTCTCGCGCAGCTGACCCCCCTTTTCTCCCCACGCAGATCCCAGTAGGCCGTCCCGCGTCCGATCCCGCCCCTTATCTTCCCCCTCCTCTTGCTCCTGCACCTGCACCCATCTCCTCCTCATAATCCAGGTAGCTCGACAAAATTATTCCACTCACCCCGCAAAAGCTTCTCGATTATGAGGAAGATGCCGGTGCAGGTGCAGGAGAAAGATGACGAGGAGGAGGATACTGAATTGGCTCCCGACCCGGATATGTATCGCTTCAGGCGATACAGGTTTCCTGCAGAGCGCCGCTGTATCGCTCACCGCTCATCACCGAGAATGGCTTGCGCTCACAATTTCCTTGCCCGCACGCCACCCTGGTGGTTATCTGAAGGAGTGTCCCTTCTCGGTGAGCGAGCATGAAAGCTATTTTCTTTGAGCAACACGGCGAAATTGACGTCCTCAAGTACGCGGATCTTCCGCAACCGCAGCCCAGGCCCGGTGAGGCATTGGTGCGAGTGAGAGCAGTTGCGCTCAATCACCTCGACGTATGGGTCAGGCGCGGCTGGGCGGGATTGCGGCTTGAGATGCCCCACATCGGCGGCTCAGATATCGCTGGAGAGATAGTTTCGGTCAACGCTCCGGGCAGCTCTTGGGCGCCGGGCGCACGGGTGATCGTCAATCCGGGAATCGTGACAGCCGACGATGAGTGGACTCGGCGTGGCGAGGATAGCTTGAGCCCTGGCTACAAGATTATCGGCGAGCAGCTACGCGGTGGCCTGGCTGAATTTGTGTGTGTGCCGGCAGCTAACCTGTTCCGGCTGCCAGACTCAGTCTCGTTTGAAGATGGCGCTGCGCCGCTCCTCGTGGGCCTCACATGCTGGCGCATGCTTTTTAAGCGTGCGGCGCTGCGGCCGGGGGAGAGCGTTCTTGTGGTAGGTGCTGGAGGCGGCGTCAATTCGCTCTCAATCCTGCTCGCCAAGGCGGCCGGGGCGAATGTGTTGGCGCTCAGCTCCGGCAAGGAGAAGTGCGAGAAGGCGCGCGCGCTTGGCGCATCAACTGTGATCGATTACGCGGCAGTCCCAGACTGGCACACCGAGGTGCTGAAGGTCACCAAGGGGCGCGGCGTTGACCTGGTGGTTGATAACGTAGGCTCTCGCACAATGCCAAAGAGCCTGAGGGCAACCGCACGAGGCGGAAGGATCGTGACCGTCGGGAACACCAAGGGCTACGAGCTCTCTTTCGACAACCGCCTCTTCTTTACCAAACAGGTCTCCCTAATCGGCTCCACTATGGGAAGCCGCCAGGACTTCATCGAGGCGATGGAGTTCATCTTCCAGAACGGCATCAAGATCCCGATCGACACCGTTGCGCCACTCGCTGATGGCATCAAGATGATCAAGCGGATGGAAGACGGGGCGCACTTCGGCAAGATTGTGCTGCGGGCGTAGGCCTCCGGCCCCGACAGGCCAGGAGCTACAGGTTTCCGCGTTCAGCTTGGTCGCGCTCAATCGCCTCGAAGAGCGCCTTGAAGTTCCCCACTCCAAAGCCACGCGAGCCGTGCCGCTGGATAATCTCAAGGAAGAGCGTTGGGCGATCCTCCAGGTTTTTTGTGAATATCTGCAGCAGGTACCCATCCTCGTCGCGGTCGACCAAGATCCCTAGCTTCTGAATGAGGGAGAGATCCTCGTCGATAGTTCCGATTCGAGTCGGGGCCTCTTCGTAGTAGGTCTTGGGGACAAAGAGGAATCGCACCCCGCGCTCCCGAAGGGCCGCGATTGTAGCGATGATGTCCTTGGTCTCCAGAGCGATGTGCTGAACTCCGGGGCCTCCATTGTACTCAAGGAACTCCTCGATCTGGGACTTCCGCTTCCCTTCTGCTGGCTCGTTGATCGGCAGCTTTATCTTGCCGCCCCCGCCGTTCATCACTTTCGACATGAGCGCTGAGTACTCAGTTGAGATCTCCTTGTCGGAGAAGTGCGTGAGCTGGGAGAATCCGAGCACCTTCTCATAGAAGGCTACCCACTCGTTCATCCCGCCTAATTCCACGTTTCCGACCACGTGGTCAATCGCCGAGAGCCCCACCTCGGGCACCACCGGCTCGCCTGGGAACACTTTACTGTACGGAGCAAATCCTGGCCAGAATGGGCCGTTGTACTTCGACCTCTCAACGAACGAGTGGATCGTGTCTCCGTAGGTTTTGATCGAGGCGTGAATGATCGTGCCGTTCGCATCTTTCCATTCGGTGGGCGGCGCTGCTGCTGTTGCTCCGCGCCGAACGGCTTCCTGAAAGCACCACTGGGCGTTCGTCACACGAAACGCCACATCCCGTGCAGCGAACCCGTGCTTTGCGATCTGGCGCGCTATCGGGCTGTCCGGTTTTAACGGGCACGTGAGCATGATGAGCACATCTCCCTGCTTGAGGATAATGCTCGCTGAGTCGTGCCAGCCTGTCTCTGGGCCGCGGTACGCAACCGGGTTGAACCCAAAAGCATGCGAGAGGAAGTACGAGCTCTGCTTGGCGGAGTCGGTGTAGATCTCGATGTGATCGAACGCTTCTATCGCAATCGGATCAACACCCGTGGGCGGCAGTGCTGTTGTTGGAGGAAGAACAGTCGACGAGACTTCGACGTGGTGTTTGGGCTTCATAAAAACCTCCCCGAGAAGAACCTACGAAAAACCTTGCGCAACCATCTCGCACAAACTTCCCTTCGCAACCACACCGCTTTAGGGGCGTGAAAACCTTGCGCCTCGGTGGACGCCGAAGAGGAATGGACGAGAAACCCTTCCACGATTATACCCTCCGAGCCGTGCCTAGGCGGAGGAAAATCAGAGGATCCCTCAGCCCCTCGAACATGAGTAGCCTAAAAACTGAATGTTTTTAGTAGGTCCCCGCCTATGCCAGGGGGTACCGATACCCCTTCGTGGCGAGGGGCTCCATGAGGCTAATCGGCTCCCCGAGTCGTGGCAAGTCTACAGCCACGGGGATCTCTAGCTGCTGTTGGAAACTTTTAGCAGCGCGGCATCTTCCAGCTCTTCCATAAAGAGCCTCCCAGCGGTGGGCCAGCGTCGGAACGGATAGTGTTGGAGGGGCTGCAGGGGGAACGCCGGAATGACCTCAACTTTTGCGATGTTCGGGCTGAACTGCTCACTCAATTCTTCGGCGAGCCGGGTGGCGAATCGGAAGTCGGGCACCTCCGTCCGAAACTCAAAATCCCACGCCCCAAGGGTATGAAAGGCGGCGAGAACGTTTGGATGGCTGCGCGCCCACGAGTGCAGCCCCTCTCGCAGCTCAACTGACGGCGCTGTCACCGTGACGTGCAGTCGGTACGACGCCATGCCGTACGTTTCCGGATGGATGTGATAGACGGTGCTGTGGAGGATCCCCCTGAGCCGAAGCTGCTTGATGCGGTACTGCACAGTTGATTCCGGCTGGCCTAGGAGTCGCGCGATTCCTGTTGTGTTGGCAGCTGCGTTGCTCGCAAGTGCATGCAGGATCTCGTGGTCTAATGGATCCCATGTTGCCAGCTCCGACCCTATCGTCCCCATGTCGAATCGCTGCTGCTCCCTCAAGGGGTATAGGTGCTTGACTCCGAAATATGCCCGGGCGACCCGGAGCGAGAGGTGTCGCTTCGACAGCTCGACATCGCTCCGTGCACACAGCTCCTCGACGAACATCGAAGCATCGAGAATCGACCTGGCGAGAAAAACGATCCCGAGGTGGTACTCTCCCCCAAGTTCGAGCAGCCACACGACATGATCAGACTGACGTATCGCTTTCACGAGCCGTTTCTGGTTGGCGTTAGAGCGGTCTTTTAAGTTTATGGCGAGGTAGTACTCCCCAAATCCGATCTTCGCCAAGTTAACGCACACCAGGCGCTTGATAACTCCGGCTTCCTGCAGCTTAGCGAGCGCGTAGCGAACCGTGTGGGGCTTTAGGTTAAGTGCTTGCGCGATCTCTCCGCAGGAGAGATCGGCATCTCTCTGCGCGATAGACAGGATCTTTCGCTCAACATCGGAAAGACTGGGCATCTCGGGGACGGTATAGCATCGGTGGCCTGCGGTCGATGAAAATGCCTGCGGCCAGAGTCCTTCTCTGAATCCTGCAGAAGCGAAACATCGCTGGTCTCTTCTGGTCTGCAGCAGCTCCGGCGGATTTATCTAACCCCGAAGTAACGCCCTTCGCGTGGAATCACGGCGCGAGTGCTCCAACACGTTCCGGTGGCGAGTAGCCGGTTTGGGCTAGGACCAGACACCAGACGGTTGGAATATCTCTTTTCGGTTGCCCTGGGGTCGTAAAAGCTTGTTTGCTAGACTAGTTGGGGGAAATCGCGGATTCTTTGGAGCCGCTGCCTATGCATGCCTCCATACCCTGCTTAGCATCAGTTTCTAAAGGTTGTCGACTCTCCTAACGAGTAAGACAGAAGCTGAAGGTTTGTGGTGGGGCTGCGTGGGACTCTGGAGAATCGCTCTTCGGGCAATTTTGGCGCTTGTAGTGCCCTGTAACGCAGCATTCGCCCAGTCGTTTGAGATCCCGCGCACTAGCTTTGGCCCTCTACCTAGCGGTCGCACATCGGTTGTTTTGCCGAATGAATACATCGTGCGCGTCGAGCCTGCTGAGGTCGAAGCTCTCGTTCAAGAGACATCCACGCTATCCGTTAGAACGACATCCTCCACGGTACCTGCCTTCCAGGCGAAACAGGCGGCTGGGCATGCGCTGGTGCAGAACGCTCTCGGCTCAGGTGTCGCCGTGGCTGGCACCAGGTCTCAGCCCAGCGCGAGTATCACCGACTTTGCCGCAACTCCCGAACTCTTCCTCATCCGAAACATCTCCGGTGGTCAGGCCGCGAACCTGAGGTCGCAACCGGGTATTGCCCGCGTAACTCCCAATAGGAGGGTCACAGCTCTCAACACTCCAAGCGATCTCCACCGGTATCAGTGGGGTCTCCATCATCCTACTTCCTTCCTTTATGTTAACTCCGAAGGCACCACCATAACCTCCCTCCAGCAGTTTGACATTAATGGCCCCGAGGCGTGGGACGTCACAACGGGCACCGAGAATGTTGGTGTCGCGATTATCGACAGCGGTGTAGACACCAGCCACCCCGATCTAGTCGACAACCTCTTCACTAATAGCCGAGAGATTCCGAACAACAACCGAGACGATGACCAGAATGGCGTCGTGGATGACTACGCTGGGTACGACTTTTCCAGTCGCGTCCCCAGTACTACCGACACGGTTGGACACGGCACCTTCATTGCTGGAATCGTAGCCGCGCGCCAGAACAACACTGGAATCGTGGGCACCACGTGGAGAACCCGGTACCTACCTCTCAAGGTCGCAGATAGGGCGGGAAACATTGACATGGCAGCTATCGTTGATGCTTTGCATTACGTGGCGTCCCTGCGGGAACGGGGGGAAAATATACGGGTGCTTAATCTCTCGTATGGATACGAAGGCTCGGCTGAGGAGGTTGAGCGGGAGGCCCTGAGCAGAGTCATCAATGCCGGAGTCTTCGTGGCGGTAGCAGCCGGCAACGATGCGGCAGACAACGATGTGATTAACACGTACCCAGCGAACTACCGCTTCCCTGGACTCATCACCGTGGCATCAGCAGATCCAAATGGAACGCTCTCATCGTTCTCAAATTTTGGACGCACTTCTGTCGGTATAGCTGCCCCAGGAGGCCTCATCTACAGCACCATCCCGGCCAGTGTGCATTCCTCCCGGTTTACGTTCAAGGACGGAACCTCATACGCGGCTCCGTACGTAGCCGGCGTAGCGGCCCTCATGTTCGCCAGAAACCCCGCGATTACTCCGCTACAGGTTGCCACTCGGCTCAAGCAAACGGCGCGCGCTGTGCAGTTTTCCCGACCCCTAGAGGTAAGCGGGCTACTGGATGCAAGGGCCGCTGTCGCTGCCGCGGCACTGAGAGAGGTGACGGTCATCGCTCGACGCGATCCAGGAGGATCGCCGGTTTCAGGGCTCTCGGTAACGGTAGGACAAGGCTCTCCGGCTCGTGCGCAAGCTTCTACCGGCCAAGATGGGAGAGCCTCAGTTCTGCTTAATCCCGGAGAGCAGCAGACGTTCTTCTTCGCCAAGCAGGGCTTCACGGTGACACCTGCCTCGCTGCCGGTGACGGCGACAAGCGACCTTGAAATTCAGGTCAGTTTGTCCCCGAATCCAGTAACTATCAGCGGTCAGGTTTTTGACGGGCTACAGTCGCCGAGCAATTCGGGACTTCCAGGGATCACCGTGAACCTCTCCGCTGAGGTGGACGGCTCGACCATCACTAGAACAGCCACTACTGACAGCCAGGGGCGTTACAATTTCTCAGACCCCGCACTCGTTTTTGGAGCTCGGTACACTGTCGGAGTTTCAAACCCGAACTTGACGGCCACTGGGCCCTTCTCGGGAACCGCAGCTGGGAATGTAATTCAGAACTTCACAGCGACTCCAGCGATCCGAACCCTAACTGGCTCTATCGCAATCAACAACTTCCCTATCTCAGGTGTCACGGTAAGGGCCTCCAGGAATGGTTCGGTCCAGTCGGTCACCTCCGATAGCTCGGGCAGGTTCACCCTGTTGTTCCCCCATGGCTCGCAAGTTGAACTCTCTTACCAGAAGAGCGGCTTTACCTTCTCCTCGGCGCCTACCTCATTTACGTTTACATCAGACTCAACGCTTTCGATCACTCCTCAGCCTGGTCCGGTCACTATTTCAGGTATCGTGAGGAACGGCACTAGTCCCGTCCCTGGCGCCACGATTACTCTCGTTGGCAGCGCCTACGGCTCTTCCGTAAATCGCGTTGCAACGAGTAACGCTCAGGGCCAGTACAGCCTCACGGGCTCTGACCTCGTCGTCGGCACAACGTACACGGTAAGCATGCGCGCGGAGAACTTCACCGCAAATGGGCCCTTCTCGGGAACAGCAGCCGGAAACGTTATTCAAGACTTCACCGCGACTTTGGTTAATCGCGCTTTGCAAGGCACCGTAGCTATCAACAACGTCCCGATTCCTGGTGTCACCATCGGAGCAACGAGAGCGGGCGTTACCCAAACAGCCACATCAAACAGCGCGGGACAGTTTTCCTTTGCCTTCCCTCACGGTTCCAGCGTTGCTCTCTCCTACCAGAAAGCCGGCTTTACTTTCACGTCAGCTCCGGCATCGGTGGTTTTAAATGGCGATCAAACCCTCTCGATCGTGCCCAGTGCAAACCGAGTAACCTTCTCTGGGATAGTTCGAAATGGGACTACACCTCTCCCAAACGTGACGGTCACGATTACCGGAAGTTCGTACGGCACTCAGGTTAACCAGACAACAACAACGAACGCTCAGGGGCGATATACGCTCTCGGGAGCCTCACTGGTGGTGGGGATGAGCTACACCGTAGCTGCTTCAGCACCCAATCGCGGGCTCGTATTTAGCGCTGCTGGCACCGGGACCGCCACCGCTAACGTAACAAAAGACTTCACGGCGACACCAACGGTATTGAGTGGGCGTGTGTTATTCAACGGAGCCGGACTAGCGCAAGTGAGAGTTACTATCGGGGGTATTAGCCCCGCTCCTGCCGCCGTTGTAACTAATGCGCAAGGATTTTACACGGTAACAGGCGTGATTCCGCCGGGATCTACGGTTACGATTACCCCGGTCCGGGCTGGATTCAGGATACCGGTTGCAACTCGCACAATGCCACTGAGCGGCTCACTACCTAACGTGAACTTTACTGCCACGCGCTAGGGGAGTGCCCCTACTTCACCGCATCGAACAGCTCTTGGCTAACGATTCGCACCCCGACAACGCCCAAGCCTCCCCTGCCCCTTGGGCTCACCACCGCCTCAACTTTTCCTGTCTTGTACAGCTCCTCAAGCAGCTCCCTGAACGCGGTCGTAGCAGCTCGGTCTTGGAGCTGAGGGAAAACCGCTTTGGGGTCGAGCTGCTCGCCTCGCGCGAAGGAGGTTTCTAGGAGCTTGGGAGGTGTTCCTACCTGTGGATCTGCGAGGTACGAGAGAACATTCCTAAGAGTTCCAGCGATGCTTCCGCGGCGCGAGTCGTAGGCCTCAAATCGCCGCAATTGGGCGCCGTACGAATCAGCCTGTACATTCGCGACCGCCTTCAACAGGCGCAACGCCTCGGGCCGGGTGAAAACGGGTTCACTCTGGAGCACACTGGCTTCGCCAGGTTTGCCCGCGGACTTCAGATTTTTTTGAACGACACCAGCCGAGCCCCGAGGAGCAGGCGCACCCTCGACCCTACCCACCCCCTGAGATGGGGGTTTTCCCTCGGGACCACCTAGATTTGCCATGACACAACCTCTACACAGGGTTTCTTAACGCCCTGCCTATGGGGCAATCTTCTTCCTGACCTCTGGGGTCGGCTCGTGAAGGCAACTACTTGAGGGAACGAGGACAAATACCCCACTGAAGGCGGGTACAACTCACACCAAACCGGTTGGGCACTGCGAAAAATCACTCACTTTCCTTCAGGGAATTCAAGGATCTGTCGAAAGACTTTTTAGGTTTTTTTGGGGGGGGAGAGTATGGGCCGATTCGCCCGCTGCTGCACACTACCGTTGCTGCTCGTGGCGCTCCTGTGTGGGGTTGCGCATTCAGGCATGGCGCAGGATTTCACAGCCTCCAAAAGTAAGAACTACCCCGGAAGAAATCCGCGCACAGTGACAGGGGTTGCTCCGTGGGCAGATTGCGTTAGTTCTGCCGCTATTGTCGGTGGGTCAGCAGCAATGTGCGCTGCAGCCTGCTCCTCGTCTTCCACTAACCCTTTCTCTGCCAAAGCGTGCTACGGATGTCTAGCCGTTGCTACAGGGACGGAGGTATGGCTAGCTCCGCCGATATTAAACTGCGTGTGTTACACCATGGGGCAAGGATACGCGACACCCAGCGGCGAGTGCCGCGGCCGCAAGAGCCCCCGCGGCAGCCCCTTCTGCCCATTCCAACCCTCGGTGCAAGCTTGCCAGAAGACGGCCAACGGAACTTGTCCACGCGAGAAGCAGAGCATGGTCTCTGACTGCGGCGCAGCTGTTACGAAATTGAAGCAGCGCATGCCTGATGAATTCAAGAAGCTTCCGGTGGGCAGCTACGGGGCGTGCGTTGCAAAATGCACTCAGAACACGGCGGATGCTGCGGCGTCGTGCGGTCCCTGCTCGGAGGCGACGGCGGCACCGGTGGGAACGATCGAACCAACTGCCGTGCCGTTCATGACTACCCAGCCTGGGCCGGACAGATAGCCGCAGCACCGTTGTGAAGATGTGCTCTCCGCAGGCTACTGGGCTGCTCCCCGCCCCAACAAGCAGCCCTGAACGGCCTCTCCTCCAACCGGCTGCTGCAGCTCTTGCGCAAGCCTCGCCGCAAGTGTCGGCACCATCGACTGCCAGCCCGGGATGTAGTGAACTTTGAGCGCTGCGAAGCAGAGGTCGTCGAGCGTTGCCACATGGTCTGAGTACACGGCGAGGCACACTTCCCCCGCCAACACTCCTGGAACGATCTCCTCGAATCCACCCTCAAACTCTTCGATGTAGCGCACCCTGCCCTTCCAACGGCTGACCACCAGCTCGATCGTTGACTCAGAGATGCCGTGCGAACGCGCTAGGGCCCGGAAGGCGTCTAGCTCACAGGCGCGCTCGACTCCTGGCAGAATGCGCGGGAGGAGTCGTGCCTTGTGCTCGGTGTGTCCCTTTGAGAGCCCGATCATGAAGCTCAGCACCTGGCGACAGCTCTCGATAGCGTCCCAAGGACCGCGCTCCTGCACGAGCAGTACCCCGCCGTGGCGCGTCACACCGCGAGTGCTTGAGTACCTCCGACCGGAGGCCCACGAGCTCACTACCGAACGAACTACCCAGCCAGCTTGCCGACAGGCATCTTCGGCCACAGCCCGCGCGGTTTCTGGCGAGAGGAGCTGCCAGGCACATACGGTAACGACTTCGACCACTCCCTCTGACACCCTCGACACAGTGGCGAGCGAGCCATCAGAGAGCTCGAAGCAGGCGAAGCGGCTTCCTGCGCTAAGAGTTCGTGGCTCAACCGAGAATACGTGGTGCATCGTTGTCGGGAGGATCTCTGGAGCCTTCAGGAGCGGTGAGCCGAGCCTGGTCGGCGGCAAGAAGCCGTCGGTTGGGTCCACCAAGATCCCCCCGGCCTTAACCTGATACTCCTTGAGGGTTACCAGGTCACGAAAGGCCACGGTGTAACACCCGCTGCTGCTCTCTGCTTCAACGTAAAGGGGCTGCACGTGCGAGAGTGCCACCGCGCCCTCTTGGCGGGCCGCAAGGATGCACTCTCGTGTCAGCAGCACTTCGTCCAGATCCGGAAAGCCGTTCTTAACGCCCGGCAGCCTGCCAGACGCCTCCCGCCACGCCCGCTTGAGCGCCCTGGCGCCAAGCTTGCCGCGCCATCCAGCCCACTCGTGGGGCTCAGCCGTCACAACCGTCGCGAGGTGCGGCGCGATAGAGCGAGAGAGCTTCAACACAGCTCCGTAGCCACGCGCGAGGTCGAGCGGCTGGCGCGCCAGTGTGCTGGCGAAGATGTTTCGCATCGCAACACCTCGCACGCCGAAGTAGCCGCTCTCGAGAACCAGCACTCGGATCCCCTCCAGGGCAAGCTGGTGAGCAGTCATCGCCGCCGTGAGCCCGCCGCCACAGACAACGAGGTCGAAAGCCGCGCCCGTGTCGAGGGCCTTCAGGCTCTCAACCCGCGTTGCAAGAGCGGCAAACGGGCGCTCGTCTATGTTGGCTGGCTCAAGGCCTGCCGTGTAACTTTGAGAACTTCCGTCACTCATGGATTTATCTGAACCTTCCAGCGGGCCTTGGCCGGCAGGGTCACCTGCCAGGTGCCGGCCGCAAGCTCTTTGAACACACACACACCCTGCGGTGAGATAGGCGCCTTCCTCTCAGAGGGCAGCCCATCGACGTTCGCCGCGATGCACTCCCCCTTCGGCGACTGCCCACCTTCGATAGTCACCTTGACCTCGGCCGGCTTGGAGACAACACGAACGGCACGCACCAAGCCTGCGCCATCGAGAACCCGCAGCTCGGCAGCGCTCGCTTCCGTCGCTAACGAAGCAAGCATGACCCCCGCACAGAGAAGTAAGAAGCACCGATTCATGCTAACCGCCGACCGCCGCATCATCGCGGACCGATACACTAAGCTCCGATGTCACGCCGGACTCGGCGTCCACGGAGCTGGACGAGGTCGACTGCCTTGTAAGCAGCCGATCGTGCCGAACCGTAATCGGCTCCGAGCCCCACGACCGTGAGGGTACGCCCCCCGACCGAAACGAGGTTACCACGAGAGTCGCGGGTCGTGGCAGCGTGAAAAACGACCGTTGATGGCACAAGTGCAGCCAGCTCGAGCCCCGTAATCTGGTCGCCCTTCACCGGCGCCTCCGGGTATCCGTCCGAAGCCACCACCACGCAGGTGCTTACCTCCGGGCGCCACGCAAGCTTCGGCTGGGTGGGCCTTTCTCCAGCGATCCACTCCATGAGCTGTAAGGGGTCGCTTGCGAGGCGCGCGAGGATCGCCTGGCACTCCGGGTCTCCCAGGCGGGTGTTGTACTCAAGCACCCGGATGCCATCGGGGCGCTTGGCAGGGTCGGTTGGAACCATGAGCCCGGCGTACAGGAACCCAGAGAACGGGGTTCCGCGCTCGCGCATTACTCGCAGAATCGGCGCCGCACAGTGCTCCTGGATCCAGGCCAGCTCGCTCTCGCTGATGCGGGGCGACGGGCACACTGAGCCCATGCCACCTGTGTTGGGGCCACGGTCGTCGTCACCGAGTCGCTTGTAGTCGTGTGCGGGGGCAAGCGGAATCACCTCTGTGCCATTTGCGGCGAAGATGCAGCTAACCTCAACGCCCGTGAGAAACTCCTCGACCACAACTCGCTCGGCTTTAATCGGCCCGAAGAGCGCATCGAGGGCAGCCGGGAAGTCCGCCGCATCCTCAATCACAAACACCCCTTTGCCAGAGGCTAGGCCGTCTGCCTTGAGAACGAGCGGCGCGCCGTGCTCCTTGCAGTGATGCTCAAGGCTCGCGCGGTCGTGAAACACTTCGTGCTTCGCCGTGGGCACCCCCGCTGCGATCATGATCTCCTTGGCGAAGGCCTTGGAGGTCTCAAGCATCGCAGCCGCTTTCGTTGGGCCTACGATCGCGCGGTCGGCCGCACGGAAGGCGTCAACCACCCCCGCCTCTAGCGCTGCTTCTGGCCCGACCACCGTGATGCCAACTCCGAGCCGCTCTGCTGCGGCCAGCAGTTCGCTGACTGCGGTGACGGCAACTGGCACAAGCTCAGCGACCGCTGCTATTCCCGGATTTCCCGGCGCGCAGAACACCTTCGAGACACGCGGCGAAGCCGCGAGCCGCCAGCAGATGGCGTGCTCGCGCGCGCCGCTTCCGATTACGAGAACGTTCATGGCCAAAGCTCCTAGTGCCTAAAGTGACGCCGCTCAGCGAAGAAGAGGCTCATCTCACGCTGAGCAGCCGCGCTCTTCACCTCGTCGTCTCGGCGAGCGCCGCTTGGCGAAACGACGCATGTGATCCCCGCTTCACCCAGGGCCTCAACTGAGTCGGGGAACGGGAAGAAGGCATCGGAGGCAGCCACAGCGCCACTCAAGAGGTGGCCGTGCAGCTTCGCCTTGCGCAGCGCGAGCTCTACCGAGTCGATCCGGCTCATCTGCCCTGCCCCTACTCCGACCAGGAGACCGTCCCGCACGATCACGATCGCGTTTGACTTGACGTGCCGCACGATGCGCCACGCCAGATCGAGGTCTGACAGCTCTTCGTCTGTTGGCTGGCGCGGTGATGCGAGCGAGGCTTGGGCCACGAGCGAGGTGGCGATGTCGGGCTCCTGCACCAAGAGCCCCCCGGCCACTGTTCGAACGTCGTACCCTTTGAGCGTGGTGCCCTTGACCTCAAGGATGCGCAGGTTCTTGCTGAGCCGCAGCGTCTCAAGACCATCCGCCGTGTAGCCCGGCGCAATAACGATCTCGGCGAAGTCTCCGCGGATCTCCTCAGCTGCCTGCTGGTCGATCGCAACGTTCGACACGAGCACTCCACCGAAGTGGCTGCGTGGGTCACACTGCTTGGCGCGCTGAATCGCTTCGGTCACATCCCTGCCAGAAGCAACGCCGCAGGGGTTAAGGTGCTTGAGGATCGCAACCGTCGGCTTCCCTGGCGGCAGGTCTGCCAGGAGCCTGAGCGCCGCGTCGAAGTCGAGCATGTTGTTGTACGAGAGCTCCTTCCCTCCGAGCTGCTGCCAAGTCGGGCCGCCGATAAAGGGCAGCAGGCCTGAGTCGGCGCTGTAGAGAGCCGCTTTCTGGTGCGGGTTCTCGCCGTAGCGCAGTTCGGCCTGGCGCGCGAAAGTGGCTGAGAAGCTCGCTGGCAGCGAGCCTCCGGCTTGCTCCCCTTCTGCCAAGCCGCCGAAGTAGCCCGCAATCGCGCCGTCGTACTGCGAGAGGGTAGCAAACACCTTCGCCGCGAGCCTGCGTCGCAACCCAATCGAGAACGGGTCAGTGCCCTTTCCAGCGCCAGAGAGCGCTGCGATAATCTCAGGGTAATCAGCCGGGTCAATCAGCGGGAGCACGAAGCGGTGGTTCTTCGCTGCTGCGCGGATCATCGTGGGCCCCCCAACGTCAACCAGCTCAGTCATCTCTAGCGGGTCGTTGGCGCGCTCGGAGCCTAGGTACTTCAGGAATGGATAGAGGTTTACCACTACCACATCGATCGGCCCGATCTCTGCCTCCTCCATCTGCGAGAGGTGCTTCTCAAGATCTCGGCGTGCGAGGATTCCGCCGTGGATCTTCGGGTGCAGCGTTTTGACACGTCCGTCGAGCAGCTCAGCCAGCCCGGTGTACGACTCTACCGAGGTCCACGGAACTTTCGCCTCGTCGAGCCCCTTGCCGGTGCCGGATGTGGCGAGCAGCACGTAGCCGGCGCGATGGAGAGCCGCCGCAAGCTCTGGCAAACCGGTTCGATCGGAAACACTCAGGAGCGCGTACTTTTTCATCGGACCCTCTCAAAGCAGAAAGATGGCGGGAGGATAGCCTGGAGGGGGCGGGGAAAAAAGAGGAGCTTCGATGCATTTCTCAAAAGTCGGTTGGGAGGGCGGGGAGCTAACTCTGGGTCTTGAGGCCTAAGTCTTGCCGGGTTCGTGGACGCTAGCGTTAACGCACCCAAGCTCAAGCCTTTCCACCACCAGTAACAGCTTAATATTCACAAGAAGAACAGCGAGGGGTTAGTACGAAGCGGCATGCCTTCCCCCTCTCGCTGCCCTCGCCGCTCTCTTTGTTTCTTCCCCCAAATGGCCCGCCCCTCAAACGCGAGCGTGCACGCACCCGCCCTCCAGCCTGCCCACCGCCAGTGGCATCTAAATATTAACAAAGAGAGCAGCGAGAACAGCGAGGGGTAAGTAACAAGCAACTTGCCTTTCCCCTCTCGCTGTTCTCGCCGCTCTCTTTGTTTCTGCCCCGAATGGCCAGCCCCTCAAACGCGAACGTGCACGCACCCGCCCTCCAGCCTGCCCACCGCCAGTGGCAGCTCAATATTCACAAAGAACGCGGCGAGAACAGCGAGGGGTAAGTACGGAGCGACATGGCTTCCCCTCTCGCTGCCCTGCCGCTCTCTTTGTTTCTGCCCCGAATGGCCAGCCCCTCAACGTGCCCGTACCCGTAAACGGAGATGATTTTTACGAGTTGCGCGGAGCCGGGACCGGAACCGGGGCCGTTCCCGCTGCCGTGCCCGTTGTAGGGAAGGCCCACAGAGTCGAACCGACTTACCGCCCCCGCCCCTCGACGGCGGCCAAGGTTGCACGCATCTCTTCAAGCTGCTGCTCTGTTTTGAGCCGTAGCTCAGCGCGTCTGCCGGGATTCGGGTCGGCGATAGCCTCAAGGATCGCTATCTCATTGAGCAGCGAGCTGCGCTGAGAGAAGAGCGAGTCACGCCGGATTCTCAGGTTGCCAAACTCGGCGTCAGCCTTGAAAACGACTCCGTCGAAGAGAGCTCGCAGCTCGATAACCATCTCATTACGCGCCCGGCGCAGATCGTCTCCTCGCCTGCTCAGTTCGGTCTTAAGCTGCTCATCGTACGGGTCAACCTCAAGCCCGCCCTCGATCTCTTGGTACTTGTTTGAGAGGTCAGAGATTCGGTCGAGACGCTGCCTGGTCGGCTCCGGACACGCCCCAGCCGCCTTGAGCTGGTTGGCAAGCTTAAAGATGTCGGCGTTCGGGTCATCGAGCTGCGCCCGACGGCCGCTCCAGCGGGTCACGGCGTGCTCAGCAGCCTCAACCTCAACCTCAAGCGTCTCAAATTCGCTGTTAACCTTCGTGAGGCGCGCCCGCACGCCGGCAAGGGTCTGCGCGTTGGCGTCTGAAACTGGTCCAGACAGGAGCCGTACCTGCTGCTCTAGGCTCGCCACCGCACGCCGCAACACCTCACGGCTGGCGTTGACGCTGTCCTGAACTCCGCTCACCGCTGAGGCGCCGCTCCTGGCATCGACTTGGCGGGCGATCTCAGGCAGCCGAGCGTCGCCCGAAGAGCCCCTGCCGCCGAGGTCGAGCCCGGCTGAAACCTCGGTGAGCGAGGTGGCACGCGCCGGCCGGTCTTGTCCCGAATTGCTGGTCGAAAATGATCCGAGCTCAACGCCGAAGCGGCGCGCGATATCGCCCGCTGTAAGCCCGAGCACCAACGCTGCCAGAACCATGAGGGGAACCGGCACGCCGCGCGGGGGCTGCGGTGCCTGCGCGCGCTGAGAGAGAAGCTGCTGCCGCTGCAGGCGGGGGTCTTTCGGCTCTTCCACCGGCGGCGGCTTGATCTCAGGCTCTTCAGCGACTGCAGCTCCAGCCGATGAGGCTGCACCCGCTGGCATATCTGCGTGCGCTGGCTCCTGCGGGTAAGACGCTGCGTAGTCCCGCGCCTTGCGGTACTCCTGCGTGCGCCCGCGCCCGACTCGATCTCCGACCGAGATAACGAGCACCGTGACGTTATCGGGGCCACCGCGCTGGTTAGCCAAGTTGATCAGTATCTGGTTTGCGTCGTCGAGCGGATTCTGCCGAACAACTCCGAGCATCTCTTCGTCAGAGACTAGATTGTACAGCCCGTCCGAGCAGAGGATGTAGATATCGCCCAGCTCGGGCTGCTCTGGCAGCAGTCGCGCCTCCACCTGCACATCCGCCACCGGGCCCAGCGAGCGCGTCAGCATATGCGAGACTGGGTGACGCTCCGCCTCCTCAATCTGGATTGCGCCAGAGCGCACCAGCTCACGCACCAGGGTGTGATCTTCTGAGAGCTGCTGGATCGTTCCGCCACGCACACGATAGGCGCGCGAGTCTCCGACATTCACGCAGATCGCGCCGTCGGGCGTAAAGACGAGCCCCACGAGGGTCGTGCCCATCCCCGCTAGCGATGGATCCTGGCTGCCGCGCTCAAAGATTCGGGTGTTGGCTTGAGAGGCGATCTTGATTAGCGCGTCTGGGGTGACGCTACCCTTGCTGCGGCCGAGCAGCTCGTCGACTGTGCCGATAGCTAGACGAGAAGCCGTAGCTCCACCATGCACTCCCCCCATGCCGTCGGCGATGAAGTAGCCGTGGCAATGGTCGCTCTTAAAGACACCGAACGAGTCTTGGTTTTCGTCGCGGCGCATGCCGACGTCGGTGCCGGCAGCACACCGGAGGAACGACAAGTTAAACCCGCGCTGTTCGCTTACTGTCCCCATCTAACTGAGCTTCTCCGGGCAAGCCGCGTCTTGGCGTTAAGACCTAAGCCGCAGGCAACCCTCTCCCTACAGCCGTATCCGCAGGAAGTTCTAACATGAATCAGTTATCGTACGAGTTTTACTAAGGCTGAAGCCTCGGAACCCTTTTAGAGCGAAAAAATCCCCGTAAGACCCTGAAACAACAAGCCCTACTTAGTTAACCGAGCGGATAAACGGTGTACCTTTTATGAACTTCTCGCCCTTGAGCTGCCCCACCAGGCGGTCCGCCTGTACCTTCTTCGTCTCAGGGCCAACCATGACCCGGTAGAAGGTCTGGCCGTTCTTGGCAGCCGCTTCGATTGCGACTGGGAAGCCAGAGTCCTTAAGCTTGCGAGCTAGGGTCTCAGCCTCATCGAGCGATTCAGGCGCCTGCACCTGGGCGTAGAACCCCTTCTGCAGCTTCTTGGTAACTGGAATTCTTGAGGCCGGCGGGATCTCCTTAACAGGCGCTGCCTTCGGCTCTGTCTTGGCTTCAGTCTTCTGTGGCACCGCCACGGCCCCGATCACCTTGCCAGAGTCCTGCTCTTCGTACGCCCCCTGCGCCTCACCCTGCGAGGATGCAGCGAGCCGCTCGTCGAGCAGCGAGCCTACTGTCTTCTGCTGAGCTGCTGGCTGCTTGCTCGGAGCTGGCTCAGTCTTCGCTTGGGCCGCGCCCAGCATGCGCACGTTGTCGGCCGCTGGCGGCTCGACCGCTGCGCTGTCTTCCGAGCCTAACATCTGCTCAAGCTGAGAGAGCGAGCTGCTGGTGCTATCGAAGGAATCTTTCTGTGCGGCTGCTTCTTCGGCCTGCTGCTGCTCTTGGATCTGCCGAACCTTCTCAGCGGTAGCATCGATTACCGGCTTCGCCTTGGCGCCTGACTTCCCTTCTGGCTTGGCCGGGGCAGGCTCCTGCTGCAGCACAGCGGGAGCGTTGAGGCGGTCGTAAATTCCTGAAGGGTTGCGGTCAGCAGCGCGCTCTGGGAGAGGATCCGTGACAGTCAGCTTCGCTACCTCGGTGCCTGACGACGACCTTGCGCTCTCAAAGCCAACCGACTTGCCGGAAACGAATCCGAGACCGTAGGCTCCGAAAATACAGCCGAGAGAGAGACCGAGCCACACGAAGACCTGCAGCGTGCCGAGCCGGATCTCTGCCTTCTCGCCGCTTGGACGCCTTGAGTTCATCGGGATCCTCCCCTTTTCGTCCGCGGGCTTCATCTGGTACCCGCCGAGCCTCCAGCCCATGAATCCGCGACCGGAAGCCTGCCCCTTGTCGTCGCCATTGCTCCGAGTGTTGTGCGCCGCAGATCCCTTCATGAGCCCTCTCTAAAAAACAACCGGCAGTATACTGGATAGACCAAAGCCCAGACCAGCGAGAATCTGCGCCTCCGGGCCGGAAAGATCTCCGGCGGCGAGCACTCGGCGGGTTTCGGGGGTGTTGAGAAAAGCGTGCCCCTGGCTGGCGAGCCGTTCGAGCACCGTCATCCAGCCCAGGACCTCCCCTTCTTCGACCGCCCTACCGCACCACGCAGGCAGGAAGAGCGCCCGCAGCAGCAGCTCGCGCTGGCCGGGCGGGAGCTGCGTGATCTGCGGCCGAAGCCCCGAGATGCGGCTGGCTCCCGCCAAGTCCACAAAGCGCTCGTGCAGCATCCGCACGCTCCAGAGCGGCGAGGCGCACTCATCAAAGAGCGCCACCATCGGGTCGTAGTCACCCGACGGAACGCTTGAGGCCGCATGGAAGAGCCATCGCAGCCAGCCCTCATCTGACGAGAGCTGGCCCACAACTCCCCGGAGCGACGCTGGCGAGAGGATCTCTGGCAGCGCCCGGTCGCGGCTGATGAGCCAGCCATCTCCCGGCATGCGAAGCGAGATCGCATCAGAGAGCTTGAGCTCCCCGAGTTTCGCTTTCGTCTGCTGTGGGAGCGAGTCATGGTAGTGGTGCGCGGCGACGACCGTGGTGCGGCCCGGATTTGCTGCGGCAAGAAGCGAGAGCGGATCTGGGCGCGCCGGGGAGTCCTCTGCGACTAAAGCCTGAACGGCAGCCTGTAGCTCTTGCAGCAGCTCAGCACGGCTCGTGACAAGAACCGCCGGTCGTGGCGAGAGCATCAGGCGGCAGCTCCCTTCGTACGCAGCGGTTAGTAGCGCTTGCAAAGCCGCGACAGCCACCAGGCGCAGCCGGGCGTAGAGAGGAACGGTGGTATCTGGCGTAAGCGCGATGACGTCCCGCGGCTGCGGCGACACGGCGCTGCGCGGAAATGTCTCAGCGAGAAGCCTCACCTGCGGAATGAGGAACTCTGCCGGAGCATTCCGCAGCACGATGTAGCCTAGATCGCTGCGCCACTCGGCATGCGCAGGTTGCGGCAGGAGGGCAATGAGCTTCTGCGCGACATCTTGCGCCTTTTCGCGCGTGACGCGCGCCACCTCAATCGCGGCGGTGGAGCTAATCTCTCCCTTCTCCAGCTCTAGCATCGGCATGAAGCGCGCCCGGTCGCTGAGAGCCACCTGCGGGTAGAGACGAGAGGCTGCGTCACGCAGCGCGCTGTCGAGCGGCAGAAGATCTCCTTTCATGACCGGCTAATCACCTCCGCCCTGAAGCGCAGCTTCGAGCGCGATGCGAAGCTGCTGTGAGCCCGAGAGCGCGTAGGCGGCAACGAGGCTAGAAAGCTCTGTTGGCGGCTGCCCTGACTGCAGCCCGTCCAGCATGGCGCGCACGCGCTTGCTGGCCTTCGAGCCCTCGTGCACCGCAGCGATGATATCCTCACGGGCGTCGAGCACGAGCCCTGCAAGGAGGACCTCCTTGGCTGCTAACGGGAAAACTCCCGGCGGCAGCTCATCACGCACCTCAGCCAGCCGCTTGAGCGCTGCCGAGACTTCCGGCAGGCGCCCCGGGCTTATGACCGGAAGCGCTGAGAAGAGCCCCCGCTCAGAGAACTCTTCGAGCAGCTCTGGAATTCGCTCCTCATCGAGCGCGGTAATCGCCTCGTTCCACACCCGCCGGGCAGAGAGGGTTGCCAGCGCGCCGTTCTTCACCGCATGAAGAAACGCCGCAGATGTTGCCATGTCGAAATCGAATCCGAGCCGAACGGCATACCGAACAGCGCGGAAGAGCCGCGTTGGATCGTCTGCGAAGCTCTCCGGGTGCAGCACCCGCAGAGTGCCGCTGCGCAGGTCAGGCAGCCCGCCGGTGGAGTCTACGATGTCAGGGATCACCTGCTCCGCTGTCAGCTCGTGAGACCGGAGCCGCGCGTAGTCGAGCAGCGGAAGAGCCAGGGCGTTCACCGAGAAGTCCCTGCGCCATAGGTCTTTCTCGATCGGCGCTGCTTTTACGGTCGGCAGTGCACCAGGCGCCGAGTACTCCTCAGTTCGCGCGGTCGCAATGTCGACCTCACTTAAGAGCGGACCATCGGTGGCAGAGGCCGTGAAGGGACCGGTCAGCTTCGCCGTTAGGAACGATGGGTGCTGACGGAGCTGGCACGAGAGCTCAGCTTGCAGCGCTTGCGAGAAGGCTAGCCCATCACCCTCAACCACCAAGTCGAGGTCGTGGTCGCCTACCTCTCGGCCCATCACAAGATCGCGCACGATGCCACCAACCAAGAACACCCGTTCACGCCGGGCTGCGGAAACACGCAAGGCCGCCTGCACCGCCTCGCTGAGCGGCACGCTGCCTGACGTGACCTGTGCGCCGCTGTTGCCCATCGGGTATCGCCCTTAGCGTATCTCGTCGTCGCCCATGATCTCGTTGTTGAAGATCGGAAGCCCGACCGACTGCTGGTCGCGGTACTTGCCACGATCATCGTAGCGCTCTGAGCTGGGGCTCTTGAGCTCGAAGAGAACTACGCGCGCTATCTTCATGCGCGGGTAGAGCAGGATCGGATTGGGCCCGTGATTCGCCAGCTCGAGCGTCACTGGACGATCGCTGTGGCCGGGATACACCATCATCGCAGTCTGCACGATCGTGAGGCCTACTCGTGCCAAGGTGCTACGCCCCTCGATCATGAATCCGAGAGTCGAGCCGACTGTGACATTTTGAAAGGTGTGCCCGAGCAGGAACTCCCCCGGCTGGAGGGCGTAGGGCTTCTCCATCGTAATCTTAATCGCGTCGTAGGGCGGTGGAGCTGGCTGGCGCACATCCACCACGAACCCCGAGCGCGGCTTGAGCAGCTCCTCACCGAGGTGCATCGTGATGCCCGATGACCGCAGCCATCCGTCGTTGAACGGAGAGACCTTGAGCTGCCCGTTCTCAATCACCCGCTTTATGTCTTCGTTAGACAGCATCATACGACCGATCTCCCTCGAAACTTGTGCCAGACGCAGCCACTCCGGAGCTGCCCGGGGTGCGTCGACAACAGTCTCTCGACAGTACGTTGAGAAGCCCCTCTCCTCAAGCCCAAAGGGCACTTAGGCCAGGGCGCGAGGATGGTCATGTGACCGCGCCAGGCCAGGTCGGCGGAAGGGTCGCAATCCGTCCTTTGTGAGGCAAAAAATGGCGATTTTGACCGTCCGCGGAGCCCCCAGCGCGGGGTGCGATCGCCGTCAGGGGCCAGCCATTCGACGCCCTTAGAACCACTCCGGAGGGACACAGAGGCAGCCTTGCAGGAATACGCCACCGCGGTATACTCCCCCCGATTTTACGGAAAGGATCCAACCATGGAACTCAGGACTAAAGAAGTTCAAGACGGATTTAAGTGGCTTATGGTCGCCGGCTCAGCCGCCGTCCTCCTGAGCGTCATTCTTTTCTGGTGCGACAACACAGTCATGGGTGGCGCTGCTGCTCGCGATGCTGCCCACAACGAGGAGCTTCACAACCTGCGCGTTGCCCAGGCTGGCCTGCCTGCCCGCGTTACCGATTCGCGCCAGACCCTGCCACTCACGATTGAGGATGCAAACAAGGCCGAGCTGGCTCAGGCTCCCGCGCACTAACCGTGCGGTTGCCCAACGTTATAGCCACGGCGCTCGTTCCTTTGCTGCTCGACGCCTACGCCCGAACATCTCTTAAGCCCACCTCCGGACAGGATAGCCGTCTGCGCTCAATCCTGCGCTCGTACCCCTTTTGGGGAAACGGTCACCAGAGGCTAGGCGAAGCTGCTCTTGAATCCGGCGACGTGGCAACTGCCTACGCCTCTGGACAGGCAGCGAAGATCCTCTCCGAAGGGAAGCCACGCGCGCGAGGCAGAGCTCTCCATCTTTTGGGGCGCTGCTTCCTGGCACGGGGCGAGTGGCAGGTGGCGCTGGAGCTGCTGCGGGAGGCTAAAATTGCGCTGCCAGAGGATGCCCGGATTACGCAGGATGAAGCAGCCGCCCTTATGGCCGGAAAAGAGCACGCTCAGGCCCTTGAGCTGCTCTCAAGGCTTTCTGCAAATGACCTCACAGCGGACGGCAAGGCCGCACTCGAGTATCTCCGGGGACGACCTAAGGCGCCGTAGAAAACGGCTTCTCTCCGCTTCCTACGGACCAACCAGGCTATCCGCCGCATCGCGCACTAGCGCCAGCAGCGGCTCGGGGAAGAGCCCGATCAGCACCACGGCAGCGGCACACAGGACGAGAGCGAGCGCTGTGGTCAGCGGCACTGAGATCGGCTGGGTCTGCTGGGCTGGGGCGCTCTGGAAGAAGGCTGCAACCGGGATCCGGAAGTAGTAGGCGCAGGCGAGCGCAGAGTTAAGCACGGCGATTATGGCCAGGCCGTAGAGCCCAGCACTGAGCGCCTCGGAAAACACGAAGAGCTTCGACGTCAGCCCGGCCATGCTCGGCGGAAGGCCCGCCAGGCCGAGGAAGAATACGGTAAGGCAGCCAGCGAGCAGCGGGCTTCTCTTCCCTAATCCCTGAATCGAGTCGACTCCGTCTGCATCCGGGCCAACTGCGGCCAGGGTAGCGAAGGAGCCGATCGTCATCGCGCAGTACGAAACAAGGTAGAAGAGCGTTGCTGCGACTCCGTCTGAGCCGTACTCAGTCGAGACGATGCCAACGAGCATGTACCCGGCCTGTGCAACGCTTGAGTAGGCGAGCATGCGCTTGATGCTGCGCTGCTGGAGCGCTGCGAGGTTGCCGAGGGTCATGGCGAGCACTGCCATCACCCACAGCGCGCCAAACGACCATGGCTGCGGATAGGTGAATCCAAGCACGAGCACTTTGAGGAGTGCGGCGAAGGCGGCCACCTTTACGACGCAGCTCATGAAGGTGGTCACCGACGTTGGCGCCCCCTGGTACACATCCGGCACCCAGAAGTGAAACGGCGCGAGGCCAACCTTAAACGCCAGGCCAACGAGCATCATCAGGAACGAGAGGAAGATCATCGCGTTGTACGGCACCGCTGCTACCGGCACCATCGAGAGCGACCCCGTCGCCCCGTACCACAAGGCAATTCCGAGCAGCAGGAACGCCGAGCTGAAACAGCCAAGCAGGAAGTACTTCATCGACGACTCGGCTGAAACTCCGCGGTGGATGCGCGAGCCGCACAGGCAGTAGAGCGCCAGGGAGGCAACCTCAACCCCAATGAAGAGCGAGAGGAAGTCCGAGCAGAAGATCATCACGAGCGCGCCGCTGAGCGACGTCAGCGCCAGAAAGTAGTACTCGTTGAGCGTGTCTATTCCCTCGCCTTCAACTGCGGCGCGCGTTGACACGAGGCTGACCAGCGCCCCAACACAAGCCAGGACGGCGAGCAGCCTCGAAAAGTCGTTTACGATCAGTCCGTACTCGGTCTCGCCGATGCTGTCGGGGATGATGCCGAGCATCGCTATCGCCGCAACAACCAGCCCGAAGGCAAGAATGGCTGCAAGCTTGGTGCGCTCAAGAAGCTTCCCCGTAACGAGGTACACGAGGCTGCCGAGCGAGAGGGTAAGAATTGGTGCAAACGAAGTGACGCCGTTCATAGATCCCCTACCTGCTTGACTCTGCAACCGCTGACTGTAGCCGCGCCGGCTGAACCGTCACATCGGACGGCAGCGGCGCCCGAAGCTGGGCCTTCGCCTCGTCTTCAACGGAGCTTGCCGCCTGAGCGAGCTGCACCTCGATCGCAGGCGAGATGCTCGAGAGCGCCCCCTGCGGGAAGATGCCAAGAATGATTACGAGCGCTGCGAGCGCTCCCAACACGAGAACGTCACCGCCCTTGAGGTCGGCGACGCTCGCCGTCGCTGGCTCGCGCTCCGGCCCAAACATGACCTTGAGGTAGGCGGTCAGGGTGTACACAGCTCCGAGCACGACCCCGATCAGCGCCACCGAAGTCCACTGCGGGAACGCCTCCCACGAGCCGATGATGACGAGGAACTCGCCAACGAAGCTGCTCGTGAGGGGCAACGCCACCGCTGCGACGCTGAACACCATCAGGAAGAAGGCACCTACCGGGATCCTGGCTGCCAGGCCGCCGAGGGAATCCATGTCGCGAGTTCCCTCCCGGTCGGTTATGGCCCCAAAAACAAGGAAGAGCGCGGCAGTCACAATGCCGTGGCTTACCGCCTGGAAAACAGCTCCCGTTACCGCCATCTCGGTCGCTGCAGCGATGCCCAGGACACAGAAGCCCAGGTGCGAAACCGACGAGTACGCAAGCAGCGAGCGAACGTCCCGCTGCGCCATAGCAACCGCGGCTCCGTACGCAACACCGATCGCGCCGAGTGCTGCCAGGTGCGGAGCAGCCTCCAGCATAAACCCAGGGAAAAGCGGCATCGCAAAGCGGATGATTCCGTAAATTCCCACCTTGCCAAGCAGCGCCGCCGTGAATGCGGCAGTGCCATGCGGAGCCTCGCGGTAGGCCTCAGGAAGCCAGCCGTGCAGCGGCACGATCGGAGTCTTAACGGCGAACGCAATCAGGAACGCGAGCCCCAGCCAGAGCTGCTCGTCTGGCCCGAGCATCTTGGTGGTAGAGAGAGTCGTCACATCGAAGGCGAAGATAGTCTCGGCACCGTGTGACGCTAGCACCCCTAAGCCCTTCCAGCCGATGTACAGGATCCCCAGGAACATCATGACCGAGCCGACCATCGTGTAGAGCAGGAACTTGAGCGCCGCTTGGAGCCTGCGCGGACCTCCCCACAGCGCCATAGCCGCGAGCATCGGAAGAAGCATCGCCTCAAAGAAGCAGTAGAACACCACGAGGTCTGTTGCGAGGAACGCCCCCAGGACGGTCGCCTGGCCAATGAGCAGGAGCGAGTACCACCCCGCGCCCGCCTGAGCCGGCCGAGCCGACCACGCCAGCACTGCAAGCGAAACAACGCAGGTCAGAAGCGTAAATGCGAGCGAGAGACCATCGAGGGTCAGGTTCCAGTAGATCCCGAGTGAGGGGATCCAGGCCCGCGTCTCACTGACCGAGAGCAGCACATCCGGCGCCCCCATCCCTCCCTGCGCCACCGCCAGCAGCAGCGCTAGAGTAAGTGATGAGACAACCAGACTCCAGGTGCGGCAGAGCCGACCTGCAGCGTCGCGCTCGCGCGCAAACCATGGCCCAAGGCACACCAGCCCGCCGATGAGCGGCAAAAGAATAACGAAGCTCAGTGGAGGCCAACCGATATCCATCTCTTACCTCACCTGAGAAAACACGCTGAAGAATGCTGCCGCCGCTATGAACATCAGCAGCACGTAGGTCGTAACCTGCCCCGTCGTCATCCGGCAGGTCAGCTCGCCCACAGCCTGCGTCACGCTGCCGAGCGCGCTGCCGCTACCTTCGACGATACGCTGGTCAACTGCGCGGAAGGCGATCCCCGATACCTTCCTGCACGGCGTGACAACCAAGACCTGCAGGACCTCATCCACGTAAAACTTCCCGCCACACAGCTTCTCGACCGGCGAGAAGATCCTGCGCAGCAGATCCTTCTCCCGCGGCGCTACCAAGAAGAGGTACCCGGCGAGCGCGATGCCGAAGAGACCCGGCAACGATCCGATCAAAAGTGACACGAAGCCCTCCGAGCCGTGCTCCCCTGCAGTTGGTGGGAGGGGTCCCGTCACAAACGACGTGATCGGGTGCACAAGCAGGAACCCCCCGACCACTGAGAGCAGCGCCAAAACTCCTACCGGAGCAGTCATTACGAGCGGAGCCTCGTGCGGATGACCCTCTCCTCGGTAGCTGCCAAGGAAGGTCATAATGAAGGACCTAGCCATGTAGAACGCCGTGCAGACAGCTATCGCCGTCGCGGCGTAGCCGATGAATGGAGCCGCACCGACCAGGAGCGGATTCGTTGTGCCGGAGATGGCACCGAGGATCGCATGCTTGGAGTAGTACCCTGCAAAGGGGCAGATGCCGGCAATAGCGAGCGTTGCCACTCCGTAGCTGATAGCCGTGAGCGGCATCGCTTTGGCGAGGCCGCCCATTCGACGCATATCTTGCTCGTGGTGGCAGCCGTGGATGACCGAACCTGCGCTCAAGAAGAGGC
Organism: uncultured Bdellovibrionales bacterium; assembly: GCA_964413875.1. GTDB lineage: Bacteria > Bdellovibrionota_C > UBA2361 > UBA2361 > OMII01 > OMII01. Next base: position 39,650 of record CAYPUA010000004.1, read on the forward strand.
AGGCCTTGAAGAAGGCGTGCGTCACGACGTGACAGAGCGCAATTGCGTACTGTCCGGCACCGACCGCGAGGAACATGAACCCGAGCTGGCTCACGGTCGAGTAGGCAAGCACCTTCTTGATGTCGTTCTGCGCGAGCGCCGTCAGAGCTGCTACCGCTGATGTCGCAAGGGCGACCCACATGATAATCGCCGGCACAGCCGGGTCGAGCTCGACGATCCCGTGCATGCGGCCCATCAGGTAAATGCCCGCTGTCACCATCGTTGCAGCGTGAATCAGCGCTGACACCGGCGTGGGGCCGGCCATAGCGTCAGGCAGCCAGGTAAAGAGCGGGATCTGGGCTGACTTTCCGGTGGCTGCGACGAACAACGAGAGGCCCGCCAGAAACGCTAAGCCCGCCGGAAGCTTCGACAGCACGCTTCCCTGCCCAAGCTCGACAACATCGAGAGTGCCGCACTGCGTGTAGAGCACCGCCATCGCCACGATGAAGCCTACATCACCGATGCGGTTCATGACGAAAGCCTTCCGGCCCGCCTTTGCGTACTCAGTGTTGGAAAACCAGAACCCAATCAAAAGGTACGAGCAGAGCCCTACCCCTTCCCAACCGATAAATATTACCGGCAGGCTCTTTCCGAGCACCAATACGAGCATCGCTGCCACGAAGAGGTTGAGGTACGAGAAAAAGCGCGCCACGCTCTCGTCGTGCGCCATGTAGCCAATCGAATACAGGTGAATCAGGAATCCGACACCGGTAACCACCAGGCACATGACTGCCGAGAGCTTGTCGAAGTAGAGCTGCAGCGGGAGCGAAACATCCCCGAACGAGAGCCAGGAGCTGAGCGTTGCAGTGAAGCTGCCCGCTGCGCCGACCTGCTGCCACAGCAGCACCGAGCAGAGGAACGAGACGAACACCGCGCACGACGCGATTACGCCTGCGAGCCTCGCGCTGCGCCGGCCGATGATGTACGAAAGCAGCGCCCCGAGAGCCGGGGCAAGAACAACGAGCGACAGCCTTATGTCTCCAAATCCCATATCCCCTACCACTTAAGCTGCGCTGCGTCGGTGGTTTCAACCGACACTAGGTTCCTAAAGAGCGCTATAATAATCGCGAGGCCAATCGCGCTCTCGGCCGCAGCGATCACCATCACAAAAAACACCGCCACCTGGCCATCCAGGTTGCCTTGCAGCTTACTGAAAGCGACGAAGGCGAGGTTGACCGCGTTGAGCATCATCTCGATGCACATGAACACCACGATTGCATTGCGGCGGATGCACACACCAACCGCTCCGATTGCGAACAGCACGAGCGACAGACCGACGTAGGTGACTACAGAGCCCATTACTTCCCTCCTCCAAGGCCGCCCTCGCGGGGACCGATCTTGCCTTCCTTGCGCTTCGAGAGAGTCACTGCTCCGACGATGCCGATCAGGAGCACGAGTGACGACAGCTCAAACTGACGAACGTACCTGCCGTAGAGCTCTTCTCCCACCGCCTTGACTGTCCCCTCGGAACGCCACGCTTTCTCTTGAAGCTCGTGCAGCGAGAGGTCTTTGAAGTTCGACTCAACTGCCGGGTAGACGGTAGTCACAACGGAGCAAGCAATCGCGATCGCGCACAGCGGACGAAAGATGCCAACCTTCCTGCCCGAGCCGCCCTTGAGGTTGAGAAGCATCAGCACGAAGAGCACCAACACCATGATGGCGCCGCCGTACACCACTACCTGCGTCACGGCCAAGAAGTGTGCATCAAGAATCGAGTACAGCCCCGCCATTGCAAGGAGGTTTACTATCAGGTGGAACGCGCTGTAGAGCGGGTTGCGGTTGAACACCACCCCGAGGGCAGCAGCCACTGCCACCGCGGAGAGAACGAAGCCCATAAAGCTCATAGTGCCACCTTGAGAACTGCCGTGATTACGAGGTTAGCGAGCGCCACCGGAAGCAGCATCTTCCACCCCATGTTCATGAGCTGGTCGTACCGGAAGCGCGGCAGCGTCCAGCGAATGACGATCTGCAGGATGCAGAAAAAGACGACCTTGGTCATCAGCACGATGTGGCCAACGAGCGCCGCCCACCACACGCCCCGCGGCAGCGTCACCCACGGGATGTCCCACCCGCCGAAGAAGAGCAGCGCAAGCAGCAGCGCGAAGAGCGCAATCTCGGCAAACTCGCCGAGCCAGAAGAGCAGGAACTTCATCCCCGAATACTCCGTGAAGTACCCGGCGACCAGCTCCGACTCAGCTTCCGGCAAGTCGAAGGGGCCACGCTTCGTCTCGGCCATGCCGGCCAGCAGCAACACCACGAACCCAACTGGCTGCAGCACGATGCCCCACATCGGGATGAAGCCCCACAGGAGCTTCTGCTGCCCCTCAACGATCGAGTACACGTCGAGGGTGCCGTACACTACGATCAGGGCAACGAAGACGAGCCCCATCGGGAGCTCGTACGAGATCATCTGCGCGGCGGCGCGCAGCGCCCCGAGGAGCGAGAACTTGTTGTTGCCGGTCCATCCAGCGATCGCCACGCCGTAGACCGCCACTGAGCCCATCGCCAGCACGAACAGCAAGCCGCCGTCGATTGCGGCCACACGCGGGTGGATGGTGTAGCCACCGAGCGTGAAGTCTGGGGCGAGCGGCAGCACCGCAAACGCCAGCATGATAGGCAGCACTGCGATCACGGGTGCCAAGGCGTGCAGAAACTTCGAAGCGCCTTCCGGAACGAAGTCCTCCTTCCAGAGCCCCTTAAGAGAGTCACACATCAGGGTGTTGATGACACCGAGCCAACCCATTGCACGGATCACAGGCAAGGCAGGCTTGACGTACCAGCGCTTCGACTCCACGAAGGCGCCTGCCCGGTTTGCGCCGACTCGGTCCTGAATCAGGGCCGAGCCCTTGCGCTCCAGCCAGGTGCAGAGCGACGCCAGCACCAGCGAGACGTTCATCACGATAAAAACTTTAATGAGCAGGATGCCTAATTCCATCATACGCTTTTACACCGCTGGGGATGCTCCTGCCTGTTCGCCACTTGCTGGAATTGCAGACTCCCGCTGCGATGGCGTGAGCTGGAAGCCCCCATCCTTCAGCGAGGCTATCGAGAGTCCGAGTGAAGACACGAGCGAGTCCGCGGTCAGGTACCAGCGGGTCAGGTCTCGGTCGCTCATCTGCTGAACGTTTGCCGGCACAACCTTTGCGCCAGCGGCCTCCGCCAAGAGCGCCAGGTAGCGCCACTCTGGAACCGTGCCGTCCTTGAGGGGCACTACGGCCTGTGCGTGCTGCAGGCGCAGCGCGCGATTGACGAGCAAGCCTGATTTCTCAAGGATGCTGCGTCCCGGCACTACCATCGCAACTCCAGCAAGAAGCGGCGACTCGCGGTTCGTCAGCACCGCTACGGACGTCTTGGCTGCCTTGAGGCCGCTTATCAGCGAAGCATCGATGTCCTGCTGCGCTACTGCCCTGTCTCCCAGGATCAGAACGTGCTCAATCTCTTGGCGCCGGATCTTGCCGAGCATCTCTTCGTACTCGCTCTCAGGATCCTCCCCTACGAGCCCTGCAAGCTGCGCGCCCCGGAAGTTGCTGGCATAGTCCGGGCTAACGAGGATCTTCTCGACATCGCTAAGCTCACGGTTGCGGTACGCTACCGTGACGCGACCGAGGGATGACGTGCGAGCAAGGAGCTGCTTGAGGATGAAGAACTCCTCGAGCAGCAGGTCCGGAGAAGCAAGCACCGTCAGGGTCTTCACGTTACCCTTAATGGCATTGAGCGAGTCCGTGAGCTGGCACGGCTGGAAGCCTGAGCCTGAGACGGTATAGGGCTCAGTGATGCGGCTCTCTGGCAGGAATCGCCCAAATCCGTAGCGACCCTCATCGCACAGCCACTCTTTGTTGACCGCATCGTTGCGGCGCGCCTTGACCTGCACTACCTGGCCATCGCGCTCAGCAACTTTGACGCTGCAGCCTGTGGAGCAGCCTGTACAGATCGAGTCTGTTTGCTTTGTGAACCAGATACGGGTGTTGAAGCGCCACGCACGGTGCGTCAGAGCGCCAACCGGGCACAGGTCTACGACCGTGCCTGAGAGCGGGTTGTCGAGCTCCCTGCCGGGGCTCACCGCTATCACGCTCTGGTCTCCGCGGTTGAGCATGCCGAGCTCAGAGGTCTTTGTGATCTCATCGCAGAAGCGGATGCAGCGGGTGCACATGATGCAGCGCTCGCCGTCAAGCATTACCGTCGGTCCAAGCGGCAGCGCCTTCACCTTGTGAACCTTCTGTTCAAGAAAGCGGCTCGAGCGTGCGTTGTACTCGAAGTGGTAGTCTTGCAGCTTGCAGTGCCCGGCCTGGTCACAAACCGTACAATCAAGCGGGTGGTTAATCAGGATAAACTCAAGGGTCGCTGCCTGCGCGTCTGCGACCTCCTTCGAGGTGTGGTGCGTTGCGACCTCCATCCCTTCGGTGGCGCCTGTGTTACAGGCTATCGTCATCTTCGGCATCCCCTTTACCGAGATCTGGCACATGCGGCAGTTGCCAGCCACAGAGAGATGCGGGTGGTAGCAGTAGTGGGGGATCTCTATGCCTGCCGTCTTGGCGGCTTCGATGATATTAGTGCCCTTCGCCACCTGGAGCGGCCGCCCGTCGATGGTGATGTTTACCAGGTCAGCTTGTTTCGGCGCTGCTTGTTCGGACATTCGGATGCTCTCTCGCTCAAATAATCTCTGACTTCGGGCAGCCCTCAAGCCCAGCGCCCAGCTCGTCGCGCACCGTAGAGAAACGCAGGTCAGGCTTCTCCTTCTCGATACGCTTCAGGAGCGCCGCGAGCTTCTCATCAGTGAGGTTCTCGAAGAACACGTCGTTGATTTGGCACATCGGCGCAGTTCCGCACGAGCCGAGGCACTCAACTTCCTCGAAGCTCCACATGCCATCCTTGCTCACCTCGCCCGGCTTGAGACCGAGGTGGTGGTGCAGAAACTCGGACACCTTGCGTGCTCCACGCAACGCACACGGCAGGGTGCGACACACCTGGATGTGGTACCGGCCGACTGGCTTCTTGTAGTACATGGTGTAGAAGGTTGCGACCTCCCACACCTGCACCGGCGGCATCGAGAGCTTCTGCGCAACCCAGTCAACGCCTGCTTGCGTGATCAGCCCGAAGTGCTCCTGCGTGATGTAGAGCAGCGGCATAATAGCCGAGCGCGCTTGTGGGTACTGCTGTATGATCTCCTGCGCGCGACGCTCTGACTCATCCGAGAGGACGAGCGGCACCTTTGTCGGCGTGATGCCGCGCGTGTTGATGTGAAACACCTGTCCGTTATCGGTCACACTCACCACCTATCATGTTAACCATTCCGAAGGTCGGAATAAGGTCTGAAATGTTCGCTCCAAGCAGCATCTTCCGCATCGAGCCCATGTGGATGAAGCTCGGCGCACGAACGTGCGCGCGATACGGCTTCCCGGTGCCGTCTGACACGACGTAGTACCCGAGCTCGCCATTGCCGCCTTCGACCGCCTGGTAGGCTGAGCCCTTCGGGGGCTTCACGCCGTACATGACGAGCTCAAAGTGGTTGATCATTCCGTCGATCGAGCCGTACACCTCGTCCTTCGGCACGAGCGCGATGTGTGGGTCGTCAACGATCACCGGGCCGCTCGGGATGTTCCTGATCGCCTGCTCGCAGATGCGAAGCGACTGCTCCATCTCGGCGAAGCGCACGAGGAAGCGATCGTAGTTGTCGCCCTTGCTGCCGAGCGGGACCTCGAATTCGAACTCTTGGTAGCTTGAGTACGGGAACGCCTTGCGCACGTCGTAGTTCACCCCCGAGCCGCGCAGCATCGGGCCAGTCAAGCTGAAGCTCACCGCCTCTTCCGCCGTCAGCACCGCCACATCGCACATGCGGTCGATAAAGATGCGGTTGCGGGTCATGAGCCGGTCGCAGTTGTGCAGGTGCTCGCGCACCTTCTTGAAGGCCTCCGCCATCTTCGGGCCAAAATCGGGGGTGAGATCCTCTTTCACGCCACCGACTCGGCCGTACGACACGGTCAGGCGGGCACCGGTAACCTCTTCCAGCAGATCCCAGAGGAACTCGCGTGCCTCCATCATGTAGAGCATCACCGTGAAGGCACCAAGCTCCATGGCAGAGGCGCCGAGGCATGTCAGGTGGTCGCTGACGCGCGAGATCTCAGAGAGGAGCACGCGGATGTACTGCGCGCGCTTGGGTGCCTCGATGTCGAGCAGCTTCTCGACCGTCAGGCACCAGCCGAAGTTGTTGATGACCGGCGAGACGTAGTTGAGGCGGTCGGTGTACGGCATGACCTGGTTGTAGTCGACCGTCTCGCACATCTTCTCAAAGCCACGGTGCAGATACCCAACGTCGACATCGGCGTCTACGATCTTCTCGCCAGAAAGCTCCGTCACGATTCGGATCGTGCCGTGCGTTGCAGGGTGAGTCGGGCCCATGCTGACGATCATCGTCTCTGAGTGCAGGTCGTCGCCGAGAGCGCGTGGCCGGGCTGCGGTGGTGAGCCCGCCGACGCCTACATCAATCTGAAGCAGCTTTCCGTCTGACATACTTGAGCTACCTCACCTCTTGGCCTGACGTGCCGCCCTTGCGCGAGCGGATCGTAACCAGGTCCGGGCGCAGCATGCGGCGCGCCGTGTTCTCAACTTCAGGCATCCGCAGAGGAACTCGCGGCTGCTTCCCTTGGACTGGATAGTCCTTGCGCAACGGATGCCCAACGAACTCTTCGTACATCAGGATGCGGCGCAGGTCGGGGTGCCCAGCAAACCGGATTCCGAACATGTCCCAAACCTCGCGCTCCAGAAAGTTGGCGCCGTTCCAGAGCGGAGTCGCGGAACGCACTTCCGCGTTGTCTTCGCTGAGCGGAACTTTAATCGTGAGGCGCCACAAGTTTGTGAGGCTCAAGAGCTGATACACAACTTCGAATCGCGTTGGACGAGAGTCGAGCCAATCGACCGCTGTGATATCGACCAAGAGATTGAAGCTGAGTGCGGCCGACTCCTTGCACTTCTTGAGGGTTTCGAAGATCTCCGCCGGCTGCAAAGTGAGAACGAGGTCGCCGTGTTCGACGACTGCTTCTTGGGCGAGAGAACCGAGTTCGGCTGCTAGGGCCGCTTTGAGCTCCTCGACGGGACGCGCTGCTGTAGCCATATCCGCACTTTCTACCGTAAGGCTTGCACCGTGGCAATCTTACAAAGGGGGAAAACTTGTGTGATTTCTAGAACATCCCCCACTCTGCCGTCTCTTCGAGTGCTCTAAAATACCCGCTTCTACATAAGCCCAGGCAAGCCACCCACAGCCCATTCGGAACAGCCCCCCTGATTTGCGTATTCGGGGGGTGGGGCGTATACTCGACGTTCGCCTGTCGGGGCACCTTTTTGACTTATTCGGAGAGAAAACATGGAATCAGGAACGACGTCGAAGAAGAAGCGCCTCAGCCCCTCATCGATGAGCCAGCTCCAGATCCTTAACGCTCTCGCCCCTAACTCAGCCCCTGCTCCGGAGCCGCGCCGCCTACAGATCAACGAGATCGCCGAGCTGAGCGGACTGCGCGACGAGAAAGAGACTCAGCGCTTCCTGTTTATCCTTGAGGGACAGAAGCTCGTCAGCCCCTTCCCTGAGGGCGACTTCACTTCACGCACGTGGCAGATCACGAGCCAGGGAGTTCAGACCCTTCGGCAGATCTCGGCGGTAGCCACGAACTAGCACCAAAGTGCAATTCCCGCGCGTCTCTTCCCTTGACGGGTACGCTCACCTGGGATCCAACCGCGGGGACGGGAACGGCTCCGGTTCCGGCACCGGTTCCGAGAAGGTCCCCAACCCTTTCAACGGGTACCTGTAGAACAAGCGCACGAAGAGCAGAGTCGCCGTCTACCGAAGCAGTTCGCGAGCGATAACGATGCGCTGGATCTGACTCGTTCCCTCGTATATCTGCAGCAGCTTCGCGTCACGCATCAGCTTTTCAACGGGGTAATCCTTGGTGTAGCCGTAGCCTCCGAAGATCTGCACAGCGTCGGTAGTGACGCTCATCGCTGTGTCGGCGCTCATGCGCTTCGCCATGCTGGACTCGATGCTGGCAACCTTCCCTTCATCGAGCATCAAGGCCGATTTCCAGGTCAGGAGCCGCGAGCTCTCGACTGCCGTAGCCATGTCGGCGAGCATAAACTGGATCGCCTGGAAGCTGCTGATCGGCGCTCCGAACTGCTTGCGCTCTTTCGCGTATCCGATCGCGTGCTCCAGGGCCGCCCGAGCGATTCCTACCGCGATCGCCGCCGTCATCGGACGGCTCGCATCGAGGGTCTGCATCGCTATCTTAAAGCCCTCGCCCGGCGCCCCAATCATGTGATCTTTGGGCACACGCACTTTGTCGAACACGACGCTGCAAGTATCGGAGCAGCGCTGCCCCATCTTGTTTTCGTGGTGCCCGACGGTGATTCCCGGAGTGGCGCGCGGAACCACAACACAGCAGATACCTTTATGCTTCTTGGCACGGTCTATCGTGGCGAACACCGTGAATTGCGACGCATGCCCGGCGTTCGTAATCCACTGCTTGGCGCCGTTAATAATCCAGCAGTCTCCGCCATCCTCCACGGTTGTCTGAAGCCCTGCAGCGTCAGAGCCGGCGCCCGGCTCAGTCAGGCAGAAGGATGCGAGCAGTCCCCCTGTCGCGAGCGGCTCAACGAAGCGCTTCTTCTGCTCGGCTGTGCCTCCGATCCGAATCGGCGTGAGAGCCAAATCGTTTGCGACCATCGAGGTCGCAAACCCCGAACAGCCCCAAGCGATCTCCTCAATCACGAGACAGCCGTCAAAGATGCTTAAGCCTGAACCGCCGCACTCAACGGGGAGCGTGAGGTTAATGAGACCAAGCGAGTGCGCCTCTTGTATCAGGCCTGCCGGAAACTCAGCCCGCTCGTCGAGTCCGGGAGCTGCCGGACGAATCTTGTCTGTTGCGAAGCGTTTAGCGATCTCTTGAAGAGACTGCTGCTCCGGCGTTAGGCCAAAGAGTGATTGCACGGAACCTCCACGGCACCGCCGAACGAGAACCTCGCTGCAGCGGAGCTACAAAAAAGAACGCGCCCTCGGGGGGCGCGCTCGCTTTACTTAGTTAGCCGCGCAGTAGGCTGCGTTGTCGTTGAGCCAGGAGCCGTCGGCGGAGTTGTAGTCGGCTGAGTCGGCGTCGTGGTCGAAACCTCCTTCTCAAGCGACGTGGTAAGATTCGCCCTTGTGGAGCCGAGAGCGATCGAGAGCTGGTTGGCAGCCTCGTCGATGCGCGGCGCCAGTGAGTCGATCTTGGCGCGGTACTGAGGGATGAGAACCTCGATTGCGCCCACCGCCTCGCCGTTGTTGCTGCGGATGATCTTGCAGATCGAAACAACGTCGGCTTCGATCGCGCCGCGGTCGATGATCTGGCCGGTCGAGCGAAGCTCGTTCAACTGGCTGCGGATAGCTGCATCCTGAACAGTGTTGCCCGCCAAAACCTCTGCTAGGGCAGTGTCCGAGAGCTGGGCTGTGAGGAGGCGCCCAGCCGCGTTGAGCTTGGCCGGAAACGAAATTGCGATTCGGGGAGCAGCCTTGACCGGACGCTTCGACTCGATGCTGACCGGGAACTGCACCTGCCCTGCCTGAAGGACCGCCAAGCTAACCGTCTCACCGATAGCCTCGGCGAGCTCACGAAGAATCGGAGTAGCGCGACCAACCAGGGTGCTCTGCGTCAGGTACGACTGCCCCATCTGGAGCGCCTTCACGCCGAGGCGGTAGTCCTCAGTATCCTTGTTCTGGTCAACGTAGCCGCGCAGCTCAAGGGTAGCGAGCAAGCGGAACACGTTGTTCTTGTGAAGCTTAAGGCGCTTCGAGAGCTCGGTAACACCGACCTCGCCTGCCGCCTTGCACAGCTCCTCAAGGACGTCGAGAGCATGAGACACTGATTGAATCATGTAGTTTGACTTCTCGCGCTTCATAGAGTCACTTCCCCTGCTTGATTAAAGTAATCCTGATTCCCAGCTCGCGGCCAACTGCTCTAACGCCACCTTTTGTGAACACCAAACCTCTCTTTACAACCGAGTGCTATCGATACTGCCGCTACGCTCGGTAAGCAGGGCGCCTGAAACGTCTTATCAGCGCCGAAGCTCAACCACAAAAAAGAGGACCGGACAGACTCACAATGCTGTTCTATAGCCCTAGTCGCGGCTTATAACAGGGGGATCCCCAAAACGCAACGCACTATTTTCAGGGGTTTAATAACCGCAATTTCCCACACAGTAACAACTCGAACTCTTAAAAAATTCCGGCAACGGCAACGGCTCCGGTTCCGGCTCCAGTTCCGGCCCCGGCTCCAAACTTTCAAAAACACCCGCCGCTTCCACTACCAGCGCCTAGCAACTACTCCCCAAGCAGCAGCCCCCGCGCAGAGCACAGCCCCGGCTTCCTACCAACCAATCGCCGCGCCAGAGCAACCGCCCCCGCTCCGAACACCCGACGGTCGTGCACCCGATGCGTTAGCTCAAGCCGCTCGCCGTCCCCCAAGAAGTAAACGGTGTGATCTCCCGGCACGTCACCACCACGTAGGGCAACAACACCGACCTCTCCTGTGCTGCGCTGAGCCTCGCGACCGAACACGACCTGCTGTCCGGGGGATAATGCCGCCTGCACCAGCGCCCTAGCTGTGCCGGAGGGGGCGTCTCTCTTCATGCGGTGGTGAATCTCCATGACCTCAAGGTCGAACGCTCCAGCCGAAGCTTCCTTCGCCTGCTCAACCAAGAGAGCAAGAATCGTGGCCCCTAGCGATGTGTTTGGGGCAACCAGGATCGCCACCCGCTGTGCGGCAGCCTCAATCCGCGCGAGCTGCTCGGCAGAGTGCCCGGTAGTTGCAACAACGAGCGGAATTCCCCACTCCGCACAGCGCTCAGCAACAGCCACAGAGGTCTCCGGAGTCGAGAACTCGATTACTGCGTCACATCCTTTAAGATCTTCGAGCTGGCAAGAGTACGACAGCTCGCTGCCCTCTACTGGGGCCCCGAGCCTCGATGAGTAAGGCGAAACCAGCGCGGCCGCGAGAACCGCCCCCTGCCCGGCGCCCAGCGCCTCGACCACTTTTGAACCGGTGCGCCCAGAGGCCCCGACTACTCCAACGCGAATCACAGCGAGAACTCCGAGCGAACGATTTTCAGGCTTGTCGGCGAAAGCTCCACGAGAGGCAGGCGCACGGTTGGCTCTGCGATGATGCCCTGAAACGCCAGCACCGTCTTCACCGGCACGGGATTCGACTCAACGAAGAGCGAACGGATGCGTGGCAGCATCGACAACTGGACCCTACGAGCATCTTCGATCCGACCATCGAAGAAGGATGTCGTAAGCTCAACGAACTCCTTCGGCATGGCGTTTGCGGACGCGGACACAACCCCCGTCCCCCCATACGCCAGGGCTGCAAGCACCAACGAATCTTCGCCCGAGAGCACCTGACAGGCCGGACCGACGGCCCGGATCGCGTCTGCCATGAAGTCCACCGAGCCCGATGATTCCTTAACCCCCACCACGAGCTTCTCTTTGCTGAGCGTGCCGAGGGTCGCCGCAGTAAAACCGACGCCGCTACGACCAGGGATGTTGTAGGCAATCAGGGGCACATCAACGGAATCAGCGATCGCGCGCACGTGCTCGATCAAGCCCGCTTGGGACGGCTTGTTGTACGGCGGAGCTGCAAGCAGAATTCCGTCGCAGCCAAGCTCCTCAACTGCGCGAGCAGTGTCGATAGCGAGCCGTGTCGAGCTGACTGAGATCCCGGCGATACAGGCGCAGACTCCCTTGGTGCGCTCACGCACACTGCGCACCACCTGCACGTACTCCTGCGGCGTGAGCGTCGCTGCTTCTCCGGTCGAACCGCACGCAACAAACCCCTGCACCCCCGCTCCGAGCTGGAAGTCTATCAGCTTCTCAAGCGACTTTGTGTCTACGGCAGAGCCATCTTTCGTGAAGGGCGTAACCAGCGCGGTAAAAACGCCGCGGAGATCAAGAGCAGTCGCGCTCACACCAGGTATCCTCTGAAAAAGGCCGTGCCCTCAGCTTACTGCTGTCCGACCGGCAGGTTGTCTTGAGGCTCCGGGGAAGCCTCCACATCCTTGGCAGCAAGCACAACCACGTTGCTCGCCTCCCCCTTGAAAACCACCTTAACCACCTGCTTGACGACACCGTCCACACCGCCTTGGTTCTGCGGCACTACCTGGTAGAGGTAGGTTTTGCCGTTCTGCGGCTTGGAGTCGATGAAAGAGAATTGCGTCAGCTCGGCCGGGGCTTTGACCGTTCGCCCGATCTTGCCCTGCTCGCGCGCCTCTTTGCGCAGCCGCTCACGCACCTGAATGTGGGTATCCTTAACGAACCCGAGATCAACGAACTCGATGTTCGGGTTGGTCTCGTCGCCGCGCGCAGCGATCTCTTTGCGCTGCACCGTGTAGCCATCAATCGCCTTGAGCTCTTGCCCACGGCGGTCCTCGTTCGGGGCCTGCCACTTGAAGCCTACCTGACTCGGTGTCGTGAAGACCTCCAGCGCCTGAACCTCCTTCGGCGCCACCATCTCTGGCGGGATCGGCGGGAGGTACTTGCCGCAGCCCGCAACCGCCACGGCAGCCGCAAGCGTCACCGTACGGAGGGCTCGAGCCAGCATCGCTTACTTGTCCATGAAACCGCGCAGACGCTTGCTGCGGCTGGGGTGCCGCAGCTTTCGGAGCGCCTTCGCCTCAATCTGCCGGATACGCTCGCGCGTAACGTCGAAATTCTGCCCCACTTCCTCAAGGGTATGGTCGCTCTTCTCTCCGATACCGAAGCGCATGCGCAAGACCTTCTCCTCACGCGGCGTGAGCGTCGCAAGCACCTTGCGGGTCTGCTCCTGCAAGTTCATGTTCACCACGGCGTTAGCCGGCGAGACAACGCGCTTGTCTTCGATGAAGTCTCCGAGGTGCGAGTCCTCCTCCTCTCCGATCGGAGTCTCAAGCGAGATGGGCTCCTTGGCGATCTTGAGGACCTTGCGGACCTTGTCGACCGGAATCTCCATCTTCTCGGCGATCTCCTCTGGTGTTGGTTCTCGTCCCAGCTCCTGAACGAGCTGGCGCGAAGTGCGCACGAGCTTGTTGATCGTCTCGATCATGTGAACAGGTATGCGGATGATACGCGCCTGGTCTGCGATCGCGCGGGTGATAGCTTGGCGAATCCACCACGTCGCGTACGTCGAGAACTTGTAGCCACGCTGATACTCGAACTTGTCCACCGCCTTCATCAGTCCGATATTCCCTTCCTGAATCAGGTCGAGGAATTGCAGTCCGCGGTTGGTGTACTTCTTGGCGATCGAGACCACGAGACGCAAATTCGCCTCGATCAGCTGGTCCTTTGCAAGCCTAGCTCGAATTTCGCCGTCCTTGAGAATGCGGACGCTCTCGCCGAAACGGCTCGCGCTCATCATCACCTTCTCCTCGAGCACCCTGACGAGACCGAGCGTGCGCTGCAACGGCTCGGCCCAGTGCTTGAGGTCCGTGCTCTTGAGCTTGAGGCGCTTGCCAGCACGCTTCACTGCAACCTGATCGGTGGCAAGTAGCTCCGCGAGCGAGTCGATCAACTCCTCAGCGTTCGTGCCGAGCTTGCGCGCCGCCATCTCTGCGCCACGCACGAGCTCACGACGCTCTTCATCGCTCTCCTTGACGATCTCGATCATCTTGTGGAACTGCTTCTGGTTGAGGTTGAGCTCCTCAATCCGGGCTGCGTTCCTGGCAAGCATCTTCTGGAACTTCTTCTCGCGGTCTGACTCAAGACGCTTTTCGACCGGGAGTGTCATGAGCTGCTCGTAGAGCGCGCGCGTCTCACGCAGCGCCTTCTTGTACGGCGCTGCCTTCGCGATGAAAGCCTTCTTCTGCTGTTCGTCTTCTTCGTTGGCCGGAGCTGGCTTCGGAGCAATCTCCTCGCCGTTCTCGTCGAACTGCGGCTCCTGCTCCTCTTCCTCTTCCTCCTCCTTCTCGCTCTCTGCTTGCGCATCTTCCTCAGCGAAGAGGTCTCGCAGGCGGATCTGGTCGGCCTTGACCATGTCGAAGAGGCTCACGACGTAGGTGAGCGCTGCCGGCTGCTTCAGCAGCTGATCGCGCACTGCGACGAGCCCGGACTCGATGCGCTTCGCAATCTCCACCTCGCCCTCGCGGGTGAGGAGGCTCACGTTGCCCATCTCGCGCAGGTACTGACGAACTGGATCTGTGCTGCGGCCGAGCGAGCCTGCGTCGAGCACCTCTGGGGCGGCCTCGGCTCCCGTCGGAGCTTCGCCGCTGTCCTCCTGCGGCTCAGATGGCTGCTCAATGATGTCGATATCGTGCTCGCCGAACATGCCGACGACTTCTTCCACTTGCTCCTCGGTCATCACCTCGCCGGCGAGAGCCTCATTCAGCTCGTCCATGGTGAGGTAGCCCTTCTCTTTTCCGATCTCAAGCAGCCGGTTGATGCGGCTCTCGACGTCGCCGCGCTCCTTGAGGTCGATTGAGCTGTCGATGTCAGCAAGCTCAGCATCGACTGCAACCTCGAAGCCTGTCAGCTCCTGCAGCCCGTCGTCCATGTCGCCAACGATCATCTCGCGGTCCGAGCCCTGACTGCCCTCGCGGCCCTTGCGTGGCTCTTTGGTGAGGGGCTTCGTCAGTGCTGGAGCGGGCTGAGCAGCGACAGGGGCCGCCTTCTTCGTCGCGGCGACAACCGCAGCGCGGGCGGTATCCTTCGTCTTTTTGGCTGCAGCCGTCTCTTTCTCTTTTGCGACGCGAGCGCGCTCGTCATCCTGGCGCAACCGCTCGCGAGCGGCAACTTTAGCTTTCGAGTTCTTGTTGAGCGCTGGACGAACCTTGCGCAGAGCAGAGGCTTTGTGCGCCTGCTTCTTGCCTGGGCTCTTCGCCTTAAGCTTTGCACCCACCTTGCGAAGAATCTTTCCCTTACCCGAGCCGCTCTTCTTAGAGACTTTTGACACCACTGAAACTCCGATTCAACGAGCCGCGATACCTCGTGGGCAGCGCGGCTACACACTCATGAAAAAAATCTGCTCTCCGCCGATGGCGGATCTCTCCTCTCACCCTATGTAGGCTCGCTCGCCGTCTCCGCACGCAGAGCGGCTACGCCACAGGCTGGGGCTACCGGCCCCAAGAATCCCAGGATACTAGCTATTTGAGGTGTGCAGGTCCACCCCCCGACCCAGCCCATCTATCTGGTTTTTAAGGATTCGGATGCGGTCTGAAATCTCAAGCTGCTGCTGGGGATCCCAGTCTCCGGAGATGAGCTCCTCCTTGCACTCATCCAGCAGCCCGCGAAGCTTCTGGCGACGGAGGGCAAGCAGGCTTCCCTGGTACACGTCCCGCATAGTTACGCCCGATTCGACCATCTTATAGGCCTCCTTCCAGAGCCTGGTCCAGTCCGCCCCGAGGGTTTGTAGAAGCTCTTTGGCCGCCTGTCGCTGACCCTGCTCATCGTCCGGATGCTCGGCCAGAGCCCGGTCCAGGTCCATCGCGAAGCGCACCGTCTCGGGCTGCAGCACCTCGCACATCTCAGGGTTTTTGAGCAGGTCGGGGAGCACATCCCCCTTGAGCACCATGACTGAGCAGAGCAGGTCTCGATCAACTCGCGGCAGCTCCGCTACCCCACGGGGCCTCCTCTCTGCGGGCTCCTCACTCCGCGCCGGCTCTACTGCCCGCGCTGGCGCAGACGGCTCAGCACGCGCCGGCTGCTTGGCGCCAGTAGCGCCCTTCGACACCAGTCGCTCAAGCTGCGGGGTCTCTATTCCAAGCCTGCGCGCAGCGCGCGCGGTGAGTGTTGACCGCACGACCTCGCGCTCCACGCCGCTCAAGGCCTTCGCGACCTCGTCGCTCAGCTTGCCCAGGAGATTGGCGCCTGGCTTCTCGGTGAGCGAGCAGCCCGCGCGCATGAGCAGACCGTCGACGTACACATCAAGCAGCTCTGACTTCCCGAGCCCCTTCAGGGCCTGAGCCGTCTCAGCACCGTGCTGCGCCGCAAAATCGTCTGGGTCCACGTCGTCGGGCAGGAAGCACGCCGTCACATCGACATCCGCGTTGCGCGCTGTCACGAAAGACTTCGCGGCTGCGCCACGCCCCGCTGTGTCTCCGTCAAAGAGCAGGTGCACACGGTTGCAGAGACCGGAGAATCGCTTCAGGTGCTGTTCGGTCATCGCCGTGCCGCAGCACGCCACGACATTTTTCACCCCGCGCATCGTGAGCCCTACGACATCCATGTAGCCTTCCACCACGTACACCTCACCCGCCTCGCGGATGGCGCTCATCGCCTGGGGCAAGCCGTACAGAGTGCGGTTTTTCTGGTAAATCGGGGTTTCTGGTGAGTTAAGGTACTTCGGCGCCTGCTCCTCAAACGCCGGATCGTTGACGCCCGGAACGATACGACCGCCGAATCCGGCGATGCGCTTCGTGTCGATGAAGATCGGAAAGATGAGCCGTCCGCGGAAGAACTCGTACAGCTCGCCGCCGGCAGCGCGACGCACCAAGCCGGTGAGCAGTATCGTCTCTTCGTCGAACCCAGCCTTCTTGAGGACGTCGACCAGGGCTCCGCGCTGGTTGGGGGCGTAGCCGATGCCGAATGAATTGATCGCATCAGCCGTGAGCCCGCGCTTCCGAAGGTACTCCCCCACTTTCGCGAACTCGCCCACCCCTTTCTTTACCTGCATGAGCGAGTTGCGGAAGAACTGCTGGGCGACCGCACACACGCTGAAGAGCTTCTCGCGATCAACCCCAGGGGCAGTGCCCTTGCGGCTATCGCGCTTCAGCTCGATCCCGTAGCGGCCCGCGAGCAGCTCAACTGCGTCGGGGAAGGTCATCGCGCGAGAGGCCATCACGAAGGAGATCACGTTCCCGTAAGCCCCACAGCCGTAGCAGTTGTACGAGTTCGACTGTTCACGCACAAAGAAGGAAGGCGAGCGCTCGGAATGAAACGGACAAAGGCCGGAGTAGTACATCCCCGCACGGCGCAGCTTGACCGTCTCCGAGACGACCTCAACGATGCTCGCCTCGGCCTTGACCCGCTCTATGCTCTCTTGGGAAATCACGGAGGCGAGGGTAGCACGTTGTTGTGGAAAAGGGGACCGACATGCTGAGGGGAGACAGCTTTTGCCCCCTGGGAGTTACTAGCAGGCGGCGGTTCTCCTCATCCTTATCGTGCTCTTCCTCCTGCACCTGCGCTGGATTCCTCGTCCTCATCCGTGCACTCGGACCAGAACACCTTGGGTAACCGGGAGCAATTTCTTGATTATGAGCAGGACCAGCGGTGCAGGTGCAGGATAAACAGAAGGATCAGGATTAAGATAAGGGAAAAGAGCCCAACCACTATCTGTGTTGAGACTACGTACGCTCTCTACAGAGCATGTACGCCCCCTCTTTCGCGCCTTTCGGCACTCTACCCCTCAGAAGACTCCTCGTACTGATAGCTAACAAAGATCTCAACGATCTCGTACTCGCGGGCGCCACCAGGCAACGGAACCTTGGCAACGTCACCAAGCTCCTTGCCGATTAGCGCCTTGCCGAGCGGGGCCTC
Source organism: uncultured Bdellovibrionales bacterium (assembly GCA_964413875.1). GTDB lineage: Bacteria > Bdellovibrionota_C > UBA2361 > UBA2361 > OMII01 > OMII01. Next base: position 57,204 of record CAYPUA010000004.1, read on the forward strand.
AAATGAGATCCAGCCCTTCTCCACGTCCGACTCTTCAGCACCGTAGATGCTCAAGACACGCTGCTCACCAGAGTCGACATCCTCAATCTTTACGCTCGCCCCGAAGACGACGCGCGTTATGTCGCCGAACTTAAGCGGATCGATAATCTCGGCCATGGCAAGGCGGGCCTCGATGTCGCGGATCTTCGCCTCAGTCATGCCTGACTTCTCTTTCGCAGCGTCGTAGTCGCCATTCTCGGAGAGGTCGCCGTGGCCGCGAGCAACCTCGATCGCGCGGGCGATCTCCGGTCTCATAGCCTTGAGCTTAGTAAGTTCAGTGCGAAGCGCAGCGTAGCCGCGCGGGGTCATCGGTCGTTTCATGGCAGGCCTGGTCTTAGGCGCGGCTCTGGTACTCGCCGGTCTCTGTGTTGATAATTACCTTGTCACCGATATTGACGAACTGCGGAACGTTGAGCTGCAAGCCAGTCTCCGTCTTCGCCGGCTTCGGCGAATTGGTCTGCGTTGCGCCCTTGAGCCCGGGCTCAGTCTCGGCGATGGTGAGGGTCACGGTCTGTGGAAGCTGGATGCCGATCGGATTCTCTTCGTACATCGAGAGCTGAACCTGCATCCCCTCCTGAACGTAGTAACGACCGTCTCCGATCATCTCCGGAGTGATCGAAACCTGCTCATACGTCTCTGAGTTCATGAAGTGGTAGCCGTTTGCGTCCGAGTACAGGAACGTTGCAGCCTGGTTGAAGACGTCGGCTGTGTCGATCTCTTCCGTTGAGCTGAAGCGCTGCTCCATCTGCGTGCCAGTGCTCAGGTTGCGCAGCTTCATGTGAACCATCGCGCGCAGGTTTCCCGGCGTGTGGTGGTGAAAATCCATGACGCTGTACAGGTTGTTCTTGAGCACGATTACCGTGCCACGGCGCACATCTTTAGCTTTCATAACTCTTTTCCGTTACTGCTGTGGTACCAAGCCGAGAGTCTCTCGGAGGCGGGATAGTACCGTATCCTTGCCGAGAACTGCAAACGACTCAAAGAGCGGTGGGGTGATGGTTTTTCCTGTCGCTGCAACGCGCAAGACGCCAAAGGCAGGCCCAGCCTTGAGCCCTAGCTCCGTTGCAACCCCTCGCAATGCTTGATCAATGGCCTCAACCGTAAACTCCGGTAGAGCCTCAATCACGGCGATCGAGCGGGTCAGGACCTCACGCGCCTTCGGGCCATCAACTCCCTTCTGGAACATCGCACCCATGTCGCGCTCAAGCGGCTTGTCGCTCAAGAACTCGAGCATCGCCGGAACTTCCGTCAGCACCTTCACGCGCTCCTGCACGTGCGGGGCAAGGGCAGCAAACTGCGCCTCGGGAACCACAACCCCCGCCTGCTGCATGAACGGCTTGCAGCGCTCGATAAAGTCGCCTACCGGAAGGTTCCTGATGTAGAGCCCATTCATCCAAGCCATCTTTGTGGCATCGAACACGCCGCTGGCCGGGTTGATCCCCTCAAGCGAGAAGCTCTTCACCAGCTCATCGCGGGTGAATACCTCTTGGTTGCTCCCCTCTCCTGGCGCCCAACCGATCAGAGACACGAAGTTCAGCACGGTCTCGGGCAGATACCCCATTTCGCGCACCTGCCGCGCGTTGAGCGCACCGGAGCGCTTCGAGAGCTTCTTTCCATCAGTGCCGTTCACGAGCGGGATATGAGCAAACACCGGCGGCTCCCAGCCTAGAGCTTCGTACAGCAAGAGGTGAACCGGCGCCGACGATAGCCACTCGACCCCGCGCAGCACGTGAGTGATGCGCATATCGTGGTCATCGACCATGGCAGCCAAGTGGTAGGTCGGGAATCCGCCGCTCTTAAGCAGCACAGTATCGCGCAGCGGAATTGTCTCCCAGTGCACCCGGCCACGTATAGCGTCGTTGAGCGTCAACGCGCGCTTCTGCGGAATCTTGAAGCGAACGACGTGCGGCTTGTCGGCCGAAACTTCTCGCGTGCGGCAGTACCCTGAGTAGCCAGGCAGCTCGCGCCGCGCCATCTGCTCGGCCCTCTCGCGCTCAAGCATCTCCGGGGTGCAGTCGCAGCGGTAGGCGAAGCCCTTGGCGATCAGCTCGTCGGCCACCTCGCGGTAGCGCTTCAGCTTGAGGCTCTGGATGTAAGGGCCACACGGCCCACCAAGATCGGGCGCTCCGTCCCACAGCTCGCCGATAGCTTTCAGCTCTTCTCTGCTTGGCCCCTCGTCGATCTGGATACCGAGCCAGCCCAGCTCCTCGACGATAAAGCGGATCGCTCCCGGCACCAGCCGCTCGCGGTCGGTGTCTTCGATACGCAGCAAGAACTTTCCGCCGTGCTTCTTAGCGAGCAGGTAGGCGAAGAAAGCGGTGCGAAATCCGCCCAGGTGCTGGAGCCCTGTCGGAGACGGCGCGAAACGGGTGCGGACTTCGGTCATAATTTTGCCCTCGTAGACGGCAGGAATATAGACCACCCCCCATCACCTTGGCAAAAAGAGAGATCATCCGGAAAGTCGCTGCCAACGATATCCTCACTTCCACCATCCCCTCCCCCAAACCGGGAACGGCACCGGCTCCGTTTCCGGGACCGGAACCGCAACCGTTACCGTTGCCGCTCCCGGCTCCGAAGAGTTGGAGAGGGGCGCTTAACCGAGGAGGGCTGCGAACTCCTGTTCAGAGAGCACTGCTACCCCAAGCTTCTTGGCGGCATCGAGCTTTGAGCCGGGGCTATCACCCGCAACGACAAACGAGGTCTTCTTGCTAACCGATGAAGAGACCTTCCCTCCCCGGTTGAGGATCTGCTCCTCCGCCTCCTTTCTCGACATCGTCGCGAGTGTCCCCGTCAACACGAAGGTCTGTCCTGAGAGCGCTCCGCCTTCAGCAGCTCGAACTGCAACAGGAGCCGGGGAGACTCCGCGCTTGAGCAGCGCTCGCACGAGGTCCTGTGAGTATCGGTCCGCAAGAAACTCTGCTACCGAGCTGGCAGTTTCAGGCCCCACTTCCTCCATCGCCAGCAGCTCTTCCTCCGTCAGTGCCAGAAACTTCTCGATCGTTCCGCACTGACGAGCCAGCGTCTGCGCAGTCTTGGAGCCAACATGGCGTACGCCCAAGGCAAAGATCAATCGATCGAGGGGGCGCTGCTTGCTCGACGCTATCGCCTGCACCAAGTTCTTGCTTGAGATCTCTCCCATGCGCGGCAACTCCCTGAGCACCTCGGGTGAGAGGAGGTAGAGAGCAGGCAGATCGTCTACCACTTTATGCTCAAGCAGCAGCTCTACCATCTTGTCACCAAGCCCCTCGATATCCATCGCATCACGCGACGCAAAGTGCACGATGCGGTTGTGAAGCTTCGCCGGGCACTGCGGGTTTGGGCAACGTGCAACGGCCTCTCCCTCGGGCCGCTCGACTGCGGTGCTACACTCCGGACAGACCGTAGGGAACGAGAATTTACGCTCCTTGCCGGTGCGTGACGCGGTCACTGCCGCAACGACCGCTGGGATTACGTCTCCCTGGCGACGCACAACGACTGAGTCGCCGATCAGGAGCCCTTTGCGCTCGATCTCATCTTGGTTGTGGAGGGTGGCGCGCGATACCACTACTCCTCCGACCCTAACCGGCTTGAGCACCGCCACAGGGGTGAGCGCCCCAGTGCGCCCCACCTGGATGATAATATCTTCGAGCGTCGTCACAGCCTCGACCGGCTTAAACTTCGCGGCTATCGCCCAGCGCGGCGAACGCTGCCTGAAGCCGAGCCGCTCTTGCAGCCCCACGTCGTTAACCTTAATCACGATCCCGTCAACTTCAAAAGGCAGCGAGTCTCTCGCCTCTTCCGCCTCGCGGTAGGCCTTCGCCAACGCTGCAGCTCCGCGCACCGTGCGGAACCCCGGCGAGATTGAGAATCCCAGCCCCTCCACCTCCTTCATCGCTGTGGCGAGCGGCGTGCGAGCCAGCTTCGCTACTTCCTTTGTCGCGCTCTCGACTACTCCCACGCCGTACGAGAAGAACCATAGCGGCCGCTTCGCAGTCTCTTGCGGATCTAGCTGCCGCAAGCTTCCCGAGGCTGCGTTACGTGGATTGGCGAACGTTTCCTCGCCACGCGCTTGCCGCTCTTCGTTGAGCGCGTCGAACTCTCTCTTTCGGAAGAGCACCTCACCACGGATCTCAAGCAGCCCCTGGGGAAGCTCCTTCCCGCGCAGCTTGAGCGGGATCGCCTTGATGGTGCGCACATTGAGGGTCACATCCTCGCCTGTCGTGCCATCACCGCGGGTTGCAGCCTGCGCGAGCTTCCCGTCCTGGTAGAGCAGCGAAACAGCTACGCCGTCGAACTTGAACTCTACCGTGTACTCAATCTCTCCAGCATCGTGCCCATCCTTTGCGAGGAATCGCTGTACCTGCTCATCGAATTCGATCAGCTCCTCTTCGTTCATCGCGTTGTCGAGCGAGAGCATCGGTAGTCGGTGCTGAACCGTCGCGAACCCTTCGAGCGGCTTCGCGCCCACGCGCTGCGTTGGCGAGTCGGCGCGCACAGCATCGGGGTGCGCGGCCTCAAGCTTCTGCAGCTCACGGAAGAGCTGATCGTACTCAGCGTCGCTGATGGAAGGCTGCGAGAGAACGTAGTACCGGTACGAGTGGTCGTTTAGCTCTTCAACGAGCTGGTCGATCCGATCTGTCTCTTTCTGGCTCCCGCCCCGTGTAGTCATAACTGCCCCGATGAACTGGGGAGGACTCTACACAATTGCAGCCGCTCCTGGGTAGATGGAGCTCACCTTACTAACGCGAGACGCAACCCAATCCACTCGGTAGCCGGATGTCACGACATCCCTGCCGACGCTCCTGCGGGCTGCACTTGTTCTCACTCGGGCTAAAGCCGGCCGGACAGCGATCAACTGGGCGTGGCGCTGGCGGCGGCGGGGGTGGCGGGCGGTTGTACTGCTGCTGGCGTTCGCGCTCAAGTCGCCTGCGTTCCTCTTCGAGCCGGCGACGCTCACGATCAAGCTCGCGCTGCTCTTGGCGGTAATCCTGGTAGTTGTTGTTGTAGTAGCCAGGACCACCGTAGTAAGGCGGGGGCTGGTTGTAGCCGCCGTAGCCACCACCATAGTTTCCGTATCCGCCGCCGTAGCCTCCCGGTGCGTACGGGTCATTTAGGTTGGCGCATCCACTTACCGATAGAAGGGTCGCCGAAAAGAGGAGGGAGAGTGGGATTGACCGGAGCTGATTGGTTTTCATACAGCGTAAAGTATAAGGAGCACCACAACCACTTCGCAATCACTGATATAGCGCTCATGTAAGCCACCTTCGACGCACCCCACTCCCTCCTATTCGACCCCTCATCGGGAACCGGAACGGTCCCGGCTCCGGGGCCGGGACCGTTCCCGGTGCCGAGACCGGCGTTGGGGCGCAGCTAAATAGCGCGTGACTGCTCCCTAGAAAACGTCTGCAGTATCAACTCTAGTCGTAGCTGGTTCATTTCATTCCTAATCCTAATCCTCCTCTTCCTCCTGCAACTGCACCGGCTCCTGCTCATAATCAAGAAATGCAGGGGGTTCCCCGAATATGTTCGGAAAAGAGGGCGGAGGCCGGCGCCGTTCCCGGTGCCGAGACCGGCGTTGGGCCCGCGGCTAAATAGCGCGTGACTAAAAAACGTACGACACGGTCGCCCCGAAGGCTCTTGGATCGCCCTGCTGGATATAGAGTTTATTCGGGTAGTCCGGCGGCTCATTACCGAAGTAGAAGCCCCGCACGGCGTAGACCTGGTTGAATAGGTTCCGGCTCCACAGAAGCACTTGCAGCCCGTCGCTCTGCCATCCGAGGGTGGCATTGAACAAGTTGTACGCAGTGCTCTTCTGGTCGTTGCTGTCATCGAAGTAGAAGCTCCCCTTCCCGGTCTCTTCGATTCGTAGGAAGGCGCCCCCGCCGAGCAACGAGCGGAATCCGGCTGAGTACTGGTACGGCGGGGCATAGGAGAAGGCTCTGCCCTCAAGGTACTGCGCCTCGCCCGGCACCTGAGTGTACTCGGAGGCCATGAGCGACCCCGAGGCGAAGAGGTCGAGCCACGGCGTGGCATGGAATGAGTTCTCCAGCTCCATTCCGGTGCTCTCACCGTGCCCAGAGCTATCGACGACGTAGGTGAACGAGAGCGGATCGTTTGGGTTGTCCTGGATAGCGAATTTGAGCTGCGTGTCACGTCGCAGGTCGTGGAACACCGCCAGGTTTGACTCGAGCCTCTTTCGCATAAAGACCCCCTTCACGCCGACTTCGAAGTTCCACAGGTACTCTGGCTCGTACTGCCTATCCTCTACCTGCACACTCGGGCCCGCGTTAAATCCGCCACCCTTGTAGCCGCGCGAGACAGTCGCGTAGCTGCGCACCGAATCTGTCACATCTTTCTGTAGCGTGACTGCGCCGCCGAGCATGGTGTAGTTCGGGGTAAACTCCGAGCCGTTCGTGTCTGAGTAGCTCGTGCCGCGCTGCTCAACGCGCAGGCCTGTCGAGAGGCTGGTGCCGTTGCCAAGCGGAGTCTCGAGGTCACCGAACACCGAGCCCTGGTTAGCCGCGTAATCAGCTTTCAGGAAGTCGTACGCCTCCCCGTTTGAGGACTCTGTGGTTGTGGTGCCCTCTGTCAGCCGCTGGAAGTAAGCGCCCAAGAGCCAGCGCCCCGTCTCGCCGTGCTCGTAGAGCGGATCGTCAGAGCTCCAGCGCAGCTCTTCGGCTACCATGCGCCGCACGCGGCTCGAGTCCGAGTAGTAGTCGTAGGGATCGTAGGGAGCCCAGAACGGGTTATTCCCCCAATCACCATCGAAGCTGTAGTTGATGCGTGTCCGCCCAGCAGTCGTGATCGCTTCGAGCTTCGTTTTGTCGGTTGGTCGGGCCGTAATCTTGAAAGCTCCTGCACGAGACTGCGTTGCATCCTGTCCCGGCCGATCGGACTGCGTGTTGCGCGAGTTATCGATTGCGAAGGCATCGAAGCCGTTGCTCGCTTGCGTGCCGAAGAGATTAAGATCGTACGAGAGGCGCGCCGACTGCCGGTAGCGGAGCTTCAGGCGCAGGATCGACTCGTTCTGGTCGTTCGTGTTGTAGCTGTCGTAGTACTGGTTGTGGCGGAACCCGTTGCTGTGGGAGGCAAACGCCGACACTCGCAGCTGCAGCTTCCCGTCGCTGCCCGGAACTGCCCCACCGGCAGCGAAGCCACCCGACATCAGGTCGTCGTTGCCCCCCATCAGCTGCAGGCGTCCTGTCGTGAATTCTGTTGCGTCGTGCGAGCGCACATTGATTGCGCCAGCGAGCGCGCTTGAGCCGAAGCGCACTCCCTGCGGTCCGCGCAGCACCTCGACCTGCTCGATATCGAACATCGGGACGATGATTCCAAGCCCGCTAAAATCAATGTCGTCAACGATCGTTGCAACTGAAGGATTCGGAGCACCCTCGTACTGCTCAAGCTCTCCCACTCCTCGAATCAGGAGAAACCGCGGGCGCGAAGTGGCGCCCGAGTACATTAGGTTCGGGACCGCCTCGATCTCGTACTGAAAATTAATCTCCCCTTTCTCAATCATGCGCTCCTCTTGAACGACGGTAGCGCTCTCAGGGACGTCTATTAATGGCGCCTGGAACGGCACTCCATTTATGAAGAGTTCGGTCTTAGGATCTTCTTGCGAGTAATCGACCTCCTGCGCATCAGCCAAGCGCGCGGCTGAAACCGAGAGTAGCGCAACGGCGCTGAAGGCAGACAATGCTGAACGTACGAATCGATGTGCAGCGATTAGGCGCGGCACGCGCCCAACGAACGATATAACAAATGGCATGTATCCTCTCCCTACGCCGGTATTATCCGTGTCAGGTTCGAAGGGTCTCGCTCGGAGTGAGCGTCTCAGGCCGTACTGCTGGCCTCCCCTGAGTCTTGTCGCGTGATAGCGCAGGCTCCAAAGAACTTCAACCCGCCACTAGCAGAAAAGCGAGTGTGAGGAGTTTAGACACCCCTAAAACGGGAACGGGAACGGTTCCGGCTCCGGCTCCGGCTCCGGCTCCGGCCACGGTTCCGGTTCCGGTTCCGGTTCCGAGACACGGATTCAAGCAAGGGTGGCAACCCCACAATTAGCGAAACATCCCCGGTGCCGGTGCAAAAGAGGCTACCTACGCATACGGTGTTAACCCAACACCATGTGCTCCAGTTTCTCTATATCCCTCTTCCATCCAATAGCGATGAGGGTCGCTCCTGCGGCTACGACTGTGGCTCCTCCCGGATTCACCTCCAGGTCGCCCGTCGGCGAGATAACGGCAGCGATCCCGACGTGAGTGCTCTGGCGAAGCGAGAGCTCTTTGAGAGACTGTCCACAGATCGGCGAAGTAGGAGGGATCCGGATCTCTTCGATGCGCCACCCTTCGTTTCCTGCGCCGCCTGCCTCGAAAAAGTCAGTCACGTACGGCCGCACAAGGGCATCCGATAGCTTTCTCGCTGCCAGGCGATACGTTGATATGAGCTTATCTACTCCGGCGCGCTTGAGGCGCGTCTCACCCACGTCATCTTCAGCTCGGCTGACGATGTACAGCGACGGATTTATCTCTCGCGCCATGAGAATAACGTACAGGTTGTCTGAGTCTCTTGGCAGCAGCGAAACGAGCCTAGCGGCACGCGCCACCCCAGCGTTCGTGAGCGACTCATCGAGGGTGGCATCCCCTCGCACCACGTAGAATCCCAACCGCTCGGCCTCGTCCGCACGCACGGTGTTCGTCTCTATAACGACTACCGTTGCTCCAGCTTTGCGCAGCTCCTCAGCTGCGAGCCCGCCGAGCCTGCTGAATCCGCAGAATATTGTGTGCCCCGAGAGCGTCTCTATCTTCTCTGCCATCCTTCGTCTCCTGTTAAAGATCCGCGAGAGCTGCCGCTCGATCACGAGCTTCGTTGCAGCACCGACTACAACGGTTCCTATTCCAACGCCCAAGAAAATGAGCACAATCGTGAACGCTCGCCCCGCGGTCGAGAGCTCGTGCGTCTCGCCGTACCCGATTGTAGCGAGCGTTATGGTAGTCATGTAGAAGGCGTCGAAGACTGCCCAGTCCTCGATGATTACGTACCCAAGCGTTCCGAACGCGAACACGAGCACGATGAGAAGCATGTAGGTGAAAAGCTCCTGGCGCTTGTCCTGGATGTTCAGCTGCTCTGCGTTGTGTTCGTGTTCAACTGTCATGGTGTCTGCACGACCTCGAGCTTCGCGCCCATTAGCGTCGGGCCCGTTAGCATGGCAACTGCCCGATCGAAGCGCTCAATGGCCGCGCCCCACGAGTACTCAGCTTCCACGTAGCGCCGCCCTGCCTCGGCGTGCACGCGGCGAGTCTCGGGCCGCTCCAGGTAGAAAGTTGTTACGGCCCCGAGGTCACCGGAGGATGTAAAGTACAGCCCCCCGCCCGACTCCACAACGTGATGCCGCGTTACAGCGCACTTGCCGTGCACCACGACCGGCGTCCCAACCATCCAGGCCTCCATTATCACGATTGAGAACGACTCATTCGTTGAGGGCTGGCAGAGGTAGAGCGCGTGGCGCAGCAGCCGCTGCTTCTCACGCTCAGAGAGGTGCGGCAGGTCGATTATGTCTCCGCGCGCGAGCGCGGCGTTGCGGTACAGGTCGCTGAAGCTCCCGCCTCCAAGGATGACGAGCTTCACCTCGGCAGGGATGCTCCCATCTTCTTTCGCTGCAATGAAGTAGTCGATCAGAACCTGCACGTTCTTTCCGGTCTCTTTCCGACCGAGGTACAGGATGTACGGCGTGCCATCTGAGAAGTACGGCTCAAGCCCCTCCACTGCCTCGCGCGAGGGCGGCTCAAACCCCATCCCCACAACACCGCCTGCCACATCCCCGTACAGCGAGCGCGCCAGGTGCATCTCTGGCAGCGCGTTGAAGAGGCAGCCCCTCACCTGCCGAAACATCGATGCGATCACGTCGAGGTATGCGTACGACTCGTCGTGCAGGCACGGGATGAGCACACTCTTGCTCGGTTCGAGCATTGAGCCCCAGAATGTCGTGCCGAAGAGGTACGGACCGAAGAACGAGAGATCGAATCGTGCGGCGTTCTGCACTAGGTACGAGTAGAGCGCCTGAGAGCTTACGCTCTCCGTCATCCACGAGAGCTGCTCGGCTGCAGTAACGGGTTTCCCCTCAGAGATCGCGACCTGGATCGGGATCCAGAGATCCAGGTTCCGCTTGTCGACTGGGAAGCGCGTGACCTTAATTCCGTCGATACTCGTCTCGCCCTCGGGCAGCTCGTTCTCCCAGGTGCGATTATCGCGCGCGCAGGTGGCGACGATCTCAACTTCGTCACCGCGCGACTTGAGAGCGCGCGCGAGCCCGCCCATCAGGGTCTCGGCCCCGCCGGCGATCCCCTCGAAGTAGCGGGGCAGTACGAAACAGTAGCTTCTGCGCGTCATTTCGGCACGATTGCGTTACAATATCGGGTGCGATCTCAGGGGGTTATTTAAGCGAGCGGCTGAACACGCCTGCAACAGCTCAAAAGCTCGCAAAACCGGTCCGCAGTATGCCTTACATTCATAGAACCCTAAAGGGATCTAAAAGCTTGAAACCTCACAATCTTAGCGTGTTCGAGTAAGTAAAAGTCACATTCGAACAGCCCCCTACCATAACCCTCTTGTCAACCGGGCAGTGTGTTGTAGTGCTCGGTTGTTAAACGAGAGGACTAGTGTATGACGAATGTACCGCAGCCCCTTCTGCTGACCGTAAAGGAAGTTGCCAAGCTGCTTCGAATCCACCGCCCGAAGGTCTATGACCTGATCAAGGCTGGGACGATCGATGGCTTCAAGCTTGGTTCGGACTGGCGCGTAAAGCGCGAGTCGGTTGAGAAGCTCATCGGAGAGATTCCGGAGGACTTCTTCCCGAATAAGACTGGCGTGAAGAAGGCCGCTGCCAACAGCGCCGATCACGTTAAGCTCGCCTCGTAAGAGCGCCGTTCGCTGAAACGGTCCTCTCGGGCAGCAAAAAAAGGGAGCGGACACATTTGCTAAGGGCTTCGCCCGGCGAATGTGTCCGTTTCCTTTTCCGTTCTCAATCGATCTCTACATTCACCCCTAACGGCACCGGCAACGGTCACGGCTCCGGCTCCGGCACTGGCTCCGAAAAAGCTCTGCTAGGAAGTGCTGCATCTTCGATAATTATCGGGGCCGGAACCGTTCCCGTTCCCGGCACCGACCACGAACAAAGCGTCAGAGCACTGCTAAGCTACGTCCCGCTCATTCCCCCTTTCAATAAACGCGCTCCCCGTCCAAACTATCCGGGTGCACGGCATCTCTCCACAAGTCTCCCAATCCAGCTCCGACGCGACGAACCGCAGCTCTCAGCTCGAACGGCTCGGCCGCAGTGAGCCGTTTGACCTAGCTATCATCGGCGGCGGAATTCATGGCGCGGTGTTGGCGAGGCTCGCGGCTGCAAGCGGATTCTCTGTTGCACTGATAGATCGCGCCGATTTCGGAGGCGCAACATCGAGCCGCAGCTCGAAGATGGCTCACGGAGGATTGCGCTACCTTGAGCTGCTCGACTTCCAGCAGGTGTTCGAAGGGATTAAGGCGCGCGATGACTTGTTTGAGCACGCTGGGCACCTCGTAAAGCCCCAGCAGTTTCTTATACCAGTCCCTGCCGGGCGGCAGCTCTTTAAGTGGAAGCTCGGGCTCGGGCTCTTCCTGTACGACATGCTCCTCCGAGACCGCTCTCGCCGCCACAGCTGGATTCCGCGCAGAGATCTCTCCTTCGCAGGCTTTAGCAGCTCACGAACAGGCCTGATGGGGTGTTTCTCGTACACCGATGGCATCATGAGCGACACCCGGCTCGTGATCGAGAACATCATCGGAGCACGACGACACGGCGCTGTGTGCCTCAACTACTGCGAAGCAACCTCTCGCGTGCGGACTCCAGACGGAGGCTCGACGCTATCTGCCAAAGACACGCTATCGGGGCGCGCGCTGCACTTCAGCGCGAGGCTGGTCGTGAACTGCGCTGGACCGTGGGTCTCGCAGCTGGCAGGACAGCTTGGGGCAGAGGCGCCGCAGCTACGTTTTAGCCGCGGCTCGCACATAGTGTTTGCCAAGCCGTGGAAGGGACCAAGCCTCTTTCTGCCGCTAGAGGGAAAAGCCCGCTACTACTTCGTTTGGCCGCACCCAGCCGGAACCCTAGTCGGCACCACTGAGCGAGAGGTGACGGAGCTGCCGAACGATCCCCTTCCCACACGCGACGAGATTGATGAGATCCTGCAGCGCCTAGAGCGCGACATCCCCGACGCGGGGCTGCGCCGCGAGAACGCATGTTACTGCTACGCGGGAGTCAGGACACTTCCGCTTCGGGGCAAGAGCGGCGCCTCCCCCACTCTCTCGCGCAAGCACATCTGGTCGGCGAACGACGGAGTGCTGACCCTCAGCGGCGGGAAGTACACCACGGCGTGGTGGACCGCTCTCGAAGGGCTAAAGAGCTCTGCCAAGCTGCTCAACCGGGACCTCGACGCACGAGCCATCGGAGCGGATCCGTCTCTTAAGAAGCTTCCAGGCAGCATGACAGGAGCCGAAGCTAGCCAGCTCGAAGGTATGCTCCAAAGCGAGAGTGCGACCGAGCGCGAACGACTGACGGCACGCTACGGGAAAAGGCTTCTAGAGAGCTTTCCAACGCTCGCACAAGGCTCGGCTGAGCACCGCATCGCCCTGGAAGCAGAGATTGCCCTAAGCACCGAGCAGGCTGAGACCCTAGAGGACCTGATGCGCCGAAGGCTAGAGCTTGAGATGCTCCCCGGGCACGGCATCCATCACCTGCCGCTGCTGCGCGAGGTTTTCATGAGGCTACGGCCGGGTGCTGACTTCGATGCGGAGGCAGTTCAGTACCGCGAGCGGATGGAGGCTATCGATCTGCTGCTGCGGTAGAAAGCCCCTGTCCGCTACAAAGCTTTCTCCAGAACAATGCTCTGCTCCGCCTCCTTCAGCTTCTTCTGGACACCAACTACGTCGAAGCCCGCCTTGATGTTGAGCAGCAGCATCTCACGATACTTATTCTTGGTTGACGTGCGCACGTACGCAAATCCCATCGATTTCACCACTCGATGCTGCTCGCGGGTATTACCCTCCGCAAAAGAGGCGTTTTGTCCGGGAGGAGTTCACAGCGCCCCACCTCTTTCCCCTAACTTTTCTTTTTCTTCCTCCTTCTCCTGCACTTGCACTAGCTTCCTCGTCCTCATCCCCTTCTCTGTGCGGCCCACATGACAGCTGTTTCTGGCACGTTTACGTTCACGTTTACGTGCACCAGCAAGTTCACGTCAGCATACCACCGATTCCTGCCCTCTCGATTAGGAGCAAGAGCCACTGCAGGTGCAGGAGGAAGATGATGATAAGGGGCGTTATGCCCTGAGCGCAGCCGTCAGGAATTTGATTGACCCGCCAACTCCCGCGCCAACGCGGCGAACTGCTCCATCGAGAGCTGCTCTGGACGAACGTCAGGAGAGATACCTGCGCGGTTCAGGGCTGCGAGCACCGTTTCTTTCGTCCAGATACCGCGCGAGATGATGCTGTTAATGAGCTTCTTTCGGCGCTGTGCGAAGGCACAGCGCACCACTTTTTCGAAGTGTTGCGGGTCACCGACGTCAACGCGGGGCTGCGGGAGGAAGCGCATCCTGAGCACCTGCGACTCAACCTCAGTTGGCGGATGGAAGGCTGTGCCAGGGACGACCGGCCCAAGGTCGATATCGGCGAAGAGCTGCACGGCGACCGAGATGCTGCCGTAGTCCCGGCCCCCTGGATCTGCTGCGAGCCGCTCGGCGAACTCGCGCTGCGTCATGAGAACCACCTGCTCGATGCTCTGCCGATTCTTGATCAGCTGAAATACGATGTCGGTAGAGAAAACGTACGGAATGTTCCCGTACACACACAGTTTGCTTCCGACCTCGGAGAAATCAACTGAGCGCACGTCGCGGTTAATCACCTGCGCCTGAGGGAACGCCTGTCGCAGGTGCTCACAGAATCGGGGCTCAAGCTCTACCAGAGTCAGAGTGCCTGCAAGCGGAGCAAGAAACGTCGTGAGCGCTCCTGTCCCTGGCCCGATCTCGACGATGTGGCGGCCGGGCTCCACTTCACCAAACTGCGCGATCGACTCTGTGATCTCCGGCCGGATCAGGAAGTTCTGCCCGCGCTCTTTGGTCGGCCTGACGTTCAGCTCTCTTAAGGTGTCCTTCTGACGCTTCGGGTGCTGCTTGTAGCTCATGCGGTCACCGGCGAAGAGGCGGACAATGTTTCAACTGGCCAGCGGCTATGAATGTTGAGGCGCGGCGGCTGTGCGCCCGCGGCCAGGTAGCGCCCGGCGACGTAGGCGATCATAGCGCCGTTGTCGACGCAGTGACGCAGCGGCGGCACGTGCACTTCGGGGCACTTCGCTTGCAGCCTTCGGCGCAGCTCTGTGTTGGCGGAAACACCTCCACAAACAACCAGCGGCAATCCGCGCTTCTGGACCTCCCGCACCACCTTCACCACGAGCGCATCGACGATCGCATCCTGGATTGTCCAGCAGATCTCCGCCATCGCCGTGGGATCACTGTCGAGCAGCTCCCTGTTCTTCTTTATGAGGAGGAGCACTGCCGTCTTAAGGCCAGAGAAGCTGAAGTCCTCCATCTCTCGTCCGACGCGCGGGAGGGTAAAGCGCGAGCGACGGCCGACGGCCTGCTCCGCGGCCGCGGCGAGCCTGGCGCCACCGGGGTAGTTTAACCCGAGCAGGTTGGCTGACTTGTCAAAAGCCTCCCCCGCTGCATCGTCTCGGGTTCGGCACAGGCACGAGTACCTGCCCAAGCCTTCGACGAGCAGGATCTCTGTGTGCCCACCCGAAACAACGAGCGCAATGTACGGGGGCTTGAGCCCCGCACTGTGCAGCTCTCCTGAGAGGATATGCCCCTCGATGTGGTTCACGGGAAAGAGCGGAGCTTGGCGCGCCGCCGCGAGCCCCTGGGCAAAAGTGACTCCAATCAGGAGGCAGCCCTTCAAGCCGGGGCCACACGTTACCCCGATGCCATCTATCTCCTTGAGCGTTACGCCACTCTTGCTGAACAGCTCTTCAAGCAGGAGCGGCAAGTTGCGCATGTGCTCACGCGAGGCGAGCTCTGGCACCACGCCGCCGTACTTCTCGTGCAGCGCCACCTGCGATGCTAGGCACTCTCCGACGATACGCGCCTCGCCTGACGGCTCAACATCGAGCACAGCAACGCCCGTTTCATCACAGCTAGATTCTATGCCTAGGATTCTCATGCGCACGCCATCACGGAGCAGGGATAGTGCGCAGGTAGGCGATCATCGACTCGATCTCCTCGGTTGAGGCTCGACTGTAGTGCCGAACGGGGCAGAAGCGCGCATCAACCTGGCGCCCGTCTTTCGTTCTGCCAGTTGCAAAGAAAGCCCTGTAGTCTCCCTCGCTCCAGCTCCCAAGCCCACCTTCCGAGCTTGCGGTGATGTTGGGGGCCACCTTCGATTCTCCGTCGAACCAGACCTCCTCGCCGCCCGACATGTACCGGGACGATGAGATAATTCCTTCCGGAACTGAGTGGCAGCTGCCGCAGTGAGCAACGTGGTCGACGAGGTACTGCCCGTACTCAGTCCTAAAGGCTCGCGGCACCTGCGGCACAAACCCCCTCACCTGAGACTTCGAGTCAAAGAAGCCAACCGTATTGTTGTCGAGCCACGAGATACTGCGGGGCGGGACCTCATTCTCAATAGGATGGATGCTGCGAACGTAGGTGGTGAGTGCTGCCAGGTCTACATCAGACATCCACTCTGAGCCCGAGTGAAACGTCGGCGAGACCTTTCCTCCATCAGGCTTCACGTACGCTCGGAAGACGCGGATAAAGTCACCCTCGCTCCACGTGCCGATGCCGCTCTTGGCGAGGGTGATGTTTGGTCCCTGCACATCACCGTATTCATCCCGCATGGTGCGGCCACCTGAGAGCGGAGCTCCTGGCTGGCCGCCTAGCGAATGGCAGTGTCCGCAAGCGCCGAGCCCTTCAACGAGAGCCCGCCCTTGGAGCGCGAGCTCCGGGGTTGCCGGCATAGGAGGAACCTGTGAGTCGACGGAGCTGCAGGCCAGGAACCCGGCGACGCCGAGGATAGTGGCAGCGGTGAGAACGAGTCGCGGGCTGATAGCCATGGGCGGTAGCCTACACTGCCACGCAACACCCGACAAAGGGGACCGGAGGTTTTTTCACGCCGCCTTCCCCTCCGTATCGACCCTCTGCTCCTGCACTTGCGCGGGATTCCTCGTCTTCATCCGGGTCGTCGGACACGAATATCGAGGGCAATTCAGGGGAATATCTTGATTATGAGCAGGAGGCGGCGCAAGTGCAGGAGGACGAGTAGGGTTACGATGAAGGAAAGAAATCCAATCCCCCACTACAATGCGCTTTGAGGCTCCGCATGTTTTCCAGAGAGCACGTCGTCCCCTTCTCGCACGCCCTTAGCGGGAGAGCCTACTTGCCCGACCCAGCCACAAAATCGAGACCCTGACGGCGGGTGCCGGGCTCCTCAAAGAAGCGGCTCAGGCGACGGCGCAGCATCAGGCGGCTGCGGTGCAGCCTAGACTTCACGGCTGGCACAGTCAGGTTGAGGATGCGGCCGACTTCGCGGCTCGTAAGGCCATCGACGTCTCGCAGCACAAACACCGGGCGGTAGTCGTCAGGCAGCTTCTTGATCGCTGCCTCAAGCGCCTCAAGCATCTCTTGGCGGATGGTCTGGGAATCAACGTAAGCCGTCTCAGGGCTGCGTAACGCTGCAATCGGAGTGGAGTTCTGCACGATATCCTCAAGCGGGACTGACTGGTCTTGGCGGCGCTTGCGGAGCTTCATGAACGCTGCATTTACCGTCACACGGTACAGCCAGCTTGAAAACGAAGACTTCCCCTCGAAGCCGGCGATCTTGCGGTGAACTGTGACGAACACGTCCTGGAGCACCTCTTCGGCATCTTCGTTGTTGCGCGTCAGGCGCGATGCGAGGCTGAAGACTTTGTTGCTGTAACGCGACAGCAGCTCTTCAAACGCAAGCTGGTCGCCCTTGCGAAAATCCCTTACCAGATCCAGATCCGACTTCTTCTTAATCTGCATAAAACCTCTCGTAGGCACTCCGTTTCGGCTGCCCGATTGGGCTGCCTACCCCGCTCGCATGCGAAAAGCTTGCCACCCGCCAACCCCCACGATGCAGGAAGCGAAAAAAAGGATGCAGCGAGCTTTTTCAGCCTGTTAGGCTGCTGAGGAGGAGAACGGTGTCCTAGAAAGCGACAGCCGTGTCAGATTCCTGGGGGGAAGTGTCAAAAAAGAGGCAGATCTTGCCCGGCAACAAGGACGTTGCGGCAAATCTGTCGCTTGCGCGTGGCGAGAGCTACCCTTTCTTCTTTGTTGCAACTACGTACGAGCTGCGAAGCGAGTGCAGGAGCTCCTCGAGAAAGCGCGCCTCTTCAGCAGAAACGTTGCCGCGTGTGCGGCGCTGCAGCATGGCGATAATGTCGATCGTCTGGCGGGCGGCTTCGAGATCAACCGGGATCTCCATCCCCTTGGGTGCCGGCATCTCGCCCATCTGCATGAGCACCTGCGTTGCGAGCGACATGATGAACGAGCCGAAAGCGACCTCTTCTTTGTCGGGAGCCGACTCCATCGTAAAGCCGGGCTGCGTTTGGGCTGCCTGGCCCTTTGTGCCCTGGCTCTCTGCGTGCTGGCTCTCCGTGTGGTGGATCTCTGGGCGCTCCTCACCGGACGAGTCGAAGCGGCGGCGGTCCACGACGTTAATGGTCTTCTTTCCTGAGGTCTCTTCGTTGTCTGCCATAAGTGGTCGTATCCTAGCACCCAGCCGCTGGACTTCAAGGGGTCAGTGAAGCCCCTCCCCAATCCAACCAATTGGCAGCCCCCTGCCGTGTGACTATAGTCCTGTTTCGACTCTCATCTAAGGAACCTACCGATGCGCTTCACGTTGCTAGGCTCTGGCACCTCTACCGGCGTCCCGATTGCAGGCTGCCAGTGCGCGGTGTGCCAGTCGAAGCACCCGCGGAACTTCCGCAACCGGACGGCCGCTCTCATCGAGCTGCCATCGGGCTTTACCATCCTGGTCGATGCAGGCCCGGACCTCAGGCACCAGTGCATAGCCCAAGGTGTAAAACGCATCGATGCAGTGCTGTACACTCATGGACACGCGGACCATATCCTCGGCACCGATGACCTGCGCTCTTTCAACTTCATCTCCCGGAAGCGTATCAGCTGCTACGGCACCCCAGAGACGCTGGCGAGCCTGCGGCGTGCCTTCAACTACATCTTTGACCCCGAGCCGATGTACTTAGGCGGGATGCTCGCGCAGCTAGACCTCCACGAGTTTGAGCCAGATGGCCTCCTACAAATTGACGAGGCAACACTCCAAGTGTTCTCGCTCCCGCACGGCAACGTAAACGTGACGGGGTTCCGGATCGGCGAGCTCGCCTACCTGACTGACTTTAAGGGGCTGCCACCTGCCGCCGAGCCGACGCTGCGTGGAGTAAAGCACCTCTTCATTGACGGAATTCGTTACGAGCCCCATCCCACCCACAACTCAATCGACGAAGCGGTCGAGATTGCACGCTGCATTGGCGCAGAGCGCACCTACATCATCCACACAACGCACTCAGTTGATTACGAGACGGTGAACCCTGCGCTGCCCGAGGGCGTTGAGCTAGGCTACGACGGGCTCAAGCTTACGTTTTCGGCGTAGCGATCTGATCGCCCCACTGCGACACGCGCGGCAGGCGTGCGTCAATCGCTGCCAGCAGCGCTCCAAAGCCTGTGCGGTTGACCGCAGAGACAGCAATCCCAGGAATCTCATTTTGAAGTGCGGCGAGCTCATCCTCTGAGATTCGGTCGATCTTGTTGAGAACCACAAGCTCCGGGGCGCCCCCGAGGCTCATCTGATCGAGGATGCGCCGCACTGCGCGGTACTTGCCGAGCACATCCTTGTCGGACGCATCAACCACGTGCACGAGCAGCGTCGCCTCGTACAGCTCCTCAAGGGTCGCGCGGAAGGCCGTCTCAAGCTCAACCGGCAGCTTGCGGATGAAACCAACGGTGTCGCTTGCGATCACCGTGCGCCCTGCCCCGCCATCGGCCTCTAAGTTCGATGACGGCACGTAGAGCCGGCGCTGGCTCGGGTCGAGGGTTGCAAAAAGCTTGTTCTCAGCTGTGACAGAGCTGTTCGTCAGCGCATTAAAGAGCGTCGATTTGCCGACGTTGGTGTAGCCAACGATCGACACGAGCTGCACTTTGTTCTCGCGCCGCCGAGAGCGGCGGAAGTCACGCGACTCCTTCACCTTGTCGAGCCTGCGCTCAAGGTCTGCAATTCGGTCACGGATGCGGCGGCGGCCGATCTCAAGCTTCGTCTCTCCAGGCCCACGCCCTCCGATGCCTCCCGAGAGCCGTGAGAGCCCCGCATCTTTCTCAACCAGCCGCGGCAGGTTGTACTTGAGCTGCGCCAGCTCGACTTGTAGCCGGCCTTCGCTGCTCCCAGCGCGCTGCGCGAAGATGTCGAGGATAAGCATGCTTCGGTCGAGCACCTTCAGCTCAGTCGAGTTAGTTATCGATCTCCACTGGGAGGGCTTAAGCTCCGTGTCAAAGATCAGCATGTCCGCGCCGAGCCGGATGCAGCGTATCACGAGCTCTTCGAGCTTCCCGCTTCCGATAAAGGTCTTTGGGTCCGGCTTGCGGCGCTGAACCACCGCGTCGACGATGGTGACTCCTGCCGTGCGAGCAAGCTCTCGCAGCTCAGCCAACGAGGCATCTGGGTCGTCGTCTTTCTCGTAGACGCCAACTACCACCGCGCCGATGCTGTCGCCTGTGTCGAGCTGCGCAACTTCCAAGGCGAGGCTGCGCTCCACCGACTCAATAAATTCGCGGAAGTCGAGCTCGAACGAGCCCAAGTCCTTCACCTGCTCAGTCAGGGCCGTCGCTCCCTCACTGCGGTTGGCAGGCACAAGGTACGCGTACGACATCGCCACGCGGTTGCGCGCGGGCCTCAGGCTCACGACGGCGTCGAAGCGCAGCCGCTCAAGGTCTGCGTAGATGTCGTACGGAATCGTTGCATCATCCGATTCGTTCGAGAGGTCTGTGAACACGAGCCTCAAGGTCCTCAAGCGCCCACGCCCCAAACGGTAACGGCCGAGATCGGGCAGGTAGAGGATGTCTTTTGTGCCAAGCACTACCTCAACGATATGCCCCTGTCGGTCAACCAAGATACCGACACGCCGGCGCAGCCGCTCGGCGAGCAGTGTCATCTCTCGCGCCAGGTCGAGCGACACTATCTCGCGTGAGCCTACAGAGCGCGTGAAGAGCTTGTGGACGGCCTTGAGCTCGGATGGTGCGAGACCCTTGGTATTGCCTGATACTTCCTTGGACATACGGTGGTTGAGATTACATCCTTTGATGGAACGCAGCAAAACCCTCTCTTAAGCAGCCGGTATGCTTTCCGGTTTGCGCCCCGGTTGGCGAATTTTCTCGGGCTTTAGTTGCTTCAGGATGCTCCGGTCCCTCGCCGACCGAGCACTAGCTGGGCAAGCCGCCCGACATCAGCCGGTTTCCGGTAGACTAACGCTCTGGGCCTTGTTCGCCGTGCACACGTGCAGCGACCTGCGCCGCTTCAACCAGAGACCTCGCAACCTCCGGGCAGGACCCGAAGTGCAGCAAGGCAAAGGTGCTGCACGACTGCGCCGAGGCTGAAAATCCCTCGGGCACCGGTTCGCGCCCGGGAGCAACCAGACGCAGGGAGCTCACAAGGTATCGCCCTGAGCCGGCATGGAGGCTGCCGATGCTCCAATCACCGAGAGCCAGCCCGCGTAGGGCTAGCCCCGGGGGACCAAGAACCGAGTCATCGATCGTTTGTGCCGTAATGAGAGTTCGACCGAGAGTAGCGGGAAATGCATCCGCTGGTATAACCCCTGCCCCCGGCAATATCGGACCGCCGCGGACAAGCTGGAAGTTACGGCATAGGAATGCAGTTCCAGCCCCCTCAGAGTAAATAACACCTCCGTCATCGGCGAACTGTTTAATCGCACGGCGCATGTACTCATTTTGGGAGAGATCATGACCGTAATGCGTGAGACACGCCCCCGTAATGTACAGCCCCCCAATACCTCTCGGCAGCGCACTGTCCGCGAGCGGCGAAAATGTCACAAGGTTAGCCCCAGCGTGCCGCAAGATATCTAGGTTGTCTGGGTACATCAGACTAAAGCATGTGTCGTCTGTAACAGCGAAGCGACACAAACGACTGCCGAGCTCAGGCATCACGCCGTCAGTCCTAAGCGCCCGAGCAGTTGCGGCGATATTGAGCAAAGCATCGAGATCGACACCGGCGCTCGCTGCGTTCGCGGCTTCGATGAAGAGCTGCCGTGGAAGAGTGGTAGGGTTTACCTCTTGAGTTGCTGCAACCGAGGGCAACGAAGCAGCAAGTGGGACCTCCGGGAGCCCGCCGAGACAGGGTGGGAGGCCACCTGCCGCTGCGGCGCGGTTGAGTTCAACGACCTTCGGATGGGACAGCGCAGAGCCTCCAGGCAGCCCCGGCGCTAGCCAATTAGAAACTATGCCGGCTACAGCCGGAGCATCACCTCTGCCGAGCACATTCCGAACTGAGTCCACAACGCTCTGAAGCGAATCGCGGCAGTCCTGGACCAGCACCACAGGCGTCCCCGTCAGCTGAGCAAGCTCGGCATCACTGCCCAGCAGCTCGCCCGGCTCGACTCCCTCGCGCCATCCCCCGTGTCCATCTATCAAGACAACATCGGCACCCAGCGATGCTTGAAACAGCGCCGCGTGGATCTGTTCGAAATCGAGCAGCCTAGAGTCGAGAACCCGCGCGTAGCGCCGAGTAATGTGGCTGTAGAGAAGCGCCAAGTGCAGCGTCTCGCCCGTCACGCAGCAGGAGACACTCAACCCCTTCTTCTGCAACGCAACGACAAGCGCCAAAACGAGCAGCGATTTGCCCGTCCCGCCGGAAAGGCTGCCAATCAAAATACGTGGAACTGCCCTGGGAACCATAGTAGCCCTGCCCCATCAGGACCATCGGCACAGACCGTCAGAAACCTTCCGGTTTGAGGCACTTTAGTGTCAGCTACAATAGGCTCGTCAAAGCTGCTACTTACGGCGCAGAACGATCAGCTCTGCGGCCGTGTCTCGGCCCGAGCCTGCGCTCTTGGCGTATCGCTCGACGATCGTGCCCTCTACCTGCCAGTAGTTAGGCATGCACGACTGGAGAACCGCAGAAACTTGATCACGGTAGTTAACGGGTTTAGTACCGAGGCGCCCACCTGCAACTCGCACAACTGCCCTTCCACCGCGGCGAACAACTCGGGCCGCCTCAAGAAGCTGCTCACTCATTCCGTCCTGCCACGCATCTACGCTTGATGGAAGAACACGCTCGGCCGGCAACGAAACACCGAGCCACCACGACCGGAGCCAAGAGCGGAGTCCTTGTTCGATGCCACCCGGCTGTTCTGGACAGAGAAGCGCGAGGTCGACCGTGGCCGTCTTAACCCCTTCCAGGTTGTTTGGCTCCGCAAACAGGACTGAGCGCTCCAGCGCGCGGTCGAGCAACGGAGAAGGGATACCATCCCTAAGGATTGATGCCGCCTTCTTGATCACACGCGGGCTGACCGCGCGGTAGGAGGGAACTTCTGACCGCTTCCGATTCAGCGCTGCTTGCGCCTCCGGTGTTAAGGCAGCCTGAGGAGATGTGTAGCCGGTTAGGTGCGCAGCCGTGTGTCCGTGCAAGATGCCGGAGACGACGAAAGACATGAACTCATCCACCCTATCGTTGGAGCCGCGCAGCGCGAGCTTGAGGTTCATCAGCTCGCAGTAGGTGTCAACATCGAAGTAGAGCGGCCAAGGAGCTTGAAACGAACGAACATCTACGGGGCGCTTCAAGTTGATGAACTGGAGGCGCAGAACTACCTCCGCCAAGTCGGCCGGATTCACGCGTGCCCGAGCGAGCTTAACCAGAGCTGGGTCGTTAGAGCATCCTATGAAGTGACGCCCGAGCGAGAGAGCATCAACACCCGTTGAGCCCGCTGAGCAGTGCATATCAAGGACCGTGCCCCCCTTCGCAGAGAATCGGTCAATCACGAGCCGCAGCACCGACGGCTGCCACAGCGACAGATACGCTAGCGCGGACTGTAGAGAGTGTCCGCTCGCTGAGGAGCTGTCGAGGCTGACCTCTACCTGCTCCGCAAACTGTGGCTGTTGAACTAACTTGAGTACCGCTGACATTACCTGCACCTAACCCACACTACACTTCAAGCCTCGAGGCCTTTGGGAACTGCGGGTGACCGAACTGAAGTTCACCACACTTTCCTGGCCCTAAGCCACACAAACCTTCGCCTTATGGCGTGGCTTACAGGAGTGAGCTTCTGACCTGTGATCGGAAGCACGTCCCTTGAGGTAGGGGGGAGTATAAGGACGTGCCAGACCCCACACTACCGATAGAGTTACAAACGGAGTTGCTAGTACAAGGAAGTTAAAATCCCCAACTCGCTCATTTTATTCAGGTAACGAGATGATTTGAGCAGCGCGCTGTTGGCACTACTATTTTCTAAACGTCGTAACGACTCTGAGAATGAAGAACAAGATGAGGGCTTGAGAGGCTACCTTGGCCGGTGGAAGCCCCTACTCCCCAACCGTCTCGAGGTTCTTTCGGGCTATTTCGAGCTGTGGATTTAACTGTAAAGCTTGAGCGAACTCCCGCCGTGCATCTTCGGTTTTCCCCGAGCGGTCGAGCAGCACGCCTAAGTTATTGTGTGCACTCGCATTCGAGGGGTCGATGCTGAGGGCCTGGCGCAGGCTGCGCTCGGCTTCGGCCCCATTCCCGGCCTCAAGCTGAGCATGGCCGAGGGCACTCCATACCCGGGAACTCTTCGGATCAAGCGAGGAAGCGACGGTGAGGCGAGAGATCGCTTCCTGGTACTCGCCCCGGCTTAGCAAGAAGAGCCCAAGATTCGCTTGGGCGAAGAAGTTGGAAGGAGCAAGCACCGCAACTCGGCGCAGTGCGCTTCCTGCTCGCTCAGCATCACCCGAGCGCTCGTACACCTCCGCAAGAGCGAGCTGAACCTTGCTGTCATCGGGCTTGAGTTCTGCGGCATGCTCCAGAACCCGTCTTGCCTCCGTAAGTGAACCCGTTTTTAGTAGCAATAGTCCGAGGTGGTAGTTCGAAAGAAAATGCTTCGGCTGAAGATCTGCCGCACGCCGGTAGGCGGCGATGGCTGCATCGTCTCTTTTGAGCTTCTCCTGCAACACCCCAACGTTAAACACCGTCGTAGGATTCGCGGGCTCGACTGCCTCCGCTCTCTGCAAGGCTTCAAGAGCCTCGTGCGGCTTTTGCTGCTTCTCGAGTATAACTGCGAGCCCCTGAAGAGCCGTAACATTCTTCGGAGAGCGTTCAAGCACGCGATCGTACTGCTCACGCGATGACGAGACTTCTCCCTTCTGTAGAAGCACCGCAGCCAACCCAATTCGAAAATTATCCTCATCTTTCAGCGCTATCGCTCGACGGAGCTCACTCTCCGCTTCGCTTAGCTGTCCCTTGCGCTGAAACGCGACGCCCATGTTGAAATGGCTTTCCGCCATTCGAGGACAAAGCGCTTCGGCCCTGCGATACAGGTCTATCTCTTGCTGTGAGCCATCGCCGAGTGCCACTCCTCGTTTGACGAGCTGCGCTGCCTCAGCACACGGCTGCTCTCCAGCAGCCGCTCCATCGGCAGCAACAAGTAGCGACACAGAGAGGAGCGTTCCGCACACCCACACCCTCGCGCCACTTGTAACCTTCATGTGATCTTCTCCTTACTGAGAATTAGCGCTGCTCAGAGTCGCCAGCGCAGATACCACTTCTCGCATCCGCTCTTCACTTGAAACGGCCGCAAATCGCACGTGCTCATCGAAGCTCTCTCCGAAGACACAGCCCGGAGCGACAACAACCCCCGTTTGGTCGAGGATGTGCTCAGCGACACGTACCGACACAAACGAACTTCCGCCCTTCGCAGCAGCAGCAGCAGCAGCCAGCGCCGCCGGGAACCTAGCCCAAAGACACGAGCCAGCTTTCGGCTCAGAAACCTCCCACCCCAACCGTAAGAGTCCATTCACCAGCACTCGAAGGCGACGCTCGTAGGCAACTGTCGTCGGCCCAACCAGATCCTGCTTCGCAGTGAGCGCAACCGAGGCCGCATATTGCAGCGGCAGGAAGAGTCCGTAATCAGCGTGCGACTTCAGTCGCGATATCGCTTTAACAATCCGGCCATCTCCCACCAGCGCACCAACGCGCCAGCCAGGAACGTTGTAAGCTTTCGAGAGAGAGTACACCTCCACGCACCGAGCGCCCTGCTCGCGCGCAGCTAGCGCACTCGCTGCCGGCTTCCTGTCGAAGCACATCTCGCCATAGACGAAGTCATTGATAATCGCCACACCACGCTGCGAACAGACTCGCCCGATTTCCATCCACCACTCAGCCGACACGACCGCTCCAGCTGGATTGCTTGGGAAGTTGAAGAGCGCTACCCGCGCCTGAGAATCATCGAGCATGCGCGCGAGGCTCTTGGCAGCAAGCAGCGGATCGGAGATCGGCCGCCACTCGCGCACAACTCCACCGACGAGCGCTACTGCGGAGAGATGTGCCGGGTACGCAGGAGCCGAAACAACTACCGACTCGCCAGGGTGCGTCAAAACTCGCAGTGCATGGAACGTAGCATCCTTACTACCGAGGCAAACACACACCTCAGACTCTGGATCGAGCGAAACTCCAAACTTGGAACTGTACTTTTCAGCGAACGCCTCACGCAGCCGCCGAACGCCCCGTGACACCGAATAACGGTGAGCGCTGGGTTTTCCTACCGACTCAAGGAGCCGGTCGATCACCGCCCGAGGCGGCGCAAGGTCTGGGTTGACCATCGAAAGATCGAGGACAGGCTTCCCCTCCTGGAGTCTCCGGTGCTGAAGCTCTTTGAGAGGACGGAGGTAATCATGGCTAAGAAGCTGATCAACGCTCGATTGCTCAGCATCCTGAGCGCCCGTAAGGGACGCAGTAAAAGCTACATTGAACGGGGACTTCACGGGCCTCTCTCGGTGCCGGGGGAAAAATACGGAAAAGAAGTGCGGTCACTTCCGGCTCGGTCAAGAGATACAATGCGCTGGCGTTTTATTCAATGACTGGAACGGGCTCTATGCCGGGGTGAGGAACTCTTTCGCCCCTCCCTTTGAACCAGCTTAGGTCCTGACCCGAGGCGCAACCAGGTTAAACAGGTACACGGCCGGACCAACCTTGCCCGAAACCTTTATCTTGTCAGCCAGCATCGCCACCTGGGGGTTAAGGTCACCGGACCGAATGGCCATCAGGTTCTGCTCACTTAGCGAAATTATGCAGTCTACCGTAGAAGGGTCGCTGCCCTCTCCCACCGTCACCGCCGACTCCTTGGTGAGCGGCGTAACCTTCGGGTCGTCGCTGCGCCAGTCGAAAAGGAACCTCTCGCCCGAGTTAGTAAGCTCAACGGCAACCGCCCCAGAAAGATAGGGCTTCAGCCTAAGCTTGGCGCGCTGGGCCCTGTCCGGAAGCTCCTCACACAGCACATCTCGACCGTTCTGGATAACTTTGCGAGGTGCGGGCTGGTGCTCCTCCTCTTCGTCCTCGATATCATCAAGCGGTTCCTCCTCGCGCGCGCCGTTGGCTCCGGCCGGCTGGTTGGTCCATGTTTCTTGGTCGTGATCGCCGTTGCGACGTGGCTGAGGCGCAGCATGCTCCTCTTCAAGGAGCTGCTCGTGGGCCGCTACTGGCTCATTCTGTTCCTGCTGCTGCTCTTCGTCTTTCTTCTCTGGCATGTCTGAATTCCTTAGGTTGCGAGCCCCCACTCTAGCCCTGACGGGGCAGCAACTCAACCACCTTACAAAACAGGGGTCCGGGGAGTGCGTATTCACAGGGAGAGCACATCAGGACGGCGCCGGGAACGGCACCGGCTCCGGTTCCGGCTGCTCCCCCTCGCAAAATTGGGGTGAACAAAGAGAGCAGCGAGAACGGCGAGGGGGGAAGGAATAGGAAGGTTTTTAGGAGACTCCACACTGGTCAAACACCCCAAGCGACGATTCCCCTCGCCGCCCTCGCCGCACTCGTTGTGCTAATACTGAAAGATCACTATCAGCAGCTACCCTCAATAGTTGGCGGGCAATCTGCTTTTAGAGAGGTCCCAAGACCTCGACGGGACTTACGCCCATCTCGCAATCGTTGTACTTCTTACCCCTGCATGAAGAGCAAAACGGTCATTCCAACCCGCAAGTCCCCGAACGTGATCGCCCTGACGGGCGGTATCGGTTCAGGCAAATCTTCCGTGGCCCGGTTCTTCGAAAAGTGGGGTGCCGCCGTAGTTGATGCGGACCAGCTGGCTCGGGCTGCAGTAGCCCCTGGCACAGCGGGGCTTCAGGCGCTCACAGAGAAGTTCGGGCAGCAGATCCTTGAGGAGGACGGACAGCTGGACCGTGAGAAACTTGGGGCTATCATCTTCACCGATCCCAGCAGCCGAAAATTTGTTGAGTCCGTCATCCACCCAATTGTGCGGACGATGTGGCTGGAGAAGCTTGAGCTGCTGAAGCGCAACCCAATGCTAGACCTGATCGTGTACGTAGTGCCGCTCTTCTTCGAGTCAGGGATGAAGTACCCAGAAGTTAAAAGAGTACTGCTTGTAACCTCCCCGGAAGCGGAGCGAGTTCAGCGCGTCACCGAGCGAGACGGGTTGTCGCCAGAGGCGGTGCGCGCGCGGATAAAAGCGCAGCTCTCCGACGATGAGAAGAAGCGCCGCAGTGACTACGTAGTCGAGAACGACTCGACGTTAGGCGATCTTGAGGCGCGCGTACGTCTGCTGTTCAGCGAGCTTGCGCGGCGTTCCTGACCCAGTCCTGAAGCTCAGGCACGCTGCGAAGCAGCACCTCGTTGAGCGCAGCGACCGCTCCGGGAATATCCCATGCACCCTTGTCGCGGGGCCCAACAAGGTCTGAGATCGAGCGAAGCGAGAGGCACGGCAGTTTGGCTTGCGCACAACAGAGAAGAAAGGCTCCGCCCTCCATGTTGACAACCTGCGGCTGGAAGCGCTTTACCACCCAGTCGATCGATTCTCGCTGGCTCAGCACCCGGTTGACGGTGACAGACTTTGCGCGCGGCAATCCCTCAATCGAAGGCAGATTAAGTTGCGGAGCAACCAGCCGTCCTGCGCTAAAGGGATGCTCGTCCGGAGCCAGAAGCCCCATCTCAAAGAGATCAAGGAACCCTTCCTGACTCTCAGCTCCGAGATCGGCGAGAGCCTCCTCAGCAACGACGACAACGGACCGTTTCGGAAGCGAGTCCGTGAAGCTGCCGGCTATCCCTGCCTGGATAGCAGCGCCGTACCGTCTCTCCGCGAGCAGCTTTGCTAGCCGCGCGGCACACTGGAGCTGCCCTACTCCCGTCACCAAACAGTCTAGTTCGCCTGACTCGATCAGAGTGCCCGGCACCCCTGGACCAGCCGAAACCTCGATCCCTGGGAAGAGCTCCCGCAGCGCTGGCGCTATTTCAAGAGTCGTCGCCGTGACGAGCAGCGTTTTCATCTCTCTACGTTAGGCGGCGTCCCGCCGGGATGCAACACCATTGCCCCGTCTAACCTCAAGTCCCCACACGCCACGGGAACGGGAACGGGAACGGGAACGGGAACGGGAACGGGAACGGGAACGGGAACGGGAA
>CAYPUA010000004.1:86034-121706 GCA_964413875.1 uncultured Bdellovibrionales bacterium
CGATCGTCACCGCTGCACGCCCCTTAGGCAAGTGCTATCTCAAAGACGAGCGACGGCAAACGAAAACGAGAAAACTCAAGGCTGCGAGAACTAGAACTTCCCGCCAAACCCCAAGTGGTATCCCTCGAAGCTATCCCCCGTGACGTAGCTCCCTCCCCAGTTCATTTGAGAGAAGAGCAGGAACTTCTCCTTGAAGTCGAACACGAGGTCAGCGCCCATCTCATACAGGTTCACGAGATCGAGCCCACTGGCGGCTTTGCCGCTGATGTTGCTCCACTGAAAGAATGGGCGAACCCCGAGGGCTGTGTCGAAAACTTCCGTCCCCGTCGGCTGCTGGTACGCGAACTTGCTCCACAGGATGCCGGTCGCAGAGTCGATATCGATTGCTGGGCTCGACGAGCTGACTGAGTTGTTGAAGAGCTGGCTGTAAGCGACCATCGCGTAGGCAGTGCCCTCACCCCACTTCGCCTCGTAGATCGCGCGTCCCGTCGGAGCATAGGTGAAGAGGTTCATGTTCCAGTTGTAGTAGAGGTTGCTGTCTGGCTCCAGCACCGCCTCGCTGTAACTGTTGTTGAAGTCGTAGTTGTTGCGCATGTGAGAGAACGTAACAGCACACGAGACGGCGAGCTTAAAGTCATCGCTCACTTTTAGGTACGAGCCAAAGCCCCCCGCGAGCGCGAAGAGCCGAGTCGTGGAAAAATCATCCTCCCCTGTCGCCTCTGGCGGCTTCGTAAGCCCCGAGGTCACTTTGAGCAGCGCGCCACTGCCGTAGACAAACGGCTGCCACCGGTCGCTCTTCTCAGCCAGCGCCACCTCGAAGGGCATGCGGAGCGTATCGTAGTGCGTATCCGGCTCGTCGATGCGGTGCTTCGCGAATCTGCCAGTCGAAAAGATATCCTGTGAGGCGAAGAGCGTTGAGGTGTTGACTGACTCGTTAATCAGTTCGTTGGCAAACTGCTGCTGGGTGCCGCCGTTCGACGGCGACCCGGCGCCCGGCTCCTGCGCCGCTACAGCCGAGGCACCACAGAGCGCCAACAGCATGGACAAGGAAGTGAGTCGGAACAGGGGGAGCATCGAACCCTTTCGGTTAGTACACCATCACAACTTCAGCGGTATCAGCGTCGAAATCCTGGTTACATCCAAACGCTATGTAGTCCATCGATGCAGCTGCTTCGACCACCACGTAGTCACTGCGCTGCCGGCCTACCAGCGTCATAGTCAACTGCGCTTCGACTCCGGTTGACGGAGAATACGCACTCTCAAGGTCTTCATCATCGAGGTTAAACTGCAAGAAGGTGAACCCTGTTGGGCAGCGCGTAACGTACGGGATGACCGAAACATCATCTCCCCCAAGTCCATTGATCTCCGCAGAGTTGAGCAAGTATCCAAGCTGCGGTGGTAGCACCACTACCAAGTTAACGATTCCACTATCAAAGAAGACGTCGTTTTCATCGAAGTTAAAATCGAAGTAGAAAACGTCTTCCTCGCTGACCTGCAGGGTATCCTCCGAGGAGTAAATTTCGGTCACCTCAGTTGTGCTGCTCCCGTCATAATTAGAGGACTCTGTGCACCCGCCAACAGCAAACAGGAACACGCTCAACAACAGTACCGAGAATCGTCGCATAACTACCCCCACGATCGACACCGCGGGATGATACCCCCATTCCCTGGCTTAAGGGAGATCGGGGCATGGGGCAACTAAAGCAGCTCCCCTTTCGAACAGCTCTCTTGTGCGGTCTGAGGCACCATGAAAGAGCTCCGGACGGCTTACAACCCAATGCAATCACAACGTATTTAAGGAGCTTCCATGAACATCCAAAGCACCATTGCTACGCCACAGAACAGCGCCTCCACCCTCCCCGTCGGAGCCACAAAAGAGGAGAAAACTCGCCAATTCGTCGGTCAGGTGCTGCCCGCTTCTCTCGGATTAGGGGCCCAGGCCCTTTCGACCTCCTCGGTCTCGGCTTCGGCAGGAGCCGTGTCAGCGGCAGCAGCTCCTATGTCAGTAGTCGGCGGAGTGCTTGGGATCGCGAACATCGCGATGTCGTGGGGCAAGTCTACTCCTGCCGCAGGGGCGACGAGCGGAGCAGCCGCCGGCGCCGCCATCGGAACGATTATAGCGCCGGGGGTCGGCACCGCCATCGGTGCAGCGCTCGGGTCAATTGTTGGTGGCCTACTCGGCAGCATCAAGACAGGAAAACACAAGGACCAAGTCGTGCGCGACCAGGTGCGCGGCGCCCTCATTGACCGGGGCATCTTGGATTCAAGTTTTAAGATCGCGCTTGCCGACGGCTCGAAGTACGACGTCGGAATCGACGGCGGCCCGAAGGCTGAATTCGGAGGGCGGCGGCCGTTCGAGATCGACTTCAACCACCCCTTCGCGAAATACGCAGTTTCGTGGCTCAACCCACTCATCGCTCTCATGAGCCAGGGAAACCAGAAGGTGCACGTGGACTTCGTCGGCTACTTCACGAATGCAGCACTGAGCAACGCCAAGACCTTGGAGGATGTGCGCGACAACGTGAACGCGATTATGAAGCAGTTCGGAATCTCGGATCAGGCGCTTTCCAAGACGATCGTCTCAGCCGCAAAGAGTGGGCAACTTGATTCGGGTACTGCTTCGGCTTGGCTGAATGGGATTAGGGAGAGGCGGGAACTGCCGGAGGTAGAGAAGGAGTTGGGGGATTAGTTCAAGTGCGGCCCGGGAGGGGCTGGGAGCGGAAGCGGGGCCGCTGCCGTTCCCGTTCCCGGCGCCGGCTCCGAGAGTGCTCCGGCAATGGCAACGGGAACGGGAACGGGAACGAGTATTACAAACAGATATCGAAAGGAGTGCCTAGGGTTACCATGTGCAGCCAATCGCCATCCCCGATATCGCGGTACTGCGCTCCGTAGTCGGCCTTAATCGCCTGGATCATGGAGTCTTGGTCGAAGGTGTAGTTGAGCCCCGCTCCCATCGTTACTGAATTGTACGTCGCCGAGCCACTCAAGTCGTTTAGGTACTCGCGATCGTAGTCCCACTTGAAGTTGGCTGCGTAGAGGTACCCTACTCGCAGCGCGAGCCAATCGAGCACCCGCTCCTCGATTCCGAGCCGAACGTTCATAGCGTTTGCGGTGGAGTCTCCTCCCCACACAGAGGTGTCAACGATCTCGTTATTGCCGCTGTTTTGGTAGTAGGTGTAATCGACACCTCCTGCGAGCGATGTGGACCCGCTGGCGTACTCCACTCCTCCACCAACACCGAAGGAAAACTGGTCTACGCTCTGGTCTCTCTCTGGGACGAGTCGATGTTTCACCGTGTGATCTCCGAACCCAAAGCTCACCAATCCTCCGAATGTCAGGTTCTCCGAGTCTCGCACCTGAAGCCCGAGCGTCTGAAGGAAGCTGTTAGTTGAGTCGTACTCCACCGTGTCGCCATCGACTGAGTCGTTCTGGTACGTGAGCCCGTAGCCGAGAGCCATCTTCTCGCCGATCGCCTTGGCGTACGCAGCAGAGACCTGGTACGTGCCCGTGTCGGTATTGTCAGGATCTCCGGACCAATCCCCGCCCCGCCCATACCAGCCGAATCCGAGGTTTCCGTAATCGGGAAGCGCGTCCTTGACGGGACCCAGGGGGACAGCGCCGTACACCTGTCCAGAGTTCTGGCTATCTTTTATCCCCGCACCACCAGGGTACGTGTTGCCACTGATTTCGTTGTGCCCATAGCTGAGCGATGCGTCCGCTTGCTTCATAAGGCCGAGACCAGCCGGGTTAGTCACCGTGCTGATGCTGCCCGAAGTCGTGAGAGCCGTGCTGCCGGCGAGCCCCACCATGCGCGCGTCCTGTGGCTGCATCACGAACCGTTGCTGGTTCTCTTGGTAGTAGAACTCGGTTGCCTTGCCATCTGCGTGCGCAGAGAGGCTCCAGAAACTCGCCACCAAACACAGCGCCGCCGTCGCTCGCTGCCTCTTTGCATCCCCTATCATCGCGCTCCTCCACTCAGTTGCTTATTGTGTGGCGCGCATCCTTCCCTACTTCATCTCTGCCGCGTATGAGGTCGCTTACCCCCTATCCGATGAAACAGGAGAGCTTCAAACGCTGTTGCAGGCTCTGTCCTTATGCTACCGTCAGCGCAGAATTATGTTTTCGAGCAACCCAAAAACCTCTGCCAACACTCCGCCGAGCCTATCAGTTGCGGAGCGAGATCTCGTTGCTGCCTGCGCGCAGGCACAGCGCCATCTCATGAGCTCACAATGCGCATGGCTCTACGAGTCGCTGGCGGAGCCGCTTTGTCTGCCGCGCTCAAGAGACAACTCGAATGACAAAGTGGTCCTCACGGGGCGTTGGCTAGCTCGTGGCGTGTTCTCAACGGCGACTCTCGTGGGCCAGAGCCGAGCGAGGCCAGGTTTTATCTCGATGCCCACTGCGCTTGAGCAACTCCCCGGTCTCACTCCGAGGGGCACCGTTGAGCCCGTCGATTGGCGTACGCATGGTTCTGACGCTGTGCGCTACCTGCTACCGCTACGGGACACAATTTGCGCTGCGGCGAGATTCGCCGGACACAACGCTGCAGTGGCGCTGCTGCATCGCTTCCCTGGTCGGGTCAACCTTGCGCCACGCGGTACGATCGATGCCACTGATCGGCCGGTCGTTTCAGAAATGGTGCAGTCACACGCCTCTCCCGCGTTGCTCGAGCTGCGCGATGGAGTAGAAAGCGTTGCCCGCAGCGTGGAAGGAGTCCCTCAGTTCGGCTCGCTGCAGCCGCTACACGATGCAGCAGAGGATTTTGTCAGGCTCGCCCTCGCCACAACCCTCGCGACCTTCCGCGACACCCGCATGCATACGGCCCACTTCCAGTTCGAGCTGTACAAAACCGAGGGGCCGATCGGCGAGCTCATCAACACTCTCAGCGCAAGAACGGCTCAGCTCGCCTTGCCGAGCATCTCTGTAGCTCTCGCGAAGTCACCACTCTGCAAGCCACCACTGGTGATCCTCAAGCCGGCGCTGCGCGAGGCGCTACAGGAGACCAAAGAATCATCCCCGGCGGCAAGGGAGCTGTGGGTCTCCCTCTTTCGCTATGAGCGCGCATCGCTCCTCAAAAGCGCTGCCAAACTCGCCAGGAACATCGCCGTGCGGGCCTACGCTGAGTCGAATTAGGGTTGGCGGAATAAGCCGGCGTCTTTTCCGCAATATTAGGTTGGCTGGCCAGTGCTCTCGCGGCAGTGTGTGGACTTGAAAAGTCACCTACCGTGTCAGGGGAAAACAGCAGGCTAAAACTATCCCGTTGCTGCCTTGGACAACCCCTCGACTCTTTGCGCCATCTCAATTTTCGCTAATTCCTCCGGCATATTGCCTCGGCACCGGGCACAATTCGCATCCACCGATAGGCTTCGTCGAATACGTTCTGCAAGTTCCCAGGATCTTAGCCTTGCAGGGCTGTATCGGTGACAGTACATTAGAGAGATAGGACGCTTCCGCTTCCCACAGGGGAATTCGCCAGTCACCTGGGTGTCGGGTAACTGGACGAAGTGGCAAACGAACCGGTCGCTCCGCAGGATAGCGCGCTTACGAGGCGCCATCCGCTCAACGTAAACGTGGTTAAAATAAAGGGTGTCACAATGCTCACCAAGGCTGCTCGTATCTGCTCAGTCCTCGTCCTCTCGGTAATCGCTTTCGCGCCGGTATCGTCTCAGGCTCAGGAGGGATTAAGCACTCGCTCACTGCAAAGCATGTCCCGTGCCGGAGACCCGACCGCTGGCGTTGCCAACCTGTCGAATGTTTGCGGCACGATCCGGCAGGTAACTGGTCGAGAGTTCCTCTGGAAGTCGGAGATCTCAAACCACATCAATCCCGGCGATCCGCGCGCGACTGGTCCTACCTTTATCTGCAACCAGATCTGCCCGAAGTTCCCGATGGCATTCTACTACTCTGACGGTACTCTGGCAGGTCTCGTTGGCTACTACAGCACCTGGAACGTAACCGGAAAGGCTCGCGCGTACTGTGCAGCGGGTGGCGCACCGAAGTGCTTCATAAACCAGATCAATACGACCGCAAGGCGTGGTGGTCGCGACGGCTTCGTTTACTTGCAGACAAAAAAGACTACCGGCAACACGATCTGCTACAAGGTCCGACCAATCGGTCGTACCGGCAACGCGCTGTAATTCCGAAAAGAAATACAGCCTAAAAAGCAAGAGAGGGAGCCTACGAGCTCCCTCTCTTGCTTTTAGGCCCCTGCCCCGCTAAGTTCCCCGTATGAATAACCGCGCGTTCCCGTTTTTCTACTTTAGAGGCTCATAGGGGGCAGAGCGCCGGTGTTTACTGGATTAGGAGGCTCTGCGGTTTCGCGGGGCCTTTTTTTTTGTGCTTTGAAGAGTAACGACTGAGGAGTTTCCAAGATGCAAGAAACTGAACGTATCTGGATGGACGGAAAGCTCGTGCCGTGGGCTGACGCGAAGGTGCATGTTCTGACGCACTCGCTGCACTACGGGGATGGGGCCTTCGAAGGCATCCGCGCGTACAAGACTGACCAGGGACCAGCCGTCTTCCGTTTGACCGAGCACGTCGACCGCCTCTTCTACTCGGCGCAGGCTCTCGGCATGGAGCTGCCGTACGCCCCAGCGCAGGTATGCACCGCGATCTGCGACACGTTGCGCGCCAACAAGCTCGAAGAAGGCTACGTTCGCCCTCTCGCAATTCACGGCTACGGCGTGATGGGAGTTAACCCGCGCAACTCACCTGTGCAGCTGATTATCGCTTGCTGGCCATGGGGCGCGTACCTGCCGGTGGAGGCCGCCAACATCAAGGTCAGCAAGTTCATTCGAATACACCCCGACTCGACGGTCGCAGACGCAAAGATCTGTGGGCACTACGTCAACAGCATCATGGCGATCCTAGAGCTGCGTGGCACGAAGTACGACGAGGCGCTCTTCCTCGACTCAAACGGCGACATCGCCGAGGGGCCGGGAGAGAACTTCTTTATGGTGAAGAACCGCGAGATCATCACTCCCCCTCTCGGAGCGATCCTGGCGGGCATCACACGGGACACGGTGCTTGAGCTCGCGCGCGACCGCGGCTTTGCGATCGTCGAGCGTCCGATCTCTCTGGCCGACGCAGTGGCGGCAGACGAGGCGTTCTTCTCCGGGACGGCGTGCGAGATCACGCCAATCGGAATTATCAACGACCAGCCGCTCGGCAACGGCAAGCCGGGCCCGGTCTCTCTTGAGATTAAGTCCGCGTACCTCGATGCGGTACGTGGCCGCACCGCGGCGTATCGAAGGTTCCTCACCTTCGTGGAGAATCGGCAGTAATTGTAGGAAGACAGATTTTTGGGAGCATAGACTTTATGGCAACAAACGAGAAAACATCACCTGAGATTTCAGGCATCCGTTCAGAGATCGACAAGCTAGACAACGAGATCCTTTCGCTCCTGGCGCAGCGCAAGTCGCTGACAGTACAGGTGGCGGAAGTAAAAGACGAGCAGAAGAGCGCTGTGCGCGACATCCCGCGCGAGGAGCAGCTGCTGCGGCAGCGCATCTCGGAGGGGCGCACCTTGGGCCTCGACCCGCAGTTTGTGACGAGCGTGTTTCACGAGGTGATCGCTGAAGGAGTTCGCACACAGCAAGACTACCTGCAGGCACGCATGAACGGCTCTGCGCTGCTCAGCAGCTCCACGAAGGTCGCCTTCCGCGGAATCGAGGGGTCCTTCTGCCACCTTGCGGGCAGGAGCTTCCTCTCCTCCCCCAGCGCTCAGCCTTCAGCTCGCGGCTCGGAGCCGACGTTCGTGGGCTTCCCGACTCACCTAGAAGCTGTGCGCGCAGTTGAGTCAGGCAGCTGCGACTACGCCGTGCTGCCGATTGAGAACACAACTTCTGGCGGAATCAACGAGGTGTACGACCTCCTGCTTAACTCGCGTGTCTCGATCGTTGGAGAGGAGAAGGTCAGCACGAGCCCCTGCCTCGTCGGCACTGCAGGCGCGTCGATCTCGCACCTCGAGCGCATCTACGCTACGCCGCTCGCGGTGTCGGAGTGCGCATCATTCCTCGCTTCGCTGCCTGAGTGCCGCGTTGAGTTTGCGGTTGACTCCGCAATCGGCGCGAAGCGCGCTCGCCAGGGCGGCGCAACCGAGGCTGCAATCGCTAGCTCAGAAGCGGCTGAAATGTTTGGGCTGGCTGTCTTGAAGCGACAGATAGCAAGCCAGGAGGAGAATTTCACGCGCTTCATCGTGATCGCGAAGCAGCCGCGCAAGGTTGACCAGCGCATACCGAGCAAGACTGCGATCGTGGTGCACACGCTCGACAAGCCCGGTGCGCTCGTCGAGGCCTTGAGCGTCTTCAAGAGCCACGGCATCAACCTCACAAAGCTTGAGAGCCGACCGGTGCCCGGAAACTCCTGGGAAGAGATGTTCTACATCGATTTCGCCGGGAACTTGGACGCTGATGCCTCGAAGGCTGCTATCGCCGAGCTGACCAAGCTCGTGCGCTTCATCAAGGTGCTCGGGTGCTTCCCTGCCTGTGATGTCCAGCCAACCCTGGTTGACGCAGTCGATCTAGCTGCGGCGAGCCAGCCGGAGCCGGCAGCCTGCCAGGTCGAGGTGAAGGAGCCTGCCGCGCCCAAGCCCGCCGGAGGGAAAGACAAGGGGTACAAGCTCGTTACCCGCGAGCACAAGCCGACTAATACGGTGATCGACGTGGGTGGCGTGAAGATCGGCGACGGGAACTTCCTCGTTATCGCCGGCCCCTGCTCGGTTGAGTCTCGCGACCAGATCATGTCGTGCGCCAAGCAGGCCCGCAACCACGGGGCGAAGATCCTGCGTGGTGGCGTGTTCAAGCCACGCACCTCGCCGTACAGCTTTCAGGGCATGGGATACGAGGGGCTCGACCTGCTGGTTGAGGCTGGTCGCTCGGTCGGAATGCCGGTCATTACCGAGGTCATGACGACTGAGGATGTTGAGCGCGTGGCTGAGAAGGCTGACATCATCCAGATCGGGGCGCGCAACATGCAGAACTTCAGCTTGCTCAAGGCGGTTGGACAGATCCGGCGCCCAGTGATGCTGAAGCGCGGCATGAGCTCATCGATTGAAGAGGTGCTTCAAGCCACCGAGTACATCCTCGCGGGCGGAAACCAGCAGGTGTTCCTGTGTGAGCGCGGCATCCGAACCTTCGAGACTGCCACGCGTGGCACACTCGACATCAGCGCGGTGCCGGTGCTCAAGAAGCGCACCCACCTGCCGGTGTTCATCGACCCGTCGCACGCCGCCGGCGTTAGGGATCTCGTCATCCCGCTCGCTCTGGCAGCCAAGGCGGTGGGCGCTGATGGCATCATCGTGGAGTTCCATCCGGAGCCGGAGAAGGCGCTCAGTGACGGTCCTCAGGCGCTACTCTTCCCGCAGTTTGAGAAGCTCATGGACGACCTGCGAAAGATTCAGGTATCGGCATGAAGCAGCTCACAGTCCAGGTTGCGCGCGTAGAGCGCTGCTCTCCACTGTGGGCAGGGAGGCGGCTCCTCGAGCAGCTCCCTGCCCTCGTGGAGCCAGCTCGCTACTCCTCGATCGTGGTGGTGGCAGACGACGGGGCGAAGTCCGCCGTGTCGCGTATCCTTGCAGCGCTCAGCCTCCCAGAGAGCCGGGCACTCCTGCTCCCTGGCGGCGAGCGCATGAAGGATACAGCTGGGCTTGAGGCGCTCTGGCGCTTCTTCGTTGAGCAGAAGCTCGACCGCCGCTCGTTAGTTGTGACAGCAGGTGGTGGGGCGCTGAGCGACCTGGCAGGCTTCGCTGCCGCCACATACATGCGGGGCATCCCGTTCCTGCACGTTCCAACCACACTGCTTGCGCAGGTGGACGCCAGCATCGGCGGTAAGACTGGAATTAACTTCATGGGGGTAAAGAACCTGCTCGGCTCGATCATGCAGCCGGTTGGGATCGTGATCGATGTCGACACTCTCTCTACCCTGCCAGCACGCGAGATTCGCTCCGGCTTCGCCGAGATTCTGAAGCACGGGCTGATCGCTGACGCCGCGTACTTTGAGCGCGTCTCCTCGCGTGATTGCTCCGAGTGGAGCGCCGATGAGCTTGTGGAGATTATCTTTCGCTCGTGCGAGATAAAGAAAGCAGTCGTTGAAGCTGACGAGACTGAGCAGGGTCTCCGCAAAACGCTCAACTTCGGGCACTCGATCGGTCACGCAGCCGAGAGCTACGCGCTCGACCACGGCATCTCTCTTACCCACGGTGAGGGAGTGGCCATTGGCATGGTCGGGGAATCGTTCCTCTCGTGGAAGTCGGGCCTTATCTCAGAGCAGTGCTTCCTGCGTGCCAGAGACGGAATCGCTCGTGCAGGGCTGCCGGTCTCTCTCCCCACAGGTATGCCGCCTACAGCATTGCGCTCCCTTATGGCCCGCGACAAGAAGAACGTCGGCTCTGAGGTACGGCTAGCTTTGCTTGAGGCGGTTGGCAGGTCGGTCTTTGACAAAACCGTCAGCGAGCCCCTCCTGACAGAGGCGCTAGAGCTTATTCAGCCCGGGGCAGGCCGTCATGCGTGAACTCTCCCTCTCCCCAACTTCTTCGGCACCGCTCTGCGCTGAGGCAACGATCCCCGGATCAAAGAGCTACACCAACCGGGCGCTACTGATGGCAGCCCAGGCTGAGGGCGTTTCCCGGCTTCGGCAGGCGTCTGCAAGCTCAGACAGCGAGGCGATGATTGCCGCACTACGGGAGCTCGGCGTCACAGTTCGAGAAGAGAGAGATGGAAGCGGCGATGTGCTCGTTGTCGAGGGGCGGGGCAGCAGCTTCACCCCTCTGAAAGGAGAGATCGACGTCGGGCCAGCCGGCACAACGATGCGCTTTCTGACAGCTCTTTGCGCTGGTATACCGGGCGCCGACATCACCCTTCGCGGTACCGAGCGGATGCATGCCAGGCCGATCAGGGAGCTAGTGGACGCGTTGCGCTCACTCGGAGCAGAGATCGACTACCTCGGCTCACCTGGCTGTCCGCCGCTTCGAATCCGCTCGCGCCAGCCGCTTCGGGGCGGCACCGTTACAGTCGACGGCTCAGTCAGCAGCCAGTTTATCTCGGCCCTGCTCCTCTCAGCGCCGATGCATGCTCAGCCCCTCTGTGTGCAGGTCAAGGGCGAGCAGATCTCCAAGTCGTACATAGACATGACCTTGCAGAGCGTGGCTGATTTCGGAGTTGTGTTCAGGAACGACGGCTATCGTTCCTACAGCACCGACGGCGGGCGCTTCCAGGCGCAGGAGTACGACGTCGAGGGCGACGCCTCTGGAGCTTCGTACCTCTGGGGCTTAGCGGCTGTGTCTGGAGGCACAGTCACAGTGCACAACATCAACCCACACTCAGCTCAGGGCGACGTGCAGTTCCCGCAGCTTCTAGCCCAGATGGGGTGTGCTGTCTCGCTAGGCGAGCGATCTGTCACGGTCACCGGGACCCCTGCCCTGCTCGGCATCGAAGCCGACATGTCAAACATGCCCGATACTGCGCAAACGCTGGCCGTAATCGCCGCCGTTGCGAAGGGGAAGACTACGATTACAGGACTAAGCACGCTGCGCGTCAAGGAGACCGACCGAATCGCTGCCCTGCACACTGAGCTCTCAAAGCTTGGGATCAAAAGCGAGCCCGGTCCAGACTACATTGTGGTGCACGGCGGAGAGCCGCTCGCTGCCTCTATCGCCACCTACGACGACCACC
This sequence comes from uncultured Bdellovibrionales bacterium, assembly GCA_964413875.1. GTDB lineage: Bacteria > Bdellovibrionota_C > UBA2361 > UBA2361 > OMII01 > OMII01. The sequence goes on from CAYPUA010000004.1 coordinate 97,704, forward strand.
GCATGGCGATGTCGTTTGCGATCCTGGGTGCGCGTATCGCAAACCTCGTGATTCAGGAGCCGCATGTCGTTGAGAAGTCTTTTCCGACGTTCTGGCGAGTGCTACGTGAGGCTGGTCTCACAGTCGAAGAGTCGACAGATCTCCAGTAGAGCTCTCTATGCAGCAGTCGAGCGAACCAAAAACGGTGCGCCTCTTCGCTGCGGTGTCGCTGCCAGAGAGCTGGGTCTCTGCCCTCGCCGCGGGTCAACGCAAGCTCATGCGGCGCTTTCCAGGCGGCGTTCGGTGGGTGCTGCCAGAGAACCTGCACGCTACCGTGCGCTTTATCGGCAGCTTCGATCGAGAGAGCGTAAGCGAGCTGGTCCGCTCCTGGGGCTCGCGACCACTCACGGGCTCGCTGCCGACGCTACAGCTAACGCGCTGCGGCTGCTTCCCGAAGGAAGGTCCCGAACGAATCATTTGGGCTGGGGCCGAGGTCGTCTCCGGCTCGTGGCGCACACTTGAAGGGCATGTGGATGCGACTCTTGCCCCCTTCGGCATAACACCATCCCAAGAAGATCTGGTGATTCACATCACACTCGGCCGAGCCAAAGACACTGAGGCTCTCAGAGGTGCCCGCGAACTCCTGTCAGCGGTCGCTAGCCCCCCGGAAAGGCTGACAGTGCGCGCAGTTGACCTGTTCAGCTCGGAGCCTGCGGAGAGCGGTTCCCGGTACTGTAAGCTCGCCTCAATGCAGGCACCTTAATGGCGGCTTGAATGCAACAAACACCTCTCCCTGCCCCGTGCGCCCTGGTATGATTCATGGCATACAAGTTGAATCATTCGAGCAACTCGGCTCTGTAGCTGTGAACCCCGCGTAACCCCCTGGCGTACCATGATACACCTCGCAAAATTGTCAGCTCTCTGCGCATTGACGGTCCTATTCGGCGCGTCGGCCTGGGGGCAAGTTACAACTGTTCCCCTTCTCGGCAACGGCCCGAAGTACGGCAGCCCCGTCATCGCTGAGGTCGATGGGAACACGGGCAACGGCAAGGAGATCGTCGTTGCGTCTGCAAACGGGATCGTGTCGGCCATCTCAGCGAGTGGCAACATCCTGTGGGAAACCTCGCTCCCAATCACCGAGTGCACGGCGCTGGGCGGCAACAACAAAGTCCTCTCTACCCCGGCTGTCGGCGATCTGCTCAACAACGGCACGATCTCGGTCGTGGTGTCATACGGCGGCCTCGGAGGTAAAACGTGCCCGGGAGGAACCCTCGCGCTTAAAGGCTCCGACGGAACACTGCAGTGGAACTTCGATCTCAAAAAGTTCGCCACACAGCGTCCGGTCTTCTCGGTATCGCATGCAGCGATCTCCTCGCCGTCACTGCACGACTTCACCGGAGACGGCAAGCTAGAGATCGTCTTCGGCGCCCTGGACCGCAACATCTACATGCTAACGCCCCGCGGCCGCTTGAAGGGCTACTACCAGGCAGCTGACACGGTCTTCTCCTCCCCTGCGATTGCGCAGGCAGATGGCACCAGCTCAGCGGAGATCATTATCGGCACTGACATCTCGCAAAATCTGAAGCTCCGCCCGCCGACGCCGAACGGAGGCTACCTGTACGCGCTCAAGGGCAGCTACTTCAAGGACGCCAAAGTGATCCCTTTCCGCCTCCCCGGCTCCGCAGTGTGGCGGGCGAAGTTCGACCAGGTGGTACAGTCGTCACCAACTGTCGGCGAGCTTATCTCCTCGAATCCTGGTCTTGAGGTCGTATCCGCCACCGGTTGCTACTTTCCGGAAGAATCGACGGACAAGCGCGGCCGTTACATGAAGATCTTCAGCCTCCGAACCGGGAAGCTGCTTCAAACCGTAACACTACCAACGTGCACGAACTCCGAAGCGGCGATCGCAGATGTAGATCTAGACGGAAAAAACGACGTTATCATTCCAGTGCAAACTCTCAGCCACTACGGCGGAACCGGACAGAGCAAGGTGATTGCGTACAACCCGGAGACCAGCACCACGCTCTGGACCACTGTGCCGAAAGTAGGCTCCGGCAATCTGCGTGAGCTTGCCCTCTTTAGCGGGCTTGTGGTTGCAGACCTCGACAAGAACGGCTCACGCGAGGTGGTTGTGATGGTGTCGACCGGCATCTCCATCCTGGCCGGCGCTACAGGCGAGCACCTGACCTGTGATGAGTCAGACTGCCTCGACGGGCGCGAGAAGCTGACAGCGTTCTCCTCAGCCCGCAACGCAGCCGCCGTCGGTGACCTCGACGGAGACGGAGACTTCGAGCTCGTCGCCGCCGGCCCATCCAGCGATGGCGGAATAGTGAAGATCTATTCGGATCTCAACCAGCTCATCGCAAGCTCGCCTGGGATCAGCACAAACTACCTCCCGTGGCCGATGGTTCGCGGCGATGCACAGCACCGCGGGGTGCAGGATGATAGCTAGCCCGCTGCTCTTTCTGCGAAACCCTGTACACCTCGATGTCCACATGGGGTAGCATTCCGCTGGCCACTTTTCAGAGTGCCCCAATGCGGCGATTCGTGGCCTTGCGAGTGGAGGACCGAAATGAAATTAGCTCCGGAGATCCTCGGGTTGCTGGTCACGGCGCTCCCGGCCTTCCTGTCGCTGCTGCCGCTTCTGCGCCCTCCATCAAAAATTGGAAGCTGGGTCGGAAGCGTGCTCCTGACTGCTGCCATGTCGATTCTCAGCATGGGGTTTCTGATGATGCGCCTCACCGCGCGCTGCGTCAGCCGCGAGACGCCTTGCCCCTCTGGCTCTAACCCGCAGGTCCTCTCCGCAAATATCTTAGAGCGATTTCCTGAGTGCAGTAGCTGCGTTCCTTCTGAAGGATTGCAGACAGCAGCAAAGGCAGCCCTGGCTCTCAACGGCGCCCAGGAGAGCTTTGCAATAGCATCCGCAGCAGTCTGCACCCTCGTGAGCGTGGCGGTGCTAGCCCGCTTCGCCGCGTGGGTGAAGCGGCAAGGGGCTGGGCGGTAGAGTTCGACCCGTGCCGGAACCGGAGCCGCCGCCGTTGGCGGTTGCTGAGCTGTGTCTCCGTGGGCAAGGTGCGGCTCCAGCAGGAGGGCTCTGCGAATCACCCGCTCACCGATCAGCTTCGGAGCTTCTTGTTTAGGTGACGCAGAGGCGCGGAGGACACGGAGTCCGCGGCGGCAAGGCTTTGTTATCAGAGAGCTTAACCTCGCTGCTGGTGCCTCGGTGCATCTCTTTCCGTGACCTCCGCGAGTTCCGCGCCTCCGCGTTACTTAGCCAAAAGGCTTGGACCCCGAGAGAGCTCGCTCTTCGTAATCGACCGTCAGCCATCCTCGCAACTTAAGCCGATTTTTTGATGGGCTTTTAGATTTTCGCTTCGTTGCCCCCCATCCGCCGCCTAAGATGACAAAAGAATCAGCGGAATTCGCTCGAAAAATTAGGGAGGAACTGTATGGCTGTCGCTCAACTGGCACTCACCTCAAGGGGCAGCTCAGCGCGAATGTCGTCGGATCAGACTGAGGGGAGCACAGCGTCTGCGGCTTCACTCGCAGCAGTTGACACCACGGGGCGGGTTGCAGCAGCCCTAGAGACAGCACTCGATACAACTGCTCAAGCGATAAATTACGCTGTGCCGGCTGCGGTGCACACCATTTGCTCGTTTTTGCCTATTCCCGGGGCGATCACGGCAGCCGTAAAAACCTCACTCGGGTTTGGGACGAATGTAATCACTACCGCCAGCAAGGAGTCACTAAAAGGGGCAGCCTTCGGCGCTACAGCGTGGACGCGCGCCCTGCGCAGCAGCGTCGCCGTTAGCGGCGCGACGCAGAGCCTTTCGGAGGCAGTGCCGAGCAACGCCTTCCTCGCACGCTGCATCGCTGAGAGCGCAGAACAGCCTGCAATTAAAGAGTCGCTCCTCTCCTACCTCGCTCTGCGCTCGCAGCTAAACGACTTGCGTGGCGCGGCGGCTCCAGACCAGAAGAAGCTCTCTGAGATCGCCAAGTCGCTGGCCTCGTTTGAGGTGAAGCTTCGAGACTTCCAGGACTTCCGGGATCTCAAGGCGGCGCTCGACGCGGGACCGGAGCTTGTCAAGGCGCAGTTCAAACGGATTAACTCACTTGCAACTGCCAAGGCAGACGAGCTAATCGAAAAGGTCTCCCGCTTCTATCAAGATCACGTGGGCTCCCTTGCAGGCGAGGTTGAAGGAGGCTGGTCACGGCTTGAGACAGAAGCCGAGCGCAGCGCCGCCCGCTCCAAGCTGCGTGATCAGATAGCAGGACGGCTCCTCAAGGTATTCGAGGGCGAACTCTCAAGTGCGGAGACCAAAGCCGAACTCTCGAAGGTAACACAGGATCTGCACGAGGGGTTCGAATGCTACCGTTCAGCATTCCGCGGCGCAGTAGGCACTGCGCTCGGCGTCCTGTGTGTGACGGGCGGCCTGCGCGTGGCTCTCCAGGCCGCATGGGACGGCGCGTCCTACCTTGCCGCGGGTGCCTCCGCTTGGCTCGGTGACACCGCGCTATCAACAGCAGGCTCCTTTGCGTCCTGGGCTGGAGAACAGGTGGCGAGCTGTTTCACCGCACTCTACCAGTGGGGTAGGAGCTTATTCACGCGAGCTGTCACAGACAATCCCGTCACGCAGGCTGGAGCTGCTGTTGTGTCGGCGGGCATTGATGCTGCCAGGACCGTCGCTGAGAATGCTCAGCAGCTTGGCGAATGGCTGATGCCAGCCTCGCCACCCGACCTCTCACACCCATACTGGACAGGCTCCAGCCGAATCATGACGGGGGTCGACGAGCATTTTAATCCACTTTTCGGAGAAAGCTGCACCTCCGGATTCCCCTTCACTCCCCGTGGTGAGACGTTTGTTGGAAACCCAGAGGGAATAGCGCAGTACTTCACTACGCCTCCGGCGGGTCCGCCCCACCAAGTGAGCGGCGAGAGTGCCACTGACTTCATCATGCGTCGAGTTACAGGAAAGTAGGAGGGAGCCATGACAGCTGCAGCGATTCGGTACCCAGAGCGGGCCAGTGAGAAGCAGATCGCGGAGATCCTCGACCTTCTGCTGCAGAGCCCGATTCCTGTCTCCTACCAGGAGGCGCTGATAAACTCGGTCCATTCCATAGACTGTCAGCAGGCAGAAGCGATCTTGCTTGACCTCTCTCGGCTGCTCTTCCAGGAGGTGCGCTACGGCACGGCCAAAGAGTCGTGGATGGAGACGTGGTCGAAAATCGCCGATCGGATCAAGCGCCGTATGGACGAGGAGCTGCTCGCAATCGAGAGGGAGTTCGAAACTATCTTTCGGCTAAGGAGTTAATCGCTGTCGACTCGGCGTGACAGCCTGGCATGCGCCTCTCTGAGCGACCCACAAACCGGGAAGCCCGTCTGCAGGAGCCGTGATTCAGACTCGGCTCCGTGCGAGACGAGACAGCAGATAGCTCCGAGCTCCTGCGCAACCTGAGCATCATGCGAGGAGTCCCCAACGACAGCGATCTCCTGGCCGTAGGCTCCGAGCTGTGTTGCCAGGGCTCTCCCCTGCTCCACCTTGCCGTGCCCTAGCAGGTCGGTCGCTCCCTGCACCACTTCAAAGAAAGGATCCAACCCGTGCCGCACAATGGCGGGCTCTAGGATCTCGTGCGCTAAGGCTGACAGGAGCGCCTGCCGCATTCCGCTGCCATGAAAGCTTTCAAGCACCCAACGCGCATCATCGTGCAGGGGCGGAGGTGCTGGGTCGGTGTGGTAGAGATCGTTCCACCGTTTAGCGAGCTCGTGGAACGAGTGCTTGGAGGGATCGAAGCCAGCCTCTTCGTACAGCTTCTGGATAGGGTGTTGGTATATCTCGCGGTACCGCTCAACCGTAACCGTCTCGTAACCCAGCTCTCCCATCACTCGATTGAAGAGCTCGACGTTCGACGGCGTGTCGTTTATGAGAGTGCCGTTCCAATCCCAGAGGATGAGTTTCATGATCTAGAGCGTAGCAAAATCCGGCACCGCTGACATCATGTGTCGGAACCTGTCCGCATCTGCGTCTTTCACAAGACCTGAATCACTAGCCCGGGCACGGCAACGGTTCCGGCTCGGGCTCGGGCTCCCAACACCACCGGAGACCGCCCATGATCCACTCTGAGCCGATTCATCACGAGCTATCGATTTTTTTTTCGGAGCCGGAGCCGCTGCCGTTCCCGTTCAAGGTTGGGCTGCACCGACGCTCCGAGCATGACACTCAAAAAACTTCTAGGCGCTATTTTCCTCTTGGTAGATAAAAAAAATAAAATTACCATCCGAGTTGCATGTTCGCTAATCCTTCCCCTGAACCCTCCGACTCCCAAGAGCAACTCCAGCAGGTAAATACTCGGGTCGATGACTGGCTTACGAAGCAGCATCACGGATACGAGCGTGTGCGCGACAAGCAGCTCGCGGCTGGCTTCGAGGTGCGGCTTCGCTCGATATACGGCCTGGACCTCTGGACCTTCGGCGATGTCGAGGTGCGGGTGGAAGAGATGCTGCGGTGCGGACGGAAGTCCGTTATCGCGCTGATGACGGTGCGCGACGAGGAGGGGCTTGACCTGCTTCCCGACCGTCGAGTCGAAGTGCTCTCAGACTACAAGCTCAATCCTTCCCGACCCGGCATCATCCTTGAGATCCTCTCGAATCCCGTTCAGGTGACCCTGGTAGCACCAGACGGGAATCCGCAGCACGCGCGTTTTGTCCCGATCCTATGCGACAAGGCTTTCGAAGAGCTGGACCTGCACCGCGCCGCCGCCGTTACCCGCCTCAAGGCTGCTCGCTGCAAAGATGAGAGTTCAGGCTACCCCGTCAGCCAGCCGAGCCTCTTGGTAAATTTCGTGCTCCGTGAGGTCGCCGCCGCCGTTCGCAACCGGACGATCGAAGCTGGTATGAACCCAGAGAGCCTGACCTGGATTCCAATCCGAGTCGACGACCTTCAAAGCGATGGTCAGGGGGTGTACGACGCGACGGTCTCACTGGCTGACACAACACCGGACAGCCCATTTGTACGAGGAATCAAGCAGGAGGTTCACAAGGTTAAGCTTGGCTTTAACCGCTTCTTCGGCACCATCGAGCGGCAGTGGCTGTCCTGGGAGCCTGCTGCCCTGTAGCTCTACTGCAAGCTAGCAAACGCGCCTCTCCTGGGCCGTCCGGACTATGCGCCCCGGCGCCGACGCGGTACTATCCGCCCATGCCAAAAGTTGTGCTGATTGGCTTCATGGGCACGGGAAAGAGCACCGTTGCGAAACGGCTCGCCTCCCTGCTCGGAGTGCCACAAATTGAGATGGACGAGCTGACAGTCGCTCGCTCGGGGCTTGCTTCGATTCCGCTGATCTTTGAGAAGCACGGCGAGCCCTTCTTCCGCGAGCTTGAGTCGGAGGTTGCGCATTCGCTGGCCGGAGAGCGCGATGCGGTTATCTCCACTGGTGGCGGGGTGATCGGACGGCCCGAGAACCTGCAGCACCTCCGCTCCGGCGGAGGTGTCGTCGTATTCTTGCGATCATCATTTGAGACGGTCCAGGGCAGGAACGCGGGGCTCGAGACGCGCCCACTCTTTCGGGATGGCACTAAGGCGAAGCAGCTCTTTGAGGCGAGAGCGCCGGTGTACGAGCAGAGCGCTGACTTGATAATCGATACCGACGGAAAAGCGCCGGACCAGGTGTGCGCAGAGATCCTGCTTCGGCTTACCCCTGCGCCGAAGATCGACCGCTCGGCTAATCTGTGCCTCGTCATTGGAGACCCAATCGCCCACAGCCTCTCCCCCCGAATGCACAACGCAGCGTATGCAGCACTCGGGCTGCCGTTCCTGATGGCTGCCGCTCAGGTGAAGGAAGGAGAGCTCCAGCAAACTGTGCAGAGCGTGCGCGCCCTCGGGATTCGCGGACTTGCAGTAACGATGCCGCACAAGGTTGCTATCCTCCCGATGCTCGACGCGATTGAGCCCCTCGCCCGCACTGTTGGTGCGGTCAACACCGTCAGAAACGACAACGGGGTGCTGACAGGCTTCAACACAGATGTGCTAGGAATCATCACCCCCCTTGAGCGCTCGGAGCCACTAACCGGGAGGCGCGTTGCCCTTCTCGGTGCCGGCGGCGCTGCCCAAGCAGCAGCGCACGGGTGCGCGGCGCGCGGCGCCGCCGTCACGATCTTCAATCGCTCGCCAGAGAAAGCACGGGCACTCGCTGAGGCGTGCGGCGGCACGGTCAGCGAACTCGGACCTTCTCCGGACCTCTCAGCTTTCGAAATCATCATCAACACCACGCCAGTTGGCATGGGTGAGCAGAGCGGCGAGTCCCCTATTCCAGCCAGCTCGATCGAGCCTCACCACACTATCTTTGAAACGATCTACCATCCACGCACGACGCAGCTTGTCAAGGATGCAGAGCTGCGGGGTGCCAGGGCCATTCGCGGACTTGAGATGTTTATCGAACAGGGACTCGCGCAATTTGAAATTCACACCGCTGTCAAGGGTGCTCGAGAGGCGATGGAAGACGCCCTAAATTCCGCCTCAGCCTCGTGACCTCTGTTCCCCTTTCCGCTATACTTTCCCCTTCAGATTTGAGCATAGCAGAGTGGCGCAGCCACTCATTGCGTCGAGCCTTGAAGGTGTATGAGTTCTTCGCGCGTTAACAACAAGTACTGTCTCCCGATCATCAAGCCAACCCGAGCTGAAGTTCAGCAGGCGATCGAAGCAAACGCCGGCCGCTTCCGCTTCTTTGAGGTGTGGCTCGACTACATCGAAGATATCGATCCTGGATTTGCAGCCTCGCTCGTTGGTCTCTACCCGCACCAACTCGTGATGGTGTTCCGCCGTCAGAACCTTGAGCCGATGCAGATGCCGGCAAGCCAGCGCAAGGCGATGCTCTCGACGCTCGCCAAGAAGCCAGTGTTCGTTGACTTCGATATCTCCGTCCAAGCCGAGGAGATCGCGGAGGCGCAGGCTGAGCGGCTAGCGCTTAAGACTATCCTCTCGTACCACAACTACTCCCTTACCCCCTCTGACACCGAGCTGCGCTCAATTACCGAGAGGATGAAGGACTGGGGTGCCCACATCCTTAAAATCGCGACCCACTGCACCATCCAGCGCGATGCCCTGAGGCTCCTCTCGCTGCTCATCGACCTGCGCGAAGGCGGGCACCGCAGCGTCGTGCTCGGCATGGGGAAACATGGCGTTATCACCAGGGTTTTCGGTGCTATGTGGGGCAACGAGATGGCCTTCGCTCCGGTCGAGCTGGCGAGCCGCTCAGCCCCAGGGCAGCTAACCGTCGACAAACTGGACTCGATTATGCAGGCGCTTGGGTGATAGGCTCCCCGAACTACGGAGGACCCCAGTGGCCGGCAATATCTTTGGCGAACTTTTCAGAATCAGCACATTTGGCGAGTCGCACGGCGGCGCCGTTGGTGTAGTCATAGACGGCTGCCCTCCGGGCATTGCCATCTCGCAAGCCGAGGTCCAGGCAGAGCTTGACCGCCGCAAGCCGGGCCAGAGCGACATCACCACCCCGCGCAAGGAGGAGGACACGATACAGATCCTGAGCGGCGTGTTCGAGGGCGAAACCACCGGCACGCCGATATTGATGTTAGCGCACAACAAAGATGTGCGCTCCGAGGACTACCATCACTTAAAGGACCTCTACCGCCCTTCGCACGCTGACTTCACCTACCAAGCGAAATACGGGCGCCGTGACTGGCGCGGCAGCGGGCGGGCGTCAGCACGTGAGACTCTGGCGCGCGTGGCTGCCGGAGCAGTCGCAAAGAAGCTCCTCAAGGAGCAGGCAGGAGTAGAGATCGTAAGCTACGTCGAGCAGGTTGGCTCGGTGCAGGCGCAGGTTGAGCCAGCGCAGGTGACTGGTAGGGACATTGAGTCCAACATCGTGCGCTGTCCCGACCAAGAGGCTGCTGCCCGCATGATTGCGCTGATCCGAGAGGTCCAGGCTGAAGGTGACTCAATCGGCGGGGTCATCCGCTGCGTTATCAAAGGCTGTCCGCGCGGACTGGGTGAGCCGGTCTTCGATAAGCTTCACGCCGACCTCGGCAAGGCGATGCTCAGCATCAACGCCGTCAAGGGCTTCGAAATCGGTCTTGGATTCGGTGCGGTGCACCTCCGGGGCAGCCAACACAACGATCCTTTCATCGTCGATGAAGCGGGCGAAGTTACGGTTCGCTCTAACAACGCAGGCGGAGTGCTCGGTGGAATCGCCTCAGGCGAGACGATCACCTGCCGAGTCGCCTTCAAGCCCGTCGCCACAATCTCGAAGGAGCAGGATACTGTCACGGTAGACGGCTCTCCGACGAAACTTGCTGCCGCCGGGCGACACGATCCGTGCGTCCTGCCGCGAGCGGTACCGATCGTTGACGCAATGGCAGCGCTCGTCGTTTGCGATCACTTCCTCCGACACCGCGCACAGAACGGGCATCTGCGAGGCAACTCATGAGAGGCACCTTCAAGCCATTTTACCCGCAGGATTTCGATTCGCTCCTCAAGAGGACCGCGGCGGTTCCTGAGTCGTACTTTCCGACCAACCTCGAGCTGCCGAAGACGATGCGGGGATACGCTGAGCTCCAGAAGATATACCGCGCCATATGCCTCGGCGGCCGGCGTGGCGAGAGCGTTTATCTGGAGCAGAACCCGTCAGACCAGTACGGCCGCACTGTGTTGGACCTTCTCCAGGCCAATTTTGAGGTTGATCACGCCCTTGCCGCGCACGTGGCCGGCATCGCCGCTCACTCAACATCGGTGTGCATTAACAACCGCAGCTCTGTCCAAAGCTCTTCTGGTCGTGAGTTCTTCATGCTTGCGGAGGTGCTAGACAGCGCGCTGAAGCCTACGCTGCTCGGCCCAGGGCTCGTCGAAACGTTCGGGATGGGGCCGGTAGCAACCGTGCTCTACTCCCGGCCTGATGATGAAGTTGCGGTCACAACCCCGATCTTCACCGCGATGTCGTACCGTGAGATGGCTCGCACGGTTGCAACGACTCCCCTGCCCGACCTCAAGAAGCTCCCCTGCCCAAGCTTTGGCTACATGGTGCTGTGCGAGGCGATTTTTGACAGAGTCTACCTGCCACCTTCAAGCGCCGAAGGCAGCGACCCCGGCGGCAGATGGGCATCGTTTAACCAAACTGAGTCGCGACTCGACATCTCAGCGAAGGATAAGCTGCTGGGGATGTCTCCTGAGATGAATGAGATATCAGCCGGAATTCGCACAATCGAGCCAGTTGGAACGAGTTTGACACCCGGATTCGCGGTTGAGTGCGAGGTCGACGGCACCCCTACAGACTTCGAAGTGTGGTTCTTAAGGAACTACAGGACGGGACAGGTCCGGGGCGTGGCGTATGAGAGATAGGATAGCGAGCTCTCGTCCCCCAAGCATAGTTAGGACAACTGGGTAGTTACTCGACCAACGAGCCTCGGATATTCGAGACAAGCTCAGGAGAGCTCATACGGCAGACTAGCAATTATTGAGTCGCGCGAGGCGAGCCGAGAGGCATTGGAGGTCCGATCGGGGCCGGAGCCGATTCCGGTGCCGTTGCCGGCGGCGGGCGGTTTGAGGTGCGTAGGGACTTTGGACGATGGGGAGCGGGAGACCACCACACCAGGGAAGAGTCGAGCAGTAAGCGGGATTCTGTTTCGATGGCCATTCATCTGGGCCAGCCGTTGCCGACTGGCTCAAGCGACGCTACCCGAAGGCCCGGCGCGAGCCGCGCCGCCTGCGTTGCCGCAGGGAGCCTTCCTATTCGGTCTTGCTTCAGCTGGGGTTTACCAAGCCACGGAGTCACCCCCGTGCTGGTGAGCTTTTACCTCACCGTTTCACCGATTCCCGCCCCTTTTCAGGAGCAGGCCGTCTTCTTTTCTGTGGCACTTTCCGCCGGTTGCCCGGCGCCGCCGTTAGCGGCCAACCCGCCCTATGAAGTCCCGACTTTCCTCTCAGGGTTGCCCCCAAGCGACCATCCGCTCAACTCCTCCCTGCTGGGAGGGCGCTACTCTGCCGGAAGCTTAAGAAACCGGCTGCAGCCCGGGCACTTTACCACATCTCCACGAGAAATCTGCACCACCACCTGTGGCCCCAATTTCATGTGACATCCCGCACAGCTATCACGGTTGAGCACATCCACGACTGGGTTCGAAGGGAAGCGGTCCTTAATACGGTTGTAGGTCGTAAGAACTGTTCCTGCTCCAATAGCCTGCGCGTGTGTCGTGCGCTCGGCTGTGTAATCCTGGAGCTTGGCCTCAATTCCCTGCAGGGTCTCCACCGCATCACGCTCGAACGCAGCCCCCTCTTCGTGCAGCCCTTTGGTGACCGCATCGATCTCAGCCATATCCTTCTCAAGGATCTCAATCTCTCGCATGAGCTGGAGCAGTAGCTCCTCACGCTGACCAACCTGCTTCGAAACGAAATCGATCTCCCGCTCTGCCGCCTGCTGCAGCTTGTAGTTGTTGAGTGTGCTAAGCGCTCTGCGGCGATCATTAATCCTGTCGCGCTCAACCTTGATCGCTTTCTCCTCGCGCGTGTTGAGAAGCTTCTTCTCATCGAGCAGCTTGGCGCGCGCGCCTCGCTTCATTGCCTGAGCATCAAGCGCCTGCTTGCGCTTCACCCGCTCGGCTTCGAGGCTCTTCTTCTGCGCATTCAGCAACGCTATCTGGACATCGACCCTGCCGAGCTCAATAAGGGCGGCAAGTACGGAGGGTTTCGCGGCATCAGTCATGGGGCCTCTGGATCTGGCGATTTCAGCTAATTAGTTCATCATGTTCTACCACTAAGCTGCGCTACCACAACCCTGAATCGAGTTGAATGTGGGCGCCAAGGTCATAAGGGTTGCACCCGCTCCAATGGAGGGGTAAAAACCTCCCGCATCCTGCGATGGCCCTATAGCTCAGTTGGTTAGAGCGGCCGCGTCTCTCTCCCTCCGGGGGTTTCGCCTCCGGCGAAAGAGCCGCCCGCTGATAGAGCGCGCCATTGGTGGAAGAAGGTTTTCTGGTTTCCTCGTAAGGCCCTATAGCTCAGTTGGTTAGAGCGGCCGGCTCATAACCGGTAGGTCCCTGGTTCAAGTCCAGGTGGGGCCACTCCAAGTAATCCCCCATAATGCCGCTTCTGGACTTGAACCAGGGAGCTTCCGCTCAGAACGCGAGCTAGCGAGCGTTCTGCCAGTGAGCGACGCGAAGGACGCCACAGCGTCCGGAGCTTGGAGCGAACACAAGATCCGGGTTCAAGTCCAGGTGGGGCCACTCCAAGTAATCCCCCAAAATGCCGCCTCTGGACTTGAACCAGGGAGCGTTCTCATCGAAGCAGAGCACGGCACTCCTCTTCTTCGTCCTTATCCTCCTCTTTCTCCTGCACCTGCACTCCCTCCTGCTCATAATCCCGAAAATTCCCGGGGCCCTTTAGCGCTGAGATAGCAGGATTAAGACCAGGAAGCGGGTGCAAGTGCAGGAGGAGGATGAAGAGAAGACTTACGCAAAAAGGGGATTCGTCCCCTTCTTCCGCTGCTACCTCACCTGCGTCCCTGGCGCAGCCGAGAGCACGAAGTTGAGGATGCTCGGCACCTGAAGGTTTGTATTTTGGCTTGCGTAAGGCTGGTACTCAACGCAGTCAACGGGACCAGAACGAACCAGTGCCACAAGACCGTAGCTGCCACCAGCCTGAAGCAGGATTGGCCCACCCGAATCACCTCCGCACGTGTCTCCGCTTCCGTCGCTGATGGTTGAGATCGAGAAGTCTGACACCGAAGTCACATCAAGGTACGTCGCCTTGAGAGCATCCTCCCCTTCGATAAATCGGTCCTCCCAGAGGAGCCCGTCTTGATCGAGCCCGAAGCCGTAGGCCACAACTTGATTGTCCTCCTCTACCGGCACCGACTGTATAATCGAGACAGTCGAGACCGGCGCCGCCGAGCCGAGCGTCAGCACAGCGAGGTCATACATGCTGTCGAAAGAGAATGGGTCGTACTGCGGATGGATCTGAACACGCTGAACTGCCGCGATAAAAGTCGGCGTTTCGACATTCACCTGCCCCGGAGCATCGACGCAGTGCGCGGCAGTAATGACGTGTCGGGTTGTAATAAAGCTGCCTGTGCAATTTAACCGCCCGCGCACCACCGCCACGAGCGCACTCGGCGGCGAGCTGCAACCTTCTCCGCCTGCGATCTTGAGCGCCGAGCAGGGGCCAGTGTCGTTGTTCCCGCCACCGCCATCTCCCCCACCTCCACATGAAACGAGAACAACCGCTGCAAGACACGAGAAGAAGGGTGTAGTTATTCGTGTAAACATGCGGGCGAGCCTAGCCCAGCACGGGCTTGTGGTCTATCCGCCCGGGGCACGTTGAATTGCCCCCAGCCGCGTGGTACCTGTATGCATCCAACCGCCCCGGAAAGAGGGGCTTTTTGCAAGGTCCTCCATGGGATTCACCTGCGGCATCGTCGGGCTACCAAACGTCGGCAAGTCCACTATTTTCAACGCCCTCACCTCGGCTAAAGCAGCCGCGGCGAACTTCCCTTTCTGCACCATCGAGCCGAACACGGGTGCAGTTCCCGTTCCAGACCCACGCCTCGATGTGCTTACCAAGATCGCAGGCTCCGCCAAGATCATCCCCGCCCAGATCACCTTCGTCGATATCGCAGGGCTGATCCGAGGCGCCTCCAAAGGCGAAGGTCTCGGCAACCAGTTTCTCGGCCACATCCGTAGCGTCGATGCCATCGCTCACGTTGTTCGCTGCTTCGACGACGAGAATATCGTGCACGTTGATGGATCGGTAAATCCGCGCCGCGACGTCGAGACGATCGACACCGAGCTGATCCTCTCTGACTACGACGCAATCCAGAAGCTGCGCGTGAAGGTTGAGAAGCCTGCCAAGACTGGCGACAAGGCTGCCAAGGCGAAGCTCGCTATCATCGAGCCGCTGGAGAGCTGGCTCGCTCAGGGGAAACCAGCACGCACGTTCATCTCTACGGGCCAGGCGACAGGCACGCCAGAGGACCTGCACGAAGTGACGAACAACCTGCTAACCTCAAAGCCCGTTCTCTTCGTGGCGAACGTGCCGGAGAGCGAGCTGCTGCACGTCCCCGACCCGAGCGGATCTCTCCCAGTTGACCAGCTTGCCGCCTACGCCAAGGAAACGAGCTCATCGCTCGTCACGATATCAGGGAAAGTTGAGTCAGAGATCGCCGAGCTAAACCCCGAAGAGCGCCGCGAGTTCCTCGCCTCCCTTGGAGTGGAGCAGTCGGGGCTTGATCGGCTCACGGTAGCAGGCTACCGCCTCCTCGATCTGATCACGTTCTTCACCGTCGGCCCGAAGGAGTGCCACGCCTGGACCGCGCAGAAAGGAAGCACCGCCCCGCAGTGCGCCGGAAAGATCCACTCCGACTTCGAGCGCGGCTTCATCCGTGCAGAGGTGATCGGTTACGACGACTACGTCTCAGCCGGAAGCGAGGTGAAGGCGAAGGAAGCCGGGAAGATGCGCACGGAGGGCAAGGAGTACCTGATGCGCGATGGGGATATAGTGCACTTCCGGTTTAACGTTTAGGCGGGGCGAGAAGCGAACGGCGCTTATCGTAAGAGGACACGTTTTGTCCTGTCATAGCTTATAGCCCAGCCGGTTCCCCCCTACTCTTTCTCTCTATCCTTCTCCTGCACCTGCACCAAATTCGTCATTCTTAATCCTGCTACCTCGATGCCAATCTCCTAGGCAAAGCGGAGAGATTGATCGATTACGAGCAGGAGTCAGTGCAAGTGCAGGAGGAAGAGCAGGATTAGGATGAAGATAAAGAAGGGAGCAGCAAAAAAGCGTCCTTACCCTTTTTGCGTTCCCGGTGCCGAATCCCCCGGGGTGCAGGGGCGTCCGCCCCTGCCCGTCTCGCAAATCTTGGCGAAGCCAAGTTTGCGAAGGGAGACAACACCAAGTTTGCGAAGGAAAATACTGATCCCCCGGGGTGCAGGGGCGTCCGCCCCTGCCCGTCTTGCAAATCCTGCCGAAGGCAGGTTTGCAAAGGAAGAAGACGCCAAGTTTGCGAAGGGGAAAAAACGTGAGCCGAGCAGGAATCGAACCTGCGACCTACTAGTTAAAAGCCAGTTGCTCTACCGACTGAGCTATCGGCCCTCACGGGACTTTGCGCCCTGAAGATGCCCCAAAAACGGGCTCATCAAAAGAGCACACCTAAGTATAGGTAAAACTGGGCGGGATGTCATCTGCAGCCCGCGTGGCAGCCTATACACCACCGAAAAGCCCCACAAACCGCTCTACCAGGGTGTCATCAGAAGCTCCGTCGTTGAGGAGATCCCGGTAAGCCGCGCTGGGCTCAAAGTTCCGAGCTATCGTTGCGGCATACCCCGGGCCTACCCAGTCGCCGCGAGTGTTGAGGCGCTGCTCGATGACCGCGTCAGGCGCTGTGACGCACACGAACTCAAGTGTTGGGTGAGCGCCTTTGAGCATCTGCCGATGCCGCTCTTTGTATGCCGCTTGGATAAAGATGGTGGGCTTTCCCGCGTTAAACCGCTGCGAAATAACATCGCGCACAACCTCGAAGAACTCGTCGCGCATCTCCTCCGTAAAAGATCGCTTCTCGGCGATGGCCTGCTGCATCGCCGGAGTCAGGTGTTCGTCCAGATTACAGCACTCGTATCCAAGCCGCGCGGCGAGAAGCTCGCCGCAGTAGCTCTTTCCGGCCCCCGCGAGACCGAAAAGGAACACCATCGGCGGAAGGGCGCTGCGCGGGGAGCCAGGCTGAGTGTTTGGGAGCTCGGGCGGGCGAAGCATAGGCTACGGGTTGGCTGTCCAAAAGATACTGGCACCCTGCCCGGAAAATGTCTAACCACGAAGCGTGTGCAGGCTCAAACCCTCAGGAAACAACGGGGTACACCGATGCCCTCAGCAGCCCCCCAACACTACCCGTCGGGCACTGATACCTACCCTTGAGGGCAGTTCTCACACGAGAGCCGGAACGAGAGCGGATCCTCTGACATGATATTGAGGCTCGTTCTTCCAGAGAAACGGGCGCGCTGCCCTGGCTCAATCGTTTGGGGACCAGAGAGTACAAAGGCGCTGCCACGCACGATCCCCTCAACCTTCACAGCGCGCGCGGACTCCGGCCCTACGTTCTCTACGTCTACTGCGACCGACTCAATACGGGTGCTTGAGCCCTCCGCCCAGGTCTTGGCCGGTGCGCCAGAAACCCTAATCACCGCACTCGGCTTCTCCTCAACTGGGCGGTCAAAGAGCCCCAGCATCTGCACCGGGATTAGGAAGAGAACTATTACCAGCAGCACCGCAAGCCAGGCGCCGTGCTCTTCAAGCCAGGGCGGGAGGCTCAATCCCGTGTTGCGCTTATGACGGCCGAGCCCCACCGAGAGAGGATCTCGCCCGGGGGCTCCACGTGATGGTCGGTCTTGCTTCGTCATGGGAATAGTTTTGACGAAACAGCAATAGCCTGAAGGTGCTCCAGACCGCAACGTGGTCAATCTTGCTGCGGTGATTCCGTTGGGCCTTAGCGTGGGTACCTGGCAATCGTTGATTGACCCTCTCGGAGCAGGCACCAAAAGTGCGTGTATTCGTGGGGGTCTTAGGGGGAACGGAGCCGGGACCGGAGCCGTTCCCGGTGCCGGTGCTGGGTAAATCTTGGCAAGAGCTTAGGAGGTCTGGTGGTTTGTAAAAAGGTCGGGAATCTGAAATACTTGGCACGCGAGAGCACCCCTCATGAAGCCCAAGAGCCTAATTAAAATTCTGCTTAGCGCTGTGATGCTCGGGCTGGTGTTCTACTCCGCAGAGAAGCGCAACCTGCTCGAAACCTTCAAGACAATCAGCCTCAGCACAGTTCTCGTAGTTGTAGTCGGGTACACCGTAGGCCAGCTCATGAGCTCGGTTAAGTGGTGGACGATCGCTCGCTCAGGCGGCATCGACGTTTCTTACCCTGCTGCCCTCAAGGCCTACTTCATCGGCATGTTCGTCAACTGCTTCGGTCTCGGCATGGTCGGTGGTGACGCGGTGCGAGGACTCCTGATCGCCCAGGGGCAGCCCAAGAAGACTGAGGGCGTTGCCTCGGTAGTTGCAGACCGGATTCATGGCCTAACCGTTCTTGGAATTATCGCTCTTATCACCTCCATGACGCTCGGCAACGACCGGGTTCAGTGGCAGCTCATCTCGGGGCTCTTCACGCTCGTGCTCGGTTTCATCGCCGCTTGGATCATAGGCCCGTGGGTGCTGACTCACCTTCCTGGAATCCGAAGCACTAGGGTCGCAAACAAGCTGCGCCAGGTAGCCGCTATCTTCCCGCGTGACCCAAAGACCCTGGCTATCATCACAGCTATCTCGGTCGTCTTTCACTCGCTCCAGATCTCGCTTCACGCTGTTATGGCGAGTGGTTTGGGGGTCTCAATCCCGCTTACAACCCTTTTCGTTGTCGTGCCTTTTGTGAACATCGCCAGCAGCCTTCCTATCAGCTGGAACGGTCTCGGCGTGCGGGAGGGATCGTACCGGACCTTCTTCGTGACTTCCGCCCCTGCCCTGATGACATCAGAGCAGGCGATTGCCTTCGGGGCGCTATGGCTCCTGGCTGTTATGATTACCAGTGCAATCGGCGGGATTGTCGCCTTCGTCTCAGGAGACCTCTCGTCGCTCAAGCGGTCGGGTTCGCTCAACGCGACTCCTTCAACGCCGGACCAGTCGATGGCTCGCGCTGTGCAGGCCAATTAGCAAACGGGATTCCGTCTCGATCGCTAAAAAACCTGCCGAGACAGAATGCCTCATCTTCATCCTAATCCTTCTCTTTCTCCTGCACTTGCGCCGGCTCCTGCTCACAATCAGAACAATTCCGCGGATTGCCTTCCATATTCGCGTCGGAAGAGCCGGACGATGACGAGGAACTCAGTGCAAGTCCAGGAGCAGGAGAAGGAGGAAGACAAGGAAAAGGTTGAAGAAAAAAGCGGTCGGCTAAAAACTCCTCCACATGCAAGACGCGAAAAAGGGGACGCACACCTGTATCCAACCGTCTTCGCCGCAGATAAAGGTCTCCGCCCCTTTTTTCGCGCCTTGCGCATTCCCCCCGTTCACGGGATTTTTAGCCCGTAATCCGCTGGGAGGGTTTATGGCAGAGATTAAATCAGTCGGTGTTGTTGGTGCTGGACAGATGGGCGCAGGAATCGCCCAGGTGCTCGCAACCGCGGGACACCGCACCCTGCTCTTCGACGCATCAGCGTCAGCTCTTGAGAAAGGCTTGGCAGGAATCCACACCCGCCTCGGCCAGGCAGTTGAGAAGGGAAAGATGGATGCCGCTACGAGCGAGCGGGCGAAGCAGCACCTCTCGGCGGCAAGCTCGCTCAAGGACTTCGCCTCATGCGACCTCGTGATTGAGGCGATCATCGAGCAGTTCGAGCCGAAGGCAGCGCTCTTCCGCGAGCTGGACAAGGTGCTGAGGCCAGACGCAATCCTCGCCAGCAACACCTCTTCAATCTCAATTACCCGCATGGCCGCCGTGACCTCGCGCCCTGAAAAGTTTATGGGGGTCCACTTCATGAACCCGGTGCCCGTGATGCAGCTCGTAGAGCTCATCCGAGGGCTGCAGACCAGTGACGATACCTACAAATCGATCCTGGCCCTGTGCGCCTCGATAAAGAAGACCACCGTGCTTGCGCTCGACGGTCCGGGCTTCATTGTGAACCGGATTCTCTGCCCGATGATCAACGAGGCTATCTTCTTGGTTCAGGAAGGTGTGGCGCCGACCGACATCGACAACGCCATGAAGCTTGGAACGAACCACCCGATGGGCCCGCTCACGTTGGCAGACTTCGTTGGGCTAGACACCCTGCTCTACATCTTGCAGCTCCTCCACAGGGAGCTCGGGGAGGACAAGTACCGGCCGTGCCCGCTATTGGTGAAGTACGTTGAGGCCGGCTGGCACGGAAAGAAGTCGGGGCGAGGATTTTACTCTTACTGAGCCCAAACGGCCCGCTCTGGGCGGCTGTGACGGCGCTCGGCTTGCACCTGCATCGCCACGAGCCTGACGATCGCCTCCTCTTTGAGCGGTGACTCAACTTCACGCGACACCTCAAGCGCTGCGCGAACGAATGCGTCTTGCCACTCACTCAGCCCGTAGTTCGGAGCTGAAACGATCTCAAGAAAGATCCCTTGAATGTACTCTCGGCTGTTCATGAGCCTCCGTCGAACGGTGCGAAGAGTAGCAGCCTCACGGGCTAAACTCTACAGCGGCGCCGAATTTTATTGTTCGCTCCTGATGCTAATCACCTCTTGACGCACGGCTCCGCATCGAGAGCGAGACTTGCGTCATTACCCCCCTGCCCTTGAGGCACTACGGTGCACACATGCGCATCGCTCCCATTCTGCTCGCCGCTGCAACACTGTTCGCGGCGCTCGTCGCCTTCGGGGGGGCGCCTGGCCCCGCGTGCAAGGTTGCGCGCATCCTCTTTCCGATCTTGCTGGTCCTCTTCTTGGGCTCACTCACCGCTCCGCGCTTTCGGCCGCACGGATAACGATGATCTTACGCTGTGCCGGCTCATAGACGATCGGCTGCCGCAAACCGAAGATGCGGCAAAAAAGTGCTCATTCAAGAGCTACAGGAGAGGAATTATGCCAAGCAAGAAGAAACCCGCACAGAAGATAGCGCCATCGCCAAGCATGCCGTCGCCAAAGGAGAAATCACCACCAGCGCGTTCGCCGTTTACTCCAAAGAAGTCTAAGAGCTGCTAGGGTCGCAGGAAAAAGGGGGCGAACGCCTTTCCCCTCTTTATCCTAATCCTCCTCTTCCTCCTGCACCTGCACTGACTCCTGCTCATAATCAGGGAGCCTCGCTTGATCGCCGACGAAATTGGTGTCGAGATACCTGGATGAGGACTAGGAATTAAGTGCAAGTGCAAGAGGAAGAGAAGGGCGAAGACTAGTAAAGGCATCAGAAGAAGCGCGGCTGGCTTGAAAAAAGGGAGCGGACAATCTTCCCCTCTTTATCCTAATCCTCCTCTTCCTCCTGCACCTGCACTAACTCCTGCTCATAATCCGGAAGTCGCTGGTTCGCCGATGATATCTCTGTCGCGATACCTGGATGAGGACCAGGAATTAAGTGCAAGTTCAGGAGAAGGACGAAGACTAGGAAAAGCACTAGAAAAAGAGCGGCCGGCTGGAAAAAGAGGGCGGATGCTTTTTCCGCCTAGGCGCTAGCCAGCGCTCGGACTCTCCTCAGATGCTGCCGGCGATGGCGCGTGGTGGGGCAGCGCATGAACTGAGTCGATAATATCCTCAAACAGCACCGTCATCGACTGTTCACAGCGGTTTTCTTCGAGCAGGTTGCGGTCGATCGCCTTGAGTGCCTCAGCTTCACCGAGCACCTCTAGGAGCCCGCGCGCGATTTCGTACGATGAGCGCTCGTAGCTCTCCACGATCCGCATTACTCCGATCACTGCTGCATCTAAGATGCGTTCATCTCCCCTGCGTTCCGTAAGCTCCGCCGCCTCGCGCATTAATCCCTCCACCACGCGGCAACGCTGCCCAGCGAGCTTCTCGTGAAGCTGTGTTGCAACGATATCGAGTCGCTCAAGTTGATCCTCTGTCTCTTCGAGGTGCTGCGTCAGGAGCGACTTCAGCTCAGAGCTCGCCACTCCCTCGATCAGCCTAGGCAGCGCTTTTGTGAGGTGCGTCTCGGCGCCGTACAGGACACGGAGCTGTTCAAGAAGGAGGGAATACAGTGTCAAGAAAGCCATGGACTCCTCAGATGTGGATACGCCGGTGGTGCATCTCTCAGATTAAGAGAGCACGCATTACGTCATACAGCAGTCCGCTTCCCCTGTGCATGACTGTCATCACGGAATTCGCAGCGCTTAGGAATTAGCTGCGATCTGAGGCTCGATGCCCTGGACAGCGCCAGGATGGAAACTGTTGATCTCATCCACCAGCTCTTCAAAGTTAATAGGCTTGGTGAACACCGTGCACGGGGCGAAATCGCCAAGCTGCTTCTCAATGTAGTCGCGCGACAAGCCAGAGATGAAGAGCACTTTGGAGTCGGGCCGCACTCGCCTTAGCTCTTGCGCTAACTCGAGCGAAGAGCGCTGTCCAAGAGCATTCCAGTCGGCCAGCAACACATCGGGCTTCGATTTTCGGACCTCTTCGACCGCATCGGCTGTGTCGGCAACCGTCGTCGCAGATATACCCTGCTGTTCGAGCAACGAGCTCATTGCGAGCGCGGAGCAGGCATCGTCTTCAAGAATTAGAGCGCGTATCATTATGGAACTTCACCTCGCCAAGAGCTACTACGAAGAACGGATGACAGAATCACCAAAGCTCTTCTCGCATCTAGCAGCCTCGGACCGAGCCGCCACTGATATGGGTCATGCGACCCATGCTTGGTACCACACAACACAGTAAGAGAGCGAACAGCTTCCGGAGTTTTACTCGCCGGCTATGAAACCCTTAAGGTTGCAAAGCTCCTTGCGGCTCAACCGTACCCTCTCTAAGCTCCTAATGCGGTTCCCCTAACTGAGCCGCAAAGATACTCCCAGCCCTTTCCACTTTAGGGCTTGCACTCTCAACCACAACCCTACAACCTTGTTCTACAGTGCAAAAGATTCTGAAAACATCCCGACCCGGTGCAAGCGAACGCGGCGTGGCAATCCTGATGGTGATCCTGATGATCGCTATTGGCTTGACGATCCTGGTCGCACTCGGGGACTCAACCTACATCGCCATGCGCCTCAACAGCGCTGCCGAGCGGCGAGTAAAGGCTGAGTACATCCTCAAATCAGCGGTGAATGTTGCGGCAGTGCTGATTGAGAACGACAAGAACTCGCAGGAAGACCCTCTCACCGATGACTGGATGAAGTTTCAGCAGGGTCTTGAAGCTCCGGGCGCGATGCTCGGTATTGAAGAACCGAACGTGCGGGTCTCGCTCCTTATCGCCTCCGAGCAGGGGAAGATCCCCCTACTCCAGCTCAAGGACTCCGGCACGCAAGGAAACCCTTCAGCCAACGTGCAGAAGTGGGCACCGGTCCTCTTGCGGCTGATGAAGAATTTAGGAGTCGGAAACCCGACCGCTGACGGACCTCCGGTTGTGCCCGAGCAGCTTGTGGCGAACCTGGTCGACTACCTCGACACAAACAAGGATGCCTTCTCCTACCAAAGCCCGTCGGGTGAGAGCTTTCAGGGCACTGAGAACACCCTCTCGGAGGAAGAGGAGCTGCGGAACGAAGGGAAGATCGAGTCGGTCGCCAGTGAGCTCTCGGCTGTACCTGGGTTTACCCCCGACGTGATCCAGAAGATCCTCCCGTACGTTTCGATCTCAAACTTTGCAGCGGTGAACATAAACGCTGCCCCTGAGCAGGTCCTGATGGCGCTAGATGCCTCAATGACGCAGCAGCTCGCAGCCCAGATCATCCAGCAGCGCGAGCAGCAGCCGTTCACCACTGGGCTGGTCTCGGAGTTGACCGCTATCGTCGGCGGTGCCATCGCTGGAAACTTGACGAGTGCTACAGGAACTGGCGGGAATAAGGTCACCCACTCCGGCAACATCTTCGAAGTCATCGCAAAGGTCGACTACGGAACGGCGACTTTTATGGCGAGCGCGACGATCAACAAAACAGGCGGCCGCGCTGGGGGAGGTGGCGGGCCGAAGATTGAGTCGTTGTTGATTTACTGAGCGGCGGCGAGGGGGCTCTGCAAATCACCCGCTCACCTATCAGTTTCGGAGTCCGCGGCGATAGGGATTTCTTATCAGAGAGTACGTAGCTGCTGGCGCCTCAGTGCCTCACTTTCCGTGACCTCCGCGAGTTCCGCGCCTCCGCGTTACGTAACCAAAAGGCGTTAACCTTCGAGAGAGTTCGCTCTTCACAATCCACCGTGAGCGTATCCTCGCAGCCTCTGTCGATACCGGGAGCTTCTGGTTTAATAACGCGGAGGCGCGGAGAACACGGAGTCCACGGCGATGGGGCTTTCTCATCAGAGAGCACGTCGCTGCTGGCGCCTCGGTGCATCCCTTTCCGGGATCTCCGCGAGTTCCGCGCCTCCGCGTTACTTAACCAAAAGGCTTGAGCAGCGACTC
>CAYPUA010000005.1:0-24712 GCA_964413875.1 uncultured Bdellovibrionales bacterium
GTCCCCAACGCCCCCTTCTCAAAAACCTCCGCCAACGGCCAATACTATGAGCTCAAAGCAGACGCTATTCCGGCGCTCAAAAGCTACTTAACTCCACTTGACGTGTTGTTGCGAGTTAACGGCTTGGCTGTCCCCCAGCCACGTCTCGACAACGCGCGATCAGCCATGGGAACTCTGTTCGACTACTCCGATGCACTTCGAAAATTGGACCTCAACCATCCGGAGATCGCGCGGGTACGGCGCATCGGGGATGGGCTAGGGCGCTCGGCATTAACAACAGAGACTATCAAAGAGCTCAAAGAACAACACGCCTTGGCCAAGGCACTAGAGGCCGAATACCAGGCGGCTTTGCCACAGCTTTCGCCTTTGCTGGGCACCCTTCTCGATAAGATCAGCAGTGGACTTGAGGTAAGTGGACAGAAGGTGCCGGAGCGGCGCTTCGAGACTATACCCTCCGCTGTTGAAACGCTTCTCCGCTTCCAGAAAGCTGTTCGGCGGATAGCGCCAGAAAGCAGCGACGTCAGTATGCTCGGCGACATCGCGGCAGGCCTCTGGACTGACCCCAAAGACCAAGTCGACGGCCTAAAAGCCTTCCTCGATATGAAGGATAAGCCATCGCCAGCTAGCAAGCCCCCTCCCCCAACGAGCGATACGGATTTGTCGGAGCCTCCGGTTCCGGGGCCGGAACTTGAAGAGCCTCCTGTGCCAACCAAAACTCCACCGAAAACACCCGCTCGTGGGAAGAGATAGCACCTCAGCCCCTCGTAGCCGATTTGTACCTTGGCACCTTCTCTCGGGACCTCTATTCAGTAAGACGAGTCCGCGACGGTTTAGCACACAGCTCTCGGCTTGACCCGGTTATCAAGCCAATACCATGGCGAGTCTGGTTGAGTACTGACTCGCTGGCTCAGCGCGAGACATTTGTGCTCAGAGCACCTCGGTCTAGTCAAAGCAGTTCAAAACTTTCCCCAGCTCGGCTCTAGTCACGCACTCACCTGAAAGGTTCGTTTGCATCCATAGGTCCACGCCCCAGCAGGACACTCGGGAGGGTTGTCCTGCTTTCGGGTGTTGTCAGCTCACCACTGGGTCAATAATCTACCAGCCAGGCAATCCGCACACTCCAGGCTATGCGAAGGTCCAGTTGTTTGTGCGCCTCTCGCATCTGGGACGTTAAGCTAACCGTCTTTCAGAGGACCCCATGCGCGAAAATATCCGTGGCCGCGAAAATGACTCAAGGAATCAGCTCGACCCTCTCACGCTGCCTCCTAGGTCTCTTGGCAGCGGGTCGCCGACATCGACCAGCTGGAGCTCAACGCTCACTTTCGAAAAGATCTCCTCCGTCCTGGCTCCCAACACTCTCGTCAAAAAGTTTTGTTGGTCCGTCACTTTATTGAGCGGAGCCGTTGGCCTAGAAGCTCTGGGCCGAGCCCCGTGGCAGTCCTCCAAGGAGTCGACCCCCATCTCAACCCTCGTAGACCACCTCGCAAATCGCAAACTTCCTGAGCTCGCCAGAAAATATCTTGGGAGGCAGCGAACTGAAGTTCAAGCAGTCGTGATTGATGTCCCAGCGCCGGTTCCCGAGACACCGAATCGCGAGGTTTTGCAAGCCAGCTTCGAAAAGATAGGCAACATCCTATTCGACCGCGCAGGCTCCCGTGCGCCGGAGATCGACCTTAGCTCTCCAACCGCTGCTAAAAACACGATCCGACAATTTGCGCAGGCAATAACCCAGATGCCGCGTGAGTTGCCACAGAGATATCTTCTCTGGGATGCGATTAGGGCCATTGCGAAGGATGTCGACAAGCCCGAGGGAGCGCTGAAGTTTAAGCAGACTGTCGAAGCCATCGCTGAAGGCAAGCCGGTACCCCAAACACCGCCAAACACGACCTGGACGTGGAAAATTGAGCCCCCCAAACCCGTCTCCAACGCCCCCTTCTCGAAGGCCTCCGCAAACGGCCAGTACTACGAGCTCAAAGATGAAGTTATTCCAGCGCTCAATAGCTACCTCGCCCCCCTCGATGTCGTGCTACGGATCAACAGAATACCTGTGCCGGAAAAACGGCTCGACAACGCAAGAGCAGCTATGGCAACTCTGTTCGAGTACTCCGATGCTCTTCGCAAGCTCGACCGTAACCATCCCCAACTTGCGGCAGTACGCAGAATCGGCGACGGTCTTGGACGCTCTACACTGACAACGCAGACGATTAAGGAGCTACTTGAAGAGCACAAAATCGCGAAGCAGCGAGAGGCTGAATTCCAGGAAGTATCAACTCAGCTCCTACCCCTTCTCAATTCGTTTCTCGATACGGTTGGCCAAGGTCTAAGGGCAACAGGTCAACGAGTGCCGAGCCGGGACTTCTCTAGCATTCCTTCAACGATTGAAACTCTGATCCGTTTTGAGGCATCGCTGAGCGAGGTGGCGCCGCGCAGTCGACAAGTCGATATGCTTCGAAGCCTGGCTGATGGGCTCTGGGTATCTCCGAAGACTCAGGTTGCAGGGCTAAGGGCCTTCCTCAACGTTAGCGGCAAGCCCTCGGAAAAAGACGAGCGCGGACCCGCCAAGACAAAAGACCTGCCGGAACCTCCAGTTCCGACTGGTGATTTGCCAGAGCCACCAGTGCCAACCGGTGACCTACCAGAGCCTCCGGTTCCAAGGCGAGCCCCGCCTAAATCGGCTCCCCTCAGGAAGTAACACCAGTTGGATATGCTTCAAGCGCAGAGGAAGCCGCCAAATTCTGCGTAGCTACCAGCCTCACCTCCGGTCGGAGTCAAGCCCCTCGCACGAGCAGAAGAGGTTCCTGTCGCCGTACACGCCGTCGATACGTCCAACTGCTGGCCAGAACTTGCTCTCGCGTGTCCAAGGCGCCGGGAAAGCAGCTAGCTCGCGGCTGTATGGCCTCTCCCACGTATCGCTAGTGACAACGTGCGCGGTGTGCGGCGAGAGCTTGAGCGGGTTGTTCGCCTTGTCTAGCTCACCGCGAGCGATCTTGCGCACCTCCTCACGGATCATGGCGAGCGCATCGCAGTACCGGTCGAGCTCCGCCTTTGACTCGCTCTCCGTCGGCTCCACCATCAGGGTGCCCGCGACAGGCCACGAAACCGTCGGCGCGTGGAAGCCGTAGTCCATGAGCCGCTTCGCCACATCCTCAACCTCAATACCAGCTTCGGCCTTGAGAGCCGCCAGGTTCAGGATGCACTCGTGCGCGACGAAGCCAGAAGCGCCCTTGTAGTAGACCGGGTAGTCATTCTCGAGCCGCTTGGCAACGTAGTTGGCGAGCAGGATCGCAGCTTCCGTTGCGCGCGTCAGGCCATCGCCACCCATCATCGCGAGGTACATCCACGAGATTGGCAGGATGCTAGCAGAGCCCCACGGAGCAGCAGAGATCGGCCCCACACCCTTCGTTCGGCCGAGATCAACCACGGGGTGATTCGGGAGGAACGGCGTGAGGTGCTTCGCGCAGCAGATCGGGCCCATGCCTGGGCCGCCGCCGCCGTGCGGTATGCAGAAGGTCTTGTGCAGGTTGATGTGGCACACGTCAGCGCCGAACTCGCCTGGCCGCACGAGGCCCACCAGGGCATTAAGGTTCGCGCCGTCCATGTAGACCTGGCCGCCGTGCTTGTGCACGATCTCGCAGGCTTTCTTGATCCCCTCCTCAAACACGCCGTGCGTCGATGGGTAGGTTACCATCAGGGCGGCAAGCTTCTCTGCGTGCTGTTCCGCCTTAGCTTCGAGGTCCGCGAGGTCAACGTTGCCGAGCTCGTCGCACGCGACGGCGACGACTTCCATCCCCGTCATGGCTGCCGACGCTGGGTTCGTGCCGTGCGCTGACTTAGGGATGAGGCACACGGTTCGCTTCGCGTCACCACGGCTGTGGTGGTAGGCGCGAATCACGACCAGGCCCGCGTACTCGCCCTGCGAGCCAGCGTTGGGCTGCAGCGAGCAGCCGTCGAAGCCCGTGATCTCACACAGCGAAACCTCAAGGTCCGAGAAGAGCTCCTCGTACCCCTTGCGGTGGTGCGCCGGAGCGAACGGATGAAGCGCCCCAAACTCGGGGAACGTCACGGGCAACATCTCAGAGGTCGCGTTCAGCTTCATGGTGCACGACCCAAGCGGGATCATCGAGAACCCAAGCGAGAGGTCGCGAGACTCAAGCTTGCGGACGTAGCGCAGGAACTCGGTCTCTGAGTGGTGAGAGGAGAACACCGGGTGCGTGAGGTAGTCTACCGGCCGAGAAAGCGAGCTTGGGACGGTGACCGCCGCCGCGGCGAGCTCACGGTCTACTTCGCTGCGCATGATGCGGATACCGAGCGCAACGCAGAGGTTCGTGAGGTCGTCTGCCCCCTTCGCCTCGTCGAAGCTGACCCCGATGCGCGAATCAGAGATGACTCGAACGAGGCAGCCGTGCTTCTCCGCCTGAGTGGCGATGGTCTGCGCACGGCGCGCCCCGACATCGAGCGTCACCGTGTCGAAGTGCGTTTCGTTTACAACCGTGAAGCCCGACTTCTTGGCGAGCGCCGCGAAGGTTGTCGCGAGACGGTTTACCCGCTCTGCGATGGCGCGGACACCTTTCGGGCCGTGGTAAACGGCGTACATGCTCGCCATCACAGCCAGGAGCACCTGTGCGGTGCAGATGTTGCTCGTCGCCTTCTCTCGTCGGATGTGCTGCTCGCGGGTCTGTAGCGCGAGCCGCAGCGCTGGCTTTCCGCTTGAGTCCTTGGAAACGCCAACGAGGCGGCCAGGCATCGATCGCTTGTACTCGTCGCGCGTGGCGAAGAAAGCCGCGTGTGGGCCGCCGAAGCCCATCGGCACACCGAAGCGCTGTGCCGAGCCAACAACGATGTCGGCACCCATCTTTCCGGGAGGGGTCAGGAGCGCAAGCGCAAGCAGGTCAGAAGCAACACAAACGAGAGCGCTCGCGTCGTGCGCCTTGGCGCAGAGACCCGAGAGGTCCTCTATGTTGCCGAGGGTGTCCGGATACTGCACGAGACAGCCGAAGGTCTCTGGGCCGAAGGTGAACTTCGCCGCAGGAAGAACCTTCACCGTGACGCCAAGCGCTTCAGCCCGTGTTGCTACGACGCCGATTGTTTGTGGGTGCACTGAGTCTGACACGAGGTACTCGCGCGCAGTCGGAGTGCCGGCCTTGGCAGACACCGAGAGAGACATAGCCATCGCCTCGGCCGCCGCGGTGCCCTCATCGAGGAGCGATGCGTTTGCGATCTGCAGGCCGGTGAGGTCCATCACCATGGTCTGGAAGTTGAGCAGCGCCTCAAGGCGTCCCTGCGCAATCTCTGCCTGGTACGGCGTGTACTGCGTGTACCAGCCCGGGTTCTCTAGGATATTGCGCTGAATGACTGGGGGCGTGATGCAATCGTAGTACCCCGCGCCGATGTAGCTGCGCGCGATGACGTTCTTGGCGGCTACGGCCTTGATGCGCTCTAGCGCCTCGTACTCGGTGAGCGCCTGCGGGAAGCGCGACAGCGACAGCGCCTTGGGGCTGCGCACGGTCGAAGGCACGACAGCATCGATCAGGTCCTTGAGCGACTTCTTCCCCAGGAGTGACAACATCTGCTGAAGCTCTTCTGGGCTCGGCCCGATGTGGCGCTCCGGAAAGCCCGAAGGGCCGAAGCCGGTGCGAGGTGCGGAATGTGTTTCGCTCTTTGCGTCGTTTGTCATCGTCTCTGCCAACATAGGATACCGTAAAACGGGGTAAGGGATTCGCCGCGTCGTGCAGCTATTTGCCGAGATGCTTCTTATACTCCTCAGCCGACATAAGCGCGTCGACTTCCGCCTTCGAAACGCCGGAGAGCTTCACAATCCAGCCCTCGGTGTAGGGGGTACGGTTGATGAGCCCGGGGTCCGCGCTGAGGGTCTCGTTGACGGCTGAAACCGTGCCGGCGAGCGGCGAGTAGACGTCAGAAGCGGCTTTTGTCGATTCCACGACGCACATCGTTCCGTGCTGCGCGACGCTCTTTCCGAGCGCGGGGAGATCCACGAACACGAGGTCGCCGAGCTCAGACTGCGCGAACTCGGTAATGCCTACCACAGCGGTGTCGCCTTCCATGCGGACCCACTCGTGCTCCTTCGTGTACTTTAGCTCTGATGGAAATTCCATACTCCCTCCCCTTTCTCTCTAGCAACAACTCACCAATATTTTGCAACTACTACGACCAAACTTGCTCTCCGCTTATGCAGCCTTTCCGCTCGGCCGCTTGTAGAACGGCAACGCGACCACGTGCGCCGCTATCGAGCGTCCACGCACCACGGCAGACACCTTCGTGCCTGGCGCAGCGAGATCTGCCCGGATGAACGCCATCCCGAGCGCCTTGTTGACCGTTGGCGTCTTCGTGCCACTCGTGATGACCCCAACCTGCGAGCCAGAGTCAGCAAGCGTGTCGCCCTGGCGCGCGATGCCCGCCTCATCGAGCTCGAAGCCCACGAGCCTTCGCGCCTGGCCTTTCTCTTTGATGGCCGCGAGCGCTTTGCGCCCAATGAACTCGCCCTTGTCGAACTTTACGATCCAGCCCAAGCCGCTCTCGAGCGCCGGGACGTCCTCTGCCAGCTCATGCCCGTGCAGCGGGTAGGCGGCCTCAAGCCGCAGCGAGTCACGAGCGCCGAGCCCGCACGGGAGCACTCCGCAGCTCGCTCCGTGCTCAAGCAGGAGACGCCACAGATCCGCGGTACGCTCAGTTTTGACGAAGATCTCCACCCCATCCTCGCCGGTGTAGCCCGTGCGAGCGACTATCACCTTGGAGCCAAGCAGCTCTGCCTCTATGAAGTGAAACGGCTTGAGCGAAGCAAACGCCGGGCCCTTGAGCAGTGGTGCCAGGAGCTCCATTGCACGTGGGCCCTGCACGGCTATCTGACCGTACTCAGCACTCGCGTTTTCGATGCGGGCGTCGGTCGGGTTCTTGCTGCAGAGCCACTCGAAATCCTTATCCGCGTTCGAGGCGTTGACGCACAGCAGGTAAAGCTCTTTGTTGAAACGGTAGATGATGATGTCGTCGATTACCCCGCCGTTCTCGTTTAGGATCGCGCTGTATTGGGCCTTTCCGTCGTAGAGGGCAGCGACGTTGTTGCAGGTCAGGTGCTGCAGCGCAGCTTCGGCGTTAGGGCCGCTGACCCATATCTCTCCCATGTGGCTCACGTCGAAGAGCCCGACTCGCTCGCGCACGTTCTGGTGCTCTTGGATCACTCCGCTGTACTGCACCGGCATCTCCCAGCCAGCAAACTCAACCATCTTGCCGCCGAGGCGGACGTGCTCGTCGTAGAGAGGGGTTCGCTTCATAGGGATACTCCGTTCCTGCGGGCGCAGTTTTCAGCCGTGTTTGAGATGAGCATTGCAACCGTCATCGGGCCGACTCCACCCGGAACCGGAGTGATTGCCGACGAGACAGGCGCGACATCAGCGTAGTCGACGTCGCCGCACAGCTTGCCGTCCGGAAGCCGGTTTATTCCGACGTCGAGCACGATCGCGCCTGGCTTGACCCAGTCGCGCTTCACGAGCCGCGGCACACCGACTGCTGCCACAACGATATCTGCCGCGCGGCACACTGCAGGAAGATCTGTCGTCTTTGAGTGCGCAAAAGTCACCGTGGCGTTGCGCTCCAGCAGCAGAAATCCCATCGGCTTTCCGACGAGCTGCGAGCGGCCGATCACGACAGCGCTCTTTCCGGCGAGAGATGCCTGCGGGATCTCTGCAAGCGTAGTGGAGTCGGTCACCGTCAGATCCGAGAGTGCCAGATCGAGCATCACCATCACGCCGAGCGGCGTGCACGGACGCGGCGCTGGAGTGCCCTGCAGCAGCAGCCCTTGGTTGGCTGGGTGGAGGCCGTCGGCGTCCTTCTCAGGAGAGATCAGGCGCACGAACTCAAGCCCATCGAGCGGCTTCGGCAGAGGAAGCTGGAGCAGGATGCCATCGACTGCGTCGTTTGCGTTGTACGATTCAATGACCTTGCGCAGGTCGCTGGCGGTTGCTGACGCCGGAAGGTGCGAGTCGAACGTTTCGAGGCCACACTCTTTGGCGAACTTGTGCTTTGATGCGACGTAGGTTTTCGAGGCTGGGTTCTCTCCTACCAGGATCACCGCCAAGCCGGGGGCTCGGCCGATCTTCTTGCGCAGCTCAGAGACGCGAGCGGCTGTGGTGCGGGCGACTGCGCGCGCCAGCGATTTTCCGTCGAGGATCTTTGGGGCATGGGCAGTGGACCGGTCACTACCTGCGCTGCTGCCTGAGGATGAGGCTTGGTGAGCCATGCGACGTGCCTCTAGAGGTCTAAGCCGTTGAAAACCCGTCACGTTTTATATGGGAGCGATTCGTGAAAGTAAACATTCCGATCGCTTTTGTGGAGCACGAGTAACCATCGGCCGGAACACACGTTTCGGTGATCGGCGGGGTGTGCGAGAACATTTCCGCATGCAGGTCGGCAACAGATTGCCGTAGCATAGTAGAGTAGTCGACCGGAGCTGGGAGGAGAGCATGCAGATCGGAGTGCCGCGCGAGAGAAAGACCCTGGAGAAGCGCGTTGCAATCACGCCGGAGGGTGCCGACCAGCTCATTCGGGGCCGGCACACAGTAATAATAGAGTCAGCCGCAGGAGAAGGTTCGGGCTTCTCCGACGACGACTACCGTGCAGTCGGCTGCAAGATCGCTAAAACGCTAGGGGATGTCTGGAACAACGCTGAGCTGCTGGTCAAAGTGAAGGAGCCCGACCCTTCCGAGTTCGAGTTCTTCAGGCCTGACCTGCTGCTGTTCGACTTCCTGCACCTGGCAAGCCTGCCGGAGGTGGCGAGCGCGCTACTCGCGAAAAAAGTAACAGCGTTTGCCTACGAGACCCTTCAAACCGCCGATAAGCGGCTGCCACTGCTTGAGCCGATGAGCGAGGTGGCTGGGAAACTCTCGGTGCTTAACGGCTCGTACCTGCTCCTCTCGCAGAATGGCGGGCGCGGGGTGCTGCTCGGCGGAGCCGGAGCCGCGCCGGCTGGGCGCGTCATGATCGTTGGAGCAGGGATCGCGGGGCGCGCGGCGTGCAGTACAGCGCACGGCATGGGGGCTGCGGTTGAGGTGTACGACATCAGCCAAGAGAAGCTCGCAGCGCTCGCCAAAGAGTTTCCTGGGATACGAACCGTGATCTCAACCCCTGAGAGCTTGATGCACGGCTGCTCGCATGCAGACCTGCTGATCGGGGCCGTGCTCGTGCCGGGAGCGGCAACTCCGAAGATTATCACGCGTGAGATGATTCGGGCGCTTGGTCCGCGCAGAGTCTTCGTCGACATCAGCATCGATCAAGGAGGGTGCGCCGCAACGAGCAAGCCGACCACTCTCGACAATCCCACGTACGAAGTTGATGGCGTGATACACTACGGCGTGTGCAACATGCCAGCGCAGACACCACGCACATCGACGATGGCGCTTGCAGCCCAGACGCTCCAGTACATCACGATGCTCGCCGACCTCGGCGCTGCGAAGGCGATTCACCAGTCGAGCGAGATGAAGTCTGCTCTTACCTGCTTTGATGGGAAGCTGACGAACAAGCCGACCGCAGAGGCGCTGGGAATCGCGTATGCCGCGCCAGCGGTGTAGCTTTTCGGCGGTCTTCGTATTTTCCCCGACAAATCCTACTCTTTCTCCTCCTCCTGCACCTGCACTCTTCTCCTAATCCTCATCCAGCAAACGCAGCGGAAAAACGCAGCGTGCGAGCATAGCAGCAGCCCGCCGGGCGTGGACTTTGAGACGATGATTAAGAGACTGGTGCAGGTGCAGGAGGACGATAAGGATTAGGAGGAGAGCGGGGTGCTGCTCGCCTAGCCCAACTTCTTCAGCGTAGCTTTTCCGCTTATCACAACATCACCGTTTTGGTTGGTGACCGTCGTGCTCAATACTACGACACGCTTGGGGAGCTTCTCGATTACCTCAACCCTCGCTGTGAGCGTGTCGCCAAAGTAGACCGGCTTCTGAAAGGAGAGCTCTTGTCCTAGGTAAATCGAGCCCGGACCGGGGCACTTCGTCGCGAGTGCCGCGCTGATGAGTGACGCTGAAAGCATCCCGTGAACGATGCGGCGCTTGAAGAGCGTGCCTGCCGCGTACTCCTCGTCGAGGTGAACTGGGTTTGTGTCGAGTGAGAGACCGGCGAAGGAGACGACATCCTCTTCGGTGAAGGTTTTGGTCACTTCGCCAGCGTGCCCCACCTCAATTTCTTCGTACTTCATCTCCGCACCTCTAAGTTGCTCTGAGTGTCTAAAACCTCTCGGCGCCGGCAACGTTGCCGGTGCCGAAAGCCGTCGTCAGTCTTTGAAAATAGCGCCCGCTGGCTACCTCCGACTACCCGGGAGCGGCAAAAGTGCTCTTCGCCAGCCGCTCCACCAGCTCATCAACCCCGGTACCGACAACGCTAGAGATGACTATTACATCGTACCCCCGCTCGCGGAAGCGCTTCTTGAAGTGCTCAAGACGCTCGGGTGACGAGACGGAATCTGCTTTTGTGAGAACTACGATCTGCTCTCGCGCTGCCAGCTCCTCTGAGAAGCTCTCAAGCTCTGCGTTGATGCAGTCGAACAGCTCTTCCAGGTCTGCTTCTTCGCCGTCTTCAGTGAGCTGCGTGAGGCTCAGGAGGTGCGCGATAATCTTGGTGCGCTCAACGTGCTTGAGGAAGCGGATGCCGAGCCCCTTTCCTTCGCTTGCACCAGGGATGAGGCCGGGGATGTCCGCAACGACGAACGAGCGCCCGCCCTTGGCCTGCACGACACCCAAGTTCGGAACGAGCGTGGTGAACGGGTAGTCAGCGATCTTCGGGCGAGCTGCCGAGATGCGCGAGATGAGCGTTGACTTTCCGGCGTTCGGGAACCCAACGAGACCGACATCTGCCACGAGCTTGAGCGAAAGCATGTACGAGCCGCTCTCGCCCTCTTCACCGGGCTGCGCGTACTCTGGCGCCTGGTTCGTGGCGGTCTTGAAGAAGGAGTTCCCCTTCCCTCCCCTACCGCCCTTGGCCAATACGAACTCGCGGTCTGCTGCGTCGAGGTCCACAACCAGATCGCCAACCTCTTCTGAGCTCGGATCGTACTTGAAGACCTGCGTGCCTACCGGAAGCTTGATGATAACGTCTTCGCCCGCCTTGCCGTCTCTGCGCGAGCCGCTTCCTCCCTGGCCACCCTGCGCTTCCCACACAGCCTGGAACTTGAAGTCGAGCAGGGTGTGAACGTTCAGGTCAGCGCGCAGAATAACCGAGCCGCCGCGGCCGCCGTGGCCGCCATCCGGCCCACCGAGCGGAACGAACTTCTCGCGGCGGAAGCTGCGCGCACCAGGCCCGCCCTTCCCCGCTTTTACCTCTATCGCTGCCTCATCAATAAACTTCATCTCTGTCTCTCTCGGCTGTGAGCCCCGCCGCAGTGAACCTCGCGCCAACAAAAAAGGAGCTCGGAACGCCTCCCGAACTCCTTTCCTGCTCGACGCGACGAATGTAGCAGCCGCGCCCTGGCGTTACGCCCGCTACCTTAAGCTCGCTCCCTTAAGCAACTGCCGGTTTAACCGACACGTACTGGCGAAGACCTTGCTTGAACTCAACAACGCCATCAATCAAGGCGAAGAGCGTGAAATCGCGGCCAACACCGACGTTCGGTCCGGCGTGGTACGTGCTGCCACGCTGGCGCACGAGGATGTTTCCAGCACGAACAGCCTCACCACCAAACTTCTTCACGCCGAGGCGCTTGCCACGACTGTCTCGTCCGTTCCTGGTGCTACCTACTGCTTTTTTATGTGCCATGACGTCACCTAAATGAAATCAGAAACCGCTTTCGCGTCTAAAAAGAAAAACTACAGAGCAACGCTCTCGATTACGACCTCGCTCTGATCCTGGCGGTGCCCCTGCTTCTTCGTGTAGCCACCCTTGAGGCGCTTCTTGAAGATGAGAACCTTCTTCGCACGCTTGTGGCGAACGAGGCGGCCAGTGACAGTCACGCCGAGAGACTTCTCGGAGCCCGAGAGAACCTTAACCTCAGCGCCGCCGGTCTTGCCGGCCATGAGAACGTCAGAGAACGTGATCTTGTCACCCGGCTTTCCCTCCTGGGTGTCGATCGAGATCAACGTGCCAGCAGTGACTCGGTACTGCTTGCCACACGTGCGGACTACCGCGAATGCCTGCGGCTCAGTTGCCTTCTCGGCGCCCTTCTCTGCCTTTGCTGCCTGCTTCTTTGCCATAACGACCTACTTCTTTCTCTCGGGTTGGAGGCCCCTTTGGCCACACCTCGCCGAGCGCGAACGAATGTTTAAATTTGCGAGTCCTGACTGCCGACTGACTTCTTTGTCGATCCTGGAGGGACGACATCATCTCTAGCGGTAACCGCTTGAAAGTACTAGAGTCGGCAAAACAGAGCGGTAAAGATACAGAGATGAGCCGCGAAAAGCAAGGCGACGGGCTATAGGATGAAGCTCGAAAACCTTGCTATACTGCCCATATTGTCTCAAGGGAAGCAGGTGTCAGCCCATGCGCGGAGAGGGTTTTGTTGTCGCGGTAATTGAGGACGAGGAGATCATCCGCAAAAGCGTGACGATGAACCTCGAACTTGAAGGTTTTGAGGTCGTTACTGCGGCTGACGGCGAGGCCGGAATTCAGCTCGTCAACGAACGCAAACCAGACATTATTATCATGGACGTCATGATGCCCCGCAAAGACGGGCTTCAGACCTGCCGCGAGCTGCGCACCTCGGGCATATCGACCCCCCTCATCCTCCTTACAGCCCGCTCCAGCGAAGTCGATAAGGTACTCGGTCTCGACCTTGGGGCCGACGATTACCTGGCCAAACCCTTCGGAATGCTTGAGCTTCTTGCCCGAGTGAAGGCACTTCTCCGGCGAGTTCAACGGGTTACGTCGGTCGACGAGATCCGCTTCTCTGATGTCGTCGTTGACTTCAAGGCCTACCGTGCCGTTAAGAACGAGCAGCCGATCGACCTCTCAGCCCGCGAGTACAGGCTTCTGCGCTACCTGGTGGTAAAACAGGGCAACGTGGTGACTCGGGACGAGCTCCTTGACGAGGTGTGGGGCTACAACTCCTACCCAACGACCCGAACGGTAGACAACCACATCGCCCGGCTGCGCCAGAAGATAGAGGCCAACGTGGACGAGCCGCAGCACATCCTGACGGTGCATGGGGTTGGCTACAAGTTCGTAGCCTAGTTTCAGCTACTTACAAGATATCATCCTCAGCTCAATCGGTCTAACGACCCCGCCCACTCCTATTTCCCCATTATATCTAGGCAGTTAGATCGCGCTCACCCCTTGTAAAAAAATTTTCGGGGATTTGTAACAAATTTGCATCCATCCATGCCGGAGTGGAATCAAAAAGGGGAAGTAACGATGCAGTACCCCAGTTACGAGGTTGGTTGTTGCGAGAAGGTGCAGTTCGCCAGGTCCCCGATGAAGTCCTGGCAGCAGGTGGTTGTGAGAGGTTATCAGGGCTGCGGGGAGAGACAGTAGCAGAGCGAACCGAAACCTTTTCGAGTAGGACCTTCACCATGGACAACAATAACAACTTCGATTCAAGCGCAAACACAGACATGATCGAATTTCACGACTGTGACGACGTGGTCGCACGCTTTGGCGACTATGTGGACAATGATCTTCTTCGTGCCGAGCGACTGGCAGTTGAGGCCCACCTCAACGACTGCCCAGGGTGCGCGGCGTTCCTGGCTTCGTACAACCACGTGATCGACAGCGCAGCCGAGCTTCGCGAGCCGGAGCAGCCAATCCAGGTTGACGTGCAGAACAGGCTCCGCAAGGCGCTCAATCAGCGGCTCGGCCTGAACCTCTCGTACATCGCGTAATCTTCGCTACCAGACGCAAACGGGGGCGAACCCATGTGCCGCAGCTGTGCTGGGTACATGTGTTCGCCCCTTCTGTTTGTCGCCTAATGTGCTACCAGCCCGACCGAGTGCAACAAACCCCGGTTTTTCAGGCTTTTTAGGCCGTTACTTCGTTGTCGCAGGCTTCGGCGTTACTGCGGGTCTTGGCGTTGCCGTTGGCTTAGGCTTGGGCGTCGGCTTAGGCTTCACAGCAAGCTGCACCCTCAGGTCCGAGCAGCCGAGAACTTTGTTCGCCTTGTAGTGCCCCTGACCGATGCGCGCTCCATCGAAGGCAACTTCGAGGCGTGCCTTGCTGTTCTCGCCCGACATGAGCGCCTCAGCTCGGCGGATACATAAGTCTTCTGCATTCGTGCGATCGCCAACTTTGTTGGGCAGCACGATGCTGAGCTGCTTTAGGTCGCCGACCTCCGTCACCTTGGCGCTCTTCTGCTCCTGCTGGTACACCTTTCCGGACACAACAAGGATCAGCCCAACCGACTTGTTCTCTACTGGCCGCGCTGTCTGGTTCCCCATCGTGTTGCCGAAGCTCGATATCGAGTCGACTACTGCGGTGAGCGTCTCAGCTTTCGCTGCCTGCGCCGTGAGCATCATCCCCACAACCGCCGCCACCAAACCGAACGTTACATTGCTCTTTCTCTGTGCCATCGTCTGTTACCTCCAAAAAAAAACCGATGTGGCAAACTAATCACCTGAGGTATGCGCGGGGGTGGTCCGGAATCGGTGGCGAAGGTGTAACGAATTAATAACGAAGCTCCTCAGGGGGCTGCGGGGCGCTGTTGACGCGGCCGCGCGCCCCTCGTAACCTCCCGACATGACAACCTCTTCTGACCGCACCTACCTGATCGACGGCTCCGGCTACATTTTCCGCGCTTTCTACGCGATTCAGCGCCTTTCGACGAAAAGCGGCTTCCCAACCAATGCCCTGTTCGGCTTCCTGAAGATGATCCAGAAGACCGTGAGCGAGGCGAACTCGTCCAAGATCGCCATCATCTTTGACGCGGGGAAGAAGACCTTCCGCAACGATCTCTACCCGGAGTACAAGGCGAACCGGACTGAGTGCCCGCCAGAGCTGCTCGAACAGATGCCTTACTTCAGCGAGCTATCCCGGGCTCTCGGGCTGCCGGTCTTACTGTGCCCCGGCTACGAAGCTGACGACATCATCGCCACGCTGACGAGCAAGCTCGTTGAGAAGAAGCAGGACGTGGTGATCGTTTCGGGCGACAAGGATCTGATGCAGCTCGTCTCGGAGCACGTGCAGATCTGGGACACGATGAAGGACAAGCACTACGGCATCGAAGGCGTGAAGGAGAAGTTCGGGGTGCCGCCGTCGCAGGTGACCGAGGTGCTCGGGCTGATGGGTGACTCGTCTGACAACGTTCCAGGCGTCGAAGGAATCGGGCCGAAGACGGCGACTCAGCTCATCCAGAAGTACGGCACAGTCGAGAACATCATCACTAAAGTTGAGGAGATCAAGAACGATCCAGAGATCCGCAACCGGAAGAAGATCGGGGAATCTATCGAGAGCGGCCTCGAGATCCTTCGGCTGTCGCGAAAGCTCGTGGAGGTCGATCCGAACGTTCCGCTGGACGAGATTCAGGACGGCAGCGCAAACATCGAGGAGCTGCTCACAAAGAGGGAGCTCGATGTCGAGCACCTGCGGGAGCTGTTCGAGAAGTTTGAGTTCCACTCTCTCTTCAAGGATTTTCAGAAGATCCTCGGCGCGTCCCACAACAAGGAGATTGCAGACGGGTTCGACTACAAGTCGGTGATGGCTGACGGCTTTGCGGATTGGGTGAAGTTGCTTGGCGCGCAGCGTGAGTTCTCGTTCGACCTCGAGACGACTTCTCTCAGCTTGCACGAGGCCCAGATAGTCGGGGCTTCCTTCTGTTGGGACGACTCAGGCGCGTGGTACGTCCCGCTCGGGCACAAGGGTGAGAGCGGACAGGTGTCGTGGAGCGATTTCGCCGAGGCGACCCGCGGTATCTTTGCTGATCGAAGGGTCTCAAAGTGCGGGCAGAACCTGAAGTACGATATCGGCGTGCTCGGCATTCACGGCATTCCGGTCGAGGGCGTCACCTTCGACTCAATGGTGGCTGCGTACCTGCTCAATCCCGACAGCCGCAGCTTCAACCTGACTGCTCTGGCGCACGAGTTCCTTCAGCTACCGGTGATCGAGTACGACGTGGTGACTGAAGGCGCACAGGATTTCTCTGAAGTCTCGATCCCGAAGGCGACCCGCTACGCCTGCCAGGATGCGCACTACGCGTGGCTCCTCAAAGAAAAGCTTCTGCCGATGATCGACGAGGCTGGGCTCGCGAAGGTGTTCAACGAGCTAGAGGTGCCGCTCATCCCGCTGCTGGCGCGCATGGAGTGCGTGGGAGTAAAGGTCGACAGGTCGCGGCTGCAGCAGATGTCTGCTGAGTTCGAGGACCAGCTTAAGGGGCTTGAGAGCCGCATCTACGAGCTGGCTGGCTGCGAATTTAACATCAACTCGACCAAGCAGCTCGCAGATGTGCTGTTCACGAAGCTCGGCATCTCAACCAAGGGGGTAAAGAAGACCAAGAGCGGCTTTTCGACTGATTCGTCCGTGCTCGAGAAGCTCTCGGAAACTCACGATCTGCCGAAGCTGATCCTTGAGTTCCGCAGCCTGCACAAGCTGAAGTCTACCTACACGGATGCCCTGCAAGAGGATGTGTGCGAGAAGACGGGCCGCGTCCACACTCGCCTGAACCAAACCATCACGAGCACGGGCCGGCTCTCTAGCTCGGATCCCAACCTGCAAAACATTCCGATCAAAAGCCAGGAGGGCGGGCGTATCCGCTCGGCTTTCATCCCAGAGAAGGGAAGCTTCTTTGTGGCGGCCGACTACTCGCAGATTGAGCTTCGACTGCTCGCGCACCTGAGCGGAGACGAGAACCTGATCCGGGCCTTCAAGGAGGGCACGGACATTCACGCCAACACGGCGCGTGAGATCATGGGGCTGTCGCAGGGCGATGAGGTTTCTGACAACGAGCGTCGGGTCGGCAAGACGATCAACTTCGGCATCGTGTACGGCATGGGCGCGTTCCGGCTTGGCAAAGAGCTGGGCATTCCGGTTGGGCAGGCCAGCTCATACATCCAGAACTACTTCAGCCGCTACCCGCGAGTGAAGGCGTACTTCGCAAAGCTTGAGGAGGCAGCACTCTCAAACGGCGAAGTGCAGACGATCTTCGGCCGCAAGCGTGTCATCAGCTCGATCGACACAAGCGGACGCGACCAGGGGTTTGCGCTGCGTGCGGCGATCAATGCGCCGCTGCAGGGCTCGGCTGCTGATATCATTAAGGCTGCCATGATCGAGGTAGACAAGCTGCTGCGAGAGAAGTTTCCAGGCGCGTCGCTCATTCTTCAGATCCACGACGAGCTTCTTATCGAGGCGCCTGATCACGGGACGGCAAAGAACAAGGAGCTGCTCGATGCAGTGCAGCAGGCGATGGAGGGAGTGATGAATCTCTCTGTGCCGCTCAAGGTTGACGTTGGCTCGGGACACAGCTGGCAAGAGGCGCAGGGATAGCGAGCGCTGCTAGTTGATGTACCCTAGGGTCCTCAACCGCTCGGCTTCAGCGCTTGTCAGCGGTTTGTACTGCACGATCGCTTTCTTGGCTTCCGTGTAGATTTGCTCAAGCTTTGCCAGGCGGGCAGCAAAATCAGTGGTCTGGGCGGCGTCGTTTAGCGGAGGGTGCTCCTGACGCGGGTCAGCTATCACGTCATACAGCACATCGAAGTCTTTCGGCGGGCCAAGGAAGTGGTGAAACATCCGCGTTACGGCACGCAGAGAGTCGCTCCTCTGCCCCGGGCCCCGTCTCGTGTGCAGAGCTAGCTCACGAGTGTCTGGCTTCGAAGTGGTTGCAATGCCCTGCAGGATGGTTCCTTGGAAGGCTTCGGGAACATCGGCCCCCGCTTCCGTTAGAATAGTCGGCGCGATATCGAGGATTGAAACGAGCCGACTTGAGCGCACTCCCGCAGAGCGATGGTTGGGGTAGCGCACCAAGAGGGGAATTTTGGCTGTCTCTGGGTAGTGGTTGATGTGCCCGTAATTCCCGTGGTCAAGGAACTCCTCTCCATGGTCGGAAGCGAGGATGACAAGCGCTTTCTTCTCCGGATCGAGGCTCTCAAGGGCATCCCGCACGGCTTCGTCTGTTGCACGAATCTCGCTGTCGTACCGTGCCTCAAGTGCCGCGATCTCTTCACTGCCGCGCTTATAGTTGAACTTCTCGTATCCTGACGGGTCAATCAGCTCCGGCACGCGGTCGAGTGCTGTGCCTGCTGCTTGTGCCCATTCGGTGGCCCACGGCTCGCGGGCTAGGTACGGAGCATGCGGGGCGTAGTAGTGAATCCAGATGAAACGGGGCCCAGGCTCATGGTACAGCGGGCTCTGAGTGATCTCTTTGTGCGCCGCCAAGGTGTCGACGAAGTACGAGTTTGAATAAAAATCGAATCCTCGTCCGAACCCTAGGCTCGCTGGCAGGTGCCCATTTTCGGTCACGCCGAAGGTCTTGTATCCGGCTTGCTTCATGAGCTCGGGCAGGAGAGGCAGCGATGCCGGGATCTCGGGCTGCTCCAAGATCTCAGTTTTCTCCCAGTTTCGGAGCCCTGAGTTGACGCCGTGTGAAAGCGGGTGAAGGCCTGTCAGCAGCGACACAACTGACGGGACCGTCCAGGCCGCAACGGTATGGGCTTCTGTGAACAACACCGACTCCGCCGCGAGCTGGTCAATGCGGGGCGTCGTCGCCCGTTTGTAGCCGTACGCCGATACGTGGTCGGCACGCAGAGTGTCGATGGTGATTAAAAT
Organism: uncultured Bdellovibrionales bacterium; assembly: GCA_964413875.1. GTDB lineage: Bacteria > Bdellovibrionota_C > UBA2361 > UBA2361 > OMII01 > OMII01. The sequence continues at coordinate 18,682 of CAYPUA010000005.1, forward strand.
GACGTCCGGCTGTGGCACAAACACGACTAGGCGCAGGAACTCCGCAAACAGCACGGTTGCCGCAAGAATTGTGGCCGAGATGAACAACCTGAGCCTCACAAGCTTCTCCATGCTGTGTTGGCGCCGCGGCGCGTTTCAGCGAATTGCGGCGAGTGGTTCGGGAGGGTGGAGGAAAGGATATTCATAAGTGAACGAACGCTCTTCCGATACTTACAGAAGATCTGTCTGTCCACCACTAGCGAGATGCTTTAGCCGGGGCGTTCACGCCGACTTTCGCTGGGCTTCAACTCCCTTTGCCAGGCTCTCGGGGACTGGGACGCCTTCAAAGAGCGCTTTACGCAGCTCCTTCGTGTGCGACCCAAACAGCTCTTCAGCTCGCGACGCGCGCCTTGAGGGTGTTGCGCAGAGCGTTAGCGCGCCAAATGGCGCTGGCGCCTCTTCCCCGAGCTTGTACACGAGGGCGTACGTCCCTGTTGGATCGAGATCGAAGAAGCAGCCTAGCCCCGGCACGAGCGACGACACGGGGCTCTTAGAGGAAATCGTCGACGCGTCATCAATGCAAAGGATGATCGCGTGCTCTTCTCTCTCATTCCGCAGCAAGAGCAGACGAGCCTCTCCGCTCAGCCCTCTTCCCGCGGCTTCTCTTGGCATCAGCCTTTCGGGGACCTCGTCGCCAGCGAAGGTGCAGTAGCTGTCGACTACTGTTGTCCAGTTGCCGAAGCGGCGGCCTGCTGGCTCTTCCGTAGGCAGGTTCTGTAGTTCGCGCAGCGACACGTTCGCCATAGGGAAGCTGGAACGCGCGAGAGCAAGGCTGCCGAGATCTGACTTCGCGTTCTTCGCGAACTGCTCAAGCTCCCAGAAGCACTCACTTGCCCACAATCCTTCGAACTGCTTGTCAAAGAACTGAATTGCTTGGCGGAACGCTGCTCGCTCATTGAGCGCCACTCCGCCGAGATTAGCGAGGCTGCGCAGCGCGTAGGTGATGATAGCGGCCTTGTCGGAGAGCCGCATTGGCGCCTCGATTGTGCGCGGGACTACTCCGGCTATGGCTCGCGCCGCTTCGCAGGTTCCGAGCAACTGTAGGGCGTGCAGCGCGGCAGAGCCTGAGATGATGTCGCGCTCCTCGCGGAGCAAGAGGCCTTCCAGCTCGGCTGCAACCCAAGTTTCTCCGGCGCCAAATCGCACCAGGCTGTTGGCAGACACCATCTGCACAAGAGCGTCGCTGCTTCGAATTCCGCTTCGAAAAACGTCAAGTGTCTCGCGGTATGCGTCTGGCAGGGTTTCTATCCGGCGGCAGAGCGCCCACGCCTCGGACATTGGCGCAGCCTCTAGCTGGGCCAGCACCGCCTGCACCTCTCGTCTCTTCTGTTCCGCGTGGGGAGAATGGTTGCGCATGTTGTTCGTAAGCCGCCGCTACGATGCGGCGCGAGGAGTATAAACCGGAAACTTCTTTCGAGAAGCCTTTCATTGCCCGGCTCGGGCTGTTGCGCAGATCTTGCCTCAGGCGTTCTTGAGCTCGGCGATCGGCAGGAGAGCTAGCTGTAGGAACTTGTTCGCTTCAAACGGCTAGGGCTGCTTCCTGCGTGTACTTTCGCCTCGGCCATGTTTCCGCCTAAGTGCTCCTTTCCACCGCTCCCACCGATGAGATAAGCTCGCCGGGGTCGAAAAGGGCTATTAGGCGCCTTATGACCAGCAGGTATGCGAAGCGATAGGTCTCGGGGCGAGCAGGATCCGCCCGATCAAGAACTGGTGAAACTGACCCTCAAGGGCGACCGGGATGCCTACCGGAGCCTCGTTGAGCGCTACCAGAGCAAGCTTTTGGGGATGGCGATTGATATCCTCAAGAGCCGCGAAGATGCTGAGGACGTGGTCCAGGAGAGCTTCGTTAAAGCCTTCTTTTCATTAAAGAACTTTAAGGGCGAGTCGTCCTTCTACACGTGGCTCTACCGCATCACGTTCAATATGGCGATCGACGTCAAGCGACGGGGCCAGCGCCGTGGCGGTAACCATGTTGAATTTAAGGAGAGTTGGGACGTCAAAAGCCGAGGTTCCGGAAACGGAGGCGATACCTCTGGACCGACTGTCTCCAACAGCTTTGGTCACTTCCAGAACGTGGAGGGGCCGTTCGACGCGCTCTCGAGAAAGGAGCTCGGGGGCAAGCTGCAGGCGGTGATGGACGAGCTGTCGGAAGAGCACCGACGGGTCATCACGCTGCGTGAGGTTGATGGGCTCGATTACCAGGAGATCGCGGATGCGATCGGGGTGCCGCGCGGTACCGTTATGAGTCGCCTCTTCTACGCCCGCAAGGCTCTGCAGAAGGCGCTCAAGGAGTTCAGCCCCGCGACCGGCGTGGCTGGGCAAGAGCAGGATACTCACGGTGACGGCGAAGATTCGTCGTCAAATAGTTTTGCTAAGGCTCGTTGAGGAGCGTGTTATGACGAAACGAGACTCTTGTAATTTGTCGGAAGGAGAAGAGCTCCTTCTGTCTCAGTACTTCGATGGGGAGTGCGGCTTTCTCGCCCGTCGGCGTGCTGAGAGGCTCCTGCGGGGGAGCGGCGCAGCTCGAGATTTCCTTGAGAGCCTCAAGGGGATGTCCAGCGAGTGCCGCTCGTTCGCAGCAGAGAGCGCTCCGAGCGCGGATCTTTGGCAGCGCATTGAATCGCGAATAGATTCCGAGGAGCGCGCTGCGTTCTACCTTGGAGAGAGGCGCAAAGAAGATCGCCCAGAGTCGTTCTTCTCACGGCTCAGGTCGCAGCAGGCTGTCTGGGGCGGGCTCTCTGGCGCGGTTGTCGCCGCATCGGCTCTCTTCTTTGTTGCGTCTCCCGGCTCAAAGGCGGTCCCTGTGCCCGCGCAGCCTTTCCACCAGGCGGCGATTGGCGGCATGGCGGCTTCTCCAGCTTCGTTCCAGAACAACTCGCGCTCTGCGATGGAGGTTGACTGGATGCGTGCGAATGGCTCGCTGAAGCTTATCCAGGATCCTTCAGGCAAGTCGGCTACTATTTGGGTCCGCCGCCGACCGGGCTCGATTACGACGCTGGGTGCGGCGCGTGCGACGCCTCCCTCGATGGCAACTCCGCATCTGTATCTTGACGGACAGCGAAGATAGCTGTCGAAATAGGAAAGCATGTTCCCTCTATCGTCCCGCTTCTTTGTTTCTGTAGCCTGCCTGGTGGCTGGCGCAGTGCTTGGCTCTTTGCCTGAGCGTGCGATGTGTGATGATTCGGCGTCGGTAAATATCTTCGTGCGGGCGATTCAGGCCTCTGAGCCGATTAAGGGCGAGCCTAGCGCAGCATCGGAGCTGCAGGCGCCGAGGGTTGCGCCGGAGCTTGCCGATATCTCTGCGAAGCTGGGGCAGCTTCCGTTCTCGTCCTTCACTCTGCTTTCGACAAAGAATGAGTCTCACGTTATCAAGAGGCGCGAGACGATGAAGCTGCCGAACGGGCAGTCGCTCACGTTCCGTCCGATGTACATGGACAACAAGCGCGTTGGTCTCTGGCTCAACTGGCGCGAGGCTGATGGGTCAGAGATCCTCAACACCCGCGTGCATTTTGATTCTGATGACACGGTTGTGACCGGCACTGATTGTGCTGGTGACAAGGGGCTCATCCTTGCGATTAAGGCAGTACCCGCTCCAACGGCTGAAGCTGCTGCGGGCAAGTAATCGGTCTCTGGGAGATTGCTTCCCCGCTGGGCCAAAAATGCCTCACTGAGCCAGAATTTCGACTCTTTTGGTGGCTCCCGTATCCCGATTCTTCTGGCGTAAGGGGCTGATTCTTGGTTGCAGCTGTGTTTTTCACTAAAGGAAACAACCCTTCCTGTCGTTCCTTCCTGGTGGAACAGTTCCTGCTTGTTTGTTGTCGAGTGCGGCGTTGAACCTAAGCCTCAGGAGGCTCTATCAATGTCTAAGCCAGGCAAAGACTCCCCAGAGTTGACGGACGAAGAGCTCGCGTTTGAGATGATCGAGCTCGCAAGCGATGATGTCGAATCGCTCGCCCGCGCATTCAACATGATCAACGATCTCTGCAAAGAGTTGAGTGAAGAGATCGCTCGCAAGTCGGTTACGCCGCCGGACTCTGACCTGAACTAGTTGCTGAGGGGCTGCGGCGTTCGCGCTTCGCTGCCCTGCTCTCCGCCAGAATCGATTTGCACGTAGTGCTCTCTACCTGAGAGAAGTCGCTGTACCACTCTCCGACGCTTGAGAGCTCGCCTTCCGGGAGCCGTTTTGGGCAAATAACTTGGTAGCCCATCTCCTCTATTTCAACGCATGTGTCTTCGGCGGCGACCGGGACAGCTACGATTATCTTGTGCGGTTTCTGCGAGAGGATCGATTTGAGCGCGGCTTTCATCGTTGCGCCGGTGGCAAGGCCATCGTCTACAATCACGGCTGTTTTTGCTTGGGCGCTAATGGCCGGCGTCGAGTCGCTGCGCAGCGCCTCCTCCAGGGTTTTGGCTTCGAGCGAAGCCCGCTCGCGATTTCGCCGGAGCTCGCTCTGGGCCAGCCCGAGCGAATAGAGCACACGCTCGTTCCAAACTGTGCTGCCGTCCGAGGTGACCGCACCGCAGGCGAGCTCCCTGTTGCCGGGTGCGCCTATTTTGCGCACGGTGAGGATCTCAAGCGGCGCGCCGATGGCCAAGGCGACCTGGGCGGCGACGGGAACGCCGCCGCGAGGCAGTGCGACGACGATTGGGGCTTCAAGGTCTCGCAGCTCTCGTAATGCGGCTGCGAGGGCTCGGCCCGCCTCGGTACGGTTTTGGTAGCGGTGGCGCATGGGGCGTGAGAGTACGCTGGGGAGCGCTTATGCCGTATGAGTTTCATCACTTAGACCCCTGATTTTCCTGGGGTCCTGTGATGAAGTAATACGAATACTGGCGTGCTGCGGGGGCATCCTAAGCCCTTGAGACATCCTCTAGGCAGGCAGATGGCACGCGTCCTCAACATTATCGAGTCGATCTCCCTTGGTGGAGCAGCTCGCACGGTCTTCGGCACTTCGAAGTACTCGGCACAGCTCGGTGGCCATGCGCACGCTCTGGTTTCACTGGCTCCTCAGAAGGACGACCCGGCAGCGTACGCGCTTGCTGCTGAGAGTGGGATTGAGATCCTGCGGCCAGGCAACTACAGCGAGCTTCTGCGGCTCGTGGAGCAATACGACATCGTGCTGCTGCAGTGGTGGAACAGCCCTGAGATGGACAACTTTGTGCGGACACAGCTTCCGCCGTGTCGGCTTGCGGCATGGATTCACGTGGGTGGCCACCACGATCCGCAGGGGATTCCGGATCCGCTTCTCTCCATGCTCGATTTTGCGATTGCAGGCAGCCCGTACACCTTCGAGTCCTCCGCGTTCAGCAAGCTGTCGACCGAGCTGCGCACTGCCAAGTGCGCGATGGTGTACGACGCGACTGACTTCGCGCGACTCGCCCCAGTTAAGCGGGTGGCACACGATGGCTTCAATATCGGCTACATCGGCACTGTGGATTTCTCGAAGATGCATCCGAACTACGTGCGGATGTCGGCGGCGGCGAGGGTTCCGGGCGCACGCTTCATCGTTTGTGGTCCTGGTGGCGAGCAGGAGACGCTCAGGCAGCAATCGCGTGAATTGGGGCGCGCTGGCGACTTCGACGTGCGGGGCATGGTTGAGGATATCTGTCCGGTGCTCTCTGTGCTCGATGCGTACGGCTATCCGCTATGCGAGGACAACTACGCGGCGGCAGAACTAAACCTGCAGGAGGTGATGTTTTGCGGGATTCCGCCGGTGGTGTTTCCGTACGGCGGCGTGCGGCACCTGGTTGTGCATGACTTCACTGGGTACGTGGTTCACTCGGAGCGAGAGTATGCGGAGGCGCTTGAGCACCTGTATTCGAGCCCGTTTGACCGTGCGCGGATCGGGAAGAATGCGGCTGAGTACGCTCGGCAGATCTTCGGCGCTGAACATGCGGCACGAAAATTCAATCCTGTCCTCGACGGGCTGATGCAAGCAGAGAAGCGCTCACGTGCGCCGTTTGCTGCTGCATCAGCGGAGACTTCGCAGCTCTC
>CAYPUA010000005.1:24812-40436 GCA_964413875.1 uncultured Bdellovibrionales bacterium
AAGCACAACTTCCCGCACTGGCGCCCGTGGTGGTACCTGGCCCAGGTTGCCACCCAACTTGGTCAAGTTGACCTCGCACGCCAAAGCGTCACCCAGGTCCGCACCCTCGCCCCAGACTTCCCCCCCGCCATCGCCCTCCAGCAACAGCTCTCCTAACGCCTCCTACAAGTTCTCTGAGACCTTGTAGTGAAGCAAAAACCACGCGGAGCCCCGGTCTGTCGCCTTTACCTCCCACGAGTTCCCTGAGAGTTCGCGCAGGAGCACCACGAGTTCTCTGAGAACTCGTGGGGGGTCGGGGAGGGGGAGGATCGTGGTTTCGGGCGGTTAGGGGAGGTGGGTTGGGCAAAATGCAGAATCTATATGTTTTCAAAGCGTGTCTTAAACAGAGGGCAAATCCGCCCCTTTGGGAGCCTAGCGCTATGACCGAGTCCCACCAACCACAAGCTGCCGCTGCTCAATCGCTCTTGATCGAGGCCACCAAGTTTCTGCAAGCCGGTGCTGTTCAGCAGGCGTTCGACGCCACGCTGAAAGCGAAGAGTCTCAGAACTCCAGTTATCAACCTCGACCTTGTACGCGGCGCCTGCTTCATCACCATGGGGCGCCTGCATGAAGCGCTTGAGTCGCTGCGCGAAGAGCTGCGCCTCTTCCCGAGCAATCTTGAGGCGCAACGGCTGCTCGATCAGCTCGCGGCTGAGATGGGACAAGCGCACGGCACGGACGGCTTAAACGACCCCGACTTCTCACAGATCTATGATCTCGTTCGCCCGTACACGATGCTCAGTGTGGAGCGGCTCTACTCTCTCTTCTCGCTCGCCCGTCGGGTCTGCCTTGAAAACATCCCGGGTAATTTCATTGAGTGTGGTGTTGCTGCTGGTGGGTCGTCGGCGCTGCTCGCGTACGTAATCCGTCGCTACAGCCGTTCTCCACGGCTGCTGTGGTGCTTTGACTCGTTCAGTGGCATGCCGCCGGCCTCAGCTGCCGACACGCACAACGGGGTGCCTGCGTCGCTGACGGGCTGGGGCGAAGGGACGTGTGCTGCTCCGCGTGCAAGCCTCGAGGCCATCTGCGCCAAACTCGGCGTAAGCGATATTATCCGCCCGGTTGAAGGATTCTTCGAGTCAACACTCCCGGAGAGGCAGAACTGGGTTGGGGTCGCAGCCCTCCTGCATATGGATGGCGACTGGCACTCTTCGACGAAGTGCATCCTTGAGAACTTCTACGACCGTGTTGTCGACCGTGGCGTCATTCAAGTCGACGACTTCGGTCACTGGGAGGGGTGTCGCAAGGCGTGTGAAGAGTTCTTTGCAAGCCGTAACATCGCTCCTTCTATCCGACAGATTGACAGCACCGGGATCTGGTTTGAGAAGCCGGACCGCTCGCCACTTAATCCAGCCGTGCCGACGGAGATTGTCGAAGCCTTCAGGCAGCACGATGTTTCGAGATTTGGAATCGAGAGCCAGATGTCTGAGAATGAGCGCTTCCAGCTCTTCTCGCTGCTGGCGTGGGAGATCAAACTGCGCGCAGGCCAGCGAGATATCTGCTTTATTGAAGTCGGGTCCTACGCTGGCGCTTCGTTCTTGCAGAGTTACATCGCGCTCAAGAGCCACGGGCTGCCTGTTTCGGCGACATCTGTTGAGCCTGTGGGCCAGGCACAGTTTTACCAGGTGATGCGCGAGCTGGGCTCAGACGCCCGTCATCTCAAGATGAACTCCGATGTTGCGGCCCCGATACTCGCAGCACAGCTTCGAAACGAAGGTCGGCTCGCTGACGCGATCTTCATCGACGGTGACCACTCGTACGAGGGCGTGAAGCGCGATCTCGATCTGTACTTCCCGCTGCTGCGCTCTGGCGGGTTGCTAATCGTTCACGACTACCTTCCCCCTCTCACACCTGAGAATCGGGAGTACATCCTGTATCACCACGGCGGGTCCGAGCCGGGCATTCGGCAAGCTTGCGACGAGTTTTTTGCGACGGCTCCCGCACAAGCCGTGCGCCTTGAGCTGCTCAAGCCGTCGGACCCGTGTCAAACGCAGGCGTGGCTGCCCTCAATTCCTGGAGTTTTCTCGACTGTTCGAGCTTGGCGCAAGCTTTAAGGTCTGCCTGCGCGACGGGTCCAAAGCAGCGAACGAGCTGTCTCCTCGAAGCAGGCGGTATGTGAGTCTAGGCTGGCGCCTCATTCTCCGGGGCAACATACCACTTGCCAGTTGTAGCGAACGTACCAACTGACCTCATGGTATGACCTTCGTCATACGAAAGACCCAGCTGGCGTGGTCCGCTCTCGCCTCTGATGAGCCGGGTTCCGCCTACCGCTGATTTTGAGTTCCGACATATTCCCGTGCCTGATGACCGGCGCGCTGGGCTTTTCGGACTCCTGATGGCGGGGAGTATCGGGGCAGTCCTGGCAATTATTCTTCACAATCCTTTCGAGGGGCAAGTTCCGTCCGTCACGATCTTGGGCTTACTGGAGCTCTGCCTAATCACGGCACTCGCTCGTGTCGCTATCCGCCGACTGAAGAAAGGGGGCCGCTTTCCTACCTCTGCACAACCCGCCCCTGCAGCGAGCGGCGGTGGCCGCCCCCAGCAACTTTCTCGGGAGCAGACAGCGTATCGTGAAGCGCTTCGAGCCGTGGCAGCAGGAGGCGAGCTCGCCCCAATTTTGTCGACGGTTGCGCACGCTACGGAGAGCCTCCTGCCCGGCTGTCTCTGCTACTTCATAGAGACCGCGAACGCGGGTCATGCCCCGAGGGTCATCCCTCGCATGGATACCACTGATACACTCTCGCCTCTTTCTCTGGTTCCGAGTCTATCTGGGCAGACTATCGAGCTCCTCGCCCGTTTGTCTGCCGAGGTGCCCGAGCTAATCGAGACCAACGCCCTCAATTTGGTGGACGAAGAGACCCGAGGAATTCTCGCTGCTAACAACATTTCATCATGCCAGCTTCGACCCATACACCTCGCTGACGGAACGCGCTGGGGAGTTCTCGCTTTGTGGTATCCCACTTCCATGTTTGACGCCGTACGGGGCGAGGCCTCCGTCATAGTTGAACTTGCGACGGCAGCTATCGAGCGCAGCCTCCTGATTCAGCGCTTGCAGGACAAGACCGAACGCATGGCCCTGGCTGAGCGTGCGGGGAACATCGGAATTTGGGACTGGAACGTGCGCACAAACAAGGTCGTATGGTCTGAGCACATGGAGGAGCTGAGCCAGCTTGCCCCGGGCTCCTTTGATGGGAGCTATTCCAGTTGGGCACGCCTGGTACTCCCTGAGGACCTAAAACAAATTGAGGCGAGAATACAGGAATGCTTCAGGACTCGCGCCCGCGATTATTACGGCACATATCGCATCAAGCTTTTAGACGGCAAAACACGGTGGATGGAGTCGTTCGGTGCTATCTACTACGACAGCTCCGGCAAGCCGGTGCGGATGGTAGGCACCTCGTCGGACATCAGCGAGCAAAAGGAGCTTTTGGCTCGGGTTGAGGAAGACCGACGACGGCTTGAGCTAGTGCTTGATGCTGCAAAGCTCGGCTCCTGGGACTGGCACATCCCGAGCGGGAGCGTGCAGTTCGGCGGTTCGTGGGCTTCCATGCTGGGGTACACTCCTGCGGAGGTCTCTCCGAACGTCAGCTCATGGGAGAACCTTGTGCACCCAGACGACCTCCCGGGGGCACTACAGAGACTGAGTCATCATCTTAGCGGCAAAACCGCAGTCTACGAATGCGAGCATCGCCTCAGAAAAAAAGACGGTTCTTGGCTGTGGGTGATGGATCGTGGACAGGTGGTTGAGCGTGACGCCAGCGGAAACCCTGTCCGCGCTCTTGGCATTCATGCTGACATCTCTGAGCAACGCGCGACTCAAGAGGCACTGAAACTCTCTGCAAAACGAAAGGACGAGTTTTTGGCTACGCTTGCCCATGAACTACGAAACCCCCTGGCACCGCTTCGGACAGGTCTGGAAATTCTCAAGCGTGACGATCTCAACCCCAACACCAAACGGGCCCGTGACATGATGGAGCGACAGCTCCTCCAGATGGTCCGACTCATAGACGACCTTCTGGATGTTGCGCGGATCACCCAAGGCAAGCTTGAGCTCAAACGAGCAATGATTAGTCTCCAGGAGGCGGTCCAGTCAGGCATCGAAGGTGCAATGCCGCTCATCGATTCCGCAGGACATCACCTTACGGTTGAGATGCCCGAGGGAGCTATCCAGCTGAGCGGCGATTCGACTCGTTTAGCCCAAGTGGTAAGCAACCTCTTGAGCAACGCCGCAAAGTATACGCCCCAAGGCGGCACCATCGCTCTCCGTGTTTTTCGGACGAACGGGACCGCGACGATCTCCGTTGCAGACAGTGGGCTGGGAATTCCTACGGACATGCTGGAGTCGATCTTTGACATGTTTGGGCAGGTCAACCAAACGCTCGATCGCTCGCAAGGAGGCCTCGGCATTGGTCTTGCGATCGTGCGAAAGATCGTTGAGATGCACGGCGGTGACGTGCGCGCTGAGAGTGCCGGGATAGGAAAAGGAAGCACTTTTACGGTTCACATACCCGTAACCAAAGGATCCGTTATGACAGACGAAAAAAAGTCGACCGCAAAGGGCGCGTCAGAGATTGCGCCTCGAAGGATACTAGTCGTTGATGACAACGTCGACGGGGCCGAGAGCATGGCTCTCTTTATCAACATCGCTGGACACAAAGCTGAGGTAGCTCATGATGGGCCGCAGGCGCTCGCAGCGCTGGAACATGGAATGCCAGACGTAATTTTTCTAGACATTGGATTGCCGGGCATGACCGGATACGAAGTTGCTCAAAAAATCCGTTCACTACCTGGCGGAGAGCTTGTGCGAATCTTTGCTTTAACCGGATGGGGAACCGAAGCCGACAAACTCAGGGCTAAAGACGCGGGATTCACGGAGCATCTCACTAAGCCTGTCGACCTCGCACACATTGAGCGGATCCTTGCAACAGCGAGCACCGGCTTGTCTCCCTCTGCTGCAGCAAGCCTGATGGCGGCGAGCCCATGAGACAGGGCCCAGAGTGGGATTTTTTTGGTCCGTGGCTCAAGCTACAACTTCGAGCCGTACGATGTCGCCACGCGGATCGATCGAAGAGATCCTAAAAGGGAGCCGCGCGCCAATTTTGGTGCCCTTTGGGACGCGAGCGAAGATCGTAAGATATACCTCGTCCAGCTCTACGAGCGGGGTCTTGAGATCAAGCCTGACCACCGTCCCCACAATCGGCTTGGCGCGCTCGCGCTGTTCAAGATATCGCATCAACCAGTAACGCCGAGTCTCGCGACTCGCCACCGTCGCGGCTTGAAGGTGTGCCTCAACCTCTGGGAAAAGCTGCTCAAGCTCGTCGCGGGTGGCCCAGGGCTTTCCCGAACGGAGGTACGAGATAAACTGTCGCTGGTGGCAGAGGTCAAGGTAGCGGCGAATCGGTGACGTTGCTTGAATATACGCCGCCAAACCAAGACCCGCGTGCCACTGCGGCTCGAAGGTCACGGTTGATTTCTTTAGCTTCGTGCGGGCCGAGAAGTCCTTCGCTGGTCCCTCTGGTGCCTCCTGCTGTCCCGCTGGCGCAGAGTCTTCAGGCCGCTCCTGTCCCCGAAACAGTACTGGTATGTGGTGTTTCGTGGCGAAGTCTGCCATCACCTGGTTAGCGAGCACCATCATCTCCGACACAAGCATACGAGCGGGGCTGTCTTCGTCTATTTCGAGAAGGCGGATAGAGCCGTCCGCTTCCTTGAACGGAACCGCCTCTCGCTTGTGGACACGCATGGCACCGCTGCTGATGCGGCGCGCCTCACAGGCGGCAGCTATTTCGTGCAGGGTGAGAAGCGTCGAATCGCCCTCTTCAAGCAAGCGATCGACATCGTCGTAGCTCAGTCGCTGGGCTACACGGATGCACGATGGGAGCACTTCGGAGTGCACAACCTCAAGGGAGGAATTCAGCTGCAAAATTACCGAGAGGCACAACCGCACCTCTCCCTGGCGCAGGCTTAGCTTAAGGTCCGAGAGCTCTTCCGGCAGCATGTTGATGGTCTGATCAGCGCAGTAGAGCGATGTTGCCCGGCGCTTGGCTACTCGATCCAGGTGCGTTTCAGGAAGCACCGCGCATGAGACGTCTGTAATGTGGATGCCGAGCGTCCAGCCATCTGGCGAGCGCTCAAGCGTGATGGCGTCATCCATGTCTTTGGTCGAAGAGTCGTCAATCGTGATGGCCTGCAATCGCGTGAGGTCCTTGCGGAAGCCTTTTTCATGCGGAGGAAGGACATCAACGGATTGAGCCGGCTCGTACGCCCGCGATTCCTCAACGCATTCGGAGTCAAATAACAGCGGAATGCTGTGGCGAATGAGCGAGAGGTTCGTGTCTCGATGGAAGAAACCAACTTTTTCTAAAAGCTCGAAGGCCTGCCTCTCGATGTTGCTGTGTTGCGCTATCGAAAGGGCATCACACGCTGCATGAACAAGCTCCCTCCCCTCTTTTTGGCGGCCAGGATCTGAATGCTGAATGCCGGCAGCAACTTCCTCTATCAATACGATGTTGTCCTGCGCTTCAAGCGGCACCGGCAACGACGAGTCGCGAAAGCGCTGCGAGAGGAACTCAATCGTGGCATCTCGTACCGCTGTTTTCTTTCGGCGTGCCTCTTCAGCGCGGCGCAGGTCCTCAACGACATGCGTCGGTCGTGGCTCAAAGAGGTCTTTCTCTCGCTTGAAGTGAATCTTCTCGCGAATCAGGGCTACTCTCATCCCAGCGTGCTGGGCGACTTCATCTGATCCGAAGTAGCTCTTGCACAGCTCAGACACCGAAAACGCCCGGGGCTCCTCGCACACGAACCCCCAAAGCTCCTGAACGTCGAGCTGATCCGCCTCTGCGTCGATCCTTGACTGCAGAACCTTCATCGCCTCAACTCGGGCTGCTTGCCCGCTAACCCCAACCGGCTCCTTGCCGGGCAGGAGGTAGAGACGGCTTGCCGCTAGCTCAAGCTCCCTGCCCCGGATGTTCAGAATCCCGAGCTTCTCTTTCTTGGTGGAGACGACCACCGCAAGGATGACCGCCGCGTTGTCTTCGTACTGCGCGAAGCTCCCCAGGAGGGGATCTACAGACGGCTCCTTGCCGGACGGTAACTTGCTGGAGCCTTTAGGGAATATCGTCATGGGTCCGCTATCGTGCGCGACCTACCCCCCAAAGTCAAACCACCGCGAGTTCCCTGAGAGTTCGTGGTTGCCGCCGTCACTACAACGTCTCAGAGACCTTGTAGTAGGACCTTGTAGTCGCTGCGCTGCGCCCACTACAAGGTCTCTGAGAGGTTGTAGTAGGCTGTTATGTTGGCTTTTTGATTGAGGATCTTCGGGTTGCTAGGATGCCAGGGCTTGGTTTAGCTCGGCGTTAAACTTCTTGGCGTTGGCGCGGATGAGCTGCTGGAGCTCCTCTAGGTTTGAGCAGCTTCCTGTTAGTAAACCTCGCGAAGCGTTCACTAGGGCCCCGCCGCGCTTTCCGCCCCGAGAGGCGAACCCAGCAACAGCATCCTCGGCACCAGCCCCCTGTGCTCCGAGACCTGGGATAAGGAAGAAGTTCGTCTGCATGACAGCCCGAAGGTCCTTCGCCTCTTGCGGGTAGGAGGCCCCAACAACAGCCCCGAGCCCCGACCATCCGCACGCCCCTTGCAGCTTCTCTGAATGCTGCGCCAGCCACCGCGCAACATGCTGGCTAACCGTGCTCCCATCTGCCGACAGCCCCTGCAGCGCCTTGGCTCCCGGATTAGATGTCTGCACAAGAACGAAGAGCCCTTTTCCGTGCAGCACGCAGTCCCTCAGGAACGGCTCAAGCGTGTCAAATCCAAGGAACGGGCTAATAGTGAGCGCATCTGTCTCGAACGCCCTGTAGGGCTTCCCGCCCACCGTGGCCTGACCGAGGTACGCTGCACTGTACGCCGCAGCCGTGGAGCCGATGTCGCCACGTTTAGCATCCGTGATAACCGGAATCCCCTGGGCGCGGATCTCGCGACAGAGCTTCTCAAATGCGGAGAGCCCGGCGAGGCCATACTGCTCGAAGAACGCGATGTTCGGCTTAACTGCCGCGACGTTGCCGGCTATAGCCGCAAGGAACGCCTCACCGAAGCTCTCAAGAACATGCGAGATGATACCCTGGTCGGTGTTGTGCCGACGCGTTGCCTCTGCCAACAAAAAAGGCGGGAGCGCATCGATTACCGGGTCACACCCCGCAACGAGCACACTGCCGCTCTTCTCGATTGATGCCTGGAGCCGATCGGCGAAGCTGTTCATGGGGTCTCCTTCAATTTTTCTCTCAGCAGCAGAAACGGATCATCGCCATCACCACTTGATTGCTGGGAACGAATCTCCTCAATCTGCCGCAAGAACTCAGCCCAGTCACCCTTCACACGAGTGAAGAGCTCCCGAAACAGGCCCAGATCCGTCATGTAGATCTTGAGCTGCATAATCTCAGCGTTGTTGGCCTGCCGCAACGCTTGCATCTGAGGATACTTCGTCCGAAGCGGTGTCACGTGCTCAGAGAAGACAGCGCTTCTCTTGGCGATCTTCTGCTCTGAAGAGAGCTGCGGGTCGCTGTAGAGCTTCTCAAGAGCCGCGTAGAGCGCCTGCACCTGGAGAGCCAAGTCGTACTGCACCTCCGAATCCCGCCGGGCGGTGCCGAGCATCGACTCGCCGATCGAACAATCGCGACCACTCTCTGCCTTGCAGGCCGAAACTCTCTGCACAAAGAACTGCTCGGTTGCCTTCATCGCGATGAAGTGCGCCAAGCTCTCGTTGAAGGGGACGCTACCTGGTATCCAGACCGTCGAGTGCACGCTCTCGTGAATGACCGTGTTGGCAACCCTCACCGGCGGATTTCGCAGCGTCGTGCTAAGCACCGGATCGTCTAGCCATCCAAGGCTGCTGAAAGCGTCAGTGCCGCGCACCCAGGTCTCGTACCCCTCGGCTTCAAGCTCCTTGCCCTGAAGCTCAGCATCTTCCTTGTCGAAGAACCCCTTGTACGGAACCCGCCCAACTATCGGGAACCACCAGGTGTAGAGCGAGAAAGAATCCTTGCGCGCGCCGACGACAACCCAAGAGAGAGTGTCCTTTCCGATGTCGCTGTAGGTGGTAAACGAGCCGCCGGGCGAGAGACCTATCCCCATCGCAAAGGCGCGCGCCTCCAGCACGAGCTCAAGCTTTTCACGCTCGTCTTGAGGCGTGTCTGGGTCTTTGAGCACGTCGGGAATGTCGCGACGCCCAAGCAATATCTTCCCCTGCTCGTAGGCACCGCGCGCCACGTACCCGGGGGAGCACGAGGAAACCACCGCAGCAGCCAAGAGGGCACAGCCCGCGAGGGGAATTTTCCAGGCAAAACGATTTATCATGCAACAATTGAGCCCCACAGCGCCCAGATCGCCTGAACACAGAGCGCTGACAATGCTCCTGCCACTAGGTCGTCAGCCATAATCCCCACCGCGCCCGGCAGACGCTCTGCCCACGCTACGGGCCCGGGCTTAAGTACATCGAAGAACCGGAAGAGGCAGAACGCCGAGAGCACCATCCAGGGAGCAGAAGGATCAACTCCGATGAGCGCAACGTAGAGCCCAGCCCACTCATCGATCACAATCCAGCCCGGATCCTTCTCTCCACTGCCAGAGACAGAGACGTGCGCCGAGACAAGCCCAACAAGAGTGGTCGCAAGCGCCAGAAACGCAACCTGCAGCGGCGTCGTCACGATGCCGAACCACCACAAAAGCCCAACAAAAACCAGGGCAACCACGCTACCAACCGAGCCCGGCGCCACTCGCGCGTGGCCACTGCAGAAGCCACTGCTAATCCAGCTGCAGACGGCGCGTGCTAGGCCTGAAGACGAGCGATGTTGTGCATCCATACCTACCAAACCAACCTCAACTGTTACCCACTTCTCCGAAGCGGCAGTATCACGGGGCGTCCCCTCGCCGTGTCAAGAGAAACGGGAGAGAAGAAGGGACTTTTTTCGCGCCACAACCCCGATTTTCGCCCACACCAGAGCAGTTTTTCGAACACAAGTTTGTTGACGTTGATTCAAGCCCTTTGCTATAAGCCACTTAAAGTAACGGCGGCAATGCTCGGTGAAAGAGCAGCGTCGCGACGAAGTGGACAGTTGCCACGACGTCAAGAGTTGCGAAGAGAATTTTTTTTGGAAACCTGGTCGCGCAGATCTTTTTTCCAGATCGTTTTCTCCTAGATTTTTTCGTCACGCAGCCCTACACTACCGGGCGCCCAAAAATCGGGCTCTCACCTTTGGAGCGGTATGAACAATCCATTCAACGAAGACGGCGAGGGCGCATTCGAGGCGGAAAGCCAAGATCCGGCGGCCGCCCTCCGAGCCGCAGGTTCGTCCCCTGCCTCTCCTCCAGAAACATCCCCGAGCGCGAAGACCTCCACGGAAGAGCGCAGCAACATCATCACCGCGCGTGGAACGGCAGAAGGGCTCGTACTGCGCATCGACGGGAGAGTAGAGCAGCAGGACCTCAAGGCGGCCGTGGTGGATTTCCTCGAATCTCGCCGCTCGTTCCTAACAGGAAACGACGTAGCGCTTGAGTGGATCGGAAAGAAGCCAGAGGAGGCGATCGTTCAGGACTTAACGGCGCTGCTCGGCAATGACTTCTCCGTCAGCGTTCGCAGCTCGAAGCTCAAGCCGACTGTCTCGCGGGTCGGCAGCCCTGCCGCTGACACCGCCACCTCGGCGGGAGCCTCTGCGCTCTCCGTTGTAGGGGGTTCCCGAACAGCATCCACGCCAACAACCCTTCGTCAGCCCCAGGCTCAGGACCGCGGAATGAGCCTCTTCGACGGTATCGACACCCTTGAGGGGCGCAACACAGCCCCCGGCACGATGCTGTGGGATGAGCCAGACGCGCGCATCCTGTACGGAACGCTTCGCGGCGGGCAGAAGGTCGAGACCGAGCACAGCATTATCATCTTCGGCGACGTTAACTCTGGTGCCGAAGTCATCGCAGGAGGCGACATCGTCATCCTCGGCACGCTCCGCGGCATCGCGCACGCTGGAGCGTACGACGAAAGCGGCGGAGGCAGAGTAATCTTTAGCCTCAACCTCCAGCCAACACAGCTTCGCATCGGTCTTGTAATCTCTCGTGGCTCAGGAGCCGAGAACGCCGAGAGCCTGCCCCGCGGCGGCCAGCCAGAGGTAGCGCGAGTGGAGAGCAATATGATCGTTGTTGAGCCTTATCAGTCACGAACCGTTTGGTCGCGTAGAAGGGAGTAATCGATGAACAACAGAACCGGCTCACCTGGAGCCAATAAAGACCTGGGCGAGGTTATTGTTATCACCTCAGGCAAGGGTGGCGTAGGAAAGACTACGACAACTGCTAGCCTCGGCGCCGCGTTGGCGCTGCGTGGAAAGCGCGTGCTGGTAGTCGATGCTGACATCGGACTTCGAAACCTCGACGTGATCTTGGGTCTTGAGAACCGCATCGTCTTCAACGTGGTGGACGTCGCAAAGAAGATCTGCAAGCCGGCTCAGGCAATCATCAAGTCCAAGCGCTCGAACAACCTCTACCTCCTCCCAGCGTCCCAGACAGACGACAAGGACGTGATTGATGAGGCCGAGATCAGGTTCGTGCTTGAGCAGTTCCGCCGAGAGTTCCACTACATCCTCGTAGATTCTCCGGCAGGCATCGAGCAGGGCTTCCGCAACGCATGTGCAGGTGCAGAGTCAGCGATCGTTGTGACGACCCCGGAAGTCTCGGCCATCCGAGATGCAGACCGAGTAGTCGGGCTCCTCTCGTCGAAGGGGATCGAGGCACGCCTCATCATTAACCGTATCGACTTCGACATGGTTCGCCGCGGAGACATGCTCTCGGTGCGTGACGTGCAGGACATCCTGGGGGTCGAGATCCTTGGGGTAATCGAGCGAGACGAGCAGATCATCGTTGCTGCAAACACCGGAGAGCCGGTCGTCTACAACCCGAAATCGAAGGCGGGTCAAGCATTTACGAGAATCGCAGGACGTGTGTGCGGCGAGCAGATCCCCATACCGAACTTCGGGGGTGGATCGATTTGGAGCCGCCTGACGCGCCGCCTCGGAGTAGCCAGCTAAAGGTTTTTCATCTGTACGGATGGACCCATTACGTTTAAGGTCAAGTAGATAGTAGTTACTGAGGGAGTTTCAAAACGTGTTCAACGCACTCAGGAAAAGGCTCTTCGGAGACAATGACAGCAGCAAGGCTGCAGCTAAGAGCCGTCTCCACTTCGTGCTCGTGCAAGATCGCACCGGCCTCACAAACGAGGAGATGGCGGGCTTCCGAGAAGAGATGGTCAAGGTCATCGAGAAGTACTTCGTGATCGACAAAGAGGGATTTGACGTCAAGTACCACCGCATCGAGGACCAGACGACCCTCCTGATCAACTCGCCGGTGATCGTGCGTCGGGCAGGCTCAGCCTCCTCGCGCCCACCAACGCCGCCGACACCTGCTCCGCCGACGCCTCCAACAGAGCAGCCGGAAGAGGCATTGGCTTCGAACGTGTAGCCCTACCCCAAACGGAGGGCTAGAAGCCCGCCGACCAGGGAGACTTGGTCGGCGGGTTTTTTTATGCCTGCGCCGAAGTGTCGGCACCCTCGATCCCTCCGCTCCTGATCAGCCAGCCATCTTGCGTTCGGATACTGCGCCACGGTCTGCGCCAACCCCACCAGAAAAGAGCCTGTCACCTGCCCCAAAAGAGGGTAAGCTCCCCTCGGCTCATCCTCGCGCGCCTGACCTATGCTTAGACAGTTCAACAGGTTTATCATCCTCGCCCTGATCATCGGAGCCGCGCTCTACGTCACGCTCTCCAACTCAGAGCCCGCCACCTTAAAGCTTGGGCCAACGCTTCAGGTTCAAGCCTATGCGGGCGTAATCTACATCGGCGTCTTCGCACTAGGCTGCATCGCAGCGTCGCTTGTTGCGCTGTTCTTCGGCTTCAAAAGCTACCTGCGTGAGCGCAAGCTTCGGGCTGCCGAGCGCAGCCGCCAGGCATTCTTCGATTTATTCGTAAAGGCACGCTCGTACATGGCCAGCGGCGAGCTCGCAGCGGCGCGAGACGTCTGGGAGCAGATCCTTAGGCACGACCAGGACAACGTCATCGCGCGGGTTGAGCTTTCGCGCTGTCTTGAGCAGAACGGCGACCTGCGCGAGGCGCTGCGCGTTCTTGACTCTACTCGCATGAGCAGCAAGCTAAACCTCGAAGTGCTGTTCCGGGCGGCGGAGCTCAACCGCAAGCTCGGCAACAACACCGCCGCTCGCGACAACTTGGCGCTCGTGCTTGACGCATCCCCGAACCAATTCGCGCTTGAGCAGGCCCGCGACCTGAGCGAGAAAATGGGGCACATCGATGACGCGCTCGAGTACCAGTACGAGCTGGAGAAGTCGGGGTCCGCGTCTGACGGCCTCGCGGAAGCGCGCGTGCGGCTGACCTTCGAGTCAATCCTTCAGCGGCACCGCAGTGACGCAACGCTTCGAGAAGCGCTGGTCCCGTTTGTGCGAAAAAACCCCACTTTTGTGCCCGCTCTCGACAGGCTTGCCGAGATTGAGGTGACTCTCGGCAACATCGATCCGGCCGCGGAGCTGTTGGTGAAAGCCGCAAAGGCCTCCGGCGGAGCTCCCTCACGTTGGCACAAGGTCTGCGACCTATGGCTCAACACCTCAACTGGAGACTTCAAAGTCAGGGCTGATCGCGCCGTGGCAGCCGCGCGCAGCGCCGCGCAAAGCGCCAAGGGCCTGGAGCGCGTTCGTGCCGAGCTCTTCCTCGTCCGGACAATGCTGATCGCCACGCGAGCCGACGACGCACGACAGCTCCTCGACACCATCTGCGCCCTCGCCGACCGCGAGCGTGTCGAGATGACTCCCGAGATGATTCAGGAACACATTCACCTTCAGGGCTTGTGCCTCAGCCGCTCCGGCATGATTAAAGAAACCGGACCGCTCTGGGAGCGCCTCGTCGACCCATCCGGGACCAACCCTTCCAGCGGAAGCTCCAGCCTGGTACAGTCTCGGAGCGAGCCATCGCCGACTCTCTCGACCCCGTAGGGTCAAGCGGCGAGCCCGTTGTAGCCACTACGCTCTCCGTTATGAAGAAACCAACTCTGCTCTGCATTCTCGACGGCTTCGGCCTCAACCCAAACCCGAGCGGCAACGCTATCACCGCTGCCAAAAAGCCTGTCATCGACGGACTGATGGCGACCTGCCCACACACGACCTTAACCACATTCGGTGAAGCCGTCGGTCTCCCGACCGGACAGATGGGAAACTCCGAAGTTGGGCACCTCAACATCGGTGCTGGACGAGTCGTTGAGCAGTGGCTCCTCAGAATCAGCAGAGCGTTGCAGGGGAAGTTCCTCGCGGAGTCACCCGAGTACACAGCGTTCCTCAAGGCTAGCCAGTCATCAAAGACGATTCACGTCGTAGGGCTCTACAGCACTGGCGGCGTTCATTCGCACCTCGAGCACGCAAAGCTGCTCCTCGCCCGCTTGTCGAAAGACTGTCCTCGCGCCGATCTGGTGCTGCACCTCATCAGCGACGGCCGTGACGTGTCGCCGACGTCCTTCGCAAACGACCTGAAGGATCTCCTAGCGGTCCTCCCCTCGTTCCCGCGCTGCAGCATCGGCTCCGTGTGTGGCCGCTTCTTCGCGATGGACCGCGACAAGCGCTGGGAGCGAGTGCAGACCGCCTATGACGCGATCGCCCTCGGCAAAGGCACTCAGACCACAGACCTTCCCGCCTACGTGCAAGGATCGTACGCCAAAGGGATCACGGATGAGTTCCTTGAGCCTGCTGTCACCTCCGACCGCAAACTGGGCGCGGACGATTCCGTAGTCTTCTTCAACTTCCGTGAAGACCGCATGCGCGAGATCGTGGCTGCGCTCTGCGCGAAAGATTTCGCAGGTTTCAGCCGCACTGCGCCGATCCCCTCGCCGAGCCGCGTGCTGTGCTTTACAGAGTACGACCACTCGTTTGGGCTTCCCTTCCTCTTCTCACAGCTCGACATCAAGAACCACATCGGTGAGGTCGTAGCCGCATCCGGCAGGAAGCAGCTGCGTGTTGCTGAGACAGAGAAGTACCCTCACGTGACGTACTTCTTCAACGGCGGAATCGAGAAGCCCTACGACGGCGAAGACCGCAAGATGGTGCCCTCACCGCGCGAGGTGAAGACCTACGACCAGAAGCCGGAGATGAGCGCTCCAGGCGTGGCGGAGCTCGTCGTGGACGGTATTCGCTCTGGCCAGTACGAGTTCATCGTCGTGAATTTTGCCAACTGCGACATGGTCGGGCACACCGGCGTAGTGGACGCAGGCATCAAAGCAGTCGAGACAGTCGACACATGCCTCGGGCAGATTCTGAAAGCCTTGCAGTCTGTGGGTGGCGAAGCGCTCATCATCGCTGACCACGGGAACGCCGAGCAGATGGTTAACTACGAAGATGGCACGCCGCACACAGCTCACACTACCTACCCTGTTCCGGTTATCCTTGTGGGCTACCCGCAACCCGTCACGTTGCGCCCCGGAGGCGCACTGTGTGACGTTGCGCCGACGCTGCTCAAGATGATGGGCGTGTCACAGCCTAAGGAGATGACAGGCACCCCGCTCTTTTAGC
>CAYPUA010000005.1:40536-47572 GCA_964413875.1 uncultured Bdellovibrionales bacterium
AGTGATCCGGGCTGTGTGGGCGTACCACACGGGTTTTTCGATGGTTTCTTCAGAGGAGATTGCCATGCAAGGCACTCATTCGCAGGACGTCACCGAAAGTCGTCCTCAAGTTGATTGTGAAGAGCGCTCCGAGCTTATCGTGAGGCTTGAGAAGCTCAAAGACGAGGAGCTGACCATTCTTCGCAGGCTACAAGAACTGTCGCTTGCGCACTTGATGGACGGCTGACGGTTTTCCCTCCGTACGGGCAACGAATTTTTTGTTGTCCGTACGGAAATGCCACACGCCCAATTTTCTTTCTCAATGCTCCCGAAAGCTCTGGGCGGGAAGTCACGGGGCTTGTCGGTGATCTCTGCCCCCGAAGCTGCGAAATAGTACCAAGAATGAAATTGCGACGATGCTTCGTCCGAGCCCTGGAGCCGCGGTAGCGCCAACGACGACCACGCTAGTCGGCGGGCTTATCCTTCTCTGCCGGCAATCACCCGGTTTCGCACGAGCATTGAGGCCTTTGAGACATTCTTCCCGAGAGAACGAAGGATAAGCTCCTCTGTTTCGAGAAGCCGATTCACAGTCTTGGCTCGCAAGACAACCTTGAAGTCCCAGCTGCCAAACCCGGTGATGAGCTGCTCGACGTGCAGATTATGCGAGCAAATATCAACGACCTCTTGCTCACGCTTGGGGGAGCGCGACTTCAAGTTTAAGACGAGCTGCGCTTGCACGAAATCCTGGTCAGAGCGCAAGAAGTATATCTCTTCCGAGATGGCTCCTCCCTCCCGCAGCTTGTCAACTCGGTACTTTGCCGTTGACTCGGGCAACGCAACACCCTTTGCAAGGCTCGACATCGACAGGTTTCTTTCGAGCCGCAAAAGCTGCAGAATCTTCAGGTCAATTTCGTCCGGCACAATCGGCTCTTTTGTCGCGACAAAATGGGCTACCGGTCTCGTTACCTGGCGCTCCGCGAGAAAGCGTAGTCCCCAGTGACGATGCTCAACCTCTAGCCCGAACACCGGATCGCGAAAGTGCACACCGAGGGACTCTCCCATCGAGTGCATAAGCCTGGAAGCCTCCATCATATCTTTGGCATAGAATGTGACTTCGAATCGTCGATGCCCCATATTTTCCGCCAGCCACGATACTTCCGGACGCTTCTCAAGAAACTCAAGCGCTGAAACCGTAGAAAGCCGGGGCAAATCGAATAAGACGTTGAACACGTGGTTTCCCAGCGCCCGCTGGTTCAGCATGATTGCGCGCTCAATCCGATGACGCTCCAGGAGCTGATCTAGCTGATACCGCACCGTGCGCGGCTTAAGCCCGAGAGTCTTGGTCAGGTCCGCTACTGTTCGACCACCACCAGTGGTCAAGACCCCGAGAATCTGGAGTTGAATGTCCTCAGGGGTAACTTCGCCGGAACTTTTTTTTGACCGAGAGGGTCGCAGAGAGATTCGAAGACTAGAGCTATCAACAGTGTCACTTGCTTCGGCAGATTGATTCTCCCCGCTGCGCCGCGAATCGGAGCGCGCGCGGGCTGTATCGATGACTCCCAAACTCATGTTGTCATATGTCATCGCCACAAAACCTCCTGGCAGCTCTTACGCCGACTCCGGTGAGCAGGCACTTTCTAGGAGCATTTATGGTTGGTTTGCCCTCACTAGTTGCATTTCGATGGCTTGCGAGCAGTTTATCCAGGAGCCAGCAGCGCTTAATGCCTGAACTGGCGCGGTTTGCTGCCCTACGAAATTCCACTAGCCGCTGGAGATGCACGGACAGGGTAGCGGGCGCCCGCATAGGGACACGACGCTCAGCGACGACCATCTCTCGGAAGTTAGCTCTGGCACCCTTTAGCGGTTAACCCCGCCCCCGAGCTCCAGGGCGGGACTATGGGACACGCTAGGACACGGCTCGGTGAAAGTAGCTCTCTGGGGTTTTTGCGCACACCCCTCAAAGCTCCTGTTCAAGCTAAGGAGACCCGACCGTTGCTGAACGCACACCAAACTCATCCTGTGCGTAGCACGACAGCCCGGCTTGAAAAGTGTTCAGGTACACTTCGTATCGACCGCTGGCGTCGGTTCGCCCCGAGGCCCTGTACTGCCCTGCACAGAAGACGTCTACGAAGAGGGGCATCACCGGCACTCCCCGGACGTTGATGGCAGTGCCAAAAAATCGGGTAAACTTGCCGATCTTCTCAGCCGAAAGCGCTACCGTGTACGGAATCGGCGTTGGCGTAGCCGTCGCGGTCGGTGTTGCGGTCGCTGTCGCAGTCACCGTTGGCATGACAGTCGGCGTCAACGTCGGTGCCGGCGTTGGAGTGGGCAGCGTACCCCCTGCAGCCAAGACTGCCCGGAAGAAGCTCACCCGACCGGACGCAGCGACTTTTCCCTGCATTGAGGTTTTGCGCTCCGACGTATTCACCAAGATATTCTTGATCTGCGCAAAAGTGAGCGCAGGATTCACTGAGCGCATGACAGCAACGATGCCGGCTACGTGCGGCGTGGCCATAGAGGTGCCGCTGGCTGTTCCGTACTGTCCGTTGAGTGTCGTGCTGTATATTGCCTCTCCCGGAGCTGCCACATCAACGCTTGTTGCACCGTAGTTAGACCACGACGTAAGCGAGTCGGTTGGATTACTTGCCGCAACCGCGATGACATTGTCAGACGGAGAGCTAGCCGGATAGAATGGGTTCGTGTCGTTGTTGCCGCCGTTGTTGCCAGCCGCAGCCACGATCACCACATCATTCAGCTGAGCCTCTATGATGGCGTTCTCGACAGCGCTCGACTGTCCGGCTCCGAGGGACAGGTTGATAACTTTTGCCCCCCGAGCAACCGCATACTGAATACCAAGGGCGAGATCTGCCACCGAACCGCTTCCGTCAGGTCCCATGATGCGGACGCCAAGCAGCGACACGTTCCATGCAATGCCTGTTACTCCGATGCCGTTGTTCCCTACTCCGCCAATTGTGCCGGCACAGTGTGTTCCGTGGAAGAACTCGTCGTTCGGGTCACCATCCTGGCTGTAAAAATCATAGCCATAGTAGTCATCGACGTACCCATTTGCGTCATCATCAATCCTATTGCCGAAGATTTCACGGCTGTTGACGAGCATGTTCGCTGCGAGGTCGGGATGCGTTCTCTCAATACCCGTGTCGATCACTGCAACCGTGACGCTCTTGCTGCCAGTGGACATGTCCCATGCCACTGGTGCCCCGATAATCCGCGGGCCCCAGAGCTTCCCAAAGTCAGGATCATTCGGGTAGCGGACCGCCTTCACAACTGTGTTGGCTTCGCACGTCATCGATGTGCCGGGATTGCTAGCGATGATTCGCTGACAGTGCTGGGCGATGATGGCGGAGTCGACTTGCACCACGCTCCTGCTCTTGGCCATGCTCGTTGTTGAGTACGAAAGCACTCCAACACGGCGCGAGCCAACGAGGGGCTTCATGCTCAAGCCTGTTGGTCGACTAAGCGCCGACAGCTGTGCCCCTTTCGCCGCGCCCGAAACCGCTGCGCCGGGATTGAGAGACACTACGATCTCCTCTCCCTTGAACACGCTTACGAGCGGTCCGGCAGCGGCCTGTCGTGGGAGCAAAAGCAGCGCCAACGATGCTGTAACGAGAGATGCGAGAGAAGTAGAAGTGAGGCGTGCGAGGAGCGATGCTGTTTTCATGAGGCGGAGCCTACAGGGAACTCAACTTGGATTCCCAGATCTAGAGCCTTCAAACACAAGCCAGAGACGGACTCTGCTGTGAACACGAAAACATTCATCGGGACTGAGTCTTGCGATTGTTTTTGTGAAAAAAGCGAATCTATTTCGGCTTTATTTTCTGAGTTCTAAAAGACGCCGGACGAACGCTTTCAAAGACGGCGGAGGCGGCCCGAAGCATCCTCTATAGATTCATCAGGAACGGAGAAGGAGAATCTTAAGAATGTGCTTCGCTCGGGATCCTGCTCAACCTGTGGTCCAAGGAAATCGCTCGCGGGAACGCCAGCTACCCCAATCTGCTCTACGAGGAGCTGCGCGACCTCACCGGAAGTGTGCCCTGGATACCGGTGATTCGTGGCCGCAACTATGTAGTAAGCGCCCTGCGGGACAACTGGATTTAAGCCTGCGGCTTTGAGCGCCTCTGTCAGGGTGGCGCGCTTGCGTGCGTACTTTTCTCGCTGCCCGGCGTAGAAGCCCTCCGGCAAAACCTTGATGCCGTGAGCCACACCGTGCTGGAGGGGCGCGGGGGCGCATATGAACATCTGGTCGTTGATAATCTTAAGCGTTTCGTACAGCGGTGCGGGTGGCAGCAAGTAGCCGATCCGCCAACCGGTGATGGCAAACGTTTTTGAGTAAGAGCCCATCGTGAGCGTGCGCTCAGCCATGCCGGGCAGAGTTGCCACCGAGATGTGCTCGCGTTCGTCGTAGGTAAGGTACTCGTACACCTCATCGGAGACGACCAGGATGTCGCGCCTCTTTGCGATTTCTGCGATCTGCTCAAGTTCAGCCCTCGAGAACACCTTGCCGGTCGGGTTGCCTGGATTAGTGAGCAAGATGAACTTCGTGCGCGGCGTAATTGCCTGGTCGAGCGCCTCGGCAGAGAAGCTCCACTGGTCGCCTGCAAGCTCAACGAATTTGATCGTGGCGCCGCGGCGCTTGAGCGTGTTTCGATGGTATGGATAGAACGGGACAAAGGTGACCACCTCATCGCCCGGAGCGAGCATCGCTTCGCACACGACCTCGAAAGCACCCGTCGAGCCGGCTGTGATAATGAGCGAATCCGCGGAGCAAGCGAGGTGGTTGAAGCGTTGCAGCCGGCTGGCCAAAGCCTCTCGCAGCTCGATAATCCCCTGCGCCAAGGTGTAGCGATTGTGTCCCGCGAGCATCGCGGCGTGTGCTCCTTCAATCACTGGCTCGGGAACCGGCAGTAGACAGAGCCCCTGCGCCAAGTTGACTCCATTAACACGCTCAACTGCCAAGCCGATTCGGCGCAGGGCTGGCGGCTCGAAATCAAAAGGGACCGTGAAGCTCTTCATGCTGGCCTATGGGGATGCTGCTTTCATGCTGGGAATATACCAAGGGGGGAGTTGCTACAAGCGGTGCGGGAGGGGGTTGGTGGGATGAGTAGTCGATGTCGGGCGGGCTGATAGGTACGGTGCTAGAAGGTCGAGAAGGTCGTTGGGAAGTTGTAGAAGACTCAACGGAACCGGAGCCGGAACCGGTGCCGGTGCCGGTGCCGCTCCCGGGCGAATTGATGGCCCGACGAATAGGCTCTACTACAAGGTCTCTGAGAAGTTGTAGAAGACTCAGCGGAATCGGAGCCGGAACCGTTGCCGGTGCCGTTCCCGGGCGAATTGATAGCCCTACTAAGAGGTCTCCTACTACAAGGTCTCTGAGAAGTTGTAGAAGACTCAGCGGAATCGGAGCCGAAACCGGGGCCGGTGCCGTTCCCGGGCGAATTGCTAGCCCTACTACAAGGTCTCTGAGAAGTTGTAGAAGACTCAACGCCACCGGCGCCGGGGGGGGTAGCAACAATTTGTGCTGCGGGCGCGATAGACAGGGCATGGAGTTGCTCTTGTGGCCCTGGCTCAGCGGCGCTTTAGAGATTCTGCTGCCGCGGGAGTGCTTAGTTTGCTCTCGCCCGATGCGCGGGGGCTCGCTGTGCTTTCGCTGCTCGCCTCGAGTTCCGCTGCTGGGCGAGCTCGGCGGGTCGCGGTGTCGGCGGTGCTTCGGGGTGAGGTTTGGCGATGGGAACGAGTGCGCTACGTGCGCTCTCTATCCGCCTGCCTTCGATCGGTGCCGTTTCGTTTGGGAGTACTCAGGGCTGGCACGAGACCTCATCCGAGCCATGAAGTTTCGGCCGAGCGTCACTTTGGCTCGGATGTGTGGCGACATCTTGGCTGACAACCTGCATGCGATGTTCGGGCCTGACTCTTGGGACGTGGTCGTGCCCGTGCCCGCATCCCAGGTGAACTTCCGTCGGCGGCTCTTTCAGCCCTGTTTCGAGATGGGCAGGCGCGTGCTGGCAAAACGACATGCCCCCGCCCTTTCACCAGCGCTCACGCACGCCACGCGGCGAGCCCCTCAAGCATCACTCTCTCACCAAGACCGGCTTCAGGCTCTCCGTTCCATGTTTGCCGCAAACTCGAAGGTCTCAATCCAGCGGAAGCGCTGCCTTCTGATTGAGGACGTCATTACCACGGGCGCAACAACGACTGCAGCAGCCCTCGCTCTCCGCGCTGCCGGGGTCAAGACCGTCGACATAGCATCGCTGGCTCAGACCACCGTCTGGCCCCGTTTTAGGCGGCTCATTTGGGAAGCGACAAACAGGGCACAGCTCGCGCCGCGAGGCGAATCAGGCTAACATCACCGCATGACAGATTCCCCGCACACAAAAGCCGCCGAGGCGTTGGTTGAATTCCTGAAAGTGATGGAGAAGCTTCGAGACCCGCAGGGTGGGTGCCCGTGGGACCTCAAGCAGACATTCGAGTCGCTCCGTTCTCACCTCGTCGAAGAGGCCTACGAAATCGGCGATGCCGTCGAAGAGAGCCCGAATAAGGTGTGCGAGGAGCTAGGAGATCTCCTTTCGCTGATCGGGCTCTACTGTCAGATCGCCCGCGAGTCTTCGCTGTTTACCTTCGCGGACATCGTGCGCGGCATCACGGAGAAGCTCGTGCGCAGACACCCTCACGTGTTCGGCGACACGAAGGTGTCTGGAACAAAAGAGGTGCTTGAGAACTGGGAAGCGATAAAGCTCAAAGAGAAGGCCGAGGCAGGAGCACAGAAGAAGGGGCTCCTTGATGGCCTGCCACGCTCGATGCCCGCGCTGATGCGGGCGCATGAGATCGGCGAGCGCTGCGCGCGTGTCGGCTTTGACTGGGACTCCGCCGAGGGAGTCGCAGAGAAGGTGCGCGAGGAGCTAACCGAATTTCTTGAAGAAGCAGCGCCCCAGACCGCTGGTAGAGCGAACCACAACAGCGAGCGAATCGAAGAGGAGTTCGGAGACCTGCTCTTTACGCTGGCACAACAGAGCCGCCTCTTGGGCTTCAATGCAGAGGAGGC
>CAYPUA010000005.1:47672-56093 GCA_964413875.1 uncultured Bdellovibrionales bacterium
AAGGTTACTCACTTTGAGTCCTTCCCTCCGCATCCCTGCCTAGCAATTCCTGCCTAGCAGTCCGGTAGCCTCCCCGTATTGAGGCATTTCTGCGACTAACCGCAACTATTCACCGTGTTTTTAGGGCTTTTCCAGGAGCCCTCTCATCGAAACTGTCTGTGGTGGCGTTCTTCGCGTGCCCAGAGCCAAACGGCTTACGAGGGATAGTTGCCACTAACCGTAGGAAGTGGATCCCGCAGCTTGTAGCGCCCCTTATGCTGTTATAGCATCCCAACGTTCAACGGAGCTCAGCCGGTCCATGCCGGCTAAAGAGCCTTTTTAGCAAAGAAACAAATATGTTGACCGCCATGAAGACAGGCAAGCCAGATTACAAAGTCGCAGATATCTCCCTCGCAGAATGGGGCCGCAAAGAGATTGAAATGGCAGAGAAGGAGATGCCAGGCCTCATGGCTCTTCGCGCCGAGTACGGCAAGCAGAAGCCGCTGAAAGGCGCTCGCATCGCCGGCAGCCTCCATATGACGATTCAGACAGCCGTTCTGATCGAGACCCTGATCGAGCTCGGCGCTGACGTTCGCTGGTCAAGCTGCAACATATTCTCGACGCAGGATCACGCAGCAGCAGCAATCGCAGCCAAAGGCATCCCAGTCTTCGCCTGGAAGGGCGAGACGCTCGAAGAGTACGACTGGTGCCTTGAGCAAACTCTCCCGTTCGGCAGCGAGACTCCGAACATGATCCTCGATGACGGCGGCGACCTCACCAAGCTCGTTCACGAGAAGTACCCAGAGATGCTCAAGGACATCTACGGCGTGTCTGAGGAGACAACCACGGGCGTTCACCGCCTCTACGAGATGCTCAAGGCTGGCAAGCTCAAGGTACCTGCCTTCAACGTCAATGACTCCGTCACCAAGGCGAAGTTTGATAACCTGTACGGCTGCCGCGAGTCGCTAGCTGACGGCATCAAGCGCGCCACCGACATCATGGTCGCCGGCAAGGTAGTCGTCGTCGCTGGATACGGAGACGTCGGCAAAGGCAGCGCACACTCGATGCGCGGGCTCGGGGCCCGCGTGTTGATCACTGAGATCGACCCGATCTGCGCGCTGCAGGCCGCGATGGAAGGCTTCCAGGTTTGCACGATGGAGACCGCTGCGCCACTCGCAGACATCTTCGTCACTGCGACCGGCAACCTCAACATCATCACCGACAAGCACTTCAAGGTGATGAAGGACGAGGCGATCGTGTGCAACATCGGCCACTTCGACAACGAGATCGACATCGCATGGCTTGAGAAGAACACGAAGGAAGTGAACATCAAGCCGCAGGTAGACAAGTTCGTGTTCCCTGACGGGCGCGCGATTGTTGTGCTCGCTCGCGGACGCCTCGTGAACCTCGGCTGCGCTACCGGCCACCCGAGCTTCGTTATGTCGTCCTCATTCACAAACCAGACTCTGGCGCAGATCGAGCTCTTCACGAAGCGTGGGCAGTACCCAGTTGGAGTTTACGTCCTCCCGAAGGCGCTCGACGAGAAGGTTGCTCGTCTGCATCTCGGGAAGCTAGGCGTTCAGCTCACTGAGCTCACCAAGGAGCAGGCAGACTACATCGGAGTCTCGCAGCAGGGGCCGTACAAGCCGGAGCACTACCGCTACTAGGCGGTTGCTGCTCAGCGCAGTAGGCAAAGCCGGGGCGGAAACGCCTCGGCTTTTTTTGTGGCCGCGAGCTTTTTGGCTAGAATCACTCCGCGGTTATCTTCCTCCTCCTGCACCTGCACCACTCTCCTAATCATAATCCTGGCAAACGTAGCAGCGAGGTGGAGCACCGCTCGCCGCGCATGGGCGTTTCTAGACGATGATTAAGATATTGGTGCAGGTGCAGGAGGATGATAAAGCCGAAGATATGGGGGAAGCGAGTTGCCCGGAATCTGAGAGGGCTCTGAGGATGCCCTTATCTCCCCCTTCGCCTCATGCGCCAGCTCTCAGGCAACAAGCGCGGAAAGCCACACTGCGCGGCGAGCTGCTGAACCTCTTGCCGCAGTATCGAGTATGCGCCAGCAACATTCTCTGCGCCGCCGGCCCTTCGCTCAATCGCGTCCTGCTTCTGCGCGCTGAGCCTTCCTGACTCGCGCGCCACTCGCAACACCTGTAGGAGGCCGTCGAACGGATTTTGCGCGGCAACCTGCAGGCCGAATCGCTTGGCTAGCTGCGCTTCGGCTACTCGGCACTCTATCTCAAAATCCTCCGAAATCTCGCAGGGTGGCGCCTTGAGGCATGACACAAGCGCCCACCATAGCTCACAGCGCAGCAGCTTCTCGTCAAGGGGCACGCTGTTGGCTGAATCGCCCACAGGGAGTTTGGGCAGCCCCCAGTCTCCTGCGGCCGCGCGCACTGCTTCGTGCACACCTAAGATTTCCGGTGACCCAACCGAGCCTGTGACGGGAGAAACGACGCCCCGAGCAAGAGCTGCAATACCATCTAGCGCCTCGGCCTCTGGAGTGCCAGCAAGCACCACCGGCGCAAAGCCGAATTTGGCTGCTCGCTGCTGGGCAGTCGGCAATGCGCCGAGCACTCCGGCTCGAGTCCAGCCCAGCGTCCGGGCAAGATCCTCTGCGCTTGGGTAGGCTGAGTTCGCCTTGCGCAGCTGGTCGAAGGCTAGCCGCAGCTTCCCGCCCAAGTGACTGGGGAATCCGAGGATTACAGCTCGGCGGAACTCGCTTCCACGGTGCCGCTTGGCGGACCCAAGGACGCTGGTGAACTCTTCCGGCGTCATCTCACGGCCATCCCTGCGGAGGGCTTCACGAACCTCTAATCCAAATGGGCGCCGCCCGAGAAGTGGTCTGAGCTCCTGAATCTTGTCCGTGACGATTCTCTGGGCCTGCTTGGTCAGCGTGTGCTCGCTTGTAAGGCGAACCTCAAGGCGCCTTAGTCGCCGATGCAACGTGTCGAGAGCGATGTTGGATCCTGGAATCGATGCTAGAGCTAAACGCTGCACTTCTTTCAGCGTCGGCGCACGCCGAAGCTGCGAAGCACCCTCTTTAACAACTCGAAGCAGATCGTGGTCGTAGATTCCCGAACCGTAGGTAACCGAAAAGCCCATCTGCTTGCCGATTCCTCTCGAACCATTGAGCCTTTTTACTCTCATCCAAACCGCGTCGGGCGAGGCCCGAACGAGAGAGATGAGATTAAACTCGCCTGCAAGCTCCTTGGCCGTAGGCGGGCGGTTCAGCTCACGGCTCAGGCGCTGGTGAGCCTTTGGGAGGATGTAATCCGCCGGGTCAAAGCCCGAAGACACTTTCAGGCTGCGCAGGCTCGGGGTGCTCTTTAAGCGATACGTCAGCACCTTGTGGCTAATCCTGTGTCCCTGCGCCCTAAGAAAATGCTGTACCAGGGCGACGCTGGGCTGCCTCTCTATTCCACAGAACTCCAGGTATCCAGCCGCTTCTTGGTGCGCACCAAGAATTGCCTCAGCAGTGAGATCTTTCCGTCGGCGACTGACAGAGAACGACAGCCCTCCGGTTGCTTTGGTCTTGCGCAGGTGCTTGAGGATATTACCGAGCGAAGTGTCGGTAATTGAGTGCCCGAGCCGGTTCACAAGCTCTTTGAGCTCTCGTACTGTCGGTGGCTCTTGATGCAGTCGGCGGAAGGAATCGTATGCCGCCGCAACTACTCCCTGCTCTCGGAAGAAGGCACGGTCGGTCGTGAGGAGAATCCTCTCTTCGGACGCCGGGAGCCGCTTATTTAAGTTGAGAAGAATCTGGCTGAGCCGGTCCTTTGAGAGCGCCTCAAGCGGGGTGCTCACCATCGACGCCCGAAGCTCACGCAAGGTCGGCATACGCTCAAGCCTGTCCCGTGCCAGCTCAAGCACCGACACGAAGGTCCGCTCCTGGTCGGTGCGACAGACGCCCCGCAGAACAGCCCCGATCTCCCCAGCACTCTTGGACCCCTCACGAGCCGGCACGCCCGGTCTCCGTGAGACGTCGGGCATGTACGGCGGCCTCAGTGGCACACCAGCGCTACCAGCACTCGGCTGGCTATCCGCCCGTTGTTTTTCCGTTCTACCGCGCTGATCCATGCGCGCCAGTCTTTAGCGCGATATCGCGTTTACCGCAATAAAACGGGCCCTCCGTGTCACGAAGAGGAAGCAGTTGTCGCTTTCAGTCTACTTTCGCGGCTACCTAGCCGCAGAGGCTCTCAAGGTCCGCCTTGAGCAGGTCATTTAGGCCGTCGAAGGAGCCGTTGGACATCACGAACACCACGTCCCGAACCTCGCTAACGCCCGCTGTCGGCTTCACCTCGCTCCAGATGTGGTCACGGATAGCTTGCACATCTGGCAGGCATGCCGATGGAACACCGGCTTCGGTTATCTGGTCGCTTAGCACCCCGACCTCGATGAGCTCGACGCCCGAATCGATCGCGCGCGCGGTCACGTTCTTGAGCACCACCCTGTCTGCTCCCTTGAAGGCAGCGACGTAGTCGTTCTGGAAAACCTTGCGACGGCTCGTGTTGGAGCGCGGCTCGAACACTGCCCAGAGGCGCGCCTTAGGAAACGCCTCGCGGACCGCCTCTACTGTTTGCTGAACAGCCGTTGGATGATGGGCGAAATCCTCTATCAGAACCACCCCGCCCTTCTGCAGCTTAACTTCCTGGCGCCGCTTGACCGCCCGGAACCCCTCAAGGATCGACACCGTCTTTGCAGTCTCGAGACCAACGATGTGCGAAACGATCAGTGAAGCGAGCGCGTTGCGCGCATTGTACTCCCCAACGATCGGCAGGTTCATGACAACCTCACCGAGCCCCGGACCACGAACTGTCACGCGCTGTGACATGCCCACTGAGTCGCGCTTCACTATCACGAAGTCAGCCTCTGGATCGCGCCCGAACGTAACGATCGAGCACTTCGCCGCCTTGCGCCATTCAGCAACGAGCCGCTTCACACGCGGGAAGTCGATGCAGCACACGGCCGTGCCCCCAGCCTTGAGCCCGAGGACGAGCTTCGTGAATTCCTGCTCGATCACCTCTACGTTTGCGTAGATATCGGCGTGGTCGTACTCGATCGCATTCACCACCACCGTGTCTGGAGTGTAGAAGGAGAACTTCGGAACCTTGGCGAAGAAGGCGCTGTCGTACTCGTCTCCCTCGACCACCGAGAACCCGCCTTTTCCAACCTCGAGGCTGTTCGGCAGCCCCTGAGCGATGCCTCCCACGAAGTACGAGGGCTGCTTCGCGCTCTCAACGAGAATAGTCGCGATAAGGGCCGTGGTCGTCGACTTGCCGTGCGTGCCCGTCACCACGACCGAGTGCTTGCCGGCGATCGCTGTCTCTTGCAGGAGCTTCGGGAAGCAGGTGTACGGGAGCCCCAGCTTCTCGACGACATCCACCTCGGGATTGCCGTAGCTGATCGCATTTCCGATCACGACGAGCGCCGCGTCAGTGGGCACATGCTCAGCAGCGTAGCCGGTCAGGGTCTTGACTGCGGACTTTGCGAGCAGGCTCTTCATCGGCTCGTAGAACTCCTTGTCACTTCCTGAAACGGCGAACCCACGCGCAGCCAGGGCAACCGAGAGCTGCGCCATGGCGACCCCACACACTCCGATCACGTGAATCTTTGCCCCTGGCTTAAGGGAAGTGAGGCTCGTGGTGCGCTCCACTGAGAAGAAATCTTTCGGCATGGTCAATCAATGAAAGAGGGATAGGTACACAAGCTTGAAGCGCGGGACCTGGACAACGAAGAACCCCCCGTTCGAGCGGCGAAATACGTAGCTGCCCTTCATCGAGCCGATCGGGTCTTGAATCACGACACTGCTAGTGTACTCAAAACCTGCTCCTGGCTCGATCACCGGCTGGACCCCAACAACACCGGCCCCGGTTACCTCACCAACCTG
This sequence comes from uncultured Bdellovibrionales bacterium, assembly GCA_964413875.1. Lineage (GTDB taxonomy): Bacteria > Bdellovibrionota_C > UBA2361 > UBA2361 > OMII01 > OMII01. Next base: position 53,545 of record CAYPUA010000005.1, read on the forward strand.
CTTCTCGGCTGACTCGATCACCCAGTGACGCTCCATGAGCTGAACTGTGTCCTCTGAGTCGTTGAGAATCGATATCTGGTAGGCAAAGGCGTAGACGCTCTCTTCCGGCTTCGACTCGCTTTCAAGAGGGGACGGCTCAACTGAAACAGTTATTTTTGCGGTGGTTTCCGTAAAGGATCGCATTGTGAAACTGTAGCCCAGAAAGGCTGCGGGGTGAAAGCGAATTTGTTGCCTATTAGCGCGCTGTCCTGCGCCACCTGTGACTCTTGCCACCACCAGGGCGGTCCGGAGAAAAAGGTTCCGGAAGGAAGGAGCTGTGTGCAACCTTTCAAGCGGAAGCTTGGCGCAAGGATACAGGTTGCCCGACATCCTTGCGCTTCGCTAAAACCCGAGAACTAGAAGCTAGCGGCTTCATGCTCCCTTTTTTTTGCGCTGGCGGATCTCCTTGCGATCTACGGACACGGTGCGAGGAGCTGTAACAGCCAGTCGCACCTTACCTCCGCCGATCTCAACGATCTCGACCTCCACATCGTCTCCGATGCAGAAGCTCTCCCCGCTTGTGCGGGTAAATACCAGTCTAGAAACCTGTTGCTTCGATTCCAGCATGGATTGTTCCCTTCCTGGAAAGCTGCTGAAGTGGCGCTCCGTTTGGTGCTTAGCAGCACAGTAAAAACGGGCACCTTTTCCGGATAAAGAAAACCTAAACGGCTCCCTCCTCCGGCGTATGGGAGGAGAGCTGCTATTGTACCCAGATAGCAAAAAGCTAATCAAATCGGGCTTTTTTCGTGTTTTTGGTAGTGCCTCATACCGAGCCGTGGTACCCCTTTATACGTGCGAAACTATTACCCTCTTCTCTCAACGCTAGCCCCCCTCTTTCCGTACAAGACGGAAGTTTCCGCCCCCCTCTTAGCCCCTGAAATCAAGCGAATCTGGAAGCAGGTGCTCCGCTCGCAGCACTGGAGCGAGCTGCGCCGGAGCCTGCGCTCTGCGCAGGCACAGCGGCTCGGCTGTAGCAGCCTCAACATCTCCGAAGACGCCATCTCCGCGGCACTCGCTGCCGACGCTCCACACAGCATGCTGAAGGAAGCCGCGTGGGCCCTTCGCCCGTGGCGAATTGGGCCGTACCGCCTCGGCGAGCTTGAGATCGACTCCGAGTGGCGCTCTCAGGTCAAGTGGCGCCGCCTCGAAGCTCTGCTCCCAAAAAAGAGCGGGCTGCGCGTCGCCGATATCGGCTGCAGCAACGGCTACTTCCTCTTTAAGCTCGCTCAGTACCAGCCGGAGCTAGCTCTGGGCTTCGATCCTGTTGACCGCTGCTGGCTACAGTTTGCGCTCCTGCAGATGATCTTCAGGCTACCGAACCTTGCCTTCATCCCAAGCGGCCTCGCCGCTCTAGCTGCTTTCCCGGAGTTCTTCGACCTAATCCTGTGTATGGGAGTCATGTACCATCAGCGAGATCCCCTGGCCGCAACGCAGCAGCTCTTCAGCGCCGCACGTCCGGGTGCCCGCGTGCTTGTAGAGAGCTTGGTGATCGATCGACCCGGAACGGAATGTCTCATTCCGCAGGAGCGCTATGCGAAGATGCGAAACGCGTGGGTCATACCCACAGCCGATGCCTTAGCCTCATTCATGGATGAGGCTGGCTTTTGCGACATCTCGGTGCATCGCTTCGGTCCTGTGACGCCGGCTGAGCAGCGTCGCACCGAGTGGGCGCCATTTGAGAGCTTGGCTGACTTCCTCGATCCGAGTGACAGCTCGCGCACGATCGAGGGGTATCCAGCTCCCCATTCTGCCGCTGTGCTTGGCACCAAGCGCTAGCAGAACCCGAGAGCTACCCCGGAAAGGCGATCTGCTTTAGCACCCTCAGCTGCTGCACTGTTTTGAGCGAGCCAATCCCGTTGCCGAACGTGTCGTAGAGTAGCTGACAGAAGACGTCGATTTCAGCCACGGACTCGGACTCAAAGCGAAGCTCAAAGTCCCAGTCTCCGGTGCAGCAGAGAAACGCCACAACATTCGGGTGCCGTGAACAAACATCAAAGAGCTCCTGCCGCTGCAGCGCGGTAAGCCCTCGGTCGACGAGCAGAAGCCGCTGGTTGCTGACACCCAGCAGAGGAGTCTCAAGCATGTAGCGGCGACCGTGTATTACTCCCTGCTTCCGAAGCTGCTCCATGCGGTAGGCGAACGACGACGCGTTAATCCCCGTAATGCGGGAGCACTCAGCAACGGTCTTCGAGGGAAAGTCACTGAGCACCCGGAGCACCTTGCGGTCCGTTTCATCGATCTCAACCACAGACTCACCTGGCCGAAATGTGATGCGGCTGCGCTTCTTCGTGTCACCTGTGAGGTACGACGGCGGATAAATCGTCCAATCCATTCGGATTCCGAACGACTTGTCGAAGTGGGTTCCAGTCTCAGAGGGGCGAAGCGCAGAGAAGAGGTCGCCCACGAGGTGCGTCTTCGAAGTCACGAAGCTCAGCGCGTACTGGTACGAGCCGCCAGTCTTTGCCACCCAAAAAACACCCGGAGCTTTCTCAAGCTGCGCCTCGAATCGC